>WHTU01000006.1 GCA_009377575.1 Nitrososphaeraceae archaeon | reverse complement strand
GAACTGCTCCCATATCTACTGTCACTGAAGGAAAGCGAGCTAGCAGTGCGACGTCAACATAGGCGTGGTCAAGCTTTATTTGTGTCGGATAGATACTTTGATCGCCGTAATACGAAATTCGTATGAAAATTTGGATTTTTAGGGCCGACCAGTAGACGTTTGGTCGAATCTATTATACTTTGGAATAAGCTGGAAAAGCACTAATAACAGGTCGTACCACATTCCTCGTGAAATCGTAAATGCCTAAACGGAAGGTAAAAGAGGAGAAACCAAGAAGAAGGCTAGGTAAAAAAGAATTGCTCATCCCGCCGGTGGCTATGGGGGCATCTATTCTTGTAACACTGGTAATAATTCCTCTTTTTGCACCCCCACCAACTCCTCTCGAAGTTTGCCTGAAGGGGCACAACGTAGACACATTCAGTATTCATTCTACTGTAGAAGTATCCGTTAATGGTGAACCAAAATTGCTTCCAGCTGGGATCGGCAATGATACTGTGGATGGTAAACCGTGTCTCAGAACCATTCACACTGACATGCAAGGCAACGAAATTCACATTGAGTATGTGAGACCAATCAGGCTCACATTGGGTGATTTTATGCAAATATACTCGCCAGACAATGCGACCATCCCGATCACGGATAATTCAACAGGATCGTTTTCAGAACGAATTCTTAAACTCAGTGATTATGACATTACTTATTCGTATTATTCAGAGAATAATGAATTTACAAATGTTAAGAACGCTAGCGACGCGCCTCCTTTTAGAGACAATATGGTAAGCCGAATAGAATTAAATTCACAATAAATATAATACTGGAACAATTCTTTCTGATTTAATCTCTTTGACTGGCAAGACGGCTATTGTGATAAAGGGTGATGGAACAGGCCCAGAGCTTGTCGAGGCTGTGTTGCATGTATTGAAATCATGTAATTCCCAGGTCAAATTCGTCATTTGCGACGCCGGTTCTGAATGGTGGATGAAATCGGGCGGCAATTCATATATCTCCGATGAGGTATGGAAACTTCTCAAACAAAGTGACGCGTGCTTTAAAGGCCCAACCACGACTGTTCCAAATCCAGATGCCCCTCGCAGCGTAGCAGTTAGCATAAGACAAAGATTTGAACTCTATGCAAATGTAAGGCCTATCAAGACATATCGGCAGTTGGATCGAAAGCTTGACTTTCTTTGTGTTAGAGAGGCTACCGAAGGTCTGTATGCAGGGATAGAATTTAGAACTAGCGAGGATTCTGCAATTGCAGTAAGAAAGATAACAAGGAAAGGATGCGAACGAGTGACTCTTAAGGCGTTTGAACTGGCCAAAGAACGTGAATATAAGAAGTTAGTAGCGGTGACAAAGCGGAATATTTTGAAGGAAACGGACGGAATATTTTGGAACTCTGTTGAAAAAATCAGTCATCAGTTCCAAGACATTGAGGTAGAAGAGTATTATGTGGACAACATGACTCAACAACTCGTCAAAAATCCTGAACGATTTAACCGAAATATCCTCCTAAGTACAAATCTATTTATGGATATCATATCAGAGTGTGCTTCAGGTCATGTAGGTTCAATCGGTAACGTATATTCTGGTAACTTCGGGGAAAGTTATGCGATGTTTGAGCCTGCGCATGGAAGTGCGCCCAAATATTCTGGAATGGATAAGGTGAATCCTGTAGCTTCTATCCTTTCTGGCGCTTGGTTGGTGAGATATCTAGGTGAAAAGGAGATCTCTAGCGCAATCTTTGAGGCTACCGAAAAAATAATTGCAGAGGGAAAGTATGTAACATATGACCTTGGGGGTGAATCGTCTTTATCCAGTATGACCGCTGAAATTTCACGGAAATCTTCTAATCTACTGAGGAAATGATCCCAATATCCTTGAATAGAACTCTTCTGAGCAAGAACTATCCTTAAATAGTTGACGGAAAGAACCGTATCTCCTCTACTGAGAGAGACTCAAAGAACAGTTTTTTCGTTGAAATTGTTCTCCTGCAAAGTCCCAAAGATGCTATCACGTTGTAGACTTGAGGTACGTTAGACAGACTCGAAAGGAGAATTAAAATCGCACCATGCTGGCTCAAAAGATTGATTGCAGATATGATGAATTCCAATGCTACGTCCGAACCTGTTATTCCCCCGTAAATGGTTCTGTCGTAAATATCATTGTCCTCGGCGGGAAGATATGGGGGATTACTGACGATAAGGTCGTATTTCTGGAAGGGCGCAAGTGCTTTTGCTCCATCACAACAAATCAGGTCAGCTTCTATGCGGTTTAATTGATTGCAATATGACAAAGCATCGAGATCAATATCTGTTCCAACCACAATGGAAAAGCTTTTGCAAAGTTCTTTAAGGATAATGCCCGACCCAACACCAATCTCTAGTGCTGAGTTTCCTCGATATCCCGCCAATGAGTCCAGCATAAGGTAGGTGTCGTCAGACGGTTGATATTTGGGAATTTTATGAGTCATACCGCGATTCAATTCGCTGTCTGAATTCTGGTAAGACAAAAATCATCTTCATTCCATTTGTCAGCCAATGGCTTCCAGGACAGTATAGCTTCAGATGCTGATACTCCTCGCTAAATCTACAATCTCATTTGGACTTAACTGACATATTCTCTTTGACAAGTCTGAACCAGACTTAAGGCCAAGAACTGAGGCAACCTTGCGAACATTTCTTTTTCTCTGTGAGAATAATACTTCTATATTCTTTTTTACGTTGTAGGATATTTGTCTTCCGGAGGGCACCAGTTTAATAACTTGAGATGAGACCGCCGGTGGTGGGCTGAATGAGGTACTTGATACCTCGAATAACTCTTTAACAATAAAACAATATTCACAGACTACGGAAATCGCCCTATAAGACTTCGTACCGGGCTTTGAACTGAGTTTTCTTGCGAATTCTTTCTGCACCATAATTACTGCCCTGTTAAACTTTTGATTGCTTAACCACATTATAGTCTCCTTACTCCTTGAATAGGGAATATTGGAGACACAAACATCAAATTCAAAGGTCATCGAGTTAGAACTAAAAGGACTTACATTCAGCAAGTGCAGATTATTACACTTCGCCAATTTTAGCCTCGTAAACTCAAACTTGGCTTTGTCAATTTCAAGGGAAGTCACTTGATCTGCATTCCTGCAAAGCTGCGACGTGAGGTCTCCCTCTCCCGCACCGATCTCGAGAACTTTTTCGGTCTTAGTTAGATTTGCCTCTCGAATGATTTGTTCCATAACCACCCAATCGGTGAGTGTGTGCTGCCCTAGCGAGTTTGGACCTGTTAGTTTCATCTTCTCACGAATAAGTTCATACGAGCCTCGCCGGTTATTTCTTCAACGATTCTCTTTGCTATCAGTTTAGCAGGGTCTTTTAAGCCAATCCTGTCCTGGATATCCTGGAAAGACTCGAACTTCTTAGATTCCCTCCCTTTAATCATTGCCATCATGTAGGTTTTCCCTATTCCGGGGATAAGCTCCAGAGCGTGAATTCTAGGAGTTACAGGTTGGGCAATATTTACATAATCGATAAATCTTTTTTCGTTCTCTAACACAATTTTTTCGACTGTGGCAGGGAGTTCATTTTTAGCAGTCTGAGATAT
Organism: Nitrososphaeraceae archaeon; assembly: GCA_009377575.1. Classification (GTDB taxonomy): domain Archaea; phylum Thermoproteota; class Nitrososphaeria; order Nitrososphaerales; family Nitrososphaeraceae; genus TH5896. The sequence continues at coordinate 95,581 of WHTU01000006.1, read as the reverse complement.
ATTTGAGTATTCTAATCTTCCAAGAACGCTGATGATCTTTTCTCTTCCATCCCTTCCGATATAGAGCCGTTCTCCTACTTCGAAAGTTGCATTTCCGTATCCAAGTAATTCTAATAATGTGAGTCTTTCTTCGCCAATTGCTTGTATTATTACACCCTCGCGACCTCTTACAGTTGAGGATTTTCCGCGTTGTCTAAAATCCAATATGTATGCATACTCTTCGTATTTACGTTGAGGTTGGTGATGATGTGCGTAACTATCATCACTTCTATAAGTACGATCGGATCTGTCCACAGACATTGACAATGATCTAATTCCCAATTAATTGAATAATGGCTAAATATTTAACCTTCAGCTTTCTTTTTCAAGATCTCTAACATTTTTTCCAGAGTATTGGTCAAGATCAGTTTTTTCCATCCAAATGTAAATGATCTCAGTTCCTCAAGTGACTTTGGTACTATGTTAACTAATTCTACTGCCTCTTCTTCTCTCAATTCACATTCCTTAATTTGTTCCTCGACCATCTTACGTGAGGTTTCTGCATCGAGTTTCGAGAATCTTGTTACAAAATCAAATGTCCATCTTTGGATCTGGTCCATTTCGTCAGGTTTCACCTTCTCCAGAATCTCCTTGACCTCAGGTAATGTTTTTATTTCTTTCTTTTCAATCTCTGTCATTAGTCTAATTCACAGCCGTCAGATGTTTTACGTGGTTAAGCCTAGTTTGTAAGATTTTCTGCTTCTTGCCGATAAGTACTGAGGTTTTTAATGTCCTTCTTCCAACTTGCAATACTATTCCAACCTTACCTTGGTATCTTCTATGTGGGGTCGTTTTGTGTTCCCTCGGATCTATTGTGATGATTACCTTGTCACCGGGATTGTATTCAGCTAGCAGATAGGATAATCCCTTTGGAACGTTATTCTGCGTCATAACCGAGCGAGACTTCCTCCTATAGCCATGTGAACTAGGCATTTTGTTTCCTGTATTTGCAGGCCTTAATTTAATAGTAACTACATATAACAATCAATATTGTTCTGGATCCGTAGCTCCCTTTTCTGAAAGCGAGAAAAGCACCTCAGTTTCTGGGTGATAAGGGCTGTCCACCATCCTTGCAATTCTATTCCTACCTGAGCGCTTCAGATAGATGCGGTATGTACTAGTATGGGCGACTACATTGCCGCCTGCCGGTTTGAAGGCGTCTCCAAAAATTGAATCAGGTGATGATTGAATCTGGTTCGTAATTACAACAGCAACACCGTATGTTTCAGAGATTCTCAAAAGGATGTGCATAAATTTATTCAGTTTCTGCTGCCTTTCTGAGAGAGTCGCCCTACCCAAGAATTCCGCTCTATAGTGTGCAACTGCCGAATCCACGATAACAAGCTTGACCCCATTGGTATCTATGACTGGGCCTGTTTCATCTATTATTAATTCCTGGTGCGCTGAGTTGTATGCTTTAGCAACAATGATGCTATCGAGGACATGATCAGGTTCAATATTTCTTGCACTACATATGGAAACAATGCGCTCAGGCCTGAAGGTACTTTCAGTGTCTACGTAGATCGCCTTTCCGCCCAACCCTCCATGGGCAGTGTCGCGAGTTATCATAACGCACAAGCTGTGACATATTTGTGTCTTGCCAGTTCCATATTCTCCATAAATTTCTGTGACAGCACGAGACTCCACTCCTCCTCCAAGTAAGGTGTCGAGGTTTCTAGAACCTGTTGATGTTCGTTCCGCAGTAAGCCGCTTATTGTACAATTTGCGTGCTGTTACAAAGCTTTTCTCTAATACGCCCGCTTCCTCAAGTCTTTGTCGAGCTCGGTTACATAGAACAGCTGATTTTTCGATATCCATTCCTGTAGCCTCTGAAATATCAACCGGTCCTCTTACAACCAAATCTTTAAGTGACCTAAATCCCGAGTTTTCAAGATGCGTTCTAGTGGCGATTCCTATCTCCTCTATGGAACAAAGATCTAGCGCTGTCTTTGGAGCATCGTTGTCATTCAAGGACTAATAGTGGTAAACAATCCATTCTTAATTAGTCTTAGGTGAAAGGTTATTGTAACATGAATCGTCCAATTGAATCTACCATATGCAACGAGTAAAACTTGAGAAAGAGATGGTCTATCTGATCTCTCTTGGTTGAGCCTACCGATAGAAAAATTTAGTATGAAATTCTATTACCCTAAATGGAAACACGGATTTAGCTCAAATCGATTTTATCGGATGTAACAATTAAATAGTAAAACTTACGTCTTATTCCTTGTTTATCCTGGTGCGATAATTGCTAGTTGATTTGAACCTAAACGGGAAGCAAGTCATTATTATAGGCGGAGGAACAGAAGGCTTAAGAAAGTTGAGAGGGCTAGAAGATCAGAATTGTGAAATAATTCTGATCACAAACCGCCTTAATAAGATAATGAAGGGACTACGAGATAAGGGAAAACTCTTACTACGAAAAGAGCACGTTAAAGATACCAGCTTTCTCAAGGATTATGAAAATCCATTCCTAATTTTGGCCTGCACTAATAATAAACATCTCAATCGTGCAATAGCTAAAGAGGCTAGTTTAAAGGGGGCATTGTCTTATGCAGTCGATGACCCATCGGTTAGCGATTTCTCGTATGCTTCTATAATTAATGTTGAAGGGATCCTTCAAATTGCCATATCTACCTCCGGAAGAAGTCCAATAGTTGCCAGACGATTTAGGATTAAAGCAGAAAGGGTTTTAAAAAGATTAGTGAGTAAGTCGGATATTGAAAACATACGACTCCAAGAAGCCGCGAGGAGAATGATAAGGACAAGAATACCCACAGTCTCTGAAAGAAAGGAATTCCTGTACTCTGTCATTAACAATGCTACTATCCAGAAGCTTATTAAAGAAGAACGCATCGATGATGCTCGACAGGAATTAGTTGCATTAATAAACTCTTGGGAGGGCAAAAGAAGCTAAATGACACAATTCGAGCCCCTATATCGAGAACAGCAATTTTGTAACGCTCGAATCACTTACAAGAAGGCTCCCATTCATCTTCTCGAAAGATTCACGTTTAAGAATATTAATTCAGCTTATGCTAGATTCAGGGAGATCGCACCTGATAGTGAGTGTGTTATTTTGCAAACATGCAATCGGGTAGAAATTTTTTTATCGTCAGCTGAAACGCAAGATGAACAAAAAATATTAGGCATTTGGTCAGCGGTCACAGGCCTACCAAAAGTGGACCTCTCAGATAATGTAGAGATAAGCTTTGGACAAGAAGCCATTCTGCATCTCTTGAGGCTAGCTTCTGGTCTAGACTCTTTAGTAGTAGGAGAGGATCAAATATTAGGACAGGTAAGGAGATCTTTTGAATTTTCAAGGTGCAATGGACATTCCAGTTCAAATCTCTCATTAATATTCACAAAGGCTCTCAAAACAGGAAGTAAAGTAAGAACAACTACTCGATTGAATAAGGGTAACGTCTCGATTGGTTCTGTGGCTGTTGGCATCGCTGGGAATTATTTCGATGATCTCAAAAGTAGAAGCATACTGATAATTGGGTCAGGAGAAGGAGCTAGTCTGGTTGCAAAGTCATTAAGGCAGAGGGAGGTTAGATTTATGATTACAAGTAGAACTCTTGAAAGAGCAAAATCCTTCGCAGATACAGCCGGCGGATATCCTATCGCGTTTGAAAGTGCTTTATCTGGTCTCACTGGATATGATATAGTCTTCGTATCGACTACAGCACCTTATTTCTTGATCACTTATGAAAGGATCAGCAAAGCGATGTCAACAAGAAATAAAGGGATGCTGGTTTTAGACCTTTCGAATCCTAGGACCGTTGAGGACCAAATTAGTACCATTAAGGGAATCAAATTAATTAACATGGATCAGATCGCCGAAATAGCAGAAAATAATCTCAAATTTAGAAAAAACGAGATAATTTCTGCAGAGAAGATTATCGATAAGGAGGCAAAATCGTTTGTTGATATTCTTAAAAGTAAGAGAGTAGAACAGTTAATCGATTCAGTTTTCAGGTCAGTTGATGTGTTGCGAGAGGCTGAACTGGATAAGGCAATGTCCATTTTTTCAGCAAAGTTAGGCGAAGAAGATAAGAGAACAATTAGAGAGCTTTCTCGTTCGATAGTCTCCACTGTTTTGTCTACACCTATGAATAACCTGCGAAAGGAGGCTCGAATAGGAAGAGTTTCTGAGCAGGATTTAATCAGAATCGTCGAAAGCATGTTCAATTATGACACTTGATAAATCGTCGCCAGGATTTCCAAAAGTAAGGCTGAGACGGCTCAGAAAAAATCCAGCGATACGACAATTATTGCAAGAAACCAGAATTTCAGTTAAGGACTTTATTTATCCAGTTTTTGTAAAGGAAGGGATTACTACCGCTGAAGAAAGTCAAACAATGGAGGGCATAAGAAAATTCCCCTTATCTGGTCTCATTGAAGAGGTTCAAGAGTGCTACGACCTTGGAATGCGTGCTTTTATCATCTTTGGGATCCCCTCGTCAAAAGATGAGAGCGGTAGTTCAGCCTTTAGTAGGCATGGGATAGTACAACAATCGATAGAATCTCTCAGAAAAACCTTCGGTGATCAGATAGTTGTTATTAGCGACGTATGCTTATGCCAATATACTCTTTCAGGCCATTGCGGAATACTACGAGGAAGGAAGGTTGATAATGATTTAAGCCTCGATCTGTTGGCTAGGATAGCCGTGAGCCACGCAAATTCGGGAACTGATATGGTTGCTCCCTCAGCGATGATGGATGGTCAAGTAAAGGCCATTAGAGAAACATTAGATGACAATGGATTCACAGACACTATAATCATGGGATACTCTGCAAAACACGCTTCTTCACTTTATTCCCCATTTAGAGAAATCTCAGCTTCCACTCCATCTTCTGGTGATCGGAAGTCGTATCAGATGTCGTTTCTCAATCATCGAGAAGCTTTGAGAGAAGTGATGATGGATATCCAGGAGGGGGTAGATATAGTAATGGTCAAACCTGCTGTGCAATATCTGGATTTGGTTAGGAGGGTAAGAGACATGACTAATCTACCCCTGTGTGCCTTTAGTGTGTCAGGTGATTACGCCATGATTAAAGCTGCTTCTAGGCAAGGCTTGATAGACGAGAAGCAAGCAGTCCACGAAATGCTGACTTCAATAAAGAGGGCTGGTGCTGATATCCTCATTACGTATCACGCGAAGTTGATTTCTCAGATACTACAGGAAGAATAGAAAAGCTCGGAATGAAATTATAACCACTAGTATCTTCTAGTGTTTGATCTATGAATGTATGAGAACTCACGGATCCTCTACGAGAGGGCAACTAAAGTTATTCCCGGGGGTGTTAACAGCCCAGTCAGGTTTTTCAATCCATTTCCTTTCTTTGCAGCCTCAGCGAACGGAAGTAAGGTAACCAGTAGTGACCACATCAGTTATGTAGATTATTGCATGGGATATGGATCGCTGCTTTTAGGACACGCGTATACCGAAGTAATGGAAGCCGTTAAGTTGCAGCTCGATAGTGGATCTCTCTACTGTATTCCTACAGAAAAGGAGGTTAGACTCGGCGAGATGATTGCTGAACTAATTCCTGCATGTGAAATGACAAGGGTCGTGAATTCTGGAATGGAGGCGACGATGAATGCTGTCCGGCTCGCAAGGGGCTACACCAAGCAGAATAAGGTTATCAAATTCGAGGGCTGTTACCACGGAGCACAAGACTATTCATTGGTTAGTACCGACACATCTGGGCACAGTGCACCCTCGTCTAGTGGTATTCCTAAAGAATTTAGTTCAGAGACTATTCTGGTTCCATTTAATGATTTTGTGCAACTAGAAGAGGTGATAAGGAAAAGAAATGATATCTCCTGCGTTATCCTCGAACCAGTCCCTGCTAATATGGGCCTAGTAGTTCCTGAAAAAGAGTATCTCAACTTTATTAGAAAAATTACTTTAGAAAGAAATATTGTGCTGATCTTTGATGAAGTTGTAACAGGTTTTCGTCTTGGAACTGGTGGTGCAAGCGAATTCTTTGGGATCAAACCTGACATAGTAACCTTCTCGAAGTCGGTGGCAAATGGATTCTCTTTAGCAACCATTTGCGGTAGACGGGAATTACTTGAACAGTTCGCTCCAACCGGAGACGTATATCAGGCGAGTACATATGCTGGCAATCCAGTGGCAGTTACAGCCGCCATTGCAACTATTTCTGCTCTGACAAGAGGTCGAAATCAAATATATCCAAGACTGACCAGAGTATGCGACTCCCTGATAGATGGTATCAACGAAGTTGCGCGTGATAGAAAAATCCCTTGCAGGATTAACAGTATCAGTTCCATGTATCAGTTATTCTTTACAACTAGAGAAGTAAGAGATATGACATCAGCCAAAACGTCTGATCTTGATATGTTTAATGCACTCTTTACAGCTTTGCTCGAAAAGGGAGTGTTTATCCCACCATCTCAATACGAGACATGCTTCTTGTCATATTCTCATGCTGATGAGGATATCGATAGAACGGTTGAAGCATATGATTATGCATTCAATCTGATGAGGTCTAAAAAATGGGAAATTACACGGTAGGAACGAGACGTAGTAGATTAGCATTACTGCAGACCAAATCTGTGGTGGATTTGCTAACGAGAAGCAAAAGGCAGCCCCAGATCAATATTCTTGAAATTAATTCCTCTGGAGACTTAGACGTAAGGCCACTCTACACCTTCGATAGGAAAGGCATATTTGAGAAGGAAATAGATCAAGCCGTAATTGATGGATACGCTGATTTCGCAGTTCACAGTGCCAAGGATGTGCCAACTGAGCTCTTCTCCGATCTCACGCTAGCTTCTGTACCAACTAGGTCTGCGACCAATGATGTATTAATACATAGTAAAGGATTGAAATTGAATGAGCTACCTTCCGGAGCCGTAGTAGGTACTAGCAGTTTAAGGAGAGCAGTCCAGCTTTTGAGAATGAGACCCGAGTTAAAGGTAAAACCAATCCGTGGTAATATAGAGACAAGAATAAGGAAGGTTGAGACAGGTGTGTATGACGCCATCGTTTTAGCACAGGCAGGGTTAAATCGATTGGGCTTAACCAAGTATATAACAGAACGGTTTGATATTATGGATTTCGTTCCTGCTGCTGGCCAAGGAGCGTTGGCACTTATCTGCAGGAAGGATAGACTGGATTTGCTAGATCTTTTGAAATTGGTGGAAGACCCTAGATCACGCGCCGAATTGGAAGCCGAAAGGAATCTCTTGTCAGTAGTCGAAGGAGGGTGTAGATTCCCTGTTGGTGTTGTAACTTTATCCACTAAGGATTCAAACCGATTGACCCTTTTTGTAAAGGTATTCTCTGCAGACGGCTCAGATCAAATTGTTGTAACTGAAAACGGGAGAATTGAGGAAGCTAGAAACATAGGACTTAAGGCAGGACAACGATTATTGGATGAGGGCGTAAAAGACTTTTCTCAGAGCTGGGAATTGGCCTTAAAGAATTGGAACGATCTACTATGAATTCTGCAAAGGTGTTTATTTGCGGAGCTGGACCTGGAGATCCAGGGCTAATTTCCGTTAAGGGCTACAGACTTCTAAGGAAATGCGATGTAGTGCTTTACGACAGATTAGTTAGCAAGGAGCTGGTAGCTAAGATTCCCTCAACGATAAAAAAAATCTATGTGGGAAGGGAATCCGGAAAAGCCGCCTCTACGCATCAGTCAAGAACTAACAAGCTTATGCTGACTTATGTTCTAAAAGGTAAAAGCGTATTGCGACTTAAGGGCGGAGACCCATTGATCTTTGGAAGAGGGGCAGAAGAAGCAGAATACTTACGCAGGCACAACATCCAATTTGAGATTATACCTGGTATTTCTTCAGCGATTGCTGCTCCGGCGTATGCGGGGATACCTCTCACCCACAGGGGCTATTCGTCATCGGTCGCATTGATCACTGGCCACGAAGATGAAACGAAACAACATTTTGATGTAAATTTGAAAGCTGTGGCTTCTGCTGTCGATACAATAGTCGTGTTGATGGGCGTTGAAAGAATAGAAGAAATTGTTCAAAACTTGCGAGCAGGAGGTTTGAAGGGAACTACCAAAGTAGCGATTGTCGAGAAAGGGACTATGAAAGATCAGAGGGTTATAGTCGGAAATTTGAACACTATTCTGAAAAAGGTTGCAAGATACAAGGTGATTTCTCCAGCAGTGATTGTGGTGGGACGTGTCGTTTCCTTCTCCAGGCGCCTGGCGTGGCTTTATCCAAATGGTTAAGCGTGAAGATAACAAAGAGACGAGGTTCTTTGCAATTACACGAGAATCATCATCATCTGCAAGTTTTAATAAGACAATGGAGAATTACGGTTGGACGGTCATTTTTCTTAAATCCATAATCATAACTCCTAAACCATATCTAGAAATTGAGCGTATAGTTTCACGAATTATTCTAAATGACTATGAAGCGTGTGTGTTTCTTAGCGGAAACGCAGTAGATACTCTCATGACGAATTCTGATAAAACTGGAAATAGGCAAGCCTTGGTATCCAAACTACGTTCGATTAGAACTGTTTGTATTGGTCCACGAACCGGAGAAAAACTCTCACACTACGGGATCGATCCTGTGATAATGCCTGAAAGGTACAACACTCACGGGATAATCGAGTGCCTTTCCGGTTACGAGGATCACTTGCACAGAATAGTCGTGCCCAGAAGCCAGCTTGGCGACAGTAAGATTGCGCTGTCCCTCTCAAAGTTAGGAATCTCTGTGGACCAGTTTTATCTCTATGATATATCTACCAACCCTACGATTGACAGTGAATGGAAGTGGTTTTTTAATCTATTAAGGGGCAGGAATGTAGATGCAGTTGGTTTTACAAGTCCTTCATCGGTAAGAGCCTTGTTCCAGATAACAGAAAAGGAAGTAAGATGTGATGAATTGGCTTACCTTAGGCAAATGAAAGGTTTAGTCTCAATCGGACATAAGACCACTATTGAGCTAAGGAAACACACTTCAGGTCCGATCATTGAGGCAGTAGAACACACCCTTAATGGCATAGTGGAAGCATCCAGGCTAATTTGAGAAAAAGCTTGGGGGACCAAGTCTATGTATCCATATATATCTGTAGTGATTTATTTCATATGATGAGGAATAGGCCATCAATTATGTTTTGTTATCCTTAGAAATTAGCTCTGCATCAGCCCGTCATTTAACACAATATATATAAGAAATAACGCCGTTATAAAATACATATGACCACTGAAAATCTAAATATGGATTATAGTAAGTATGACTTTAAGGATTCAATTGATCAGTATGTTTACTTGAGCAAGAAGGGGCTCGCTAGAGAGACCGTTGAAGAAATTAGTCGGCTAAAGGATGAACCAGAATGGATGAAACAGTTTAGGCTACGTTCATATGATGTTTTCATGAGCAAGCCTATGCCTAACTGGGGAGGTAACTTATCAAAAATTGACTTCCAGAATATCTTCTATTATGCGAAGGCATCCGAAAAACAAGGCAAGAGTTGGGAGGATGTACCTGAGTCAGTACGAAACACGTTCGAGAAGTTAGGAATCCCAGAAGCAGAAAGGAAGTTCTTGGCCGGAGTAGGTGCACAGTACGAATCAGAGGTAGTATATCATAATCTTCGCGAAGATCTCGCTAGCCAAGGGGTAATATTTGAAGATACTGATACTGCAGTAAAGAAGCATCCGGATCTGTTAAGAAAGCATTTTGGTAAAATAATCCCTCCTGAAGACAATAAGTTTGCAGCATTAAATAGTGCAGTCTGGTCAGGTGGTTCGTTTATTTACATACCACCAAATGTGAAAGTGGACCTTCCACTGCAGGCTTACTTTAGGATAAATGCAGAAAACATAGGCCAATTTGAAAGAACACTGATAATTGCAGATGAGGGAGCAGAAGTTCACTATATTGAAGGTTGTACAGCCCCTGTCTACTCTACGGAATCATTGCATTCTGCAGTTGTAGAGTTAATAGCAAAGAAAGGAGCGAAGATACGATACACTACTATCCAAAATTGGAGTAAGGATGTCTATAACCTAGTGACAAAAAGAGCATATGCATATGAGAATGCCACAGTCGAATGGATAGATGGCAACTTAGGGAGTAAGCTCACGATGAAGTATCCCGGGGTCTACATGTTAGGACGAAATGCGCATGCAGAGGTAGTATCGGTAGCTTTTGCTGGCGCAGGACAACATCAGGATGCTGGGGCAAAAGCAGTGCACTTGGCTTCTAACACTACATCCCGAATTACAAGCAAGTCTGTTAGCAAAGATACAGGAAGAACCACGTACAGAGGACTCTTGCATGTGGCTAAAGGGGCCAAAGGAGTTAAATCAAACGTTAGATGTGATGCTCTTCTCCTAGATGAAACGTCCAGGACAGACACTTACCCTTATGTAGAGGTAAATGAAGAGGATGCGACCATTTCGCATGAGGCGACCGTAGGCAGAATAGGAGACGATCAAATATTCTACCTGATGAGCAGAGGATTCACCGAATCAGATGCCTTGTCTCTCATAGTTGGAGGATTTATGGAACCATTCACAAAAGAACTCCCTATGGAATACGCCGTAGAGCTGAACAGAATGGTCAAGCTCGAAATGGAAGGGTCAGTCGGCTAATTTCAAACTTATGCATTGATAATGCATCAGGATGAAATAGATTTGCCAACTCTTTCATCTTTGAGGATAGACGATATTCGTAACCTATCGTCGCTCTATGATGAGCCTGAATGGATGAGTCGAATGAGAGAACAGAACTTCGCAAGGTACCAATCTCTTCCAGACGAAATATCTCCTTTATACTCTAAATATTCTGCCGTTAACCGTCTCTATCTGGATCGGGTGAAGCTATCAGTCACTTCGAATTCACCGGAATCAAACGACTTTCTGGCAGATAGACTGAATGAGCTAGATAAAGAGACTGGGCTTGTAAGAGTCGGATCGACGATAATAAAGCTCAATCGAAATGAAGGAGGCTCAGAAGAGGATTCTATTATTATAGAAGATCTCGCTACGGCAATTAAGAGCCATGAAGAGAAGATTAAAGATGCTTTACTGAAACACGCAGAGGGTTACGACGAAGACAAGTTTTTAGCCCTCGAATCATCTGCTTTTAAATCGGGGATCTTTATTTACGTACCGAAGGACCTCATCGTAGAAAATCCCATCAGACTAGTTTGCGCATTGAGTCAAGATAGAACATCTTCAATTAGCCGCAATCTGTTTATCTCAGGCGAAGGCTCAAGATGTACCATTGTGCAGGAACTATACTCTTCTAGCGTTGCAGACTCTTCTAGCGTTGCAGACTCTTCTAGCGTTGCAGACTCTTCTAGCGTTGCAGACTCTTCTAGCGTTGCAGACTCTTCTAGCGTACAGCAGGGCGTCTTTGAACTAACAGAATGTCACGTCGGCAATGGGTCTAATTTGGAGATGATAACTCTTGAGGCTCTGGATTCAAACAATGTTTCATTTCTGAATAAGAGGGCATGGGTTGAACGGGATGCTAAGATGTCATGGTATCATGGCCTATTTGGAGGTCAAACCACTAGATGTAAAGTAGATAGTATCATGAGAGGTACCGGGGCCTCTGCCGAGGACGTTGAGATTATTTTCGGCAATACGACACAATCATTTGATATTACTTCGAATCTGAATCATATAGGAAGGCATTCCAGAGGCAGAGTGTTGGTCAAATCTGTCATGAGGGATAAATCTAAATCACTGTTTAAGGGTATGATAAAGATAGGTAAGGATGCTAAGGCATCAGAATCTTACCTTGCTGGCCACGCTATCTTGTTGGACAAGGACGCAAAATCTGATGCGATACCGGGCTTAGAGATAGAAACTAACGAAGTGAAGGCAACTCATTCGGCCTCGGTGGCCCAACTTGATGAAGTCCAAATATACTATTTGATGTGTAGAGGACTAGATAGAGATTCTGCAAAACGTGAGATCGTGAGTGGATTTCTAGAACCATTGTCTAGAAGGATGGGCCCCACGATCAGGGCATGGATCAACTACTTGTTGGAAAATAAGTGGTCAGGAAAGCCCCTTATTCTTAAGGCAGACGATGCTCTCGAACAAATGTTAGAAGTAGAGAGATCTAGGTATAGGGAGTCACAGGACTTGTTTGAAAAGCACTACAAGTATCGGTAGAAGCAGCTGAAGGTACATTCAATACCCCTTCAGAACCTCCTTTAACTTTAGTCTCAGGTTTGTCATGCTTATCGGCTTTATAATAAAGTCCTTCACATCAATGGATGGAAGTACCTTGCTAAATTCTTCTTTGTTTATCTCAAAGGCTGTGATGAAGACGATCTTCATGGAGGGATTTTTCTCCTTAATCTTGCGGTATAACTCAAATCCGTTCATCCGTGGCATTCGAATATCTGTGAGAACGAGATCATAGTAGTTATGCGGATGGCTATCTAGAGCTTCGAGTGCATTCCAGCCATTTGTAAAAGTCTCCACCACGAAGGCATCTCCATCCCTTGTGGTATTGTGTTCTCCATCTTCCACATCGTTTGACTCCCTTTCATTTTGTCGTACGTCTGGAATGACAATATCATTTGATGGACTCGTTTCTGGAGCAGAAGAGGGGAGAGGAGACTCGAGATCCCGCTTAATTATTCTAAGAATATCCTTCTCGTCATCAACAACCATAATTCTAGGAAGAAGGTTCCTATCAAGATTGCTGATCATCACTATTCCAGAAAATTACTAGTATTTAATATTATCAAATAGCCAGCTTCATAATTGGACCTATTGTAAGAGGGTTAGTTAGGGTGATTGGGGGCCGTTCCTTTTTTTCTGGGCGCTCATCCTTGTAAATGCTCAAGACCTTCAATGTGACAATGGGAAAGTCCATTTATTGGAGGTAAAATCTGTCATCTATCAAACCTGTAATTCGAAGTGAAAGGACTATCAGATAAGGCCATGTCTGCCTTTGTAATTCGAGTGTGACCGGTCTGTGCCCTGTGATCGCTAACGTCTGCATGAAAAATAAAATGTGAATCACATTCCTGGCATATCCAAATCATCTTCAAGTCTTCGGGATGCATATATATGTACCAAACTGCGGTTAATTGGATTTAAGAGATGAGTAACATATCTCGTAGCAATCTTATCCTCCATTAGCCCGTGGAAAAGGTTCACCATAATGCCTTAAAACAAAAATCATTGTAATGTACCATCCGCATGCTACACGATGATTATACATAAACATATTTTTTGTAAATCAACTATATGACATGTATATACTAATTCAAGGGGAGCGTGAACTTGAATGTAGCTCCTTTTATCTCGTTATTCTCTGCTAAAATAATTCCACCGTGAGCTTCGACTATTTTTTTTGATATAAATAACCCAAGCCCTGTCCCGTTCTCAGAAGATGTTACAAATTTAGAAAACAACCGGGGCATAATTTGACTTTCTATACCTGAGCCTGTATCCTTAACCGTTACTTCTATATCCTTATTATTTCTAATTACCCCAATTGCGATCTTTCCCCCGTCAGTGAATTTCACTGCGTTATCAACCAAATTTATGATCACTTGCAGAATCCTAGCCTTATCAGCAAAGATAACGCAATGGAACGGTACGTACCTGAATTCCACATTTTTTGCATTACCTGTCAATTGTCTTTCGGTTGTTTCTCTTATGGCCCTCTGTATAAGATGATCTACGTCAAAATTCTCCTTGCTCAGTTGGAGGGTCCTGCTTTCAATTCGGGTGACATCTAATATATCTGACGCAAGGCGATCGAGTCGTTTGGCATTGAAGATTATTGATCGAATTTGTTCCTCACCTATTAGGATTCGGCTCTGATTCCCCTGAAATTTTTGCGAAAGAAATTCTGCCTCACTAAGAATAGGAAGTATAGGAGTTCTCAGCTCATGAGCTGCTATATCTATAAATTCTTTCTGAATTCTATCATGTGCCTGCAATTGCTCATTTGTTCCAGCTAGTTGTCGATTTGATTCACCCAGCGAAACATTTGCACCTTCTAATTCTGTAGTCCGGTCGCGTACTGCTTTTTCGAGTCTCTTATTCCATGATAAGATCAGAATCGCAATACCAACTGCTATTAACGCGATGATTATTACTATTTGACTGCTCAAATTTTTCTGTTGTTCTATGACTAATCCTACGTCACTTGCCAAATTATGCGGTGATCCTAAAAATAACGTCCAGATGTGTTTTCCGTCCACATTGATTGGCTGGTAGGATATAGTAGTTGTGGTTCCGTTGAAGGTAATGTCTTCCGCACCTGGATTTGATTCCAAGGACCGTGTGAGGATTCCAATGTACTCTGATTTCACTTGATCAGGAACGGTTGCTTGAAAGTCGTCGGATTGATAGTTTTTTCCAACCAAGGATTGATTGCGGGCATAAAGTATAGTACCATTTTTATCCATCAGTCCCACATTGCTAATAAATTCAGGTGAAATTTCATTCTGCAGGAATGCTCCTAATGAATCTAGATTTACAACCGCGACTATCACGCCATCAAATGATGTTTTGTTTTCAGCGTTGTTGGTGTCATTACTTCTTGTTGCCAGAATTGGATATGATATGTAGAGCCTTGGCAACATATCAGGTGATTCAATAGCGTTGCTGTAGTAAGGAATGAGGGTGGTTTGAGGGATCCTATAGAACTCCCTGTCGCTTAAATTGAACCCCTGGTAGCCTTGTAATTCACTTGTGTTCTGGGTGCTCCAGGATACAAGCTTGCCGTCTTTATCTAGCCAGTAGTACCCTTCAGTAAGTTCGGAGGTTGAAGATTGCGTATTGTTAAGAAGCGTTAGACCAACATCAACGTGTCCATCTTGGATTGGTTGTGAATTAGCCAATGATCTCAAATTGCTTGTCACGGATTCGAGCGTGTGGAGAAGAATTTGTGAGAGGTCGTGTGCTTCAATTCGTGCATTAGACCTAACGTCAACGGAAGCAATTCTTGCAATTTCATCGGCAGTATATGCTGAATACCTGAAAGAAATCACTGAAAGAGAAAGCCCTATGAGCGCAATCACAAGCAGTAGTACGATGTTCTTTCTCGAAAAGATAATACCCGCCAATGGTCAGTACAAAGTTAAAATGCATTTCGAGTAGATAAGTCATGCCAACTCAGTCATGCCCAACAGGACGACAAGTCTAATTAGGTTTCTGATATCATTTCGCTGGCATACTAGAAGTCTAATTCTTACATTATTAGCATTCTAAAGTTAATAGACATATATTTCTAGTTGACGTTTCATTATTGAATGTCCCTTCCGAAGATGTGTTCACATCAACAGAAATATTTTAACTGCACACTCCCCCCTTCCTATTTGATTTCAATTCAAGAAGGAAAAGATGAATTCTTAGTAGGTGTATTCTGTGAAAGACATAGCAGGGAGATGGAAATAAGGTTGGCATCAGTATTGCGAAGAGGAAATACTCGGGGAAGGCGTTTGAAGACTGAAAAATTGAGATTTATATCAACTGAATGTGTGCGCTCCTGCGTCACGAATCAGAACAGTACGTGGCGATCTATAGACCTTAATGACGGTATGCAATATAATGAGAGGGAAGACTCTTAGCTGACCAGAACACTGTTATTGGAAAAAAATATTATTGGGCTTACTATGAACATCAGGGGCCTGAGTAGACGGATGGACCCTTTTGAAAAAGCTTTATTGGCGGCGGTGCATGTGAGTAACATTGAACCTAGTGTCAGTTCTATTGACGTACTTCGGTCAAGAATGTATTTGCCAATAGGAATATTTAATGATAGGATACGAGAGCTGATCTCTAACGGTCTGCTAGAAAAGGATAATCCGCTAAGGCTGACTTTCTTAGGGAGAGACGCCATAAAAGTGGTATTGGTTGGCGGCGTTTTCGATGTAATACATCCAGGCCATATCCATACACTAAAGGCAGCAAAACAACATGGAGATGTCCTAGTAGTAGTAGTAGCTCGGACGTCTACCGCGGCTAAAATAAAAAAGGACCGCAGAATCTATCATTGTGAAAACTTGAGAAAAGAACTTGTTTCATCCCTTGCATTCGTGGATCTTGCCATAATTGGGAGTCAAGTGTCACTATACGATACTGTAGAACGTGTATCGCCAGATATTATAGCCTTAGGCTACGATCAAATACATAGCGAAAAGGAGATTTCTCAGAATTGTAAGGATAGAAACTTGTCAGTAAGGATTATTAGATTGAATACGCCGGTCCCAGGCATTAAGAGTTCACAGATCAAAGACGCCTTGGGAAATTCTATATATGGAATTTAGGAGGAATCAAATTGTGGATTCTTCGAGGTCACAGTCACAAATACCTTGACTAAATCTCCATTTTTCATACCCAATGAGTCTTTGATGCAAATGGGTGCGATTACCTCCAGCATGCTGTTATCATAGTGAGTTCTTTCCAGAACTATAACTGCAGCTTTGTCTATAGCACCATCATTTAAAATTGCAGGGTAGCATTTAACCCATCCATAGGATCTCGAAGAATCATTGAACCCTCTAACGAACACTGAAGGACAGCTATCAATCATACTTCTCATGCGTATGGATGATTGATTGAGCAACTTCACGTTTAACGTACCGGCGTACGGTTCATAGCCGAGTTTATCGTTGAACTGCATTCGATAGCCTTCCAATGACATGTAGTAGGCCCCTTCTCCCATGCCCGAAACAACCTTTCCCTCGAACTGCAATCCTGATCTGTCAAGAACTTCCACGGAGCTCTTGATAGTCTCATGCAGGCTTAGTACCTGACCAACCCCTCTGTCAGTAATCATAATTCTGTATTTCTGACCCGATTTGGTTCGTTCTAAAAATCCTGCTTTCTCCAACTCTACAAGGTATTTGGAGGCAGACTGTTGGGATCTATTAATGATGCTGCCAAGTTCTGTGGTTGTGATCTCAACACATGCTCCCCCTTTTCCGAACTTCAACAAATGTGCTAGTGTGAGAATGTGTTGTAGGTTGGGATGCATCTAATTGGGGATACCCAATTCTTCAAAAGTATGTACCTTGACTGTAGATGGTTTCTTGCTCGCAGTAGTCCTGTGGCCCACAATATATTCTATGCCCGCTCGATCTGCAACATCTATAAGCCTTTGAGTGACAATCCCATCTAGCACAAGAAACTTTCCACCCTCGCTATCTCCTAGTTGTTTCACGATATCTGAAACAGGTACTCTTACGAGGGTCCTCATGGAATCGTCCAGCAGAATTGCCTCCAAAGTCTCATTTATTTCAGAAAACACATTTTGCACTTTTACCACCATCTCATGGTTATGATCTGTTTGCAAAATTTCTTTTCCTTCCTGATCAGAGATCCTGGTCGCTCTCCCTCCATAGGGGGGGTGGCTAGGTTTGGATTCATCTCCCTGCTTGCGATAATCATGATTTGTATCGTGCTGCGTTTGATTGGCAACAGACCTAGGATGGTGTGCGACAGCTGGATGACTAACTGCCTCCCGTAGAATCTCCGCAATTTCTAGGGGGGTGCATTCTTCAACCTCCCTTCCATTCGGAGCTCTTAGCACCTTATCTATCTTAACTAAACCATGCAGCTCCTTCAAAATAAGATCTCCTGCTCTGTCTCCATCGAGAAATGCCACAACTCTCTTACCTTCAGTCAATTTAATTATACTTTCATCGACTTTCGCCCCTTCTATCGCGATAGCATTGTCAAAGCCAGCTCTAAGTAGATTTATGACATCTGCTCTTCCCTCAACTAGGATAATCCAATCAGAGTCAAAAACGCCCGTGCCGCAAGCCAACTGTGCCTTC
Source organism: Nitrososphaeraceae archaeon (assembly GCA_009377575.1). Classification (GTDB taxonomy): domain Archaea; phylum Thermoproteota; class Nitrososphaeria; order Nitrososphaerales; family Nitrososphaeraceae; genus TH5896. The sequence continues at coordinate 77,759 of WHTU01000006.1, read as the reverse complement.
CCAAATGCCGTAAGTTTACCCGGCTTGCTTGCATCATAAACATCTTTTAGCATCTCCTCGCCTTCACTTATAGTCTTAGTTGCCCATTCTTGGACTATTTTCTTTGCACGGTCCACGATAATCTTTTTCTTTATTGCTCTGATATCATCTATGCCGACCAAGAGGAACTTGGCCTGAAATGGACCTACCTTATCGATGCTTTCTATGGCCGCTGCAATCAATGCGGCAGTTGAAATATCAGTACTCATGGGTATAACAGCGTCTCCCTTAGCTATGCTAGATCTCGTATCAACATTTACCTCAATTCTGCCTACCTTGGAAACCTTCTGTAGTTCGTTCAAGTTCATCTCGGGTCCTAGGAGACCTTCAGTCTGACCAAAAATGGCCCCGATAATATCGGCCTTCTCAACTAGTCCATCTACTTCGAATTTTAATTTAACGTGATATTTAACAATACCTGTATTAGGCAATCTCATAACCTCATTATTATTAAGTGAATGTAAGGTGAGCTGGCCAGAATATAAGTGCTTTGAAGGAACAGATTCCACATTTGCGACACCGCACTATGTTTCCTTTGAACGAGATAGATCATCGATGTCAAGAGTAAGTGGGCAAAAATTTTGATCCAAACAAGTTCTGATAGGATCCTATGTCCTCAATGTGACGAACTCTTCCATTAGTTATTTCGCATAACTTTTTTTTGTAGGCCAGATTTACACTGCTGCCTCTTTGTTGAAGGAGAGACACCAATCTGCTCGTTAAGTATTTTCCTGTCCGATCCATATCAAGTAAAAGTATTATCTTCTTGTCTGTCATTTGATGACTATCGACAAAATCTATAATCCCTTTGAACCTATTAAATACAGTAACTTTGCCAACAAATCCCAGCTTTGTGAGGGCCTCCGAATCTCGCTTACCTTCGACTACTATTATAGAACCATTTTCTGACTCATGGTTTAAAGTGAGAATGAATTCATGTATCCTCTCAAGGACAGCCGTGTCAATATTTCTGTAAACCATATTGTGAAAAAAAGCTATCACCTTTAAAAGGATACATTGATCTAGGACGAAAGTTCAGTTTGTATTTCTTCTCTCGTACATAATAACAGAGGACTAATCAAATAAGGGAGGATAGCTTCTTTGATACTTGAGGGCAAATCTTATTTGGTTTTCTCGTCAATGGTAATGAATATTGCTGGTGCAGAATGGTTTATGATCGCCTTTGTGTTTATCATCCTCTTCTTTGGTTCAAAAAGGTTACCTTCATTTTCAAAGACGATTGGTAGAGCACTAGCGGAATATCAGAAAGCAAAAAGTGGTATTGAAAAGGAAATGTCATCGACAAATATCCCCCTTATTGGCCCCAAAATTTCTCCTATTACTTCGGAGCGAGAAAAGCTTGAAATAATTGCAAAGTCACTTGGGATTGAATATCAAAGCCTATCTGATGACTCTTTACGTGATATGGTTTCGAGGAAATTGCAAGATACTAGTTAGCTACGCTAGGAAGTATTCCAAAATGGGTCTCATTTAAGTGATTCAACACTTAAATACACCTGATTTTTCTGATGATCTAATGTCAGAGTCGCTAAATCCATTTGAAGTTGCTGTCAAGCAGTTAGACGAGGCCGCCAAGCTGGCAAAGCTTGATAAGGGAATGAGAGATATTCTTGCAAGTCCAAATCGTGTTTTGACGGTAGCAGTGCCGGCAAGGATGGACAACGGAGAAATAAAGGTTTACACAGGTTTCAGATCACAACATAATTCTGCAAGAGGGCCATACAAGGGTGGAATTCGATACCACCCTCAGGTTAGCATTGATGAAGTTAAGGCATTATCCATGTGGATGACTTGGAAGTGTGCCATTGCCAACATACCATATGGCGGTGGTAAAGGAGGCATAATCTGCAACCCTAAAGAGTTGTCAGAAAATGAACTTGAAAGGATCACACGAAGATATGCCTACTCCATCGCAGATATCATAGGGCCTTTGACTGATATTCCTGCCCCTGATGTCTATACGGGAGGAAGGGAAATGGCTTGGATAATGGATACTTATTCGGCTCTTAAGGGGAATTATCTACAACCCGAAGTAATTACAGGGAAGCCTCTTTCTATCGGCGGATCCCTGGGACGGAACGAAGCTACAGGGCGTGGCGTGTCTATTACTGTACGGGAGGCCGCAAAAAAGCTCGGCGTAAATTTGAAAGGTGCCCCCGTTGTTATACAAGGGTTCGGTAACGCTGGACAATTTGCTGCTAGTCTCTTGGCGGAGATGGGAATGAAGGTGATTGCAGTGTCTGACTCAAAAGGTTCAATTCATAATCGGGACGGATTAAATATCGATTCACTTCGGAGCCACAAGCTTAAGAGTGGTGCAGTAGCGGGCTTCCAAAGCGCTAGCTCTATAGATGATAGTGATCTCTTGGAGCTTGATTGTACTGTGTTGGTTCCAGCCGCGTTGGAAAACCAGATCACAAGAGCTAATGCAGGAAAGGTAAAAGCAAAAATAGTCGCGGAAGCAGCGAATGGACCCACCACACCAGATGCCGACGATATCTTGTTCGGAAATGGTGTTTTGGTTATTCCAGATATCCTAGCCAACGGAGGTGGAGTAACAGTCTCTTATTTTGAATGGCTACAGAACCTACGAAGAGAGTATTGGAGTGAAGCGGAGGTCAATTCCAGGTTGGATTCTAATATTTCGTCAGCATTCAATGATGTATATACTATACATAAAGAATTTAACGTGAATATGAGAAAGGCTAGCACATTACTTGCAATAAATAGAGTTGTCGAAGCTATGAAAATTAGAGGGCTCTGGCCGTAGCCTTATTTTATGCTTGTTTCGCTGTTTCTCACTCAGTACTGAACGAGTGTCCACAAGAGCAACTCTTGGTGACGTTAGGATTGTTTATTTTGAACCCCGATCCCATCAGGCTTTCTACATAATCAACATTGGCGCCGTTCAAATGCCTCTGACTATAGGTGTCTACCAAAACTTTGACGCCATTTTGTTCAATTACACTGTCATCATCATCAGGTTTTTCTTCAAAACCCATTCCATATGAGAGACCTGAACATCCTCCACCTGACACATAAACGCGCAAGTAAAGACTAGTATTACCTTCCTGTTTCATGAATTCAGCCACCTTTTCGGCAGCTTTGTTCGTTATAGTTACGGCTTGACTTTGCTGTGCACTTTCCATATCTTCATGTAGCTCAGAATAAATATAATAACTTTTGCTTAAAAATGACAAGAATTTTCTATGGACAAATCAATAGTCATAGAATAGCAATCATTGGGCGATCATGAAGATCGCACATCTTGCCATTTTGCAAGGCTTCCCGCTGCTGTAGACCAAGTTGAAACAAAATCATATACTGGTATATTTTTACCTTCTATTTCTGCAGCTATTTTTCGAGTAAAAGGACCTCCCATTGCTCCCACCAGAATAGGTTTCTTCTTCAACTTCTGAAACCCTGCGAGAACATCTACAATCGTCTCTTCTAGAGGATCGTCTTGAAATACGAACCAGGGCATAATGATATCTACATTCTTGTCGTCCATAAAGGCCTGAATTGCAAACTTGTAATCTTCGGCGGTAGCAGAGCCCGTTACATCTAACGGATTTCCCAGTACGTATGTTGCAGGATAATGCTGTTTGAAAGAGTTCATAGTCTCCTCAGAAAGAGTGGCTAGCTTGAGTCCAAGATCTTCAAATCGGTCTATAGCCGCTATAATAGGGCCAGCTCCGTTAGTAACCATAGCAACTTTGTTCCCGGAGGGCACAGGCTGCCAAGCCAAAGCCTTAAGTGATCCTGTAAGCTCTTCGTAACTATCGACAGAAACTATGCCAGATTGCTGGAATGCGCCTTTAACGACTCCAAAAGAACCTCCTAATGAACCTGTGTGTGAGGCAGCCTGAACTGCTCCCCTGGTGGACCGGCCATTCTTGAAGACAACCACAGGCTTCTTGTATTCAGAGATTACCTTTTTTGCTGTATCCACAAATTTTCTACCATCTCCGAATCCTTCGACGTATAAACCTATCACCTCGGTATTAGCGTCTTGTGCTAGGTACCATATCATATCTGCTTCGTCAACATCAGATCGGTTACCGTAAGAAATCATCTTGCTTGTTCCGAACGTATCTGACGTCTCCATAAAGGCTATCCCTACTGTGCCGCTCTGTGACAGGAACGACACCTTTCCATTTTTGGGACGAATCATCCTTGCATGACCTTGAAATGCACAGTCTAAACGATTTTCGCCGTTAAACACTCCTATGCAATTAGGACCTATGATCCTTATACCAAGGTCCTGAGAAAGCTGCTTTATTTCCTGCTCTATTTCGGCTCTTTCCCCGCCAAGTTCTTTACCACCTCCTGAGATAATGACCATGTTGTGGACCTCCTTACTTCCACAAATTTTAAGCAAGGCGGGGACAAACTTTAAGTCCACTGTAACTATAACGAGGTCTACTGATTCTTGGATCTCATCTAAGCTTTTGTAAGCCTTTAAACCCATTATTTCAGGATACCCTTTCGCGTTTACAGGAAATATCTTGCCATTGTATTCATGCTTAGAAAGACTCTCAAGAACCGAGTTTCCTATTTTGCCTGTTTCAGGAGATGCTCCAATCAAAGCGATTGATTTAGCATTGAAAAAGACATCCATGTAGTTAGAATTGGGCTGGGCGTTGGATATGACACTGGTATTAGGTTCGTCTTTGAGTAGAATTTTTGCATCAACAATATAATAATTGTCTGGGTAAACGGTCATTGGATTGAAATCCACGCTTTCAAAGAAAGGAGCCATGTCCATGCCTAGGGTACCAATCTTTACAAGGGCTTCTGCCACCATCTCCAGATTGACCGGTCGACTACCTCTAAACCCGTGTAAAATTTGCTTTCCTTTTAATCCCTCCAACATCTCCAGAGCATCTTGCTTGCTGATGGGCAGGACCCTGAAACTAACGTCCTTAAATAGCTCTGTATAGATGCCACCTAGTCCACACATTATTACTGGACCAAACTGAGGATCGTTTTGTAAGCCGACTATTAACTCCACTCCTGAAGGCACCATCTTTTCGAGTAGAATCCCTCGAATTTCAAAGTCCTTTCTTAGTCGATCGTTCATATCATTGAAAGCATTCACTACCTCACCCTCCGAGGTAAGACCAGTTTTAACGCCCTTGACTTCAGTCTTGTGAAGAATCATTGGAGAGATGACCTTCGCTACCTGCGGGAAGCCGATGCTCGCACTTTCCTTGGCTGCTTGCTGAGCGTTATTTACCATGACATATGGTGGCACTTGAAGCCCGTACACGGATAGGATCTGCTTTGCCAGATCTTCTGTGACTACCTTATGTCGTCCAGATACGACCTCTGAAAGAATTCTTTGAACACCTTTTTTATCACTCATGAGATAAGGTGGGAAACTTTGTGGCTTCTAATTAACTTTACTTGGACAAGAAAGACCAATTTCAACGCATTAGTAAACTGAAACACTTCGATTGAGTAATGGAGATTATCTTCCTAAGACGATTCATAATTTTTGTACCCCAGTCAAATAGAAAGCTTACTTTGTAGCAGCAATAATTACGGCTCCTCCTAACATGTACTTCCTAAACTGGACTTCTGAAAATTCTCTTTCTAGCATACCCTTTAATTCTGAATTCTTAGGCCATCGTTTGTAAGTGCCATATAATGCCCTAAAGCCAAGCCCCTTACTGCCTGCTGCTGCGAATGCTAGAAACCCTAACACGTATCTCAGATAGACGCTAACAAGGGCATCTAAAATGGCCTGATCCGGCTTACCAAGGTCTACAATCAACAATCTTCCATTAGGCTTGAGGATGCGGTGAAATTCTATTATAGCGCCTTTAAGATAAATCGCATCCCTCAATGAATATCCACATAACACCACATCAAAAATGTTGTTCTTGAATGGTAAATACTCAAAAATGCCAGAAGATAGTTCAATATCAGAATCAAATTTATCGTTGAGTGATCTCCCGATACGAAGCATTTCGATAATTGGGTCATACAAGATTATTTCTAAATTTCCATGCATTTCATTTCTGGCCAACTTCGACATATTGCCAAAACCCGAACCAGCATCTAATATCCTATCCCCAAATTTTATCTGTTTATTCAAACACATTTTCCTATAATCAGTGTCCTTGCCAAGGGAGATCACTCTATTTACTTTGTTGTAGACTGGAATGATACTTCTTAACGTAGAGATTATTTCAGGCCAGTATGTTTTGCCCAGACCGGACATTGTAATCTTCAATCAATATTTGAAGAATATTATCCTTGTTGGAGCCTGATACGTAACGGTTATAGGAAAATCCAGGGCTAACAATTTTAGAGGCTCGGTTCGCGATTCCAGTAGTGACAGATTCACAACACTTCCGGTTCATGCGCGGCACACTGAATCCACCAAATGTTGATTAGTGACGTGCGAGAATATAAATCTGTGTCAGTTACCAACGAATATGTTTGCGGAGATTGTGGATCGCAATTGCTTCACGAGAACCCAAACACGCTTCAGAGCATGAAAGACATACACAATCAGTTGTGCCCAGTGAAAAGGCAAAAAAGCTTACCAGGCCTAATGGTATCATCGAAGCCCGCTATTCCTACCACGGCTACGGCCCAGCAAGCCGCTTCAGTTACAGTTTCAGCTCCAACGCCTAAGGTAACTCAAGCCCCCGAACCGAGCCTTCCTGCAACGGCTGGTGGTGCCACAACTATATCTTTGACAGGGGATGGAACAAGTTACTCTAAAGTTGAAGGTCCCATTGATCCTGACTTTAAATCAAAACGCAGTGTTGTTGGTACATTTCAAGATATAAAGGTCTGGGGTGAAGTGGATGCTCCTGGACGATTAGGTATCTGGGGTTCAGAAGTTACAGTGGATTTTGATATCTGTGTAGCTGATGGAGCTTGTATCGAAGCATGTCCGGTAAATGTTTACGAATGGCTTGACACTCCTGGACATCCTGCCTCTGAAAAGAAACCATTCATGATAAGAGAAAAGGATTGTATATTTTGTATGGCATGTGAAAATGTCTGTCCTCCACAGTGTGTCAAGATATTCAATAAATGATAACATTAAGAATCAAATGAATCGAAGAAATCTTGACTGCTACTTGCTATAATTTGGAGACGAGTTTAAGAATCTTTAACTCATCAATCTAGGGAAACCCTAGTTAGTCGACGTGTCTTCATCACAATTTGATTTAGTAGCCACGGGAGGTACATTCGATGAAATTCATGCTGGACATCGGGAATTGCTAACTAGAGCGTTTAGTTTGGGAAAATGTGTGGTCATAGGGGTATCAAGTGACAATTTCGCAGAAACAAGGAAAGGTAAGAATAGGCTAAGACATAGGTTCGAATCTAGGGTAACTCGATTAGTTCAATTCATACATGATGAGTTTGGAAATGTAAAATTTGAGATTAAAGAACTAAATGACGCTTTTGGACCCACTAGCACCGACAAAAATCTCCAAGCTCTGGTAGTCAGTGAAGAAACAGAACCGAAGGGACATGAAATTAATAGGATTCGATCAAGGAGAGGCTTTGACCCACTGGTAATAGTTACAGTTACGATGCTAAAGGCAAAAGACGGACAACCACTCTCATCTTCTAGAATTCGTGATGGAGAGATAGATAGGTACGGGAGAGTCTTGAAAAAGTAGAGTGGATCATAGTAATCTTCAGCCTTATAATCGAAACCCTTTCTGTGACCATTCTAGAGACCAAAATCCTAAAGATGTGTAAAATGCTTTTTAGCGTGGAACATGTTCATTCAACTAACGGTTTACGGCCTGACTATATTTTTGGAAATGTCTTGGCTTCGAATATTATAACAACGACCGCATTACAAATGCGACGAATTTGACTGATATGATAATTCTGAGCGAGACGTGTAGCATGAACCTTTATTCCATATCAATATAGACTGTGTTCTTGTGGGTGCGAATAGAGAGGGGCTTCCTCCCCTCCAAAAGTATCTTATGAGCAGTCTTTTGAAGCTTATCAGCTGATTCTTCGTCTGACATCATTACGCTATGCGAACTGTCGTCATCCAAAACCACAATCATTTCTTTCTCACCGACTGTGGCTGCATGTTTGAGTTTATGCTCTTTTCTGTTTGAGGATAATATCCACATTAGCTTCTCAGCTTCGTACTCATCTTCGCATACTATATCTTCTGTGTTCCTTGTATCGCTAATCAAAGGGATTGTCCTCATAAAGGAACCTAGCGATTTGATTCCTTGCTTGATCTCTTCGTCTAGTAAACTCAGATATAAATAACTTAGTCTGAATGGTAAGATCAGATTTACATTCGCCACATAGTAAATTACCTGTTCTACATTTTAGAGATCGCTCAAACGATACCTTTCCATCGTCAAAGAAATGGCTTAGGTACCAAAAGACAGGGCATGCATCTGGATCTCCACCTAACATTCTTTGTAGTCCAACAGACGGCTGCCCACCGGTGTACGCGCCAGAGATCTTGCTTTCAATCGTTTCTGGGTCGTCGGTTGTAAAAATAGCACTAGTTGGTTTTGAAGATGACATCTTACCATTCATTTCAAGGCTCGGTACAAACTTACTGTGGACTTGGGCAGGTTTATAGTACCCCATCTTTTCAGCGACATCTCTCGTAATCCTCCAATACGGATCCTGATCAATCGCGGCAGGTATTAGAACACGTGTCGGTTTTTGTTCGATCAATGACGGCAAGAAGCAAGGAGCGGCCTGAATAGCGGGAAAACTTATCATTCCGATATTAGATGAGGGTCTATATCCAAATACGGCCTTTGCAGTAGAAAAAGTTAACCTTTTTGAGATCTCTAAATAAAGAGGATATAAAGCCTTTATATTCTTTGTATCAATTATGATTCTAGTCAGCTTTGGATCAAATCCCATTGCTATAACGTCAAGAATATTGTCGTAGGCATACTTCTCCACGTCTTGCAAGCTAAGATGTTGACTGTAGAGAAATTTTTCGTCATCAGTTATCTGAAATAACAGTCTGGATCTGAATGTATCTTGGAGATGTTTTGTAAAAAACCAAGGCATCAGATGACCCATATGAACATGACCAGAAGGGCCTCTCCCTGTATAAAGGTAAAAATTCTCCCCATTCTTGTATGCATCCAGAACTATGTCAAAGTCCCTGTGAGAAAAGAAAAAGCCACGTGATAAGAGAGGATGAATTTGTCCGGTGAACATCCTCAATTTCTCGATAATTTCAGGAGTGATTAATCGAGTACCGAAATCTTGGACAATTTTATTATAGTCAACAACTCCGTCGACCTGCCATGGTGTCACGTTATAATCCCCCCTTAAATTGCCTGTTTCATTAAATGATGACTCTTCGATTTCTTCATCACGTGCATTCATTTCAATTATTTTATGGGGATGAGCTGATTAAACGTTTAAAAAGTGTTCTTCACTGAGAAGATTAAAATCAAATTATGACTTATAAAGTAACTGCTTTACACCCTATCGAGAAAAAGATTCTCGAACTTGTAGGTAAAGACGGATCTGTCACAATTGAAACATTGTCAGACAAGAGCGACTTGACAATTGACCAGGTGAGGAGAGGAGTGGAACGGCTAAAATTCAAAAAGCTAATCTTGATCTCTCAAGACTTATCTGTCTTCTTTGAATTGGATGATCGAGGGAGATCTGCTCTAGCCAACGGATTACCTGAGAGGAGGCTGGTCAGTGCCATTCAACTAGAGCCTGATAAAGGGATGGCATTGCTTGCAAAGACGCGGGCATTTGAAAAGGATGAATTGGGTGCAGCTATCAGGATCGCAAGAGATCAAAACCATTGGTTGCTTCAGGCATCTAGTAATACAAATAAAGCTAATCTAAAAATTAGCCAGTCAGTAACAGAGATCTCGCCAGAAGAAAGAGTCATTGAAAGATTCAGAAGTGCGCAAAGACTCTCTGAAACTGAACTAAATGACCTTGAGAAGAAAGGTGTCGAGCTTCTTCTAAGGAGGCCAAATTATCTAAAAAAGCTTCAACAACAAGTTGTTACTATATCTTTAACGCCAGTAGGGCAGGCAACTGCTGCTGAAATCTCTGTTTCCAAATCCCCCCACACAGAGTTCGCTAAATCAAATACTAGAACAGAAGATCGACCGAACAGTTTCGTATTAGACCTTGAAGCTGCTGTTAAAACTGCGTTACCAGGCAAAACGCACCCATTAACTGATTTAATTGCAGAGATTAAAGAGATTTTCTTGAGCTTAGGATTTACTGAGATAGATGGTGATATTATCCAGACTTCCTTTTGGAATTTTGATGCATTGTTTACACTTCAGGATCATCCTGCCAGGGAGATGCATGATACATACTATCTTTCTGGCATGAAAAATGTAGAGGAAATTGCGAACGAAGAGCAGATCGCGAATGTTTCTGAAATACACAACAAGAATTCAATGAATGCTTGGGATATTCGAGAGTCCAATCGCTTAGTTTTACGTACACATACAACACCGGTCACATTGAAGTATCTGGCAGATACCCAATCTGATGAAGCAAAGATCTTCTCAGTGGGGACTGTATTTAGAAATGAAAAAGTAACGAAGGGCCATCTCTCTGAATTTTTTCAGATTGAAGGTATAGTCACGAAACCTGACGCCTCCATAAGGGATCTAATGGGGTTACAATTGGAATTCTACCACAAATTAGGGATCCAAAAAGTAAAGTTTTGGCCTACGTTTTTTCCGTACACTGAACCATCGTTACAGTCAATGGTGTACATCGAAAAAATCGACAAATGGTTGGAACTCTTTGGGATGGGAATATTTAGGGATGAGGTCACGATTCCCATGAAGATAAGAAATCCGGTTCTTGCTTGGGGAGGAGGACTCGAGCGTCTCGCAATGTTACGTCTTGGCATAGATGATATAAGAACACTTTACAGCAACAAGATTGAGTGGTTAAGGAGCGTTCCCAAATGCCAGTTGTAGAAGTCCCACTGACCGTCCTAGCTGAGTCGTTTCCCACAAACTCGCTTGAAGATATCATCTCCTCCATGCCTTTCATAGGCCTTGATATCGAAGGTAGAACTAAGAAGCATATTAGAATAGAATACAATCCAAATCGGCCAGACTTTTCATCCTATTACGGAATTGTGCGTGCCTTAAAGGGGTATCTCGGATTAGAAACGGGAATTCCCAAATATGAAATAAATAATGACAAGAGGTTTAAGGTCCAGACAACCAAATCAGTAAAATCGATTAGACCCTACATTAGGGCAATAGTTGGTAAGGATAGAGCGTTAGATAGCGACATTATCAAGATGTTAATAGATATGCAAGAAGATCTGCATTCGGGAATATGTAATAGAAGGAAGACAGCATCTATAGGCTTGCATAATCTTGAAAGGATACGGTTCCCTCTATGTTACTCTGCAGTTGGTAGGGAAGTTTCGTTTATTCCCCTAGATTCGAGTCAAACCCTTTCACTCAACGAGATCTTGAATTCAACAGATGTGGGTAAGAAGTATTCTTATTTGCTTAGAAGGCCAAACGAGTTCCCTATACTGCTAGATATAAAAAAACAGGTTGTATCGTTCCCACCCATTGTAAATTCAAAATTTACCATGTTAGACAATCTATCGAGGGGGATATTTGTTGAGGTCACTGCAATCGACCCAAAAGTAGCTGATCTTATTTCAGCTATTTATGCTGCGACATTGTCCGACCTGAAGTTCAAGGTTTATCACGTTACAATAAGTGAAAATGACGGGTCTTCAATTAAATCTCCAGATATGAGGCCCCTGCCAGTATCCGCGAGTTTTACGGAGATAAATAGATGTCTAGGAACCGAATTTTCTCGAGAGGAAATTGTTAGGGCTGCAGCTCGTAGTCGGTTAGGCACAAAGAATTTAGGACGTAGAACGCTCACGTGTGTAGTACCTAGGTATAGAAATGACGTTCGGCAGGTTAGAGATTTGATTGAGGAGGTGATGATCGGGCTTGGAATATTCAAACTCTCCCCAACAATACCAATGGTTAATGTAACTGGAAGCAGGGACACAAAGTCTGTTCTTATCGATAAGATCAAAGAGGTATTAGTTGGTCTTGGGCTATTGGAAATCAGAAATGTTGTTATAGTTTCGAGGCTTCTGCAGTTTGAATCCATGGGGCTGAAGGCTGATGAGTCGTCAATTTTTAAGATTGAGAATTCTCTGGTATCCGGACAGGATATTTTGCGTAATTCTCTTCTTCCTTCGCTAGTTGATACTATTGGACATAATATCCATAGCTCATATCCACAGAATATCTTTGAGGTTGGCAAGGTGTTTACAAAAGGGGGAACTGAAACTGAAAAATGGCATCTTTGTGTAGCAGTTGCTTACAATAGAGCCGACTATACCAGTATCAAATCAATATTGCAAGCCTTTTTGAAAGTTGGGTTTGGTAAAGATGTGACAACAATACCGAGTTCTCATAATGGAGAATACACCAATGATCGCTCTGCGGATATTATGGTAGAAGGAAAGATAGTGGGGAGAATAGGCGAAATTAGTGATTTCGTAAGGCAAAGTCATAGGATGCGTGTGCCTGTGGCAGCCTACGAAATAGATCTTTCTTCGTTTCTAATTTCATTTCGAGGATCGATTTGAGAAGGATGCTAACACTGTGAACAACGAATGTGATCTAGTGGGTATTTTGAGCCGAGTCATCGAAGTCGATTTCCCTGCTAATTGTAAGCTGTGAATCATACTAGAAGGAGTGTACATACTAAGCTAGCAGACGCCTAGTTTTATATCCTCATTCACCCTTACTGAAATTTTCTACTGGCGTTTTTAGGTGAGTATGCGATCTGACATAATCAAAGACCGGTATCATGAAACTTGTTACATTTTGGGCCATTATCCTGAATTCCTACCCCGTGAATATATGTAAGTAACGCTGCATTTGAGGATACGCCTATGATTTAGGACCATTGAAGTATTTCTTCCGCTAATTGAACTAAACCATCACTTAGACAGTATTATTCAAATATATACGTCTACAATCTCCCTTGTTATCCCCGTTAGAGAGTACACTAGGAGGGAATACACATGAGTGTAAGAGGCTACCAATGAATAGTTGTGGGTCAGAGGCGGGGGACATTATATCAATCCATTGAATTACTTGAAATCATCGATCACATTTTTAATTATAGACTTTGCTTCAGGGGATATATCATAATCATCTAACACCTTACTCGGTTCTGTAAGCAGGAGCCTTCTGAAATCTGGTTCGCTAGCTGCTTTGAGAAGTATGTCACCAACAATTCTTGCATCCCCCTTTCTACTTTCCAATCAGAATCAGGCTGTATATACCATCTTAATTTGTAGTTTTCTACCTGCTGTATCTAACAAGAACATTATTATGCTGAAAAATTAATTTCGAATATGCATTGCGACTGATAGACCGGATTAAATGGTCAAAAAATGGCACTAGCAGAATCCAACCGCCTGAAAAGACGCTTTTCGCAGTGGAACCAATCACAAAACAGATTGGGGTGACTCGTGTTGGAAACATTACCCATCTGGACAGACTCGGAATACCCAATTATTCAGTTGTTCTCCCCGGTACTGAGGATTACATATGGGTTTACAGTGGTAAGGGTTTCACCATGAAGCAGGCAAGGACAAGCGGCCTTATGGAAGCCATAGAACGATACTCTTCATTGCCTAGTAGCTGTGAACGTCCAGTTATCAGAGGTTCATATTTTGAGCTGTCAAAAAAATATAATATCCTTAGTGCGGATGAGATTTGCGAACCCCTCTCTGTTCAATATAAGGATGATTTGATAATGGATTACATTCAGGGCTTTGATCTTGTCTCATACGAACAAATTTTAGTACCTGCCGCTTTGGTGTTGTTTAGATACACTCAAGACGGTATGGCTGTCAATCCGTTCTCTTTCTCTCATACAAATGGACTTGCGTCGGGAAATGTCATGGAAGAAGCAGTATGTCATGCTTTGTGCGAAGTTGTTGAGCGAGATGCGTCTAGTTTAGCAGACTTACGTTCGAGCGCCTTTCCATATCATCTAATAAAGCTCTTAACAAACAAGTTTAAGGAGAATGGGTACCCGATCAACGAAATTACTTCGGATGTTATGGTTGATGAACCAAACTTATTTCCTATGCTCGATCTAGAAGATACCATCAATCAATCGGCGAAGAATTTAGTGAGTAGGTTTAAGGCCGCAAATATATCCTTGATAGTCAAGGACATCACTAGTAATGTGGGAATACCCACATTCAATGCTGCAAGCGTTGAGTGGCTGACTCAAAATTATGGTTACCTTGCTGAAGGAACGGGTACACACCCAGATGCCAGGATTGCCTTGGTAAGGGCAATTACCGAACTTGCACAGACTCGCGCGGCCAATATTCAAGGTTCTCGAGACGATCTTCGCAAAATTAATTACGTAGGTGAAAATTCAGAGGATAAGAGGTCGTGGCAATTCGTGAGTTCAGAACGAAAGATCTGTCTCTCGGAGGTAGATAGCTCCTACAATGAAAACATACTAGATGATATAAGGTTGATCCTCCGCCAGCTTAAAGCCGTAGGATTAAAGAAAGCCATTGTAGTGGATTTAACCGTACCGTGGATAGGAGTTCCTGTAGTACGGGCCATCGTGCCAGGTATGGAAACATTCAAGTTCACAAAATCTGTAGTAGGTCAAAGGGCGAGGGATTATTTCAAGATATGAAAAACGCAATTGTTTTTGTTGGTCCTAGTTTAGATACTGAAAAGGCACGAAATGTGTTAGAGGCTGACTACCGACCTCCAGCGAAAAAAGGAGATTTAATCAGGTTGATTATGTCGTTGGACGACAGAGAGACTGTGGTAGGATTAATTGATGGATATTTCTTGCTTGATTATCCGCCCACACCTATAGAAGTCTATCAGTTGATAGTCAGAAACAATACTATCGTAATTGGATCATCAAGCATCGGGGCTCTGCGGGCTGTTGAACTGGAGAAATTCGGTATGATTGGTATCGGAAAAATATTCGAGCTGTTTAAGTACGGGAAACTAGATGCGGACGACGAAGTGGCTGTAACGTTTTCCCAAGACTTGTACCAACTCCAATCTGAAGCCATGGTGGATATTCGGTATAACCTATACCTATCATTGAGGAAAGGGGTTATCGATAAGGAAACCAAATATGCCATCACTAAGGTCGCTAAGAATATTTATTTTCCATTTCGAACATACCAAAATATTGTAGAAGAAACCATCAAGAGATTTCCAAAGTTGGATGATAAAGCAAGACGCTTCGAGGCTTATATTGTTGACAATAGGAAGAGTTTGAAAGAGAGAGATGCTTTGAAGCTAATTGAGTATATCAGAGATATGGTTTAGAAAAGTTCAAAAGACAGTATGAACATGGTTTACTTGATTTTCTACAGATTATTACTCTTTGTTCGGGCCAGCTAGGCCACATTTGACAGTATCAATCTGATCATCTTGCAATTAGGAAATTTAAATATTGGACAAAAGAGAACCATACAAATTCCACACGAAATGGTCTAGGTTTTAATTTGTGTGAGCGCTGCTACCTAATCAGAGAATACGTCTATATTCACAGCCCAAATATTAGTAGATATGTTACCCATTGAATCATTAGTGCTCTACGTCCCCGTATTTATTATGTGCGCCATCCTACTCACCTGGGCCCGCTTGTTAGTGTATACCAGGAGGTCATTGAAATATTCGCCGAAACTTGAGGAGGTAAGTATGCTAGATCCTAATCTCACACCTCGCGTAAGCATTATTGTACCCGCCTTGAACGAAGAAAAATACATAGGTAGGTGCTTAGAAAGCCTACTTGCTCAGGATTATCATAACCTTGAGATAATATCTATAGATGATGGATCCACAGATGGTACCCTCCTAACTATGAAGAAATTAGCTTTGGCAGACCATAGACTTCGCGTGATCGAGGCTGGTCAGAGTCCAGCCGGTTGGGTCGGGAAAAACTGGCCCTGCTTTTTTGGCTATAGTGAATCAGTGGGAGACATTCTCATCTTTACTGATGCAGATACTGTTCACTCTAAACAGACTGTTACCTTAGCAGTGAATCATATACTTCGCGAGAAGCTCTCTGCGATTACGGCTATTCCAAAGCTAATGTCCGATGATTTTCTAACTGGCATCACATTACCTCTCCTATCCGTCTTTTTACAGACCAAGTTTTCTCCTCTGAAGGTAAATGATTCTGCAAACAAGTTGGGGTATTTTTTTGGAAGTTTCTTTGCTATTCTTCGAGGCCAATATGAGTCTATTGGAACTCACAGGGAAGTGTGCACTGAAATAATTGAAGATGGCGCAATTGGCTCACTTGTAAAAAAAAGAGGGATCAAAATGAAAATGTTTAGAGGAGAAAATTGCGTTGGTGCTATGTGGGCGAGAGACAGACAAGGTTTATGGAATGGGTTGTTGCGACTCTTAATTCCTATGCATAGAGAACAAGGAAAAAAAACAGTTCTTATGGTGATTGCCATTGCATTCTTAATGCTATCTCCATTCATTGCTCTGCCAGCAGGAATATACTTTATTTATCAAGGTGGATTCAGCTTTCTGAGCATGTTACTTGCAGGCGAGGCATTTATTACTGTGTGCATTATTATCGCGATAACTGTCCTTATCCTATCTCAATCAATTAAGAATAGAAAGCAGTTGGCTCTCGGTTCACCGATAGGGGCGACCGTTATAACGTTGTCTTTTGTTATTTCCCTACTTAAAGTCCACAAACCTCAATCATTCACCTGGAAGGGAAGAACGTACATGTAGAACGGAGTTAAGAATAGTGTTTATTAGTCAAGGTGTAACAGATAACGATGCATTGATGCGATGTGATAACGATCTGGAGAGTGTAGGTAAGATAATGGAGGAGATAAAGCATTCTTCTTGCCCTCTTAATCGTGAGCAGGCTCTCTCGTTATTCTACGATGCTAGGTTGGAACAATTAATTGAGTGCTCTTCATATCTACGCAATAAATTTAGGCCTTCAATTTTGACCTATTCTCGAAAAGTTTTTGTCAATCTAGTGAATCTGTGTCGAGATACATGCACTTACTGCACTTACAAAAAGGAGCCTGGAGATACGACGATTTCAATGCTCGATCCCGATAAAGTCTTAACCATAGTAGAGGTAGCCAAGCGACTGAGATGTACTGAGGCATTAATTGTTACGGGGGAAAGACCAGAAATTCGTTATAAAGAGGTACGAAATTGGCTTCGAGAAAAGGGATTCTCTACCTTGGCTGAATATGTTAGTGAGATATGTGAGATGATTATCAAGAAAACAGGGTTGTTGCCTCACACTAATGCGGGAAGCCTCACTAAACAAGAGTTATACACTCTTAGGGAAACTAATGCTAGCATGGGACTGATGTTGGAATCTTCAAGTACTAGATTATCAGGTAAAGGGATGCCACATGAAAGGGCACCAAGCAAACATCCTAGAGTAAGAATAAAGTCTCTGGCTTCATGTGGTGAACTAAATATCCCGACTACGACTGGACTACTTGTAGGTATCGGCGAGACTCCCGAGGAAATCGTTGAATCACTGATTCTTATTAAATCATTACATGAATCTTTTGGGCATATACAAGAAGTGATAATGCAAAACTTTTCACCTAAGAATGGAACAGCAATGTCTAATTATCCAGCCCCTACTAAGGATTATTTCATGCGAGCAGTAGCACTAGCCAGAATTTTGATGCCCACTATGAACATCCAAGTGCCTCCAAATCTCAATGAGAGGCTAGAGGATTATATTGACGTGGGTATTAATGATTGGGGGGGAATATCACCTGTTACCATCGATTATGTTAATCCGGAACACCCTTGGCCTCCTATAGACTATGTAAACCAAGTGACTTCGAGGAAGGGATTACAGTTAAAGGCGCGATTGCCTGTGTATCCAGAGTTTTTGAAGAATGGTCGATCGTATATTTCTCAAAGTGTTCGGCCTTCAATTGAGGCACTAGCAAACGACGAAGGTTTAGTGAAGGAGTCATACCTGATTTGAATATAGAAAGCATCCTCAAGACGGTTGACCCTCTTGTCTCGGAAGCTCTGAATTTAGCAATTGATGAAAAGGAAATAACTGTCGACCAGGCAGTGGAATTGTTCGATACAAGCGGTATCGAAATGAACCTATTGATTTCGGTCGGTGACGAATTGCGAAGAAGAGCATGTGGGAATGTTGTCACATATGTCATCAACAGAAACGTGAACTTCACTAATGTGTGCATTAAGAAGTGTGGCTTTTGCGCATTTAGTCGTGATTTTAGACAAGAAGAAGGTTACTTTTTGCCGGTCGAGGAAGTTGTTCGACGAGCTGTAGAGGCTCATCGGTTGGGTGCCACCGAGATTTGTATACAGGCAGGTCTGCCCCCAAATATGGACGGCTCTCTCTATCCGGATATCTGTAAAGCAATCAAGCATGCGATACCAGATATTCATATTCATGGGTTCTCTCCAGAAGAAGTATTGTACGGAGCCAGAATGAGCAACACTAGTGTTAAGGATTTCTTATCCTGGCTTAAAGAATCTGGTGTAGGGAGTCTCCCGGGAACATCCGCAGAAATACTAGATCAAGAAGTTAGAGACCTAATATCTCCAGGTCGTATATCTGTTAATGATTGGATAGACGTGATAAAGACGGCCCATGGTTTGAATATTCCAACTACCTCTACTATAATGTATGGGCATATAGAGTCCAATCTCCAAAAGGCCAAACACATCGGTATATTACGTAAGATCCAGAAGGAAACTCATGGTATTACAGAGTTTGTTCCTCTCAGCTTCGTATACCAAGAAGCACCTATGCATAGCCGCAATACTTTAAAAAACATGCGAGAAGCAGGAGCTGGAGCAACAGATATTGTAAAAATGTACTCTGTGTCTAGGTTGATGCTTCATAACTATGTGAAGAATATCCAGGTTTCTTGGGTGAAAGAGGGTTCAAAAATGTCCCAATTTCTTTTGTGTGCTGGCGCAAACGATTTTGGTGGTACACTGATCAATGAAAGTATATCAACAGCCGCCGGTTCAAATCATGGTCAAATCATGAGACCACGGGAAATAAGAACCCAAGTTAAGGGTTTAGGACGGATTCCTGCTCAGCGCACTACACTATACGAGATATTGCAAATGTACTCTGGAGCCGAAGAGGAAGGTCAGACAGGACTTGATCAAGTAAACCCCAATGATTTTGGGTCGTACAGAGAGCTTATCAAGCTTGACAAGTACAGGTATAGACATTCTTTGCGGCATAATTAGGTGTGACTAGTTTTTTTCCATAATCAGCATGGTAAGGGTGGATTTAACTCCATTCATACGTCTGATTTTCAAGCTAATGAAGTCCTTTAGTCCTTCCATTGAATCCGCTTCTACCTTTAACATAATATCATATACTCCATAGATCGCATAGGCTTCTCTAACCCCTGGTAGCTTTTTCATTTCTTCGGCCAACGGACCTTCATATCCTAATTCAGCATTCAGCAATACAAAAGCTCTTGGCATTATCCAATCGTTGTGTGTGATTATACTTTAATCTAACTGTTGACCTCGCTCGACCTTCATTTCCAAATTACTTAGGATCGACTCATAGCTTCTGAATTTGCTTATGCTTCGGTTAAGATCGGTAACGTTTAAGAGTGATATAGAAACCTTTAGGAAAGCAGATGGAGACGCAATTCAAGTTGGGCCGCTTGAAATGGCAGACATTGCAGCATAATGGAATTGCATTTCCTCCAGAATACAAACCCAGAGGCATCAGTATTAGTATTGTCGGAGAAGAATACTCATTGAACGCTGACCAAGAAGAACTGATTTATGCCTGGGCCAAAAAGAAGGATACTCATTATGTCAGGGACAACGTGTTCGAATCAAATTTCCTGATTGATCTCCGAAGCGTCCTCCCTCCTAGGTTTGGGTCAGTTAAGAAAATCTCTGAATTGGATCTGGCGAATGCCTATCGTCTTGTAGATGAAGAAAATAGGCTCAAGGAAGTAGAGAAAGAGCGGATTAGAAATCTACCCAGAGATGAGAAAAGGCTTATTTCTCAATCCAAGAAAAATGAACGGGAACGGCTTCGATCGATCTATGGTTTGGCAACCGTTGACGGTGTAACGGTTGAAATAGCGAATTGGTTGGTGGAACCACCAGGCCTGTTCATGGGAAGAGGCCAACATCCGTTACGAGGACGCTGGAAACCCAGAGTACTACCCCAAGATGTGATTCTGAATCTAGGAGAAAACGCTGAAGTACCCGAAGGAAACTGGAAGGCAATTGTTAATGATCATACGTCCACCTGGCTAGCAACGTGGATAGAAAATTTGACGGGCAAAAGAAAGTATATGTGGCTTCATGATTCATCTACACTACGTCAGAACAGCGACAAAGAAAAGTACGACAGGGCTAACATACTTGGGAAGCATATCAACAAAGTTCACGAGAAAATAGTGAACAAAATGATTAATTCAAAAGATTTGAGGCAAAAGAAAATATCAACCGTCTGTTACTTGATTAACAAGCTCGCAATGAGAGTGGGGGATGAAAAGGATCCTGATGAAGCAGATACTGTAGGCGCGTCAACTTTAAGGGTGGAGCATATCCGATTTCCAGTTCATCAAGGAATCAAGAGTATAGAGTTCAATTTTCTCGGAAAAGATAGTGTCCCATGGCAAAAAAGCTTGGAAATAAGTTCTCGAGACACAGAAGCACTATATATAAACATGGAATTGTTTATGAAGGATAAGAAACCTAATGAACAGATTTTCGATGGTATAACTTCAGCAAAGGTAAACTCATTTCTTAG
This sequence comes from Nitrososphaeraceae archaeon, assembly GCA_009377575.1. Lineage (GTDB taxonomy): Archaea > Thermoproteota > Nitrososphaeria > Nitrososphaerales > Nitrososphaeraceae > TH5896. The sequence goes on along the minus strand of WHTU01000006.1, from coordinate 56,867 downwards.
AACCGTCGATAAAAAGAATGTTCCCGGCCTGACTGCAAAGGTTTTCCGAACTTACATTGCTACCCAAATTGTAAAAGAGGCGCTAGCTCGTCCTCCAATATCAGTAAATAAAAGGTCATCTGAGATGGAGAAAATATATGTGGCCAAGTCCGCAAATCTTGTAGCGGCAGTTACGTGTAACCATAAGAAGGGAATTGATGTAAACAACCCTGCTAGCAAACAGGCCCTTGAAAGGTTTCAAAATTCTGTGGAAAAAAAACAAGAGGCTATTAGAAAAATTGAGAACGATATCGCCTCTCATAAATGGAAAACAGATTTACATAAGAAGAAAATGATGGACAGATTGGAAAAAATCCAAATAACGCTACGACTGCAAAAAGAAACTCGTGATTATAACCTTGGGACGTCACTTCGAAACTATATTGACCCTAGAGTCTTGAAATCATGGATGAGCCATGTAGAACTTGATTGGAAAAGGGTATTTACCTCAACTTTACAACGCAAGTTTAGATGGGTTGAGACATATTCTAATGTCGAGCTGCAACAATTTCTTCCTGAAGTTGAGGAATTGGGCTACCAGGAGTCTGAGACCGTAATTCAAGAAGAGAGTTTGGCTAAAAAATAAACAGTTCACAACATGTCATTTCATCCAAATGCTTGATATTGTCAAACTCAAATATTTCAGGACGAAAATGAAAGCATGAAGAGAATTCTGGTCATGAACTGTAACTGCAAATTGCAGATAATTTAGTCTACTGGTACGTACATTGATAAAATCTTTCACCAAGTATAAATATTTGATCTCTTATTATAGAACATGAATGAATTTTCAGCAGAACCCACGAGCATGTCATTTTTGCTAATGTCACCTGCTAGAAAACTCGCTGATTCAAATGTTGCAATGGTTAACTACGATGATCCTGCTGATATGGCCATAAGATTGATGAAGGAAAGACAAACAAAGTGCGTTCTGCTTTCAAGAGGAGGCGAAGCAGTAGGAATTGTAACTAAAACAGATATCCTGTTCAAGGTATTGAGTCAAGGGAAGAACCCCTCTAAAGTGAGGCTTGAAGAAATCATGACTACTCCTATAATAGCGGTGGACCCTGCTGCCACCGTGCAGGAAGCCTTATCTATAATGGATAAACACGCTATTCGCCAGATTGTTGTTAGCTCAAATTCATCTGTTCTTGGGATCATTTCGAGGGACGATCTTTTTGAAAGAGAACAACTTACTACAACCGCAGCTGAAGACTCGGCCTTACAGGGTACCCCAGTATGTATCATAAACCCCGAGGCCATTTTATTTAGTAAGGATAATGAGACCTAGATAGGTGGATCTACCGATTATATGCTATCCCCCAGCTAGGCTGACATAGCCTGTCTCCACTTAATTATTCTCTATCGTAATATTGAAGGAGCGTATCAAATAGATCCATGTATTTCCGATTTCTAGGTTACTTTTCAAATGCTTGACCTATGGTCTTTTGGAGGAAGGGATAGTGCCCATTAACCATGGGGAGATATCTTTATTAGAGTAGGCCATCAATTGCTGAACGCAACGCTGAGCTTGCCGGGGTAGCTCAGCTTGGTCAGAGCGTTCGACTCATAATCGAAAGGTCGCGGGCTCAAGTCCCGCCTCCGGCATTCCATTAAAATTTCCTACTTTTTTCCATTGCTTGATTTTCATCTATTCCAATATTCTTGCATCTATGCTATTGATGGGCTACTCATTAGGTACTGAGGAAAATGAAATAAATGGTGGTGTTCAGGCTGATATCCTATTGTTAGAGTCATAATATTTCGAACTTTCCTCGAAATTTTTTAGTGCTTTGGGCATAAAAATGGTGGTCATAATTTACCTGCACAATGAGTATTGTTTTATAAAATTTCCTTGGTTATGGCAAATGTACGTAGTTAACAGACGTGGGGAGATTTAACAATGAACGTGCTTGATCAATAATTTGTCAGAAAACCTAGCGAAGCTAATGATCAACCGAGACTATTCCCGTTAAACCTAAAGAATTTCTTGCTTCCGATCTAAGCACAACTCCTTAGTTGAGGTCCGTTGTATGCTTGAAAACTTTTAATCAAACCCAGATCCAAAAAAAGTGTGTGTCTAATCACTGATATGAACAGCCTGCAGAATAATAGTGATTTAGTTCCTAGCGCTCATTTTATAAGGGCATAATTATGACAACAAATCCTGATTTTTATCGGACGCTCCAGGTTTCTAAGACATTTAAGGTCAGCAGCGGCCTAGACGTAACTAGCATTGTGACTCAATTGGTAGATTTTATTGAAAAAAATATTTCCATGGACGGCTTTAGTGTAAGAATACTTCTGCCGAGAGGAGATGAGGATGACTCACTCGCAAGGAAATGGGGGGCATCTCTCCGGTCTGGATTACTTTTGGCCTTGAAGAGAAGAGAAATAAGATCTAATTTAAGAGAGGTGAGGTACGTTCATGATGAATACCACTATGGATGGATTTTGATAGAGCCCAATCCGGTCAATGGTTTGTGAGTCTAAGACAATTACCTGATGTGATTAAAGTGTGACATGTTAGATAGGGAAGGTACGATGTACAAGGGGCCTTCGGAGGGATTTGAACCCTCCTCAAGCGGTGTCTGTCTCAAAGCATTTATCGTATTTAGTCCACAGCCGCTTATACTGACCAGGCTATACTACGAAGGCCACTTTATATCAAGTGCAATTATGGTGCTATATATAATTTCTAGATAGAAATATCTGATAACAATATTCGATTGTTCCTTAGCTTCGGCTCCGGCGGGCAAAATCCGAAAGAACATGTTATCCACATGTATGGTGAATGATTTATGCGATGACGGTTTTTTCCGTAAATATTGAAAATTAAATAAAATCACTCGCAGTCCCAATTTGTCAGGGCAAACTAAAAAGTGTGATAAGAAATGTGCTTCAGAGTTGATTTTCGGGATCTGTGTCTTCGACTTAAAGACTTAAATCTCGATGCATAGTCTTGATCGCACCTAGCATGAGCTGCTCAGGAGAGTACACTTCCCACAATTCAGATAACAATCTAATCCAGATCGATTCAAATGCGAGATCTAAACTACTAAACGCAAAGTATGGGGTATATAACCATTCAGCTGTAGATCTTTGTCACTGGACCAAGAAATCTTTTGCACACGAAGGAGATTGTTACAAACGTAAATTTTACGGCATCTCGACCCATCGGTGCATGGAAATGACTCCAACAGCACTAAATTGCGAAAATCGCTGTGTCTATTGCTGGAGACCTACTGAATTCTATGATACTCTCATGATGCCTGAAAACTTAGTGGACGAGCCAGACGCTATCGTAGAAAATCTTCTCCAAGAAAGAAGAAGGCTTTTGACTGGGTTTTATGGTCATAAGAAGTACGATAAGGGCAAGCTTGATGAATCCTTATTTCCCCAACACTATGCAATCTCACTTTCAGGTGAGCCTACCATGTACCCAAAATTACCCGCACTAATCAGATATCTAAAGAAATTACCAATGACTAAATCGATATTTTTAGTTACTAATGGACAAGAACCTCAAATGTTAGATCGATTAGCAGAAGAAAAATCCCTTCCAACCCAATTATACTTGTCTACGAATGCGACGAACAGGCTTAGCTTTGCTAGGATAAATAGACCAAGGCATCCAGACGCATGGGAAAGATGGCTAAAGAGTTTGCAGTTTCTTTCTAGGTGTGAAACGAGAACTGTAATTAGAATTACTCTCGTTAGAAGCCATAATTTCAATTATGAAACAATAGTTCAGTTTTGTGGTCTAATACCTAGAGCGAACCCCCATTTTATCGAAATAAAATCATACATGCATGTAGGCATGTCAACTCAGCGATTAGAGAGACAAAATATGCTTGAAATGGAAGAGGTTAGGAGATTCTCGGCACAACTTTGCGAAAAACTTCCAGGATTCAACGTGATGGATGAGAGTGAAATTTCTAGAATAGTCGTTTTGCAGAACAAGAACAGGCATACTGATAGGTTCATCTCGTCGTATTTACATCAAGGATGTACTGCATGAGATTACGAGAGAACCAAGATTAAATTAACAGAATGGCTCCTCTTTACTCACGCGTGATCATAAAGAATAATCATCACCAATTGGACAGCGACACGAAATAGTCAAGTTATTTTTGTTCTCTGCCTAAATCCGATTACATCTAATTTTTTTATACGCCCCTCTAAATTGCTAGTAAGGTCCGCTAATTGAAAGACTGCAAAACTATCGCACTTATAACTTTGAGCTTATTCCTTTTAGCCGCTTTTTGTAGCACAGGGGATTCCTATTCACAGCTTTACAATCCCCATGGGGTGAAGATTTTGTCTCCCACCAAGGAACAAGAGATGCCCGTAAATACCCAAAATTTCACAGTTGAAGGAGTTTCTACGGACAATTCTACAAACAACTGCGATGTGTCGCTTCTTCTTAATGGGGTTACCCCTTATGTCAAAGCTTCTTCGAGGGGACAAAACGGAACGGATGATTTCTCAGCTTGGGAACGGCTATTCAACTCCAATTTGCATTTGAATGTTGGTGAAAACAAGTTAACTGCCAGGCTGCTTTGTTCAGACGACAATAATGATCAAATAAGTAAGTATCACTCTGTAAACTTTACAGGCATAGATGAAACGAGTTCATCTCCGATAACTAAAGTATTGAATTCACCTTCTACAAGGGAAGATATCTCTCCGACCAACATCAGTGAAATCGTTGGAAGCAAATTGACCTCATCAGAAAATGAAAATGAAACGAATTCATCTCCGATAACTAAAGTATTGAATTCACCTTCTACAAGGGAAGATATCTCTCCGACCAACATCAGTGAAATCGTTGGAAGCAAATTGATCTCATCAGATCTTGACAATCAACCTGAGGTAGTAAAGAAGGATGAAGTCGTTAGGAGTTTAACGTCAGGACCGGTGATAATCCCTCCCCATGAGAGCCAAGCGTCCTCCTCGTCTGATCCTTCTCCCGTTGATGATTCCGTAATAATACCTAATGCAACCAACTCAAGTTCTGCTTTGGACAACGTAACTTCAAGCTCCGTAATAATCCCACCTCACGAGAACCTATCTTTATCTGGCTCGCTTGCGCCCGTCGATAATCAGTCTAACGGACTACCCGATCCTCCTTCAGGGGAAATTGTCCAACAGCAAGAATCCAGGAGTGAAGGGGACGACGATATTCCTCTCATATTTCCTACTCCGTCTCCTAGGGTTACATTTGATGGAAGTAGAGATAAATCTGTCCTTGATACTCCAGTCCAAGATTTGTCTCCTGTAATTAAAGTTGAAAATAATAACAGTGAGGTTGAAGAAGGTTCGTTAGTGATACTCAACGCAACTCAAAGTTATTCCCACGACGGGCCAATCGCATCAAATGTTTGGAGACAACTGACGAGTCATCCAATTGAGTTCCTTGAGGGTCTCAATATGCCGATTCTGAAGTTTAAGGCCCCTACTGTGTCTGAAGATACCTCGCTTGAATTTGAAATTTCGGTTTCAGACACGCACGGTAAGAGTAATAATGGAATGGTTCATGTCTTGGTCAGTGACGTCGTCAACACCGAATCAAAAGCTAATTCTCCACCAAATTCACAGAATCAGACAGTTTCGGAACCGCCTGTTGGAAGTCTCCCTACGAATATAAAAATACCTGACCAATCTAATTCTAATGTCTTAGTGTCCCCTAGAACACTTGACGCCATTTCTACGCAGTTTAAGAACCAACCGCAAAAAACAGATGCTACCAGCTCGTCCGAGAACGGATCTGTGAATGGCACTTCAATGGATGCCATGGCCGGAGTTGATCAGATTGTAAACGAAGGTATGGAGGTTATTCTCAAAGGTGATTCTACCTCTACAAATACTAACCAAGGGCTGTCATACGAATGGAGACAGGTCGGTGGAGATGTGAAAGTAGCCTTAGGACAACAGAATTCACAACAAATAATCTTCCATGCGCCAGAGGTAAATAAGGATTCCAAATTAACTTTCAAGTTTATTGCGTCAACCGATAGTGGAAAAGTCTCGTCTGACGAGGTGAACATTATCATAAATGATATTCCCGAAGATCTTGAGGACAATGAATCGAATGACTCTCAAAATAACGACAACAGTGACAATGATGACGACGATGATAACTAGTCCTATTTGGGCAATACTTCTGGCATTACTAGGAAACCACCCATAAAGTGGTTCATATTCAAGATCTCAGGTGGCCATCAGGCTTTCCCTTAATCAACGATTTCCAGACTGAAGGCGTTTCGTTATGTACCATTTTGAAAATTTCTCTATAGACTTGCGACGATGAGAGTAGAATGACTTTCTATTTAATCGGCCCAGCTCCGCGTAAGTCTTATTGGTGTTTTTAGGAAGAAAAATGGGATCAAAGCCCCAGCCACCCTCAGCAGCTGCTTTGCTTAACATCCCTTGCGTCTTGCCTGAAAACATCTTAAGGGTATGACCATCGTTATATGCAATCACTGAAAGGAAATATGCTCTTCGATTTACTTTATTAAGCATTAATTTCAATATTCCTTGATTTCCCAGGGTTTTGTAAACGAATGAGGAATATTGTCCTGGGAAACCATTTAATGAACTTATGTAGAATCCATCATCTTCAATAACGACTGGCCTTAGGAGATGTTTAAATGCGTAAGTGGATTTGTCCTCTGCTATTCGATGTACAGATTCGGATTGAATTTCCTGGATTGACATCTTGATAAGTTGAGAAACTATTCCATATTGTCGCAGTATAGGCTCAATCTCTCGAAACTTGTTGGGATTCGAACTTACAAAATAGAGATCCTTATTTTTCAACTGCACCATATTGAAATTCTATATACGAATCAATTAATGGTCATTATTATTCCAATGCCAGCATTCATATGCTATGTTAAGAAGGCACTAATAAGAATCAGCAATACGTGAATATCTTCCCCTGCGTTCTATCTCGTTGACCTTCCGCAAGACCTTTTTCCCTCTCTCATAGGGACTGAATGACGAATACGCCTTAACGAAATTGGAGAAGGCTTGATCGAAAAGTTCATGGTGCACGCTGTTTAGAACCTCCTTGAGCATACGTACATCCGACGCCATGTCTTCTAATCTTTGAGAGTAAAAAGAAAGACCAAAATCTATTATGGCGAGTCTCGTATTATTTTGACGTGAGAGTCTTTCCAGAATAAAATTAGAAGTAGTTACATCTCCGTGTATTATGTTTTTGAAATGAAGTTTTGCTATACATTCTCCTAATTCTAATGCTAGGTCAGCTGAAAGGACAGTCTTCAAATTTACACCTTCGATGTACTCCATGATTATTTCGTTGCGCTCTGTATCCAAGAAATATAGGTATGGAGACCTTATCCCAGCCTCTTTTGCCTTCGAGACCATCTCTGCCTCATGAATTGTTCTTCTATATCTTAGCTCCCTGTCTAGGACAGGATGGCGATAAGTTCTCTTTGTTCTCAGTTTTGATATTGCTTGCTTGTCATACCAATCAATTAGGAAAAGATCTGCCTCAGATCCTTTCTTGATTAAGACTGGAAGCCTATTCGACAATGGTAATATAGATCGGAGCAACATCATAAAAGTGTGAGTGAGGCTGAACCTAGACCAGGAGAGAGGCTGATCATACAGGAAGACTGTGCAGAGGACAAATTGAAGAATGGAATATTGACGTTGACCAATCAACGGCTCATTTTCGAAAAGACAGAAGGCAGAATGACGACCTTAAGCAAGAAGACAGAGGAAGTACTGCTTGACATTCCACTGGAGAAGATTTCAGCATCAAAGTCTGAGGGCTTTATAATAGCAAAGGTCGTAGTGGAATTAAGTGATCGGTCTTACAAGTTCGGCGTCTTAAATACCGGCCATTGGGCTAAGGAAATAATGACCCAAGTTAACAAATCCAAACCTACTTGAATTGGTATTGGCTATCTCCAAGATACATTCACAGAGTCTAGCCTCCAAGATTGATCAATAAACCCATTTTCCGGGGCAATACTTACTTTCGAATGTGAATGATCAATAAGACTTGTTAATGCAATTTGGACGCCGTTGTCTCCCGCATAGCGGGTTGGACAGATATGTAGCTTGCTCCCGTGTCTTGAGCAAACATGACTTAACATATCTGCCAGACGTCTGTTAGCAGCTACTCCTCCCACCACCACTACCTCTTCTTTGTTCGTGAATGCAATAGCTCTCTCTGTAGCTTCAGCCAATATTGCAAAAGCGGTTTCTTGCAAAGAGTAACACGTATTGCCGATATCAGATTTTTCACCCTTAGGACGTTTTAATGCGGATGTAAGCAAACCACTGAATGAAACATCATTTCCTTTGATCGTGTAGGGTATCCACGAATACTCTCTTTTAGATTCATTTGCTAATTTTTCAATTGTCGACCCACACGGAGATGAAAATCCTAACGACCTGCCAAATTGGTCAAATAGCTGACCTATGGTAATGTCCAAGGTTTCTCCGAATATCCGCCATCTCTTGTTTAAATACAAGAGAATCATCGTGTGCCCGCCTGAAACAAGTATCACCAAAGGATTTCTTGCACCGGTCAATTGAGCACCTAGTTCAATGTGCGCTAGGGCATGATTGACAGGTACTAATGGTTTTCTATAGTAAGTGGACAGGAGGCGAGCTAAAACAGCTCCTATCCTTAAACATGGTCCCAGTCCAGGACCTGCTGAATAACCTATGATATCTATACTTTCCATCTTTAGGGATGAAAGCGTTATTGCTTGTTTCAACATCCTGTGGCATACACTCGCGTGATGTCTGGACGCATCTCTTGGGTGTATCCCAGAGCCTTCAGGAGGCTTATAAGATGACCTTACATCTGACAAAATCGTAAAGGTTCCATTCCTCTTTTCTTTCATCTCTGCAACGGCACACCCGAAAGTGTGAGCTGTACTTTCTATCCCTAAAGCCAACAAGGGCGTCTTTAACTCCTATCTTCTACTTGTCGTCGAGACTATTTTGATTACGTCTCTGTCCTTCAACTTGTACTCTGCTCCCACTCTCTGTTTAGATCTCGCGTCAACAGCGTAAAGGAAACCTTTACCTAATTGTTCATGCACTCTTTCGGCGAGATCTTTCGCAGTAGAGTCTTTTGGTAACAGATAAGCATCAGGAAGGACATTTCCCTTTTTATCAATTAATCTGTTTTCGTCTTCAACAGGATAGACAACGATCATCCCCAGCAATCCGAAGCATACCCTATTTAAAATCTGCTGAACACCTGTTGAACCATATTTAGTGAGCACAGCCTGAACCTTCTCCAATGCTTTCTTTTGTTCCTCCCGAAGTAATACTTTTGGATTAATATCAAACGAACTGTCTCCAGGACGATACCTTAGCAGCCCATTTTTTGATCCAAGTTTTAGCATTACTTCTGCCTCGGAGATGCAGGGGATTACTTCAGTGTCAAGACTCTTAAGTTTTTGTAAGTTCGATTCAGCAGGCCCGAAATCTGCCTTGTTAGCAGCAACTATCATCGGTTTTGCCATTTTCCTTAATGTTCGACAGAACATCAACAAATCAGAAGCAGACCAGGAAGATAACTTCTTTCCATCAAGTCCGGCTTCGATTAATGAAGTAATTATCTGACTTTCTTTTATTGACAATCCAGAAAGCTGTCTCGATAACACCTTTGATATCTTTTCTGGGGTACCCTGCAAGTCTCGTGAAGCCTTTTCTAAATTCTTTTTCAAATTTGTAACCAACCATAGATCGAATTCTTCTAAAACGAAATCTGCATCCTGTATTGGATCGCCAGTCCCTGGGTTAACTGCGCGGCCTTCTAAATCAGTACTTCCAGCAACATCCACAACATGCACTAGAGCATCTGCCTCTCTTGCGCTATCCAGAAATTGGTTTCCTAGCCCCCTACCACTGTGAGCACCTGGGACGAGCCCTGCTACATCCAGAATTCTGATAGGGATATATCTGTTACCGTCTATACATATCGAATGTAAGGGATTATCCTTTACGTGGAACTCTGTGCATACGCAGGGTGTCCTTATATGTCCTATACCAATATTCGGTTCTATTGTTGTAAATGGAAAGTTAGCAGTTTGAACTCCTAGGCTTGTAGCAGCATTAAAGAACGTTGACTTGCCTACGTTTGATTTTCCTATAATCCCGATTAACAATTATGTCCTGATGTTAAAGTATTATTATATATAGACATACTTCGTGTAATAGGGAAACCAAACAACCTAAGCCTTGAGCTAACGGATGTAGCTTTGGCACTAACCTTAAATACCTACTAAGATTTTATGTAGCATTTTAGGAGAGAATCTGGTTTGGCCGGAATTGTCGCAGTTTCAGACGCTGAAATTAAAAGAGCAAGAAATGTTGCCTACATTCTGGCCCACTGTATGCGAATGCTCCAGCACCGAGGCAAGGCTTACTGGAAGATAATGGTCGGCAAAAACAGTGTTGAAGGTGATGGCCCTTTGCCTTACGAAGAAAGGATTGTCAAAATTGTAAGCGATGGTAAACTCACCGGATTTGATGGAATTGGATTTCTCTCTAAGCGGAGGCCAGAATCAAGTGGATTTAGATACAGTCAAATTGCCTTGGATGGATTCTTAGTGGATACCGAGAAACTATATCTACACCCTATGATAGGTGGGGCAAGAGATAGTGACCCGTTATATCAAATCTATTGCATTTTCAAGATACTTCTGACCAGAAATCGTGATCCTATGAAGGCTACCGACTTTTTGGATCGCCATTTGAGAGGAAATATGCTTGTAAGGATAGATGGTAACATTTACGCATATAGAAATAGCACGGGCTTTAAGCCTCTTGTATTAGGAAGTAACAAAGATGATACCCTACATGTGATTGCGTCAGAAAATTCCTTGCGGATTTCGTTGGTCGATCTCACATTTAGAGACGTAGCTCCTGGGGAACTATTGAAGCTGGACAGAAGATCTGGGCCCATCACATTGTCAACGCAACAATCACCAAATATGGTAGTAGATCCTTTCGAGTTTATTAGGGAATCAAATGTGGCGTCGATCGTAAACGGCAAGAGTATTTATGAAATAAGGAAAAATATTGGCAGAGAGCAGTCGAAATTTCTTTCTGGGAGGTTCCAGATCGAATCTGCATTTGCTGAACCCGACTACACAAGACCGATGGGCTTGGGGTTTAGTTTGGAATATCAAAAAAATCATAAAATGTTTGAAATAGGTGAGGGTGTCATAAAGGATCGATATGATGATTCGGATCACATGATCGACTTTTCAGAGGAGGTAAGCAAGTACAAGCTACTCACTACAAGTAAATCATTGAAATTCGTTGTGGAGAATTTGGTCTCCAATAAGAGTATTGGAACAATCCAGGGTACCATTCAGACTGGGGGTACCGTCAAAGAAACAATCCATTACCTGCGGAAATCGGGAGCAAGGGAGATCATCGCCGTTGTTAGCTATCCACCAACTATTGATGGTAGACAGGTTGGACTCTACACACAAAGCCGGGATCTTGTCGCAAACAAATATGTTGGAAAAGTATCATCAATCGATGAAATCAATATCATGATAAGCCATGAAATAGGTGCAAATCAGGTCTATTACAATTCTCCCACTTCATTAGCCAGGGGGATAGGCATAGCGGAAGGGAACCTTTGGTTTCCAGAATGGATAAGGTTCTTGGAGTACCAGTGATTAGTCTGGACATCAAGACCGATGTTGAAAGGTTCAGAATATCGAATGCACCATTAGGCAAGGTGGTGTTATTAGATGGAGGTTCATTATCAGTAGACAATGTGTCCATCGAAAGAGTTGAACTCAGACTTTACAGGGAGAGATTTGACAAGGGTAAGGGATTTTATTCGCTGATAACGGTGTATCTAAAATCAAGCAAAGGTGAAATTGAACTCAAGTTTGATGAAGGGTTTAAAGGAAGTGATCCCCTGCAAGAGATTTCCATGATTCTAATGAGGTACGTCGGCCTCGAGTCTATTATAAATCGAACTCTTATCGCCTTCCGTGAGACATAGGGATTGAAGCTATTTCTCTCCAAATTTAATCTGCAGCAATACTAGTAATTGCCTTACATTCGAGAAACTTCATTCAATATTCTTCTATAAATCCTCACGAACGGATTTTGCATAATTGCGAATATCTTTAACATTGTCTACTATTCCCGCAATATTCGAATTTCCGTCTGTATTTCCACCAATGGTACGCAAAAGATGCTTTATCTCTAGAACCATCGAACTAATTTCTGAAATCAAATTTTTCGATTCAGTGACCAAATCCTTGGTACTCCCTTCGTTATTAAGAGTATCTAACGCAAGCCTACAGGCCTTTATAGTACTAGAGATTTCATCCATTATGCCTGAGTTCTGAGTGTCAGAACGTAAGCTATCTATTTTTGTAGAAATCTTTTCAATCGACTCTAATGTAAGTCTGAAATTCTCAATGTTTTTGACCATGGAAGGATCCTTGAAGGATTCGACTATCTCCTTTACGGTGGCTGCGATATCCTTCACTCTATTCAGAGATTCATGCACTTCGGGATTTTTGAGATCTCGAATTATCTGTATCGCATTCGAAGAAGTCTCTCGAATGTCATTTAGCTTCCCGCCCATAATTGTAATACATTGACTTAGTTAATAAAACTAAAGCAAATTCAAATAATCACAGTGAAATGGAAATAGGAAGAGATGTCAAGTTGTACCTGGATATCGCCAAGCAGTGAATCTTCGAGATCGCACGTGAGTGAATACTATGTTGCTCAGCAACTTGATTAACTCGCGAACTGGTGCACCCGCAAAGCTTCCTTGTGCAGCTTGCAAGATTTAAGACATCAATGGCAAAGCGTTTATACCAGTAACTTGATATCAAACCTTTGTTAATTAGAATCAGTAGAAGAAAACATTTGCATTAATCTAAATAAAACAATACCATAATACTCAGTCGCGCCTCTTTTATTCTAGGTGATGGCGTGATCCAATTGATGAAGCATAGAAATAGGCTAGAAATTATTGCGCTCATTCTCCGGAACTCGTCAGATGAAAGTGGTGCATCTCAAAAAAAGATCATGTACCGGTCCTTTTTGTCGTATCACCATCTTAAAGATTATTTAACTCTTTTATTGGTAAATGGCCTGATTGAGTTTCTGGACAATCAAAGAAAATATAAGATTACAGATAAGGGTAAGAAATTTTTACAAATATATAATGGCTTAAACGAAGTCGTAGAAATAACAAACACGATAACTTCGAGATGAAGACCGACGCTACCTCCTACTTCGTGTGACACCCATAACTTTGATAGGCAACTATACTTTCTCTGTTTTTCCCATCAGATTTGAACGTGAAAACACTTTTTCTACGTCATCCGCATTCATTAAACCTTCTTCTACTACTATGTCCCTGACATTTCTGTTAGTTTCCAAAGCTTTTTTGTAAATTTCGGAAGCCTTCACATAGCCTATGTAAGGGTTTAGAACTGTCACAAGTACAGGGCTCCTATAGACATATCCAGAAAGCTTATCTACATTTGCTTGAATCCCGCTCAGAAAATTAGCTGTAAATACTGGTAGAAAGTTCGTAAGCATATCCATAGATTCTAGAATCCATTTTAGCATCCCTGGAAGCATTACATTCAACTCAAATTGACCCGCTTGTGATGCCATCGCTACGGCCACATCATTTCCAATAACATTAAAGCAAATCATGTTGAGACATTCTGCTAAAGATGGGTTAATTTTGCCTGGCATTATTGAAGAACCTGCATGCACTGCTGGAATTACTATTTCCGCGAGGCCGGCGGTAGGTCCTGACGCCATGAGCCTGAGATCATTCGCTAGCTTGATTAGTTCTACCGCGAGGTTTCTGATTGACGAGGAATAACATGTGACGTCAAATCGACTCTGGAGTGCGAAGTAAAGATTTTCAGAGGATGTTATATTCAACTGAGATATGTCTCTAAGATGGCGGATTGATACTTCACGGTAACCAGGCGGTGAATTTGCACCACTCCCCACAGCGGTACCTCCCAAGGCAACAGCGTACAGGTTTTCTGTCGCTTGCACTATCTTCTGTCTTGCAATTTCAATTGAATAATGATACCCGCTAAATTCATCCCCAAGCGTGATAGGTAATGCATCCATCAGATGCGTTCTCCCGATCTTCATCGCGTCCCTGAATTCTACACTCTTGTCCTTTAGGGATTTGATTAAGCCTTCGATCGCCTGCAGAAAATTTTTCAGACCCAGTAGTATAGCCAGATGCATAGCGGTGGGGAAAGTGTCGTTACTTGACTGAGACATGTTCACATGATCATTGGGATTAATTATCTCGTAGTTCCCCTTTTCCTCACCAATCATTACTAGCGCTATATTAGCGATCACCTCATTGATATTCATATTAAAGGCTGTTCCGGCACCTGAATTAATTGGCTCAATGATTATCTGATCTAAGAACTCACCTGAAAGTAACTTGTCGCAAGCCTTTTCTATTGCATTAGAAATTTGTATTGGAAGAGTTCCTAGTTCACAATTGGAGAGAGCCGCACACTTCTTGATCATTGCATATGCTCTAATTAGATCTGGATGTGATCTTTGCCCAGTAATACTATATTGATTGCTAGCTCTTACGGTAAACGGGCCATAGTAGGCATCATAAGGGACTTTAAGCTCTCCCAAAGAGTCCTTGTCAATTCGAAAGGTAGACATGGATTCTACTGACTAGCACGGTGTCATGTTAATAAATCCATCGAAGATGCCTGTTGACACTGCGCGGTAAAACGGCGTGCATGGTCTGGTTTTTCCTGCGAAATGACGAAATATTTGCTGTTTGTGCTCTTATTTTCTGAATTTCAAACAATTATTAGATACAAAATTTTTTCTGCAGCAAGTGAATTAGTTTCCCTTGTCTTGCGCCACTGTTAGTAGTCTATCTTAGAAAGAGGGCTGTCTATATCACGAGGAGGATAACCAAAACCCCAAGTCGTTTCCGAACCGTAATTCAGGTGGCAATATGGAACGGTATCAGCTTTATTGCTTCTGCTTAACAACTACAATGAACTTTAGGATATTTAAGTTGCTGCATAGGCTCATAGTTTAATGAGCGCTTTCACGTCAGAAGAAGTGAGTAAGAGACTTGTAGATTTCAGTATAATGATGAAATACATGCCATTCCTCCAGGAGCATGGTTTTTCTGAATTTGGAAAGGGCCAATTGACAGGCAAAATGGAATTGCTTAAAGAGAGTTTTTCAGATTCTCCTGCAAACCGTTTAGGCCCACATTTTGATGTTCGCACAAGCTTCAACCAAATAGATGCGACTCCTACCCCTGACTACGAGGAATTAAGGGTAAAAACATCTGATTCATTATCTATTGAAGGCTCATCCAATTCGGGTGAGTCAGTCAATAAGATGTCAAGTTCTACGAGCGGTGACAAAAATTCTATTAATAAGACAGCTGAGAAAAACAAAATTCACAATGCCTTTGATCACAGCGGACGAGGAAAGTATCTACCTGAAAATAACAGATGGAATATCGAGAATGATGACGATTCATCATGGATAACGCGAATTAGAAAATTAGCCGATATGTAATCTTAATATTATGCGTTCGCATCTTCCAAACAACAAAAAAAAACATACGACAATTACTATCTGAGTCATGTAGATCATCTTAGGTCATGATACACAGGATATACAGGTGGATCATGCTTCATTGGATGAGTAACAATTTCGATCCAAATCATTGTATCCGGGGATATCCTTCCTATAATAGTTTCAAGTCCTTTGTTATTCTATCAATCATTGTCGATGGTGCTGGTCCGATTCCCAGGCATGTTATGGTTCCGGTGGGGATTTGAGTTAATCCGCTATCTTGTACCTGAACCACTGGAAGACCTGAAATTTGTGCCTTCCTCTTAATGTTGTGTAGATCCTCAAGAGAATGAACTTTGACAACGATTTTTGCCTGACCGGAGTTGAACCATTTCATAAACCATGCAGGATTGCTCGTCATTACTTGCTCTGCTCCAGACACAGCTGCATGAGCAACTTGGGCAGATAGCTTCCCGATGCCCATTCGAAGCTCCTTTCTTACTACTATTACCTGTTTAAATTCCAATTATTCGTACGACCTTAGCTTGATTAATAAATCGAGATATTTATTTCCAATACGAGGTATTGAACCGAACCAAGTATGACGTAGTAGTAGTAGGAGGAAGTCTTTCAGGACTATTGACAGCTCGAGAAATAGGTTCAAGGTCGTCGATTTCAGTTAAGGTCATCGAAGCTGACCACGAAATCGGCACTCCTGAACACTGCGGAGGTTTAGTGAGCCTTAGCGGGTTACGAAAGCTAGGTATAGTCCCTTCGTCCAGGTCATTTAGAAACTATATTACTCGAGCCAAAATTTATTCGAAATCCGCTTCTTTTGTAGTTGATGCACGACTCCAGGATGTGGTAGCCATCGATAGGAGGGAATTGGATAAGCAAATCGCTTTTCAAGCTCAGAAGCTTGGCGTCGAAATAGCAACGATGTGTTCTATGAAGACCGTCTCGGTTGGTCCCAAGCCAGGCGAAACACGAGATAATAACTTCGAAGATGGTTACACTTTCGGTGTACACACCGTGGAAGGAACAGTGTACTGCAAGTATTTTGTGGATGCCAGAGGCTTGTCATCGCTGATAAGTAGGCATCGAACTGGAATATTGCCGTCAGGACAGTACGAAGTATTCGCCCCTTGGATCGACCCTGATACCGTTGAGCTGTACTTTGATTCAGACAAATATCCAGGTTTTTTCGCTTGGATAATTCCGTTAGGAGAGAACAAGGCGAAAATAGGTGTAGCAGGTAAAGACATCAATATAGTAAATTCCATTAATTCGTTTCTTGAATCGAAAGGTTCGTCATATTCGATATCCAGAAAGATATATGCTCCTATTTACATATCTGGACCTATAAGAAATTTTATCGACGGACATAGGTCCTTGATCGTCGGGGATGCTGCTGGCCAAACAAAGCCAACAACTGCAGGGGGCATTTTAAGTTCAGGAATGGGAGGTCTTCTTGCTGGCAGGGCAATCGTAAACGCGATTGAGGCAGGAGATGACTCGTTTCTCGGCAATTACCCTAACGAATGGCACTCCCTATTTGGGTTCGAATTCAAAAAGTTGATGCTGGCTCGGAAGGTATTCGAACACTTGGATAACAAGGCTCTTGATGAAATATTTTCCACCGTCTCCCAATCAACTTTATCGCGAATCTCTCAGAACGCGGAATTCGACTTTCATTCAGCTCCTCTTTCATTGATTCTTAATGCAAAGTCTACCTCCAGGATAGTTAAGGGTCTACTTGAAAGCAAATTAAGGAAGGCACAATGAGCAAGGTATAAATCCCGTGGTGAAACCATACTAGAGAATATCAATGCCAACTTCATTACAATTGCCCGTATGCACATCATGTGGTCGCCCCATTATGCCAAATGATGAGTGCGTTAAGTTTTATTGCCCCAGTTGTGGTTATGTACTAGTTTGGAGATGCGAGAGCTGTAGAGAATTCGCAAGGATATACAAGTGCGTAGGATGCGGATTCGAAGGACCTTGATTAGAAATGTCGAGACTAGTTGTCCGTGTTAAGATTTTGCCCTCCGATGCAGAAACAAATCTAGACGAAGTTTCCAAAATGCTTTCAGATACTATTCCGTCGGGAATGGAATTGAATTCTGTCACTAAAGAGCCAGTTGCCTTCGGATTATTCTCACTTTTGATTGATTTCATCATGGATGATAGCGAGGGCCAGATGGATAAACTGGAGCATTTTCTTGAGAGTACTCATGGCGTTGGACAATTTGAGGTAGTGGCCATGAGCAGAAGATCGGTACAGATAAAGTAAATCCTGCATTCAGTAATCCCCCATATTAAACCAGCGTATTGACTAGGAATCCATCAAAATAAATCGAAGCGGACCCGGAATCAAATCTCCGGCAGAGCTCACAAAAATGCAGATGCCTCAAATTGAGTTGGACTAGCGAGGGTAAGCTTATTTCCCAAGAACGAGACAGCGGATAGTTTCAGTTTTGCATATCTCCGACCTTACTAAGATAGCTTTATTCGAGACGACAAGCCAACCTGGAATATACGTTTTCAAAATGGCTTTGCACCAACAAGTCAACTAATCAGGCGTAATGAATTTGAAGCATAGTATTAGGGAGGATAGCAAGCCAAGCGACGAAAAAGAAAAGATATCAGTGTTCAAATTCGGGCGTCTTTGGATGCGAATTGTTTGTGAATCAGAACCTCACATAGAAGAGCGCATCCAAAGCAATACCTACAAATATTACCACTAAATAGGGTGCAGTGACCTTGTAAGCTTTCCAAGCGAAATCAGGGGTTGGCTCTTTCACCAGTTTATAGTGATAAATTAGCATCAGCGAACCAGCAATAGATGCTATAACTGTATACAATACTCCAAGTCCAAAGAAATAGAGAGATAAAGAGTAAGGTAATAACAGTGCAGTATTGTAAAAAATATATGTTGCCGTTTTCTGGTTTCCAATCAACACAGGCAGCATTGGAACATTTACGGTAAGATATTCTTCCCGAGCCTTGATGGCCAAACACCAAAAGTGTGCGGGTGTCCATAAAAATACCAATAATCCTACCAGAAATCCTAACAGATCTATAGAACCTGTCGCAGCAGACCACCCTGCCATTGAAGCAGCACTTCCTGCAAAACCGCCAATTACTATATTTGATGGATTGTTCCGCTTGAGCCAAATTGTATAAATGACTACATAAATGAATATTCCCAGAGCGATCATTCCTGCTGACACCAAATTTAATGTCAAGATCGCGAGAACAACAGAAACCATACAAAGCAGAAGTCCGTAAAATAGCACCCTTTGAGGCGGTAATCTACCTGAAGGAATCGGCCTTTTAGATGTTCGTTGCATGACCTTGTCAATATCTCTGTCGTAATAGTGGTTCAAAGCACTAGAGCCCGCTGATGCTAAGGTACCAGAGATGATCAAGAACAAGAGATTCCACATTGAAATATCCCAACCCACCTCCGGAGTATTATCGAATCTGCTCGCCGCCAGCATTGAGGTTATTGCCGTAATAATTAGAACTACTACAATCCTGGGTTTTGATACTTCCACATACTCTCTTACAGCCACATTTTTGAACCTTAGGTGAGCTCTCACCCATTCTACCATTTAACTCATTCGCCTACTCGAAATGGCCCCAGCATAGGACTTCCTGGTCTCTCGGCAATCCTTTGTTAGTTCATTCTCTGATGCTTTCCAAGGTAGAGACCACTTGCCAGAGCATTGTCCTTATATGAGATTCCATCTGTCTATTTTGAGTCAGGCCGTCAAGCATACTAAGTGCATTAGCTGCCCTAACTGTGATAGTACCAGATTTTTCTTCTTTCAACGTTGTTAAAACGTCTTTTACGAGATTTCTAGTATTCCTCTGTATATCTCTATTCTTAATTATTGTATCCAAAGTCGAGATGGCTTTTGACAGTTTTTCGTGGTTAACTTTTTCCTTCTCTTCTTTTTTACGTGCGCTCATATACAGGCTAATAAAATGTTCCCCATTATTTGCTTTAGTCCGTAAGGAATTATTAGGCTGTTTAACCTATACTAAAAAATAATGACCATGACAGTTGAGAATGTGAAGGTTACATTAAAAAAGATCTCATCAGAGCTTGATGATGTCGAGCACAGACGGGAAACCCTTATCAAAGGGACAAGGGGCATGATCATAAATTGCAGCAAATCTATTATGGCATTACATCGAGGGAGATGCGAGGAAGCCGCCAAACTCCTTGATGAAGCTCAAGCAGATTTATGTTCTCTCAGGACACACGTCAAAGGTGACCTTGAACGATATCTTTTGAATGCTGAGCAAGAGTTAGTCGAGGCATACCAACTTAAATGCGTATATGAAAAGACCCACCTTGCTGGGATCGAGGAACTCAATGTTTCAACCTCGTCGTACCTTCTGGGTCTATTAGACTCTATAGGTGAAATAAAGCGAATGATTTATGACAACTTGCGGTCAGAACGGACTACTGATGCATTGGGCTTATTTGCTTTGATGGAAGATCTATACAGTTCAATTTATCCATTTTCAGTTTACGACAACATCGTTCCAGGCATCAGAAGGAAGTTAGACGTAGCCAAGCTACTGATCGAAAATGTGAGATCATCGCTCACGGAGGAATCGAGTAGGAACTTGCTCATCAAAAAAATGGATATCCTGGAGAAGCGATTTGGATCTGTAAAGTAAAAATACGCATTTTCAGCTACAGATCTCTTTGATCACAGATCCAATAGACATCAAATCATTTTAGCGGATTTTCCATGATCCTCATCAGGTCATTTTGCCACTCGGTAAAGCCGTCTGGATTACTGGGATAGTCATTATAATGTTTGACAAGCAACGCATTTACTTCTGCTGTCCTCTTCAAAGAAGACGCCAGCTTTTGGTTCATCACGCTTGCAAACACGATTCCCATTTTACCGACGAGTCCAAACTCTGGATGTTCGCCGTTAGTTATTTTCTCTACATCGAACCTTGAAATAAAATGCTTCATCCCATAATTAATCTGATCATTTGAAAGCCCTTGTAACATACGTCTAAACACCTCAAGGCCAGCCGTCTTGTACCCGTATTCATCCATAAAGTCCTTATTATACTCCCATAGCCCAGCCTCAGATACATCTCCTCGTTGTATGGCATTCACAGCATGTTTTCCTGCTAGAGTAGCTGCGATAATCGCAGGACCGATTCCCCCCGCATCTAAGGGTTTTGGCATCCAAGCGGAATCTCCTACCAGCAGATACCCACTTGCCACCATGCAATCATTCTGTCTGCGCACTGAGACCTGCCAGGTGCCCCACGAATTCCCGCTATCATGATCATCATCTGATAATCTAGGGTTGTGAACGGCGGGATTTGAATTCAAATAATTGTCTATCAAAGCCTTGAGATTGACTTTATTCTCGCTTTTCTTATTTCTTTGATCTAATGCTTTTTGCTGGACTCCCAAGCCGATATTTGCCTTTGAACTTCCCTTAGGGAATACCCATGCATAACCACCAGGAGCAATGTCTTGGTCTAAATGGATTATGCAATATTCTGGGTCAAAATATGTTTTGTCATCGATGCCAACATCAAATGTACATATGTATCTGCCCGTTGCCTCTAAATCATCTCTATCTATCTTTCTCTGAATGTAGGAATTAACCGCCAAGTTGGTTCTCAGGACCGAGGTCACTCCTGTACAATCGATAACCACTGAAGAGGTCTTCCTGAACGGGACTCTCTCTTTCAGGTCGTCGCCTTCAACTCCAATTACCATATTCCCATCAGTAACAAGATTTCTGAGCACAATGTTCCCTCTCAGATCAACTCCTCTTGATACGGCGTCGCTGGCTTGCTTCTGCGGCAGCAACTTTCTGTTTAAAATATATCCCTCTCCATCAAAGGAGATTTTCGTTTCATGATCGGGTGAATAAGCAACAACTCCTCTTACTGGATGCTCAATTTCAGGATACTGCCAACTGATATTTATATTCTTATTCATGTAGTCGACAGGCTTCTTACCGACTGCGTCACCACAAATCCAACCTGTCAGTGTTTTTCTACCCAAAGATTCTAAATCATTTCTGTCTACCACCAAGATTCTTAGCGTCTGTGTTGAGTAGTGGGCAGCCGAGCACGCAGCTATCATGCCAGACAACCCCCCACCAGCAACTATTATATCGTAATCTCTATCAACGGAGGACATGGTCCTATAGGCGTCAATTGTTGCATCTGTATTTAAAGCTAAGTTGATTGAAGATTCCTATTTCTATCATTCCTACTTGACAGTTACTGATTTGGCGAGGTTTCGAGGATAATCTGGGTTGGCATCCTTCTCAAGTGCTAGGTAATATGCTATCATCTGAAACGGTATCACCTCCAAGAGAGGATAAAAAACTTCATCCATCTCTGGAATTGTTATAAATCGGTCATAGACATCACTCGGTGAATTTCCGATACCAATCAGCGACGCACCTCTTGCCTTTATTTCGTGAGCGTTGGCCTTAACATCATCAAATGTAGAATCATTTGGATTCAAAACCAGAATGCAGCTATTTCTATCAATGAGCGCAAGCGGTCCGTGTTTAAGCTCGCCAGCCGGAATTCCTTCCGCATGAACGTAGCTCAATTCCTTAATCTTCAGAGCTCCTTCAAGCGCTATTGGATAATGAATAGATCTCCCCAATACATAAATGTCTTTAACATCCTTAATTTCCTCAGCAATCTGCTCAATCAGCCTCTGTCTTTCGACTAATTCTTTCACTGCGTTTTGCAATTTATATTTCTGGTCCTCCAATCCGATGACTCCTCCAGACAAACTATCTACTATGGCATAAAGTATAGTCAATTGTGAAGTAAAACTCTTTGTTGCTGCTACTCCTATCTCTGGCCCACAGTTCATGTGAATAGATACGTCACTCAAACGTGCCAAGGACGAAGTCGGAACATTCACTATAGAGATGATCTTTGAACCCAGTGTCTTCGCTTTCTTTATAACCTCCAGAACATCTGCCGTTTCTCCGCTCTGCGAAATGGCCACAATTACAGAGTCACGCTCAATATCGTTCACTAGGTATTGGAATTCGCTTGACACAATGGCATCAGACTTTCTTTTTCCATACTTTGCAAGAAGATTTTTTGCCACTAATGCACAGTGATAGCTGGTCCCGCTTCCAGTAAAGTAGATAAACGGAGCCAATTTCAGCATCTCACTAACTTCCTCGATCTTGCTTTCTTGACCCCTTCCGGATTTAACAATGGTCTCTACCTGCTCATTAATTTCTTTGATGGTGAAATGAGCATAAGTTCCTTTGTCTATACCTCCAAACTCCCAAGCAACCTGTGTTACTGGTCTTACGACAGGTGCACCATCGAAAGTTATCATTTCCATTCCAGAGCCCTTTAGAATGACGATATCTCGATTATCTAGAAAAATAGCTCTGTCTGTGTAATTCAAAAATCCTACAACGTCGCTGCTAATATAATACCCATCCTTTGAAATTCCGACAATGAGAGGTTCGTCGAATCTAGCTCCAGCGATAGTTCCATCACTAAACGCAGCTATGAAGGAAAACGCGCCAGCCAATTTTTTAGAAGTATTCGAGATCGCTCCCCTAAGATCGCCAGTCTCTTTATAATCATCTTCAAGCAGGTGAGCAATAACTTCACTATCAGTTTCGCTCTTGAAAACATGACCTTTCATCAAGAGCTGTGATTTTAGCTGAGAGTAGTTCTGAATTATTCCATTATGTACAACTGCGATCTCTCCGTTACAAGACGTATGGGGATGGGCATTAGCTTCTGTGACCCTTCCATGTGTTGCCCATCTTGTATGACCTATTCCAATTCTGCCGGGCAATATTCTCAAGAGTAAAGTTGAATCCACATCTTCGACCCTCCCTACCCCTTTCCTGACACTTACCTTGCCATCATTAATGGTTCCGATTCCTACACTGTCGTAGCCCCGGTACTCCATTTTCTGTAAGCAGGTCACTAGAAGAGGAGCAGCGAGAGATTCACCTTTGTACCCGATAATTGAACACACACGCATAGTTATTTTAATAACATAATTAAAAATAGCCAAATAGACGAAATGACCGTTATATTGACACATTTAGTGTAAAATCATCTTCATAGAATAAGCCATGCGCTAACACGTTCAGACGGAGGCCAAATTTTTTTTGTACCTGTCATAATTTATATATAATCTTGGCCCACGTCAGTCGTTGGAGAAGACTCTACTTTACAGTGCAGGCGACAAGATGTTATCCAAACCGATAACCGTTTATAAGGATGTCAGCTACATGAGCGTCCTTTCTAATCCGGTCGCCTGGAAGATTATGCAATTGCTTTCATCCGAACCAAAATATACTGCCCAAGTAGCAAGGGAGCTCAGGATTTACGAGCAAAGTGCATATTACTACATGCAAAGACTACTGCGTATCGGAGCTATTCAGCAGTCTGGAACCAAAACAATCCGAGGAGGGACTGCTCGCCTATTTAAAACGGTCAACCCTTCATACGGTTTAGAAATGGATTGGGGAGAGGCTCCATTTAGTATTCTAGCCAATAACAATCGTCAGGACTCAAGTAATATAGTCTTCTTTAAGGAATTCATAACGGATAATTTGTTCAACGGACTCATGGTTGTAGGCGCTCCTGATCCGCACGGTCCCTACAAATCGTCAGCAAGGGATGGGCATTATGCCATCCAGCTGGCATTTTCACTAGGGAACTTGTGCAATATCTCTGACGAATTCATTGTAAAACTTGATTCTGACGCGAGGGCAGAGCGAGCCATTAATGGTCGCAATATAGTGAGTATAGGGGGGCCAGGGACAAACATCGTTACGGCAGAATTCAACAAATACCTTCCAATCAGGTTCAATGAGTCAAACTTTTGGTCTGGCCTAGCTGCAGAGACAGGAGAGCTGTATAATATGGACAATCACGGCCTGATTGCTAAAATACGAAATCCTTATGATGAAAAAAATACAGTAATCATCGTGGCAGGGGTAAGGTCTATCGGTACCAAATCTGCAGTCTTGGGACTTACAAATTTTGCAAGCCAAATTTTAAGAAATTATTCTGATGGACATGAGTGGGCAATTGTCGTGCAAGGTTTTGATATGAACGCTGATGGGAAAATCGACCACGTTGACATAATCAAAGAGATTTCCAAATAATTCGGTGCAGTATTGCCTGGACTTAATTCTTATTTCTCCACGTTTGGAACTGATGCTGATGATTTCGAGAGTTCCAAATGCACAAGGAGCATATTTTCCTCCTCTTTCCTGACTATGTGCCCAGGCAAGTTGACAAACCTATCTCCTATTGATACATGTCCATGAACGACCATCTGTCTCGCTGTATATGGTGACTTAGTATCTATCTTTCTCATGATCATAGTCTGAAGTCTCCTTTCCAATAAATGCTCAATTTTTAGGTTCAAAATATCATCTAATGAGGCCCTTTCATCTGTCAGACCAAGCCTGCTAAGGTATTTGAGAAGCTTAATCTCCTGTTGATGTCTATCTTCAGCTGGTAACGCGAGTAGAGCCCTCGCTTGGTTTCTAAACCCAGCTACTTCGGTCTGAGCTTTCCATAATTCACGCTTATTTCGGAGTCCATAAGATCCAATGACATACAGCTCTGCGCTCAGCTGATCGGATGTCCAAATTTTTCGGGGCCTGCTATAAGTCTTCCTTGATTTTCGAGGATCTCCCATTACTCAACCATCCCCACATATTTTGTCATTTCGAAGCGGAGGTTGGAGCTACCCTACCACTCTTCTTGACGCCGACAGCGCTTCCTCTTCTTCCTGTTGTTCTCGTGTGTTGTCCTCTCACTCTCAACCCAAACATGTGTCTATAGCCACGCCAGCTCATGACGGTTTTCTCCCTATTTATGTCATTAGTGATGGCAAATTCTAGATCAGATGTTATAAGATGAGTATCAGAACCAGTATCCATATCTGCCCTTCGATTTAGATACCACGAAGGCATTTTAATTTTTGATGGATTTTTCACCGCGTCCTCAATCTCTTGTATTTCACTTTCGGTAAGATAGCCTACTCTTGTCGATGGACTAATGTTAAGCGATTGTAATAATACTTGAGAGTAGTTATATCCCAACCCTCTGATGCTACTAAGTGCAACAATTGATTTTTTGCTGCCATCTATATCCTTTCCCGCAATTCTAAGTATATATTTATATTCGCTAGTTGACACGCACTCAATCCGTATTCGTTCCTAAATAAAAATCATGCTAAGATTTTGTGAACGCACTTCAAGATTATCTTCCCTTCGTTGACCATCAATAGGGTGTTCCAAGAAAGAATCAGAATATCAAGGACCCGGGATTGTTCTACACCAGAGCTCGGACTAGGGGTGTCCTTACATTGAATTCTGGCAAAGTTAATTACCCTTCACAATAAGGAGTCCTTTTCGATATTTGATTTGCTCCAAAAGGTCTAATTGTTTGGGGTTTCTATCGCATTAGGATTCTGTACCAGAACCTTATTCTTTTCCCATTAACGTAAATTGGATGTCAACACGAAATTTTAACTCTGGAAGGCCTACGAGAGTTTTCTTCTATCTTTTATTGACTCGAAGTCGTCTTCGAAACCCAATGACCTTCAAAGTTGCGGTAGGTCTCTGCCAATAGTTAGGTGGCTCAGGATCCACAGCCAATAATTTACGTTTCACAACCAAGTACATCGATCGTTTTTGGCTGTGAATTAGAAATAGGCTACGGTCTCACATTCAACTCGGATACGATTCTTTATTGATATTGGTCACAAATTAGGTACGTAGAACCCCTTACAAGATCAATTTTACTCTCCTTCTGCCTTCTGCGTCTCTTATATACAACCCAATTGTATCTGATTTCGCAGATCGAATTGGACCCTCACGAGAAAACAAGAAAACTTGTCCATCGTTCATACACTTCAGAGCCTAATTACAGTGAGATCATGGCTGGATTACCCGATAACTTTAAGCAGTTAACCAAGTTGAAAGATCTGTTAGAAATCAATTACAAATTTGTTTCTGTTCAGGACCAAATAAGGCGAAATCTTGTTGCAAGATTAAGGAGTGGCATTACACCTTTTCCAGGGATAATTGGTTACGAATTAGACGTTCTCCCGGCATTGATTCGTGCTATATTAGCTGGACACGACATCCTGCTCATTGGGGAAATTGGCCAAGCTAAGACTCGAATTGCCGAATGTGTTGCAAAACACCTACTTTCTCCTATCCCGGTTGTTGAAGGCTCGCTAATGCACGATATTCCAACAAGTATCGCAGAAGAGAGTCTTGCAGCAATGCTATCCGATGAAGAGATCCAAAGAACGAGTCCTGATTTTACTGTCTCAACTGCATGCGAGAATTCAATAAGAAATAACAAGTTAGATACGCGCATAAAATGGGTGGAGGGATTTGATCGCTATCGATATTTTCTAGCCACTCCTGATGTCTCTGTTAAAGATTTAGTTGGTCAAATAGATGCGATGAAGATCGCGAAGAAGGGTATTGAAATTTACGACATCGAATCATACACCCCGGGTTATCTTCTTCAAGCAAACCACGGAATGTTGTGCATAGATGAGCTACCAGTACTCGATCCAAGAAAACAGGTAGCGCTACTTAGCGTACTGCAGGAAGGAAAATTCACTACAGGATCGTACCCGATTACGTTTAGACCTGACGTTAGCATTTTTGCAACAGCTAACCCGACTGATTATACCCATTCGGGAAGAATTATTGAACCTCTGTCCGATCGTCTAAGAAGTCATATTAAGACACATTATCCGGTTAGGTTGGAAGACGAGATCATGATTATATCACAGGAGACAAGGGGATTAACTTCATCACAGGCTTTTGTACCAGTTTTTATTCTCAGAACAGTAGCTTCAATAGTGCAACTTGCGAGATCTAGAGATGAGATAAATCAAGAGAAAGGGGTAAGCGTTAGGATGGGCGTGCACTCGATGGAGTTACTGATAAGTGAATCGGAAAGATGCAGATCAATTTTCAATGCGGTGATTAGTGTCCCTAGGTTTTGTGATTTTGACAGCATATATCAAGCCGTAAAGTTTGAACTTTCCGAAATAGACGACAACTTTGAATCGAGATCGAAGCTGTTAAGGAAGCTTATCGATGAGGTATTGAAAAAGGTTTCAGTGGCGTATTTGGATTCCATTGATTTAAATGAACTTCAACTCGTGCGTAGGGATTTTTCGGAAAACAACAGATTTCTCGTGTCACAAAAAATGTTAGGTATTGATCCCTCTTCAGCGCTTGACTATCAAGTTCAACTTAGAAAGTCATCACATCTAGAGCAAATAGTAATCAAGATTGTCGATCGGATATTAAAGGAGCAGCAAGAGTTGGTAGAAGAGCTAAGTAGACGTGACATAAACGTCCATTTCATTTCGATTCCCCCTAAATTGGATGGAGAACTCATGGCCTCGGTTACTGAACTAGTACTAGAAGGATTAACATGGATTGAACCGGCTGTACTCGAAAAGAAGAGCCAAAGTGAATATGGATTACAAGATTCAAATGAATAATCCTGAAAAAAGTTACCTTTTTCAGCTCGCCTATTCTAGAGATGAATCTAGAAAATCCAAATTTTCCAAAAATTTTGGAAGTTCGCCTAAACCAGGTATCGATCTCTTGTTGAGTATAGTTGGAAGAGAAGCACTACGGGAAAATAGACCCAACCTTCAAGAATTAGATCGAATAATAAAGAATCTTTTAGAGCAAGAGAGTATCGGCGAGGATTCCACACATAGGCAAGATACAAATAACAATAGCAGAGAGGAAGAGAACGCCCGCGCTCTGAGGTTCCCTTCTCCCATCCTTCGAATGCTTCTTCATGAAGGCTATTTAAAAAATGATGAGAAGTGGCTCACTTCTAGAGGATTTTATAGGATTGGCAATATGATCCTTGATGACGTAATGAAGGCGCTGAAGCTCGGAGAAGCAGGGGGGCATGGCACAAAAACACTAGGCACTGGATCTGTCATACTAGATACCACTCGTAAATATGAAGATGGAAACGATATACGGCTGGTCAATATACCATTATCGCTACTTAATTCCGTTCTCAGAGTGCAAAAGGAGTTTGGCAGAATAGAGATTCCAGTGCAAATGAAAACGGAAGATTTGGAAGAATATGAAACCTTGCAAGATGTTCGAGCCAGCGTGGTATATTGCATCGACTTGAGCTCGACTATGAAATACTCTAGAATGTTTGGGGATTTGAGTCGGATTGAAGCAGCAAAGAAGGCTCTGTGGAGCCTGGTAATGCTTAACAAAAAATTCTTTCCAAATGATTCTGTTTACATCGTGGGCTTCGGCTCGCTCGCGTCCCGTGTGAAAATTTCCGATATACCATATCTAAAGACTTTTGATGCCGGCTCGGATTTCTTGCATTACACCAACTATCAAGCAGCCTTTAGGCTATCAACGAGAATATTGCTTAATGACGGTTCAGCAAACAAGCGGATTATTCTCGTGACAGATGGTCACCCCAGCGCTTGCTTTATGGATGACGTGAAGCAACAAGAAAAAATCTTGAAAATCAGGCCATACTCGCATTTTTACAAACCTGATGCTTTGAGCTTGGATAGCGTTCGGGCTGAATATGATTTGAGACTTGATGTTTCAGCTGGAAATCTAGTGTATCTGTGTTATCGCTACAGGCAGGTCGATAGCTACATTGCTGAGCAAACTATTATTGAGGCAGAGAAGTGCCTTAAGAAAGGGATATACATCGACACTCTAATGATTAGTGAAGAGGATTCGTTACTAGGTTTTGTTAACGAAATGGAAAGAAGAGTGAAGGGAAGATCTTATTATGCGAGTCCTGAGGCTTTGGAGGCGGCCCTACTTAGTGACTTCATAAGGAACAAGCGGGCTATTCTGCGTGCCTAACTTCGCAAGTTGTTATATACCTTTTTAAGCCTACAAATCAGAATCAAAGTTATCAGTGTTTATCATTGAGCCTACCATCATCACCTCTGTATTTAGATTGGAATGGCGCATTGCCCGTTCTAAGAAAAGCCTATGATATTGGACTATTTGCCATGATTATTGGACCGAAAGGAACTGGCAAGACGACATTAGTGAAAGCATTTGGCGCAGAGATTGGGAGAACATTATATCCCGTTAATTTTAGCCTTAGAACTAGAGAGTCCCATCTCGTAGGAACTAAGACTCTTGAAAATGGAGAGGTGGGATTTGTAGATGGAATTCTGGTGGAATCCATGAAGCTTGGAGGACTGCTGTACCTCGACGAGCTGAACGCTGCTGAGGCAGACGTGCTTTTGCGACTGGATGAGGCTCTAGATGATAGGAGGCAAGTCGTGTTAAAGGAATCCGAAGGTCAAACAATCACTGCATCCAAAGGGTGGACCGTTATCGCCACAATCAACCCGTTATCCCACGTAGGAACCAAGGAACTTCCCCCGCAATTACTCAGCAGATTTCCTGTTCGTCTCAGGTTGGAATACCCTCCAGAAGAAGTAGAAGTAGATATAATAAGAAGACATACTTCGATAGAGGACTCTGCGTTGGCATCCGTGAGCATCGGTGTCAAACTTGCCAACAAGCTTCGTGAGGCTGCCGCTGTTGAGGAGCTTTACTATAGCCCTAGTATGAGGGAGACTATTGCCTTCTCCAAACTTATAAAATCGGGAAGTGAAGCGAAGTATGCAGCACAATTAGTCTTTGCAAATGTCTACGGTCAATGGGGCGATGTAGAGTATCGAAAGGTAATGGATATGATTACCTCTATGTTTGGAAACTAGATAGGTTTTTGATTAGTTGTGTCCGAATACAAGTACAATAAACTTAACGTGACCCACAGCTCTACCTTAGAGGGTTTAACCGTCAGGGACGATGTTCTAGTAGAAATAGCTACATTTCTGTCACGCAGATGGTCTGACAAACCCAAATCGCTTGTAACATTCACCGAAGAAGCAAATCCAAAGACGAGTCCTGATAAGAACCAGATTGCACTGCCTCATCTTCGTGGATATGCTGGAAATCGATTTCAAAAGTATCGCCAGTGGCGTGTGTCTTTGTGGTACGAGTCTATGAGATTAAAATACTCGACTAAAGTACTTAGTTACGATCATGCATTCGGGTTCGTGTTTAATGCACTCGAAAAGAAGCGAATTGAATCGATAGGCCTTGATGATTGGAAGGGGATGATGGATGAAATCATCTTTGACGAAGGAATATCCTGGCTAAATCGACCTCTCCTAAATTCCTTGTACGGTGTCCAAAAGCTACTCGAGGGCTTCGGCCAATTGTTTTTGACTGGGTATATAAAAGGAGAGCTTTTCTCGTCCGAACATGATAAAGTGGCCAAAGCGGTCGAATTGGCTACGTCGGTAGTGCAGGAAGCCCTTGCCTCTCAGTATCAGACAAGGTGGATAGAAGAACAGGTCCCCCGAATAATAAAGATCTTGCAAGTCGATCCCTTGGTCTTAATCCCTTTTTCAACCATACGTTCGAGGTTTGGAATTTCTATGAGTGAATCGGAATTATCTCGACAGATTGAAAAGATAGTCAGGAAGAGGCGAACTGCAGAGAAGAATATTGAAAAGAGCGTCGACGCGATAGTCGATGGCACAGATATACTTCCTGAGTATGAAACATTAGTTCGAGAGAGCAAGAGACATGAGAATGAAGGGTACGAGAATTTGGAAAATATGGGAATCAGCATCCCACATCGGCTGGATGTTAACGAGAGTGAAGTTTACGACACTAACCTTATCCACAAGACAAAGGCAAAATTCAAAGAGTGGCGTACAGGCTGGATTGAAAGACATGATCGATTCGGAGACGAGTTCGATTCAGAAGCATTCATCGAATTTATACCTACACCATTCATTGTCGATTTGAAGCTTACTATTAAGACTAGAGTAATGATACTTCTTGACCATTCCAGTAGCATACAGGAGGTCGAACTGAAATACAAACAAGTAACTAACGCTCTTTGCGAAGCCCTTTCCTTCTTAGGCGTAAGATTCGCTGTTTATGCCTTTAGTACTGATGGTAAACAAGTGAAATGTTGGTTAATAAAACCGCCAAATTACAGGTGGTCTTCAATTTGTACAAAGAGGCTGGCTCAGATAAGGGCAAGTGGAGGAACGCCCCTTGCGGAGATCTATGGTTTGCTCGAACCAATGGTAAGGTCTTTCAAACCTGAAATCTTTTTCACCCTAACCGATGGTGAACCTTCTGACACAGATGCAGTACGTCATATGGTATTATCCTTTCGGAAAATTGGCACTCACATGGTCGCTCTTGGTTTGGGAAGAAATTTAGATGAAGCTATATCAATCGGTCAAAATCTGAGATACCTGGAATACGAAAGGAGCCTGGCCGTGAGTAAATTAGAAGATATTCCAAAAAAAGTAATTGGATTACTGAAAAGCTGAGTCTTTAGCACAACTGTTGTGATTTGATGCATGTCTAGACGTATCTTATAGCCGCCGAACTATTTTCGCAACTTTGGAGATTCGTTCCCAATCCTTTCCCAATCAGAAAGAAATGCCTCCAGTCCTTTGTCTGTGAGAGGATGTCTCATCAACTTGCCAAGGATATCAGGTGGAAGGGTTACTACATCAGCCCCAATTTCAGCAGCCTGGACTACATGGTCAGGATGACGTATGCTCGCCACCAGAACCTGGGTCTTAAACTGATAGTTTCTAAATATGCTTACTATACTTTTCACAATTGACATTCCGTTGTGTCCGATATCGTCAAGTCTGCCAATGAACGGACTCACATACGTGGCTCCAGCTTTAGCAGCTAACAATGCTTGATTAGCTGAAAACACTAGCGTGACATTCGTAGAGATTCCTTCGCTGGAAAGTGTCGTTAAGGCCTTCAAACCTTCAGGGATCATTGGAATTTTTACTACGACATTCTGCCCATATTTTTTTAGGTGGTGAGCCTCTTCAATTATTTGTGCTGATTCTGTTCCTATCACCTCTAGGCTTACATCGCCTCTCACCATACTCACGATTGCCCTCATTATCTCTTCAGGTGAACCCTGTTCCTTTGATAGAAGCGTTGGATTTGTAGTAATTCCATCCAAAACACCCATATCATTGTACTTTTTTATGGATTCTAAATTGGCAGTGTCTAAAAAAATCTTCATCTACTCTTCATTTCCTCTTTTCCGCCGCTCTAGCGACCCTTTTTGCCACTTTTGCAGGACTCAATCCATAGACGTCCAGGAGCAATTCTAATTCTTCGTCTCTTGCTGATTCACCGAAAACATCCGAAACGCCAATCCTTTCAACTGGTACGGGATAGTGAGCAGAAGCAGATTCAGCAACTGCACCTCCAAGACCTCCAAAGATATTATGTTCCTCCACGGAGACTAACAAACCAGTGTCTCTGGCGGCCTTCTCAAGCAATTCATCATCAATAGGTTTTACAGTAAACATATCAATTACCCGACAGTTCAATGCGTACTTCTCTCTTAAAATCTCTGCTGCTTTCAACGAAGTGGAGACCATTAACCCACATCCAACTAAGGTTGCGTCGTCACCTTCACGGAGAAGATTTCCCTTGCCTAGACCGAATTCAGTTGGGATGGTGTCATCGTACAAGACCTCACTAGGAGGGCGTGCAAGTCTCACATAGACAGGTCCTCTGGTATGGACAGATGTATGGACAATCTTCTTGGCTGAAATGGCATCGGAAGGTACCATGACCTTCATATTTGGAATTGCTCGCATCGTTGCAAGATCTTCAATTTGTTGATGAGATGCACCGTCTGGACCGACGGTCAATCCAGCGTGAGAGACAACAAGTTTCACATCCAGGTTAGGAAAGCATATTGCATTCCGAATTTGGTCGAGGCATCTTCCCGGAAGGAATGCCGCATATGTGCTTGCAAAAGCGATCTTCCCTGCCATGGCTAGGCCAGCGGCTACGGAGACTAGATTCGCTTCTGCTATTCCCAAGTTAAAAAATCTTTCAGGGAATTTATTCCCAAAGTTCCTTATTTTAAGCGAATCAGTGGTATCTGCCCCAACACAAACTACCTGGGGATATTTTAGCCCAGCCTCAACGAGACTATCCCCGTACGCACTCCTCATATCAAGCCTTGTCTGTTCCCTACTTAAGAGCATGAATTTCTTCCTCTATGTCCAATTCGTTTGCAAATGGAATCAATATATGTTTACGTGTCTTAAGCCAATCATTCCGTATCCCAATGCTAGTCGATAAATCGAGAAGCTTTTTTTCTAACACTACATTTGCTGTGTGCTTCAATTGCAGTATCGCCCCTTGAATGTCTGTAGTCCCATAGACCGCATTGCCTGTAACAAGAATTCTAGCTCCAGCCTCATAAACCTGGGGGAGGGTTATCGAATCTATTCCACCATCCGCTTCAACATAGCCTTTATACCCATTTCCTCTGAGCTCCTTCACTGCATTGATCATCTTTGGAAGCACCTTCGGTATAAATTTCTGTCCGGGGAATCCCGGATTCACTGACAATATGTTTATGACGTCTATCGAATTCAGGTAATCCCATATCCAGTCAGGTAGTGACGTGTCCGGATTAATTGCGATCCCTGGACTAATCCCGTTTGAAATAAGCTTCCTATTGATTTCTGCAAATTCGGATTGCGAACACGCCTCGGCGTGGACCGTAATTATATCGCACCGGGCTGATATGTATTCATCGACCACAGTTGCGGGATTTTCTATCATCAGATGTGCATCAAATGGCATCGAGGTAATTTTTCTTAATTTATGGATAGTGTCTGCCAGAAAAGTATGATTAGGAACAAATCGTCCATCCATGACATCCAAATGGATCATGTCTGCTCCCCCCCTCTCGGCCATTCTTATCTTCTCCTCGTAATTCTCCTTTCCCCCAGCTATGATGGAAGGAGCAATTAGAAACTCGCAGTCAAGTTCTTCCAGTAGTATGGGTGTCTGCTTCCTAGGCGGAGCCTTGCCATGCCACTGGGGATTATTAGTCATATGTTTGATGCCATAGCCTTTGATAGTATTGGCTATAATGATCGTAGGCTTGTCCTTCACTGCCAACGACTTGTTAACTGCATCTATCACCTGCTCAACCCTATGTCCATCTATTTCAATCACGTTCCAATTGAAAGCAACCCACTTGTCACGGACAGGATCGAGTGGCATTATGTCTTCAGTGAATCCATCTTGCTGAATCCTGTTCCGATCCAGTATTGCAGTCAAATTATCCAATCCAAATTTGGACGCCGACATTGCGGCTTCCCAAACCTGACCTTCATTTGATTCTCCATCTCCAATCAAAGTAAATATATGATTTGCATTTCCATCCAGACGGTTAGCCAACGCAAGACCTACAGAAACGGATAGCCCTATCCCTTCTGAACCTCCAGAATACTCGATGCCAGGTACACTCCACTTGCTTTGCTCCTCAGAATAACGTACTGGATGACCTTGTAGCCTAGACCCAAACCCCCGGAGAGATTTGATCTCCATGACTGGGAAATAGCCGGATACGGCTAACGTAGCATAAAAACCAGGTGCGGAATGACCTTTAGAATTAATGAAATAGTCTCTCCCCTTCCAGAAAGGATCTTTTTGATTATGTACTAATTTCCTAAAGTAAAGCGCGCCCATTATTTCGGCGGCCGAAAACGAAGCCCCAGGATGACCCGAACCAGCTTCGGCGATCCCTTCTATTGCGAGCATCCTGACAGCTCGGATCTTTGTCTTGAGGTCTAAATACCGCATTTTTAGTGTCATATTAAACCCCAATCTCCGAGCAACGCGCCAATTCTTGTCCAATAAGATTGCGAAGTGATCGAAAATAAAAACATTAGGGTTATTCCAGTCATCGTTAAAGAGTGGTCACTCGTTACCGGCTTTCCCTGCAAATTTAGGACTAGATGTACGATATACCTTAAAATAAAGTCCTAATAATGAGCACATCATGGTTAAAGTTGTTGCAGAGCAGATTCCTGCTAGTACTAAACGAACCCCGCTATTGGTTTTAGGCGTATTCGAGGACGAAGTTGAGGGTATAAGAAATCAATTGGATGGGATTAACTCAATGACTGTCGAATTGGTGGATCGAGTAATCAAAGAAAAGGAACATACTGGATCATTTGGGAGTATCTGCATCGTCCATTGCTTCACAGGTCCAATACAGAGAATCATGCTATTAGGGTTAGGGCAAAGGGCAAGTCTTGACAATGAAAAAGTTAGAGTCCTTGCAGGAAAGGCCTCTGCGAAAGCAATGGAGATTAACGTTACTGAATATAGCATCAAACCTTTTACCCAATTAACTAAGGTTTTGACAGAAGCAATTTGTGAAGGGACATGCTTATCGCTTTATAAATTCGATCAGTACCAGTCACAAAAAAACGGTGAATCCTCTTACAGTTCATCACTATTGACAATCAGCCTACTCGTGGATGGAAATCGAGAGGAATGGCAGAGCGTGTTAGATACCACGAGGATAATAGTTGACGCGGTTAACTTCGGAAGAGATCTAGCAAATCTGCCACCGAATGAATGTTCACCAGAATACTTGGCTCGTGTTGCATTAGACCTATCTTCAAAACACCAGCGGATCTCAACACGTATAATAGAACGTTACGAGATGGAATCTCTCGGCCTAAATGGTATTGTAGCAGTGGGCATGGGAAGCAACAAGCCTCCTAAACTTGTCATTATAGAATATAAAGGAAACGAGAATAGTAGTATAGCGGGACCATATCTGTTTGTAGGGAAGGCAGTCACATTTGATACAGGCGGAATATCCATTAAACCATCGGATCGAATGGACGAAATGAAATTTGACAAATCTGGCGGATGTGATGTTATTGCCATAATGAGTGGTCTGGCAAATCTTGAGGTGAAAGCAAACGTGATAGGAATTGTCCCGTGCGTCGAAAATATGCCTTCAAGTTCTTCTTATAGGCCAGGAGATATAGTGAGGATGTATAATGGAAAGACCGTAGAAGTGATTAATACTGATGCTGAAGGGAGGCTTATATTGGCTGATAGTATCGCGTACGGAATAGAAAAGTACAACCCCAATTCAATTATTGATTTGGCAACATTGACTGGAGCATGTATTGTAGCGCTTGGTTCCAATATTGCAGGGGCACTCAGCAATAGTCCTGAATTGTTCAATAAGCTAAGGCTAATCAGTGAAAAAACCAATGAAAAATTCTGGCAACTTCCGCTCTACACTGAATTTAATGAGCAGATTAGGAGCAAATTTGCCGATATAAAAAACATCGGTGGTCGTGCTGGAGGATCAATTACAGCGGCAATCTTCCTTTCCAACTTTGTAAATGAAACTCCATGGATACATCTTGATATAGCGGGAACGGCATGGACTCAGGAAGGAACATGGGACAAAAGTTACAATCCAAAGGGGGCAACAGGCTTCGGTATTCGCTCACTAATTAGATTGGTCATAGCCGAATCAGGGTCACGATGAAAGCACGTTGAAAGATATGTGGCTTAACATTTAGTTACTCCTTATAAGGAACGGCATGAATGCGGAACTAGCTTAACCAGAAATTGGATCGGCTATGATAGCTCCTGTCAGGATATATGGGTGTCTGGAATACATAATGTCTCTGAATGGTGATCCTGCATGCCAATTTTTCAGATAGATTCGCTAATTGATGGCTTATCACATACAGGAGTACGCTGTAGAAGAGGAACTTTGGCTTGCGACGTCGATGAAACTTTAAGACCCTATTACGAGCGCTGGCTCTGCAATCGAGATGGATTTGTTAAGGTTGACGACTCATCCATTGATTACATCGGAATAGAGGAGGTAATGAGAATGGGTCCTTTCTTTGACATTTTTTGTCTATTACGAAACCTATCCATTATTGATTCAGACCGAAACGCTCACGAACTCGTGTCATGCTATCCCCAATTTATGTTCAGGAGTGGAAAAGTAGTGTCTCTGGGGTGGACAGGAGGGCTATTATCTCACTATCTTGCAAAAGACGATTCCATTTCCGAGTGTATCTCTAATATACCCGCTGGAGAGGAATTTGCAAAATTGTTCGTTAGAGCTGCTGATTTCTGCTGTATAATTCAGACTCAAGTCTGGGAGCCCATAGGTCTGATATCGGTCTATCCATTGATAAGCCAGATCGGAAATAATATCAAGGATCTCCTAAAACTCGTTCACCTTGGCGAGCCAACAGAAATCTAATCTTTTAGCAAGGATACTAGATGCTCCAGCCTAGAAGATCTAATTAGAACGCCAGCACTGCTGTTTCCCAACCGCTCACGCAGGTCAGTATTCAGCAGCAACGATAGGTTTGACTTCCGGGTTCGGAATGGGTCCGGGTCGCTCCCTTTCGCTATGGCCGGCTTAGCATTAGCCTTGCGGAAGGGTAAATTTAACGTTCCTATTGTCATAGAGTTGCGTCTCTGTTCCTTGTTAGAGAATTATAGGACGTGCAGGGTTTAATACTGGCCCGTTCTACGGACTGAACTGCGATTGAATGAGTGGTTAATCAATTTATTAGTGACGGACGAATCGGTTTAGGTTTATGAGTGAATTACGATATACTTGGTCACAAGGCATATAATACATTAAGTAGAACCAGAAGGGCAGTCAAAATTGGGCGATAAGACACAGAATACTCACAGAGTTGCAGTCTTGGATCAGGAACTATGTCAACCTAGAAAATGCGGTTTGGAATGCATAGTATATTGCCCTGTAAACAAAACCGGCGGGGAGTGCATCATTCAGAGGCCTTCAGATGGGAAGGCGCTTATTTCAGAGGACCTTTGTACAGGCTGCGGTATTTGCATAAAGAAGTGCCCTTTTGATGCAATTGTGATTGTTAATTTAGCAAGCGAGCTGGGTCATGAAAAAATACA
Source organism: Nitrososphaeraceae archaeon (assembly GCA_009377575.1). GTDB lineage: Archaea > Thermoproteota > Nitrososphaeria > Nitrososphaerales > Nitrososphaeraceae > TH5896. The sequence continues at coordinate 18,321 of WHTU01000006.1, read as the reverse complement.
CCAATACGGAGTAAACTCTTTTAGACTTTATAGGATCCCCACCTTGAAGAAGGGCTCGGTAGTGGGCTTGTTAGGTAGAAATGGTATGGGGAAGTCAACTATTGTAAATATTTTGTCGGGCAATCTTAGACCCAACTTTGGCAAATATGAGTCAGAACCTACATGGAGCGAGGTAATGGGAAACTTTCAAGGAACAGAAATGAAGGTTCATTTTGAAAAGCTTGCATCAGGTGAAATTAGATCATCTATCAAACCTCAGTTGGTTTACTTGATACCGAAGGCGTTCAAAGGGAAAGTACGCGACCTTATCGATAAATATGATGAACGAAAGGTCTCTGACGGGCTAATTCCACGACTCGGCTTAGAGAGTATACTGAGCCGAAATGTCGACGAACTGAGTGGTGGCGAGTTGCAGCGACTCGCTGTGATGATTGCCATTTCCAAAGAGGCAGATTACTACTTTTTTGACGAGCCTTCTTCATATAATGATGTTTATCAGAGATTGAGCGTTTCTAGGGTTATCCAAGAGCTAGCAGGAGAAGGTAAAAGCGTGATGGTGGTCGAGCACGATCTAACTCTTCTTGACTATTTGTCAGATAACGTTCATGTTCTGTATGGTGAGCCTGGGGCATATGGCATTACTTCTTCCCTTCGAAGCACGAAAATTGGCATAAACAACTTTCTTGAGGGGTACCTTCCAAATGAAAATGTGAGATTCAGGGAAAAATCTTACAAGTTTGACAAGACTAGCTCCGTTCAAGATTTGCTTTTGGATGTTGCCGTAACTAGCTATTCTAACTTGAGCAAGTCATTTCATTCGGCTTTTAAGTTGAGTGTTGCAAATGGATCTCTTAGAAAAGGGGAGATAATAGGTCTGGTAGGAGCAAATGCATTGGGAAAGACAACGTTTATGAAAATGATTTCCGGCATAGAGAAACCTGATTCAGGATCCATCCATACCGATGTCAAGATCTCTTACAAGCCACAGTACTTGAGCCAGGAATATGAAGGGGACGTGAGATCTGTACTTGCTGCTTCATACGGTAACGCGATTGAGGGCTCACAGATAGAAGAGCAGATAGTATTACCCCTAGGAATAAAAAAGCTATATGATAAGAGTATCCAACATCTCAGTGGGGGAGAACTTCAAAAGATTGCGGTCGCAGCTTCACTCATGAGACCAGCTGATATTTACGCTCTTGATGAGCCATCCGCATTCCTAGATGTAGAAGACAGGATTGCATTAGCTAAATTTTTGCAGAGGTTCGTTAGAGCATATGGCAAGTCGGCAATGGTGGTTGACCATGATGTCCAACTTATAGACCTAGTCTCAGACAGTCTGGTTATTTTTCAGGGTGTGCCCGGCTCAAGAGGCCATGCAAGTGAGCCTCTTGCTAAGGAAGTAGGTATGAACGAATTTCTAAAGTCACTTAGCATTACCTATAGGAGAGATGTAGAAACAGGACGCCCACGAGTTAATAAGGAAGGGAGTCGGCTAGATCGGAGTCAGAAAGATAGTGGTAATTACTATTATAGTGAATAGTAGCCCTTAATGTTACTGATAATGTAAACGGTTCATGTCTACGTTTCTGAAAAGATTATTGGGGAATATACTTGAAGAATCTGAGGTTTCCAAGCTTACTTCCTCTTTTGATGTTATCGGCAGTATTGTCATCTTGAAAATACCAGAGACTTTAGTTGATAGAAAGCAGGTGATAGCAAACGCTATTTTGAACAATATCAAATCAGCCAGATCGGTCTATATGCAAACTTCTCCGGTAATTGGAGATCACAGAACGAGGAAACTGGAGTTAATTGCAGGTGATGATAGTCCGATAACCCTCTACAAGGAATATGGCTGCCGATTTAAGGTCGATGTCGAACAAACTTATTTTTCGCCTAGGCTTTCTACCGAAAGGTCCAGGATTGCAAACCTCGCTTTTGAAGATGAAGTTGTCACTAACATGTTCGCCGGTGTAGGAACATTTTCAATAATCATCTGCAAATACCGAAATGTCAAAAAGGTCTATAACGTGGATATTAACCGAGCTGCTCACGAACTGTCAATATACAATTCTAGATTGAATAAAATGGAAGAAAAAATTGAGAGTTTTTGTGGAGATGCAAAAGAGGTTATAAAATCTCACATTAATGGAAAGTCCAATAGAGTTTTAATGCCGCTTCCTGAAAAGGCAAAATACTTTGTATGTGATGCGGTAGCATGTTTGAAAGAAGAGCAGGGCATGATTCATTATTTCCAACATGTAAGAGCAGACTCAAAAAAATCAGCCGTAGAGAACGGTAGGTCTGAGACCGAGGACGCCTTTCGCGAATACTCCCACGATATACAGTTCTTACATGTAGTAAGGGAAGTAGGGCCACGCTTTTATCAATTGGTTTCAGACGTCCTAATCAAAAAGGGAACTAGATAGTTTTCAGTAGCCTTACATGTCTTTTTTTTCTCCTTCCGTACCTTCTAGTGAGACTGCAGTTGCCATAGTGTATCCCATCCAAGCTATGACACCTACTATTGCTGCAACAAAAAAGAGTAGCGTGAGCTTGAGCACCAAAATATCATAACTTGATAAAAGCAAAAGATATGTATATAAAATAAATCCTATCAAAGAGAACAATAAAATAAGTACTCCTAATCGATGTGAACTCGACAACTCTTTTATACCTATGACGTCGCTCACTCAGGGCTTAATTTACTTTTCATTGGGTTCAGTCCAATTCTAATGCCATCAGAAAGGCATCCTCCCCGTCACGATAGTAAGATTTTAGCCTGGATTTTTTAAAGAATCCTAGTTTTTCATACATGTTAACGGCACTCCCATTGCTAACGCGGACCTCAAGATATGTTTCGTCGCCTCTCCGGCTTATCACCCCGTTGATTCCCTCTAGCATTAATGCTTTTCCGACGCCCTTTCCTCTATTCTCTTCAAGCACCCCAACAGAAACCACGTGCCCTTTCTTTACGAAACCCAGCTTCTTAAAGTTTGAAAAACCGAACTCGATCTTGCACATAATATATCCGACTACACGTCCATCCAACTCAGCAACAACGAATGATTCGGGCAATTCCTTCAGAATGGATTCAAAGAAATAATCCGAATAATGTTCCGGCAAGGTCGCTAGGTTTACCCCAATAACATCCTTGAGATCCTCGCTTTGACAGCGACGTATTATGTAGTCGCCTACTTGCCGCAGGGCTGATTGCAATTCGTTAATTTAAGCGCGGCACAAATTATTTAACCTTATCAACCAGCGAAATGGTTGGATTAAATCTGATGAGGTAATCTCGAAATCAGTAAATGGTGGAATTCGCTGCTCTTACCACCAAATATACGGCTTAGTATGAGAGGTCCTGCTGCGGCGAATGCAAAGAAATCCATCATGCGTTCTGTAAGCAGTTCTATTGTTATTGCCTCTTCATGTGGATTTTACAATTGAAACTTCTCTTCCAAGATGCATAACGTTACTCATGATAATCGATACGATCAGGCCGAAGAGAAGGCCACCAATAGCGTCGGTAACATAATGTTGAATTAATAAAATTCTAGTTAATGCGACAATAAAGGGGAAGCTCCAGATCAACCAGCCAGAGATCCTCGATCTCTTATTCAGAGCATAACCAACTATGAAGGCGAACGCCGTTGATATCGCAACGTGATTTGACGGATAGGAATAATCTCTTGACAGTGTAGAAAGAGTATCCCCTTCTATCACAAATCCTCTGGAGACATTCGAAGACATGATTGGAGATGGATAATCAGGGTTGTCTCTTGCCACAATCGGCTTGATGTAGGTCAAAAGTATAACAGTCAAGAGAATTGTGATTAGTAAAATGAGTCCCTGTTTTCTGGTCCTTCTAATAATGCTGAGCACTATGGAAATAATGACAAGGGTCACTACATCTCCAAGGGACGTGACTCCTATGATCAAGAGGGATATCATATCCGACCCTGGTGGAATATTGGACGCATAAAGACTAATTGCAGAATCTACACTACTAGTCGCCTTTGTTGCAACTAATGCAGTCAATAAGAAGAAAAGCGTTATTATGATAACGAATTGAGGAGATCTAAGTTTGGGCACCCACGTGGGCCACAGCTGTGCTATATGCAAAATATGACATTAATGATGATGTATGGCCAGTCTATTTTTTTCTTTCGAAGGATAAAATCCAGTCTATCCTTCAATCTGGAATTAAAAAAAAGAATCATTTGCTAATCATATCTTCTCAATTCTATGAATTCTATAAAGGAGTAAATCGAACGGATAGTTGTTTTATACCGTGGTTCATTGGATCACCAGAACGCGCTTCTGGTGGGATAAGCTGAAGTGACAAGATTTCTTGGATAATATGCTATGCTATTGCCTCTTATTCCTAAGTACATGTAAGTATCTATTGCTTTATTTGGAAATATATATTCAAGTAAGCTTTAGGTCCGAACCCTTGTGTTGCATCAACTAATATAGTCTAGACCCCTCACGGATCTCCTGGGCGGATTCAGGGTCTTTTGAAGCATAATATTCTACCATACTCATCTTGAGTACCTTTAGAGAAAGTAGCGCACACTTTATACGTGCAGGTCCTAGGTTCAACAAGCCAATATTTTCGAGGATGTCGTCCTTATCTAGTTCTTTAATTGAAGTCAGCGACTTGTTCATCACCATTTCGGTTAGCATTGATGCACTAGCCTGGCTTATTGCACATCCTCTACCTTCGAATTTGATGTCCTTCACGATGTTATCTTCAACTTTCAAATGAATATCAATTTCATCTCCGCAAAGAGGATTGCTATCATGAAAGCTTACATCCGCATCCGAAATCCTACCCTTATTTCTTGGATTCCTATAATGGTCAAGTATTATTTCCCTGTAGATATCCTCACTCAGAGTCCAAACAACCTCCGCGCGCTTTGTAGTGCATCAATCAATATATTAACTTCATCTTTTGAGTTATAAACGTAGAAGCTAACCCTAGATGTAGCAGAAACTTCCAACCTTTCCATAAGAACCTGAGCACAATGATGACCTGACCTCATCGCGATACCGAAGTCATTTAAGATGGTAGCTAAGTCATGTGGATGAATGTCGCCCAAATTGAAAGATATAACTGCACCTCTTTCCTTCGTAACCTTTGGGCCATATATCGTGATACCTTGAAGCTCGTTCATTCTCTCCAATGCGTATTCAGTTATCTGCATCTCATGTTCTCGGATATTCTCAAAACCAAGTTTATTGAGATAATCTATCGCCGCACCAAAACCTATTACGTCTGCAATGTTAGGAGTTCCAGCTTCAAATTTGTACGGCAGATCATTAAATGAAGTTGTCTGCTTGTGGACTTCCTTGATCATATCTCCACCTCCAATGAACGGTGGCATCTCCTCAAGAATCTCCCTTTTAGCGTAGAGTATTCCAACTCCAGTGGGACCAAGCATTTTGTGAGCAGAGAAAGCCATAAAATCGCAGTTAAGATCTTGCACATCCACTTTCATGTGAGGCACTGACTGCGCGGCATCTATCATCATAGGCACGTTCTTCTCGTGGGCAAGCTTCGTCATTTTCTTCACAGGCAGGATAGTACCTAAAACGTTAGACATCTGAGAAATTGACACCAACTTTAAATCGGGGTCATTAACCTTTTGGGAAAAATCCTCAATGTCGATACGTCCTTCCTCTCCTATATTCAAATAATCTAATGATGCTCCCACTTCGCCAGTCACTAACTGCCAAGGTACGATATTGCTGTGGTGCTCGATTTCGGTTATGAGAACTCTGTTCATTTTAGTTAGATGCTGGCGAGCCCAACACTTGGCTACTAAATTTATCGACTCAGTTGCGTTTCTAGTAAAAATAATCTCGTCTGCAGATTTTGCATTGATTAACTTGGCAACCCTCCGACGAACTTCTTCATACGCAAATGTTGCCTCCTCAGCTAATTGATGTACCGCTCTATGAATATTTGAATTATAATTCATGTAATAATTGCTTATAGAATCAATTACTGCTCTAGGCTTTTGCGTAGTGGCAGCGTTGTCGAGATAGATTAGCTTGTGGCCTCCCTTTAGCCTTCTTTGAAGGATGGGAAAATCCTCCCTTATCTTTTCAACATCTATGGTCGTACTCTGCAACATATTGCTTTTTTTCTCCTTCAGAGAGCGTCCTCAAATAAGCAATATCTCTTATGTCATATTTAAATGAGTGCGCTTCGAGCTTAAAAGTAGAATGCTACAGCAAAAGTGCGAATTTCTCATTCTATTGTATCTAGCGTAATATTCAGCTCAGTCTCAAAACAAATAGGTAACGGTATTTATTGTGCGTATGACAGGTCGGGTCTACTAGGCAAGTTTAAATTGGAAATTCGGAAAACCAAGAAAACATAGTGACCCTTGTCCTTTGGCGAGAACCATGGCTCAAGCCGTTGACCGATATGGAGACCGGTACCGATGTTTGTTCTGTCTGTAAAGTAAGCTTTCAAGTCATGGATTTTGTAACGTCTTGTGAATTCTGTTCCGTTGGGGTGATCCATGATGTCTGTGCGAAGGATCATATTCTTCGGAATCACAAATCATTGTTGGACAAAAAGATAGTGTTACATAGAGATAGGAGACTCCACGACTATCAATAAGGCTAGTTGTTCTATTCTGCAGGATCAGAGTCCTTATATAGCCAGCATTTTACGTACCCGGTTTTGATTTTGAATAGAGGTGGATCGTGCAAACACACGTCCATCGCATGAGGACATCTTTCGTAAAATCTACACCCTTTCAATTCCGACGCCAAGTCAGGGGGATTTCCTTTGATAGAGTGTATTTTGTTGTAATTAGCATGTATTTTAGGTATAGCCTTAATCAAAGCTTGAGTATATGGATGCTTTGGATTAAGGAGCAATTCAGAAGATGAGGACAATTCTACAATCTGTCCAGCATACATAATCCCTATCTTGTCGGCAATCTCAGAAATCAAAGAAATATCATGGGTTATCATTACAATATTCATATTTTTTTCAGCTTTGAGTTTCTTCAGCAAATTCATTATCTGCGCCTGAACAAGTACATCTAATGCCGTAGTAGGCTCGTCTGCAATAAGGAGCAGAGGCTGTAGCAGGAGCGCCATGGCTATAACAACACGTTGTTTCATCCCACCGCTTAGCTCATGAGGATATCTGTTGGCAACCGACCTATCAAGTCCAACGTCCTTCAGCGCTTGATAGATTGATTGTTCGAAATCTCCCTTAATCTTGTGCTCTTGCATTAGCTCCTGTAACTGGTCGGAGATTCTGTAGACGGGGTCCAAGCTATTCATAGCACCTTGGAATACTACGGCAATTTTTTTCCATCTAATTTCGCGATTAAAATAACTCTCCGTTAACTCGAGAACGTTTTTTCCGTTAACAATTATTTTTCCTTGTACTATTCTTCCGGGAGGATTTACCGAACGTATGATTGCGGCCCCTAAAGTACTCTTCCCAGAGGCTGACTCACCTACAATGCCAATCGACTCATTTCCATTTATCTCAAATGAAATGTCATCGACGGCTCTAACCTTACCTCGATTTGTGAAATAGTAAACCCGAAGGTTTTCTACTTTCAATCTAGTATCTAGAACGCGCATCGAGTGATTTGATTTAGGCCTACCTTCCGACAATCATTAGATACCAGAGTTCAGCGTCATATGAACCGTATTTTTTCTTAATATTTTAATTCGGTGCGGAACGGAAACTATGCCTCTTTCTTTTTCAAAAAAAAAGGTCGCGCTAGGGCAATAAGAATAGCTACCTCTATCTCTAGCAGTATTTGAGTCGTTGGGTGTTAAGCATCATTATTATTACCTAGTGCAATAGGATGTGAAATCCGCGACAAAATACAAGGGATTGACTGTGTATGCATCTTTAAGAAGGAACCCACCAATTTTCTTCAAAGGTTCCCCAACAGGACAGACGTTGCCAACAGGTTATATAACAGAAATGATAATTAACCAAAGTTTCTGTTGAAGACCCCTATTTGCTTGTTTGATGCAAAGACCGGCATCTTGTGTTCGAAGTGCGATGCAAAGTTAACCTCAGGTCAGCTAAACCACGCAGCCGTCTTTTCTTCTATCAAACTCGCAAAATTGGCCGAAAAGGACCAAGAGATCAGCAAATTTACACTAGTTGGTTCTCACAAGGTCGATGACGATTATATCCTCTTCCTAAGAACTTCGGATATCATTACCATTAGAAGTAACCCTGCTATTGTTCAAAAATTTGCAGGTGAGTTCAATGCCAATATTTGGTTTGTAGAAGCAGAGGGGACAGATAGGAGATTCATGGAAAACCTCTTTTACCCTCTCCGAGTATTGAATATGAATTTAATCTGGTTACCTGACGGTAATAAGTTGACAAGGGTAATTGTAAATCAAGAATCTGTGAAGAGGTCAAGTATGCCACTTGATGTTGAAAAAATCAGGAAAGTTGCCAAAGCGGTTAAGAAAATCGAACTCATAGTAGAATTTGAAACGCAATCAAATTAACACAATTTGGGGTTAACGCATGTCAGAGAAGATAAGCATCAGTAGATCTCATTTTGCAGACTGTATAAGCAACGATCTCGTAGGCAGCGATATCTGTATAGCAGGGTGGATTGAAGATGTTCGAGACATTGGTAAACTGGGCTTTGTATCGATGAGAGATTTTACAGGAATCATGCAGGTAATAGTCGCTGGCGATCTGTTGGGTGAGATAAGGATGATCCCAAGACAAAGTTGCGTTCTCGTAGAGGGAAAAGTTCAGAGAAGTAAAGCAAAAAATGTTGAAGTTGAAATCAAGGCAAACAAGATTTCCCTGTTGTCAAAGGCTAATCATCCTCTCCCCATAGATCCAACAGGACGTGTCGAATCCTCCACGGATAAGAGAATTGATTCAAGAGCTTTAGACCTGAGAAACCCTAAGGTTTCAGCGATATTTAGACTACGCTCTACTGCGCTACAGTCAATACGGAATTTCCTTAGGTCGAGACGATTCGTAGAGGTAACTACCCCCAAGATCATTGGAACTTCTACGGAAGGCGGAGCGAATTTATTTCGATGCGATTATTTTGGTAAAAATGCATATCTAGCCCAGAGTCCACAGCTATATAAAGAGCAGCTAACGGTAGGCTTGGAGCGTGTATTTGAAATAGGCCCATATTTCAGGGCAGAAAAATCTCATACTGTGAGGCATTTAGCCGAGTTCACGAGTGTGGACGTGGAAGCAGCATTTCATGATTATACCGACGTAATGAAAATTGTTGCAGATCTAGTGAGAAAAGTAATCTATGATCTGTTACAGCAGTGCCCCGATGATCTAAAATTGACTAGGGAGAAGATCGCGGAGCCTCACACTGTCGCAAGCTCCAACCCGGACGAAATAGGCCATCGAATGGAGGAAATATTTGGCATTTCAGATAATATTGTAGCTGATACCTTTGCATTGAAAATAGAGCAAGTAACCTATGAAAAGGCTATAAATGAATTAAAAGGCGTCGGGGAACCTTTGTCCTTTGGCGACGACCTTTCTGACACTGCATTACGAAAACTTGGTGATTTGCACAAAGGATTTTATTTCATCACGGATTGGCCTATGAAGCTCAAGCCTTTCTACATCCATGAGAAAGAAAAACACCCAGAGCTATCTTGTTCCTTTGATCTTCAGTATGGATACCTAGAACTTGTTTCAGGAGGCAGAAGACAGCATGATCCCGAAAAGTTGAAAAATAGGATCGTCGAACAGGGCCTAGATCCCGGAGGATTTGAGGACCATTTGAAAGCATTTCAATGGGGGATGCCACCTCACTCAGGGTGGGGATTAGGCTTTGATCGACTTATGATGGTTTTAACAAACTCCCAAAACGTTCGCGAAGTAGTTTTGTATCCTAGAGACGCAGAGAGGCTTAGACCTTAGAAGATAGGATTCTTTTTTTATGAAGCGTGATGCAGAGAGGAGGATTCTAGATTGACCTTAATCATCATATTGTCAAGAATATAGGCAGCAAAGCTGTGTGACAAAGTTGAATAAATTAGCCAGACTACAGGGTTAAGTTCCATATATTTCGTGTCAGTTAAAGAAGGAAATGCTTCCGAGGAATGTGAGTGAAATATACCGACCACTTCCAGCTTCCGAGAGCTGATCTCTTTGTATGCACTTATTAGATCATTTGGATCGATTCTGAAAGTATAAACTGACTCATCGGCGTTACGCATAGGAACAATACCACGGACACTGGCTACCTCATTTGATTGGCTATCGACAAATCTTGTGTTCCCTTCTAGTAGAGCACACGCTTCAGCAGGGTAGCGCTCTTTTGCTATTGTCTCGAGTCTGCGAAGGTGCTCTTGAGAAATGGTAATAGTGATTATCAAAAGGTACAATGATCGAATAAAATGAAGTGATCTCTAATAGTCAAATCAGAAAAAATTAAAGCCAAGATGATTAGCACGAGTAGGCAACAAATTTGATGTCAACATGGTATAGTTAGTAATGGAGGTCGTAGGTGTATAATCCTCATCGACCAAAGAATCGTCCCAATATTGCACTAACGTTAGCTGCGAGCTGACGTTGGAAGATGAAACATTTGTAACAGTAGATGAATTCAAGTTGGCCTGATTGCTATTTGATGTATCGTTGGTCCCCTCAAAGGCGATGCTCCCTTTCATGAACGGATGCAAGGTGCAGAAGTAATCATACCTATCTTCACTCAGACTTGATGTTTGAAGAAGGAATGTATCGCCTGTCATTATCAATGAAGAGTCAAAAGTCTGCCCCTCATCGACAGAACTAGTCGCGGTGTGAGGAACATTGTCATTATTTGTCCATTCAATCGAGTCGCCTTTCGATATGTTGAGGACGGCGGGGTCATAGGAGGGATTGTCTTGCGCTGAGGCACCAGAGGGAATACTTACGCTTACAATCGGTCCAGAGCTAGATCCTGTAGCGTTAGTGGCGTTCCCTGAAGTTCCAGCCTCCGCTACTGATTGATTCTCGCTCGTTGAGGGTGTATTTCCTGCTCCCTGTTGCCCTTGTACAGCATCTTGCTCAGAAGGCACCTTTGGAGAAACCAAACCGAAAATGTAAAAGGTTCCTCCACCAACGACTGCTGCGGCGATGAATATCACACTTATAGCCCTCACATACGGGCTCTCTTTGTAAGATGCCACTATTATCACAGTCGCAGGGATTGCTATTACCATTATCAATCCTATGTAGGCAAATATGCTAGGCACAGTGGTGCTTACAGTTACAGCCGCTGCAATGCCAAATGTAACCAGAAATCCTAACGTGATAAATGTTGCTGATTTGGACCTTGAACTTCTCGGAAATCCATCCTTAAAGATTCCAGCGGAAAGGAAGATCAAACCAATGAAGAGTGTCAATAAAGACACTGCATGCATTCCGTCGATGAAAGTCTTGGCTATACCTGCAAGAGAGATTCCTACTCCTACTATTCCTATCGAAGTAAGGCCTATGCCTGGCGTAAGTAGGTCCCAATCGCTCATATCGTTATGCTGTTGGGAGCAGACTCAGATAATTAATCTTTACTGGTGTTACCAACTGATCGTTTTCTATCTTACCGAATAGTAGATAACGAGTTATTTGGAGGGCTAAGTGATGGACTGATGAAGAAAACATTAACCGAACATTTTCACGATCAATGACTCTTAGATACATTGACTTTAACTTATGTACGAAATCAATCTCCTTGGTCAAAGAAGTACAAATATCCATCTCTAGAACCCACAAACAGCATTCCACCAGCAAGACATGGCGATGAGTCTATCATGTCCATTGTCGGGAACTTCCAAAGTAGCTGGCCTGACAATATATCTAGGTAGTATATGTGTGAGTCAAGCGATCCAACGAAAACTTTCAGGCCTCTTGTGAGGAGGGGTGACGACCATATCTTACCCGCCGTCTTATACTTCCAGATTGAGGAACCATTAGTAGACCTTACACAATGCAGGTGACCGTCAGAGGTTCCCACCAAAATATGCTTTTGGATTTTGGAGGGTGAGGACAGCAAAGGAGATCCTAAATGTGCAGACCAAAGGATAGCACCATTATCTTTGTTTATTCGATAGAGGTTGCCGCTCTGAGTTCCTATGTAAACAGAGGGAAACCCCAGATCATCGCAATCATCATCATTATCATTTGATAGACAAGGAGAGGAGGATCTGATCTTACCGTTAAGTTCAGTTTTCCAGATCATATTGCCGTCCAAGTCCAATGCATATAACATGCAATCATCTGAACCCACGAAAATCCTGTTTCCATCAGACGAGGGTGAAGACCAAACCTCACTGCCGGTAGTAAACTGCCATCTGACATCCCCATCGTTGTTTAGCGCATAAATCTTTCCGTCTAAACACCCAAAAATATGAATACCATCATGGATAGAACAGATTGACGAAAATACTCCCTTTTGCAACTTGAACTTCCATATCTCGGATGCGTCTTGAACATCAAATGCACAGACGTTACTATGCCCATTGTCAACGGCTGCATCGCCGACCCAATTTGAAAAGGTTCCCACTATCAGGCGGCCTTTGTAGATCGAGGGTGTTGAAACAATTTGACTGGATGTATTTATATGCCATTTTATAAGTGAACTGCTTATTTCAATTCTATATATACGACCGGTGATTGTGCCAACATAAACTGACTCATTGTCTGACACCGGTGATGATAGTATGGGACCTAACTTTATCATAGTTTTAAAGGTCGGCTTGCGCAAAAAAGCAGAGCTGGATGTACCTGTTCTCTGGTTATTGCCTTTGAAGGAAGTCCACGAATCACTTGATTTTAGATCTGATGGCAAGGGCATAATGATGTGTTGTTCAGTTCGAAATAGAGAGTACGTTCTAATTTAATAATATGTTACATATCAGCAGAGTCAGATATCTGCAGAGTCACATATCGGCACAGTTGTAAAGAAGGTATTATCTTTAAGTGAGGGACTAACACTTAAAAATAGGCGAAGATACTCCACGGTCTATAGCTTGGCCGCCAGAAAGAACACTTCACGAAAAAAGAGGTTAATAAAACGTACAAGGCAGAATAGACCTGTACCGGCATGGGTTATCATTCGTACACATAGACATGTTAGAACAAATCCCAAGAGGCGTCTCTGGCGAAGGACTGATGTTAATGTCGGTTGATACTAGAGGTGCGGAGAAGGATTAATGTCTGTAAATGAAGCTCCTGAAGAGAGCATCTATACTGTTAATTTCAGAAAAGCCTGGATTACTCCAGAGTATAAGCGAACAAACAGGGTAGTAAGGATATTACGGGAGTTCGCCACAAGGCACATGAAGACTGACGACATAAAGATTGATCAGTACCTGAATAGATATTTATGGCAACGAGGGAAACGAAATCCCCCAAGAAGAATCCGTGTTCGAATGACTAAAGACGAGACTGATACTGTCGTTGTTTCACTCTATGAAGAATTCAAAGAACGAAAATCTCAAACAGGAGATCTTGACTTGAAGCAAGAAGAGACGCCCGAGGAGAAATCAACGAAAAAGAAACAAGAAGGCGACGCCAAAGAACAAGTTGAGCCTGGTGATTCACTGAAACAAGAAGGCAAAGATGCGACCGCAATCAAGTCTGATGATGATATTAAAAAAGAACCGGTTCAAAAAAAGGTCGAGAAACCAAAGAAGAAATCTCCGCGAAAGAAAAAATCCGCTGATTAAGACTCCTGATTTTTATTCTTCAACTTTTGTCCCATTCTGGTTACTGGATAACTTCGACTGTTTGAATTGAAAGTTCTGATAGAAAGTCCAAGATATCTAAGTAGGGCTACAAGGGATGCTCAACAAAAATTAAAATAATCCATGAATTAACTCAGCTGCTTATGGGGGATAAGATTATGAAAACCAGTAGAACTAAAATTAAGACTTTTGTCGTTGTGGTTCTTTTATCTGCTGCTATTTGTCTACCAATTCTGTGCGTCCAGCAATCATTTGGTCAACAGCAACAAAACGATAGCAGCAATAATTCCACACAAACCATTAACCTTCAAAATATTACATCTCAGCAACAGCCACGTTCTGTTAACGAATCAGAATTCGCCACTTATGTCTCTCCTGAATTAGGTATACAGATCGAGCATCCAATTGATTGGTCCCCGATTATTAGAGAATTCGCTGATGATGTCCGAATTCTGGAATTCAATGCTAGCAGATCCGAAATGATGCAGCTGCTCCCGCCTACAGTGCGTATCTCATCTGCTCCACAGCCTGAAATCCAGAGTCTGGACCAGTTGACCAAGAGTTTAATCACGATAGCAAGCGATTATCCAAGATTTGATCTCAAGGAGAATGCTACTCAAGCTCTAGGTAACGTTACAGCACAAAAGGTTCTTTACACCTATGGAAGTGGAGATCCTTCCCAACAATTTACACTCCAAGCTATGGACATTTGGACTCTAAAGGATGGAACAAGGTACGTATTCTCGTACATTGCTCCTTTGTCAGAATTTTCGCTTAATCTGCCTGTTGTAGAGCACATGATCCGTTCGTTATCCTTTGAGTGAACTCTAGATTTATGTCTGCGATGTGATAGTTGAGGCGCGTTCCATGACGGTGAAAGATAGGGTTCAACATGCCAAATACTTTAGAGCTTTCAAACGATAGAAGTGAGATTTCCATAGATTCTAAAGAAAAAGAGTTACATCTTGCCTCGTCAGAGAGTCAAATGGATTCCAATGACTATGGTGATTCTACTGATTCCAAGAGCCTCAACGGTATTTCGTCACGCAAGGTCTGGATAGAAGCATATGGTTGTTCGGCTAATGTGGCAGATTCTCAGGCAATTGCTGGGGCCCTGTCAACAAGCGGGTTTGAAATCGCCGAAGAAGACGAAGAGCATGACTTGAACATAATTGTTACCTGTTCCGTGAAAGATACTACTGAGCATAGAATGCTGAGCAGGATAAAGACCCTTTCGTCAACTGGAAAGCCACTTATAATTGCAGGGTGTCTGGCAAAAACTGAAACTGCAAAGCTTGAAAGACTTTTCAGCGGCGCTTCGTTATTAGGCCCTAGGTCCCTAACCAAGACGGTTAGCTGCGCGAACGCAGCAATTAGAGGTATAAAATCTATCGAATTGGAGGATACAGACGGGCGGGAAAAATTGAACGTTCCCAGAGTGAGAATCAATCCGATTGTTAGCATTATTCAGATAGGTGTCGGATGTATGAGTGAATGTTCATTTTGTCAGACCAAACTTGCTAAAGGGCAGATAACAAGTTATAGGATTGGAGATATTCTACGTGCTATAGAGAATGATACTAGAGATGGTTGCCGAGAGGTCTGGCTTTCATCTACTGATAACGGCTGCTATGGCTTTGATTTAGGCACTGACATCATCGAATTATTAAGAAAATGTGAATCAATAGCGGGAGATTTCAGAATCAGGATTGGGATGATGAACCCAATGTATATGGGCCCTTTAAAGGGGAGACTGATATCACTTCTTGAAGAGTCCCGCAGAATTTATCGATTCCTGCACATCCCGGTCCAGAGCGGCAGCGAACGGATTTTGCGGTCGATGAAAAGAGGCCATACTGTCAAAATGTACAAAGGTGTGGTGGAATCTTTTCGGGATAAGTGTCCTGATATTACGATTGGGACAGATATCATTGTTGGCTTTCCAGGCGAGAGTGAGAGGGATTTTGAGAATAGCTTACAACTAATTTCTGAAAGTAAACCTGACATCGTTAATTGTTCTAGATATAGTGCTAGGCCTGGGACATCTGCTTCTTTGTTGGAAGGTAGATTGGCCACTGAGGTTGCCAAGGATAGGAGTGCTCGCGTTCACGAACTTGTCACAAAGATAACTCGTGAGAGAAACATGCAATGGATTGGATGGAAGGGTAGTATTGTCATTGACGAAGTAAATCAAAATTTTGTACAAGGGAGAAACTATGCGTATAAACCAATTTTCATTCGAAAAGGAGATTTTATTAATGGTTCTCCACAACTGGGGGATCAAATCATGGTGCAGGTACAGTACTATACCTCCCGTGCATTAGAAGCAGTCGAACTTGGTTGAAGACGCATAGTGGTTGGAAAGGCGCTTATCCTGACAAAAGGGGAGCCAAAGCCTAACATAAGTATAGTACGATTTATCGTAACTTTTAACTAGTATAAATTATACTCCTCTGAGGGGACTGTGGGACTGCTAGAAAATCTTTCAAGTGATAGTTTGATGAAGATAAGAAAACCTGTACTTCTTTTAGGTGTAGGCGGCGTAGGAAGCCGACTTGCCTCAAGGATTGCAAAGGAATTGAGGTGTTCATGTTCGATAGTTACAGATGATGAGATGTGCGAAACGGGCGGATATCCTACTGTCTTGATAAACACCGAATCATGGGTTAATCCTTCGGGCCGAAAATTAAGGTTCTACGCTCAAGCATCAGTGGATAAAATAAAGTCTTTGGTAACAGGCTACAACACTGTGTTGATCATAGGTAATTTGGCCGGAAAGGCAGGTATCGCACTTTGTCCGACAATTTGTAACATTATCAAGAATCATCGACTGTTCGCCTCAAACCAAACCAGTGACGGCGCATCTTCTAAATCTGATTCACAGCAACAATTGACAGCAACAGCCAATATTGACGTCATTTCTTTCGTTATTATGCCTTTCAAGTTTGAGAAAGGCCGTATCTTTGATGCAGGTATTTCACTACGAAGGATCCGAGAATCTGCTGGTGCAGTAGTCGTCATTGACAATGATGCCCTTCTGGACAACAATCCTGATTTGACAATTTCACAGTGTTATGATCTCACCAATCAAGCTATATTTGACACTATTTCTTCGCTGTATCAAACAGAATTCAACGGTGACCTGAATTTGTTGGGCATTGGGAGACCTGATAGAGATTCAGTTTCATCTTCAGCGATGGACTCGCTAGCAATGCTACTGGATAGTGCTGATGCAGATTCCGTAAGACGTACCCTAGTGTATGTTATGGGCGGAGACAGGATTTCCGTAGGTGCAATGGATCGTCTTGTCAATACAGTACAGACAATCTTTAGAAAGGACAATTTGAGCGATGTGAATTTGATGATGTCTAGTCCTGGATATGTTAGCGTGAATCTCATTGCTTCAGTTATCGCTAGGACGAAGTTCGACAGTTATGATCCTTTGTCCGAAATTATACCCTCAAAGAATAATCTTGACTGGGATGATTTGGATTGTTCGCCTGAATTCAGTTTAGATATCAGAAGCATTGAATAGGCTACAGGGCCATACGTGCCCCGCTGTGCTGTTTTTATTTCTTCAATTGGGAAATGTCATATTTAGTCAGATGCTCTCTGGATCCTCATGGATTTTTCTCTTCCCAACCGTCAATTCTCATACACAACTTGGGTATGCTTTTCAAGATGAACGGCGACGTAGAAGTTGTCATCAGGATTCATTCCCTTCTTCAAAGATCGAAGTTGGTAATTCAAAGAAGTTTGTTATTAGATTGTAATCAATTTGCAATATGGCTACAAATAACTGGCATGTCCGTCATCAACCAAATTCCTTCGCTAAAATCCCACGCTATCGATCGTGAACGCAATGCCTCTATCAAGTTAGCTTTGGTATTCTGTAAAGACACTATCTCTACGCAATTTCTAATCCCCTTGTGTTTACACGCTTGTCAGATTTAGTTCGGTTTGGCGAGTTCTTTATTCCTATTGGAAGCCCTTAAGAGCTCGTTATAGCACTCACATCTCTCGTAAATCAACATTATCTTACCGCACCTTTCGCACAATTTGAAGTGAACCTCGTCTTCTTGCTGTTGGCCAGTCATTAGAGCCATATATACTATTCGTCTTCAAGGTATAAAAATTTGACTAAACAAAACAAGATCTAAAGTAAATCATAGTGAATTGGCATATTCCATCAATTTGTATCTTAATCTATACGATTTAATAGATTTCTTACTGATTACAATCTCTACTCCGGCTGTGAAAGAAGATGGGATTGAACAATTTGCTGTGTCGCATCGATGAGAAGCTCAGCATCCTTCATCGTGTGAACAGAAGAAATCGCACCCATTTTTTCGGGAAGGAAGAATATGTTGTGTTTTGCAATGAGGGCTAGATGGTATTTTCTCAGCAAATCCTTGTCAGATAACCCAGCGTCCAGCGCGGAGCTTATCTTTCTTATGTTCTGGTTGAGAAAATGAGTCATAAATAATGAACCGACCCCTGTTATGTCTACATCAATATGTGCGTCAGAAAATACCTTTCCCAATCCTTCTCTTATCCTAAGGCCGATCTTGTTTATCCTTG
>WHTU01000069.1 GCA_009377575.1 Nitrososphaeraceae archaeon | reverse complement strand
CATTATTATAGGATTCATACTCATATTGTCAGATTGTGCTTTACTTAATTCTTCGTGACCAATTTGCGCTAACATTACAAGCACTAACAGTGAAAATATTGTCATCATACTCTTACATGGTACATTTGTGATACGTCGGAAGATGTCATGCCTGCTGACATTACTATGATTATAATTTAATTCTTGTTTCATAGAGTTCCTAAACCTTCTGGTGGTTAAAAGTAGCAGATATTAATTCGTAGTGGCTTACAAATGTAAGCGCCATTATAAAATTTATCCATTAAGTAGTAAAGCATAGGAAGCATTTATTCAAAAATAAAACTTTTCAATTGTAGGGCAGCTCCTAAAGTTACAATGTTACAATGACTTCGTAAAGTTACTTCGTAATATTAGACACGTTTGTAAAAAGTTATCTTTTTTTGTCGCTCTTTCTCATTCTTCTTACTTTTGCATAGATTAAATATCCAACCAAAGTTATTGCTCCACTTAGAGAAAGGGTACGAATTATTGATAGTAGCGAAATATCTCTAATACCAAAAAAGCTTTCAGCAGGTGACTGGTTATCAGTATCATAATTGTTTGGTATAAGATCCTTATCAGAAACTTGCTGCTGATCTGAAATAGTAGATAATGGTAAATCTAAAAGGACTGGAATCGGAAAGAGTAATGATACAAATAATGGGAATTCGACTTGATGCTGTTGCTGTTCTATTCCTTCTGAAGCTGATGATTTTATCATTACACTATATTCGTTTTGACTAATCTTCTCTACACTGTCATCCTCTAATACCAATTTTATTTTTGAATTGTAAGTTTCATTGGTTTGTATCAGAGTGGTGTTATCACCACCATTTGACATATTGATTCTTTGAGGATTTGCCGAATAAGTTAATCCTGGAACAAGTCCAGAATCAGTCATTCCTATTACCGAAAATTCAACTTCGTCAAGAGATAAAAATGAGGAGGGATTAGGAGAAGATGATACAATAGCATTATCTAAAGTACTATTGGTTGTATTATCACTATTAATTTTCTCAAGTTTTAATAAGACATCAAGGATTTTTTGCTCTGATGGTTTTAAAACAAGTGGTGTAATAAGTGAATCATAATTTGGAATGTCAATACTTTGATTGTCGTCTCTGTTCTGACTTTGATTTAAAATAATTTGCATTTCAAAGGGAATGGCGACTGTAGTATCAAGATATGCTATCTTGTTTGCTGCGTATTCTGTAAACCAAACTTTCTCTCCATTATCAGAAACTGTGAGAAAAACAGCAGTTGATAGCGGTCCAGTAGGTATGTCATATTCTGTCATTACGCCTGACTTTGTATCGACCTTCGATATTCTATTTCCACCATGTTGGACGAAGTAAATATTATCTTCAGATTCATCAGCTACAACCTGACTTGGAAGTGTTACAGGATACACTTTAGAAGGAGATGTCCAGTAAGAGAGATAGCTTTGAAAAGGATCTAATTCTGGATCACCTCTGGCTAAGACTAGTCTACTTGAACCATGATCGGATAAAAAAATACGTTCAGTTTCATTAGAATCATTAGAATCTTTGCTATCATTAGTATTAATGTTATCACCGGTTATTGCAATTCCAAATGGGGAAAATGAATCGGTTTTAGGAAGAGAGAAATTTGACATACCCAGATATCTGCTGGTAGAAGTTAGCGCCCAGGGTTCCACTCTTAAAATATCATGGGAATATGACATTGTAACCCACAATACCCCTTTGTTGTCAAATGTCAAAAGTGTAGGTCCACTACTCTGCCCCTTTGGCTGTTCGAAAACAGCGTACTCTTTGATAGTATTGCTATTACTAACATTCTCACTACTACTAATAGACTCTATGTCGATTTTTCCTAACTTATTCCCAGTAATCTCTGTAAACCAAACTTCATTTTTATCGGGTGATAGAACTATTCCCATAGGACCTGAATTTAGAGTTGGTATATCATATAACTTGATTATGCCGCTTTTCATGTCTAGATTACCGATTGAATTTGTTCTAGCATCAGTAAACCAAATTGCCCTTCTAGTATCATCGTATACAATCTGTCCTCCGGCAAGGTTTATTATGGCAGGATCAACTAATGTTTTACCTTCTATCCCATACTGCTTAAACTGTTGCGTTGTTATATTAAAGACAAGAATTGTACTACTCTGATTTGTAGAGTGATAAAACCAAGCATTCCCATCTGCATCATTTGTAATACCTTTTACTCCTAGTTCCTTTAGAGGAACTTTGAACTCTTTTATAAAATTGCTTTGGGTACTATATGTAATTAGATCTTCTGGTCCTAATACTTGTGCATTGACATGCTTCAAGATGGAAAAGGGAAGAGACATCATTGTCATCATAGAAAGGGATGAATAGAAAAGAGCGACAAGGATTAACATAAATATCACATAATATAATGGAAATTTTAGAATCTCTTGATAGTTCTTGTAATACATTATATTAGCATGATGGCGTATGTATCAGGATGCCTACTTTAGTCTTTGTATTTACACTTGTAAATCAGTTTTGATAATTCATAGGTTATCGGGTTAATGATCTTAGCCGCAAATCATGATATAATCATTATAATGCCTATTGAATAGTTTAACATTTTGTGCCTGATATCAGCCAAAGTCTGTCTGCATCAGCCAAAGTCTGTATACATCAGAGAGATTAATTATTCTTCCCTATCATAAAAGAATCTATCATATTCTGTACTAATTGCATATGATTTGAAAATTCAGATTCAGGCGCAGAATAAGAAATAGTATACGCCTTATCATCTTTTACAGCCCAAATGTTCATAGATTCGAAGAGTGGGAGTAAAGGAGAGCCTGGATCTGCAAAAGTATATACTATCTTATAAGCGGGGATACCTGAAAGAATTGAAGTACTATTTAATCTGACTATATCAAAATCTGGCAGAGATTTGGCAAGCTCTAGGTTTCTTTCGGTTAGTACGTATAATGCACTATTGTTAGAGCCAATACCTGATGCTGATTCATTTCCTACCTTCTGTGATACCTTAACTTCTTCAAGATCTTCTATTGATACACTAAAAAAAGGTGTAAGAGGATCATGCTCACTTTCTACAAATGGAATGAATTCGACTATAGTTGCATTAGTAGCAGCAGACGTTTTTTCAAAAGGTTTCCAGTTGGTTGGATACTCTATCTGAATCCCTAAGGTAGAATTTTCATAAGTTGAATTCTTTATCGTAGAAGTAGAATTAAGACCTACTTCAAATATTTGGGGTTCGGCTCCTGTATCAGGAATTATACTAATGGAATACAATACAATTACAGATAAGGACAAGAATAGACACACAGTTATCATATTTGAAGGGGTAGACCAAAAAATACTTTTGTACATGATAAATAGCAAGACTGCTGAGGATTACTATATAGAGTTATTGGTGGTCTCAAATTACTGCAATTAAACCACATGATATTATGGCTATATTTGAGGTAAGCAGCAGACGCAGCGTACTGTGATACACTTATACACAATTAACAGTTCTGAAATACCAGATGAACATGAATCAAATTAGAAATAATAATAACAGTCCGAAAAGCCTTGTCAGGTTTATGCCTATAGCAATAGTATCAATATCAGTAATCATAATAATTATCTTTTCAGCCTATAATGGCATATCTATATTAGCATACACAACCAGTAATAGTACAGTTTTACGGAACTCAACAAATGCAAGCAGTCTAGAAGTGCTACTAGTACCTTTATCCAACGTATCCAGAGAAGAAATGCATTTTAGAGTTGGATTCTTACAACCAGAGACTAATGAATTGCAGCGACATGTAGATTTTAACTTCATCATTATGAAGGATGGCAAAGAAGTTTTCAGCGCATCAAATCAGACGGGCCAACCTCAAATACCTCTCCATTCAATTCGTGGCACAATGGATATACCTTTGTTTACATATGATTTTGAGAAGACAGGCGAATATACAATTAAAATTCCGGTATTCGGAATTTTGTTTAACCCAATCATACCAGAAGAGGCAAAGTTTAGGATTGAATACTGAAAAGCTAAAGTACAATTTAAATTCGGCTTTACTATGAAAATGTCAGTTGTGATCGCTGCAACGGATATCTTTTTTTAACTTCTCATACCAAGTCCTCACTGCATATTCAAGGAAAGTCAGGAATGTCCCTTAAATACTGATTTCCTACCCCAAAACTATAAACTGCGATTTAGCAAAATGATGAATTTAGGTCTGAAGCTTTCCGTGCCATCGACTATTATCAGATATCTGATTTTTTCTGGTATTTCTGATCGGTCTTCATATTGTTAGTACTAAAATCTATAACACAACTTTGCACAATCCTCTTATGTACATAGTATAATGTCTAGCATAGTATTAACTGATTTCTCTTGGAATGGAGCAGGTTTGAACTTTGTGAAATTTTCGAAATCAGTAAAAAGCGATAGTTGGACCTGGGAGCGTACAGCCACAACATTCATCACGGCCAAGACCAAACGTAATTGTTCCACTGCGCGAACGCCGCCATTGCTGCCATAGCCAACAAATCCTACAACCTTATTGTCCCACTCCTTGAAGAGAAAATCGATTGCATTTTTCAATGCTCCGGGGATTCCATGATTGTATTCTGCTGTCACAAAGACATATGCATCAAATGAATCAATCTTTGCTGACCAGGTCTTGGTGTGCTCTTTGGAGTATTGGCCCATCGAAGCTGGGATCGGCTCATCTAATAACGGAAGATTAAAGTCTTTAATATCAACTAACTCAAAATTAGCGTCACTGCGCTTCTTTGCAATATCATGTATCCACCGACTTACGGCTTCACCATTACGGCCAGGTCTTGTGCTTCCAAGGATAATGGCCACCTTTAGCATTTGGCTATTCATCGGGCATGTTCGATCTCTATTCTATTTAAGGATAGACTAAGGTGTTGTCCACATACAGTATTAAACCTGCATCGAAATTATGTAGTAAATTTGATATAAGGTAGGCGACCCTCATTATAGATTACAGGTTCTTCATAAGTTCCTATTCCTTAAACACATTATACTTATGCTACTGCGTATGCCTGTGATTACGGTAATAACATCTAATACACACTCTAATATTACTACAGTATAAACACGGTTAGTTGTTTGCATCCTTTCACATAGTTGATAGGGTATGCCACTCATAAATACATAATAAACTAATGGACTGTGTAAGAACTAACATATGGTGACTACCGCAAAATTGGTTATTACACTTGTAATAGTAGCCTTAATCGTTTTTGTGGTCGCATCTATATACACGTTGAGTGAGGTCTCTCAATCTGTCACGTAATTCTTTCTCTATTATTAAATTCAATAGGTGACTCATCGTCCATTCTTTTTTGTTTGTTAGAGTAAGCTTATCCAGCTCAGTTAAACTTTCTTCCTTCAAGAAGCGTTTGTAAAGGTCAATTCGCTTTTCAAAAACTGCTTTCATCTTTTCATAATCCAGCACATAATTATATAGGTGGAAATGTAGGTGGTGATTTCCATTCATCCTTTGAAGATGTTTTTTGTGCATTGATGTTACATTCTAATGTAGATAGACTGTGGGCTAGTTGGCAACTTCAACCCGAATGTGAATGGAGACTTGATCCTAATGACATATATGGATTTGAATCTTCAGATGCTCGAATTACTGAATATTTCGAACCTTGGGCAGGGGGTGCTTCGCATCCGGAACAAAGAATTAGACCATGGGGTATTGATTGGCCAAATGAATTAAAAAAAGCAAATGATGATTCTATAGTTAGACAAATTCCGAAATATGATTCATATGTAAATATTTCATAAGGGGTGCGGTAGAAGCCAGAAGACGTTTGGCATGACCTTATTATCATTACTTAATATTGATCAATATTTGTAAATAGTCTACACTCTATCATGAATTCTTATGATATAATTTGATGTAAAATATCATATTACTTCTCTAAATTCAAGGATAAGTAATAAGAAATAAATAATGACCTCTGAATTGATGTAGAAGTCCAGTTTTAAAGGGCGATGCAATCAGACTGGGGGCGTCGTGTATGCGTCTACTCCTATCTATCCATTGAGTGGACGGAATCATATACCGGCCAATGACTTGACCTGCATTACGGTCAGCTATATGAATAGTAAATATTGAGCCATCAGTGCCATATTCCTGAATGACCTCCCTGATCGATAGTTACGTTCTTGTGATTTTATGATTCAATCTCATATCCTCGGTTAATAAATAATGGCACATACTCCTGCGGGACGAAGAGTCTATCTTCTATATTCTGTATTTCGTGATACATGATGGGTAACTTAAGTTTAGGTCTATCAAGAGACAGATCCAGTACGTATCGATCAGGTGATGAACGTCTTGCAAGGTATCGTAGCTCAAAGGGTAGCAGCAATAATGGGTTGCTTGAATTGAAGATTCCTTTGGAGGCATCTCTTGCCTCTTTTACATAACCCCTAGCATTTTTCAGTCGTTTGCTCTTTCCGATTACTTGTTGAAAGCTATTAATGTCAGGTACTGAATCTATTATGGATTGTTGTTGAATGAACGGATCGGTATTAGGCCATATGATGTACGGTGCAGCATATCCTTCCTGTAACATTCTTTCATTATAAGTAAGCCGCAGTTCTTCACGTTCTTGTGGAGTATTGTCTCTATCAAGATAACATAGAAATCGTCCATATCTATCCATTATCTCATAAGCGAATGCAAGAAAGAATCGGAACTCCTTTCCTTGACTTACTCTATCATCATAATCTGTCTTAACTATCTCTTCAAGCTTGCGTTGGGCAGACATAGCCAGATCACGATGATTTTCTGCGCTTTGTAATCCTAATTTATTCTGTAGATGTTCGACTAATCCTGGCCCTAACTTAGTTTTGTAATCTTCTGAATCAATGTATTCTGCTTTGAAAGGGTCTGCAAGGTACTCTTTAAATCTTAGAGTCGATAACCACTTTCCGGCGTTTGGATCATTCTCTATCTGCGGATATTGAAATGAAACTTCTGGAGTATCAACTCCCAAAAATCTTATAGAAAAATCACCATCCGCTGTAACAGAAATAGTATCACCATCATGTATAGCCATATTTACAGAGCTTCCTGAAGGTATTTTTGTAAACCCTCTGACAAGGTTATGGGCCTTAAAAATTGCCTTGGCCATACATTGTTATTATAGTAGGTGTATGTTAATACTTTCTATATGAGAACTATTTTTTATCATAATCCGATCTTAATTATAAAATTGGCTTCTGATTTTAAGCTTTAAGACTTAAGGGCTTGTAGGACAAACATGACCTATTCCAATTCCTAAAGCAGGAGAAGCATTACTAAAGATAATCTACGAGGAAGAATGGTCTGGAAGTATTCTAGACAGTGGCTCTGATTCTGCTTCGCATGATAGAACTAGAAACTATGCGATTGTATTCCCTTGCTCTGATGGGATTGTCCCGAATTTTGTGAAATGATTCGTATAGTTGTTATTTCCTTGCATTCGTCTTTAGGGCACAATTGGACTTTCTATATTCTTGACTGAATTTTCCAACTTGTTTTGAGTATCTGTACTAATGCGTTCAACTTTTCTCCTTCTTCTATTATATAAATAGAATCCAACTACTAAAACTGATGCAATAACAATCATAGCTAGTGGATTTATTAGATAATTGTAATTACGTGGTGTGATATATACTACCTTGCCTATGTAATCTTCTTCTGTTTTTGGAACATTCCATCCTCCATAGTAGTCCGCGTAAGATGAGTTATCGACTTTCGTCATAAAGATCCTCTCAAAGTGTTCCCCCTCTGTAGAATTAACTTTAGTATCTGTAACTCTCGATATAACTGGACCATTTTCACTGTGAAGTACTACGATATCTCCAGCTGAAACGCTATCAAATCCGGCATTATCGATTTTAGTAATTAACCCATCTCCATTTTTAAGTGTGGGAGCCATAGCTTGAGCAAGATCGTCACTCACTGAGTAGAAACGTAATCCTACAATAGGCATTATTGCAACCCAGAAAATAATAATTGAAATGACGATGATCGCAAGAAACGTGAATTCTTTTGGAACATGACATCTTTTGTAACTTTCTTTTATTTTCACAATATCTATATGCCTAAACTTATTGATATCCTATAGTAAAACCGATTCACAATTAGTAAAACGTCCTTATGATATCTGATGAATATCTATTATTCGGTTAGTTATATCTTATATGTAATTCCATCAACTCTAGATGTCTGAATCCCATTTCTCAAGTCGTCGTACTCATAAATCAGTATTTTCTGATAGTATAAGTTACTGACAATATTGTCGCTGACAAAAAAAGAATAGTCTGAGGATTCTAACTTCAAGCTCTCGATGTTTATGTAGATATAGGTATGTAATATCCTGGATCGTCTTCGTCTTCTAATCCTCTATCGTCAAGATAGCTCCCTACTATATCCGCAAGGCCCTGTGAAGCGCAATAATGACTTGTTGGCACTAGATCTGGCTGAGCGTCACAATTGTACGAAAAAAATACCATACTTGTATCACAATTATTTTTCGTTAAAGTGACAAAACCATCAGATAACGCATCATAACAATACATTACTACTTCCTTGGCATCTCGGCTTACCTCTCTGTCAGATACTATTTCTGCATCATCAAAGCCACTATGATCTACTCTTGCAGACAATGGGGTTGGAGAAATAATCATTGTCAAAGCAATAATAACTAGGGCAGTTGTTGTCGCAATTAAAGATATTCTCATCAACTAACTTAAGGAAGTGCAAATAGATAAACCCAAATTCATGTCAGACATTATTATTATTAACTGTCGATGATTTTACAACGCAAATACTTATCAAACAGTATTAATTGTTACAATACTATATCGAGATACAACTTTAAAACTGATCGGATATCTTAGTATTATATTTGCTTCCTATTCGATATCGACATGTCAATCCTAATTTTTAATGGCTAGTATTTGGTACATAGAGATCCTTCGATAATAGTATATAAATGACTTAAGGCCAAACACATATTTACGAGAACATGCTTCCATCTTTCTTGGTCATCCCATAAGTCTAATATCTTACCTTTACCAAATTGCAAGAAAAAGTAGGAAGACCTATTGCTTCTTCAGTAGTAATATTGAATCGATCTATACAGATATAGGGAGATCGATAAGCGGATTAGAGGAACATTCACCTATTTGTATTGGCGGAAAAGTGGCGAATACAAGACAGACATTGAATCCTTCTCCAATCCCATTTGCGTAGAGGGTGCTAGGCATCAAGAAACTGAATGCAGCAATGCTTCCAGTGGATATAACAAGGGCTGCAAACGTTGTCAAAATTGCCAACCCTGTTTTGTTCTTTTTCTTTGTTGTGATTACTTTCATAATTATACTAGGATAGATCTGATTCAAATAGTATAGTAGAGTTTGTTAATACTAAATCAGATCTAGATATTAATGATATCTTGAGCTTATGATTAGGCTGCAGCGAACATTATTAATAATTGTCCAGGTGGAGATTTGATGAACCATATATTTCTTTATCATTCACAAAAGATTCATTACTATTATCCGATATCACTAGTGACATTCTATAACTGGTAGAAAACTATCAGGTAAGGTATTGCATCGGTACACCATATACATCAATATATGCTATCTAATTGGGCTATCTAACTGTATTAGCTTATACCGAGTGCTTGAAGACCTATTCACAAACAAATTTTGGACATCATCTCAAAATCCAACTTAGTTGAGCACTAGAAGTTCTATTTTGTTTCTTAACGTTTAGTATCAACAAATGATGAATGTAAGACTTTTTTCATGCAATTTATTGCAGACTATAATTTCATAGGCTTCATGGGATCTCATGCGTAATTTATTATTAATATTGAAAGTTTGGGTCTTAACTGGTATAAATATGAGCACAAAGGACCAATAAAGATATCCATAAAGAAACAGCACCGCTCAGAGCAGAAATGAAGGGAGCTACGACGACTTGTCTTCAATTTTTTCAGCTCTTATTTCAATATTCACTAGCAGAGGTGTGGTTGATAAAGATGATGAGGCCATTATTGAGATGCTCCAGACTTTATATCTGAGAGTTGTGTTAGAAATGTTTTCAAAGTCAGACGATATATTTGCCAGTTTGCAAGACATCGTAAGATTCGAGGGAAAAAGGGTATTAATCAATAATATTATGAGATAGATAAAAAAATAGGAGGAAACTAGATATGTTTAGTAAGATGCCACTGTTGCACATATCGATCTGCATATATTTTGATGTGAGCTATAATAAATCGACACTACATGACTGTTCGAATTGATCTCACCAGGGAAGTTAGGGCCTCTGTTCAACGTGTTTTGGATTATTTCACGAATGTAGAGGCGCTACCTCGCTTTCATCCAGAATATATTAAGAATGTAAGGATTGTTAATAGGGAAGGAGAGAATAATAGTATCGAATTTGAGCAAGAAGGTTCATTTCATGGCAAGAAGATCATGTCGATTAATAGGCTTACTAGGCTTGCTAGTGAGAGTACTATTCGAATTGAAATAATAGATGGAAATGGTAAAGGTAGTATAACAACCATTAGGTGCCAGGAAATAAGTCCAGGCAATACTCAACTAAGATTGGAAGGAGAACTCCATTATGGAATATTAGAAAAAATCCTTAGTAGGTCTATTCATGGTATTGCTGAGAAAACTTTGGAAGAAGATATTCAAAATCTTGAACAGAGGTGAGAAAGAACAGGTTTCTCGAACAAGACAGAAAAAAGTTGATAAATAATGTCATTAATTTTTAAGAACCATACAGAAATGGTTTAACATATATGTAAGTTTAGCCCCACGTAATATTCTAGTAATCGTATGTTTAATTAACTTAAGAAAAATTCCCGCAAACACAGTAATATCTTAATACTTTCTTGCTCGTGATTCAGTTACTCTAGCTAGTAACAGGATAGAGCGACCAGGACAAGTGCCAGTGAATGAATGAGTGGTCGCCTGTCCTAGCTATTACAGGATCTATCCACTAGTCAATCTAAGTCTCTTTTCATATAATATAAAGTGAGAATTACGGTACGTAGGATGACTTAAGAAAGCTCAGCTCGCTCTATCAATTGTGAATTGTTCTGGACTTGTGGATACAACACGAGTAGCATAAAAGGCGTTTCGGAACCTGGTTATCCATGGAAATAGAGAGTAGGAGAACAACCAGGCGATAAATCTTGATCTGTCGCCTGGCTGTCTACTCACCTTGCTTTTTTTGGGGTCAGCAGCATATTGTGACGGCAATGCTGCCAGCAGCAGTGTCTTGTATAAGATATCATAAAAAAGGGTTTTACATTTTTGATTCCTTCTATTATATTTTATTATTCATTGGAGAATTTGCGGGAGTAACGTCTGATGTTTTGGTAGTAAAAAAAGATAGGACGAACAAAATGCTAATACATGTATTGAAAAAAGGCAGAGAACATTGAAAGACAGCAAAGAAATTAAGGATAAGATAAATGCTGGAGGTAGTCACCGGCCTGCTGGTGATCCATCAGATGGTAGTCACCCACGCGGCAAATGACTCTCGAGGAACGACCAGATGAAAAATGGTGGGAATTACGAAAGTGGACTCACACTAATTCTTTAGTTAATTAAGCTTTAACTAGCTTCATAGTATTGGTGTTTGCATGACAACGATTACCGAAGACATTAAGAAAGTGATAGATATGGGCAAGTCACTACCACCGGATAAGATAGTGGGTGGTCTAAAGTCTGTAACTGTAATGGAAGGTAAAGAAAATGAATTTGAATCCCTCTTCAGAGAGTTAGCAGCGAAAGTTAGAGACCATGATAAAAAATGCTATTACTACGACCTTACCAAATCCGAACAACCAAGAACTTATCTAGTTATGGAACAATACGAGAACAAGAATACACGTCAGCAGCACCAAAAATCAGATCATGGGAAATATTATTTGCCATTTCAATATTGAATTGGAAACCTGTTTTTGTTCTATCGCAATTCATAATACTAATGATATTTAATCAAGTTTGAACGTGGGACTTTGTTACCATGTAACTAGAACAACTTCATAAAATAGGCGTTATTGATAATCCTTCTTTGAGTTTAACTGCAGGAATATGCTCTCCACAATATTCGTAGTCAAAAACAAACTGATTAATATAAGTGATAGGATACCAGCAGTAGATCTATTATTATCAAATCCTAACCAGGACCTAGCTCCTCCAGCGAGTCATGATAATAATAATGAAGTTCACAACAAGGTCGTAGAGGTCGAAAAAAGAATACGACTTCAACTTAGAGAAAAGACTTACCCAAACAACTTGATTATATTTAATAAACGTAGTATGACCGCTTCTGTAATTCATATAGATAATTTAGAAAATGATATATTTTTGATGGCTGAAAAGATCAAGATTTTTGTTTCTAAATACGATCCTGATTACTATGTAATGGTAGGTGAGGCATGGATGCCAAAGAATCTTGAAACTCAATAGCGTATATCAATGAATTATCGACATGGTAATATAGCCAAACTTTCAAGTCATGAGAAAATGGAGGTTCTAACTTTCATTGCTAAAACTAAAGATAGTATGGATCGAAGTCCTGAAAAGTCTGAGCTATACGAAATTATAATAGAGAAACAAAATGATGAAAATTCAAAGATCTTGGAGCTCAGAAAATATGGTAACGGCAGGCTTGAGGTAGGATACCAGGATCTCATAAGAACTGGAGCTTGAGATGGTTAATTAGATTCAGAATGTATAGATAAAAGAATTTGGAAAAACAAAGTTGAGGTAAGGTTATTCTTAACTTATAAACAGGCTGATCATGGAGGACCAATAATTCTATCTTTGATCTTTTGGGCTGCTTCATCGTGTGCGCCGCCTGCTATAGGAATAGGTAGACGACCATGAAAGGGGAGTTTTTTTAAATATCGACCGTTCTAATGTTTTGACGTATACTATCATAGAACTTTTTAACCACTTGGGCACAGGAGTTTCTTCCATCTAGGTCAAGTAAACAGTCCTACTCGTTTATGAGATACTTCTTCTGACTGTTGTATATTGAATTTCCGTCAAGTTCTACGTTCAATGCCAGGTTTATCATCAGGTCACCAAACATTTTTCCGTTTTCCGCAAGGAATGCGTCTAAACCAGTTGCTGCCATACAAACACTACAACTACCTGTCCCAGTTCCAATGGAACCGATACCACCGGTACCTATTCCTGTGCCGGGAGATACTGTACCGCCACTAGTTGGTATACCTGCAGGTAGTTGCAGACCTAATTGTCCAGACACACTATTAAACAATCCTAGAGGATTACTTGCTGCTCCGTCTACACCAGTTGCAATACCACCAGGAAGTGCGGTTGCATGCGCCGGCATAATATCTGGCATCCCCAAAATGGTTATGCCTTACTATTGTAATTTCTACTCCAGTAACAGTACCCGCCTAAATGACTGTGACAATGACAAAACACACATCAATAAGTATTTTTTCAAACTGTTGACAACCACATAGATTATTCAATAATGTAAACATTATTGAATAGGTTGAAAGTTGAAAAAATGGAATGTCGAACCAGAATATACTCATCGAGATCCAGATATAGTGAAAGAAGGTTTCGGAAAGAGAATCGACCTTTACAAGATACTCAAATAGGATAATCTTAATGAAATAGAAAGGCGCTCGAAAATAAGAAGGAATCAACTATTACTTAGTTAGGAACGCAAGCATAACATACACATTCTAAGCGCGTCAAACCGTCAGTGACTGGTGTGTGGTTTGTCTACGTCCCAAATGTCGCCAGGTTTGTTGACACATGTTCTAAGCTATCAGTTATAGCATGTACTCCTGAATATATTTATGCAATAGTCTTCGCATAACTCTTCAATAGTGAATTATAACATGATTCTGCAAATCTCAATAGATTTTTTCCATCTAAGTTAACACCAAGATAACTTTCAATGTCGGGAGGAGAACTGGATAATAGGTTTAATCCATACGGATTAGCTTTGAGTGTTTTAAAAATAGCTAAGAGAGCAGCCACTAGTAACGATCTTTTATCGTTTAGTCTTTGATCAACTATTTCAATGACCTGATGATAGTTTGAGTCTTTGCTTGTGTTTTGAAGCATGATTTGTAATTGACTCTGTTTTCTATTCAGTGTTCTTAATTGTATATTCTGTTTACTAATGATTTCGTTATTCAGGGGTAGTGATGATCTTCCATTACATTCTGATTGATTCAACATTGGATATAAGAGAAAATAATTAGGTGGGTCTGATATT
>WHTU01000068.1 GCA_009377575.1 Nitrososphaeraceae archaeon | reverse complement strand
TGCCATAAACGCAGCAACTATGTATTTTGGATTAGTCCCAAATATCTTTAATATGTTCAGGGCAAATCGCACATGCAGATTAGATTTCTCTACAGCTTTTGCAAGTATGAATCCACCAAGAAATAGGAATACTACTCTATCTGCATAACTTGCGGATGTCTGACCAAGATCGGTGATATAAAGTGTTGGAAAAATTACCAAAGGAAGTAAAGCTGTAACGTAGATAGGGATAGCTTCTGTTATCCACCATGTACCCATCCATATTGTTGTAGCAAGAACTATCCTAGCTTCAAACGTTAGACTGTTTGAAGTGTCTATAGGAACGATTAATGTCATCAAGAAAAGCAACGGACCCAGAATTAATCCAATTTTGCTTATTTGCTTTCTTGAAAACATGAAATTTGATGCTACTAGAAGCAATATTTGACAAAGTATAATAAAGTTAGTGAATTCAGAATGATTTAACAGTAGATAAAATATGTGTACTAAAATCGTATTCTAGAATCAATTTGTACGTCCAAATCCCAGATGAACTCAACGAATAAGCATTCTTCTCTATTAAGCACATGGCTACACGAAACAATAAATAGAAAAAATTTATTCCGGAAAAAGTTTGCCGATTGTTATACCGTCCATCCAGATTTAGGCTTAGTATTACGTCAAAAAATTAAAAAAGAATCAGGATTGTACTGAAACATAGAGTGTGAATGATACATCAGTACCTAAGTGCCAGGTCTACTCATTTAATCTAAATCTCACTACATTATTTGTGGGAATTAACTGTAATGAACCCAAACAGTTATTCATTTTCTTTGCTAGTGTGTGTTGTACCATTAGGATTGTCACCTTGTCGTTGCGGTACTTTCTTTTCAAGACGTTCCTCCCAGAGTCGGAATTCAGGATTATCTTGAATATCATTTACTCTGCTTTCTAATGCCTTTTCCTGTACATCCTTAATATTCACTTCTGCGTCACGTGTTTCACCTTTAATCTTGTTTACAAATTCCTCTACTCTCTGTTACCGAATCTTGGTCGTCGTCACTGCTCATCTTATTAGAATCATATGTCCAGACCTTGTTTTTTAGTGTTTTCGACAAGGAGAATACTGTAATAAATATAGATGACAACAAATTTGACACTGGATCGTTTTTGTAAATTTTGGCCGCAAGGGTAATTTCTCCAGAACTGATAGATTCTAGATGTGCCTCTTGCTTGAAACCCTTTGCTATTCTCGCAATATCTCCGGCAACGACGACGCTGTTAACCAACCCAATATAGTCGTTAAGACCTAAGGATAATATACGTACATTTACATTTGATTGAAATTTTTGAACTGGTTTTATGTTATGGATAAAATAATTTGCTATCGACTCTGCAAGATAAATTGCTTGACTTATTGCGATATGCCCTAAAGGTGGATTTGTTATTTTTCCAGAAGGTTCTTTCATGGCAGAGATATCTCCTAAACAAAAAATGTTAGGATACTCGTTAGTTTGGCAGTAATCATTTATAACTATTCTTCCGTTATTCGTCTTTTCTACTTGCGGCTCCATAACCAAATCATAGCCTTTGATACCAGGTGTCCATATTGTAAGTGATGAAGGAATTTCTGCTCTTGAACCTGCTTCGCGTCCATCCTCAAATACTATACTATCTTT
This sequence comes from Nitrososphaeraceae archaeon, assembly GCA_009377575.1. Classification (GTDB taxonomy): domain Archaea; phylum Thermoproteota; class Nitrososphaeria; order Nitrososphaerales; family Nitrososphaeraceae; genus TH5896. Next base: position 12,718 of record WHTU01000068.1, on the reverse strand, counting down.
TCTTACCTCTGCAGCAGTGGTGCGTGTTATGATACTTACGTCTTTTTTATGCAATATTCGTACTACTTCATCTATTATTTTTGTATCAAATCCAGGTAATAACGTTGAAGAAGCAGTAATAATCGTTACCTTGGTCTTTTCTGATGATGACGAGGATGAATTATGATTCATGTCTGCAAGCGCTCCTGCTACTCCAACTCCTGTAGCACCTCCACCAACTATAACAATATTCTTAGTCTCTTTATCATTACCTATTCCATGTTTATTCTTGCCCTGGTTGCTCTTACTGAGTAATTTTAATGCTTTATTATATATTGTCAATCCATCGTCGACGGATCGAAGAGTCAAAGCATATTCCATTGCACTCCTGATACCAAAAAACTTGGTCGATGCTCCTAATGCAACTACTAGATAGTCGTAGTTGATATCGTCAGAATTCTCTAAAATTATCTTGTTCTCATCCGCTTTTACCTTTTTTACGACAGATTGAATGAATTTTATGTTTGTATCTTTAATCAAATCCGAAATAGGAATTCTGGTTTCATTAGGCTTTCTAAATCCTCCTGCAACTAAATGTGCTTCTTGGATTAGTTCATGATACGAATTAGCGTCCACTAATATTATTTGCATATCTTTCTTGGATATTTTATTGTCCAAATGAGCAGCTAATGTCATCCCTGCATAACCTGCACCAAGAATAACCAATCGTAGCTTATTATTCATAATGAATAATACCTAACGACAAGAAGCACTTCTCAGTGCTTTTTGCCACATAATTTGACGAGCATATGGATTGAGAATTGAGAATATTATTATTATTATTAATCTGAGGCCACATAAGGTAAGCCTTCTTAGACAACATGATTTGTTATGATTTCATTTTATAGCTTTATTTGAAGGTAGATGCTAATTCAATTTTACCTAAATCGAATCCTTTATGAAGTTCAAAACAGTCTCTGCCTGATATTTTATCTTGAGTGTTACGCTTCCTGGCCACTTTTCTTGCTCATTCTGAAATTTCAAGATATCTAATATTAAGTCTCCATCTACCTTGGAAAACAAGTGCATCTTCTTATTCCTGAAATTCTGATAATGTGCCATGATCAACTTATGATTGTTACCGCTCATCCATTTGTCATAACTTCAATCGGTGTTATAATGATTTTGTTGCAAATTTCCCAAATATTTATAATTGATACTAACTCTCATATAATGATCCAATCGGAAATAATAACTACAATTTTTATCAGGTTGAATGGATAAAAGGCTACGATCTAGCTCTGTCTGCCGTTGAAGCTGTCTTTCTCACTGATTCTCGTCAGTTAAAGGATCTCAAAAATGTAATCACTACTATAAAATATGAGATTGAATATCTTTTATAATACCCAAGATGTGGATGTGTCGTCTTCGCATCATATCCTGTTGTGGTAATGGTTCTTGATTTTACTTCATTGCTATTCTACGCAAAAGGTTTCTTGTTTTCATTTCGCCTTCGTTAATAGAATTTTTTATAGTTTTCACCGAAAAATCGGCATTCTCATAAATATGTGGAAACGGCTCATCTCTAGTAATATAATTGATACTCCTTATTTCAGCACCTCTCTCCTTCTTTATTTTTCTATATTTGTTACGTATACGTTGCAGTTTCTGTTTATCTATCTTATCGATGTCCGTGTGAGACTCTATAATTTGATATAGTTCCTCTATATAATTAATATAATTAGTTATCACTTTAGACATTTTAATATTATGCAAAGTCTTGTCGCTGAATATTATGTCCCTTGCTCTATGGTATACTTCTGGTAGATTTTGTGGTAAATTGTCAATATTTTTTGGATAATTCTCAACAATAATAACCCTCTTATCATTAACTGGAGAAGCATCTATAACTTCCCTTAGAGGGGTATTGCTGAGTAAGCTACCATCCCATGCGTAAACTCCACCTTCTATTTCCACCCACGGAAGATTGTAAAGAGGATAAGCTGAAGTAGCCAGTAGGTGTGTTGCAGTAATTTCTTGTTTATAACTATCAAATACTAATGGTGCTGCAGTCAGGACGTTTACAGCAGTTAAGATTAAACGCATCTTGGTAGAATTGCTTTTTTCAAGTGGTCCAAGTTTCTTATAATCTATATACTTTTCTAAGGTTTTTGCAAGCGGCTTATGGTCATAGAGATATGTCCAATTAAGAGGAAAGAAATACTGAGGATCTTGAAGTATATACTCTGCGCTCCATCGTGGGAGAAATATCTTTCTGTTTCCATAAAAGACGCTAGCCAAAAAAGATTGCATGGCCTTATTAGATTCGTCTCTCTTTGCAATAGCATCATCGATTATTTTCTTAGGTTCGTGAAAAAGTATGTGTGATGTAAGGTTCTTATCAGCCCCAGTCATCACCTTCGAATATGAATTAAACAGATTAACAGAGGAATCGTCTGCTGTTTCAAGCCAGAATTGTTCTAACGCCGTCTGTGCATTATCATATCGTTGTTCATTATATCCTGCTATAATAGCAGCATTAACTCCACCTATGGACGTGCCAGCAACTACTTCCAGGTTAATATTATTATCTGCTAGAGATTTGAAAACACCACAACCAAATGCACCCAGGGAACCTCCTCCTTGCAATATCAGGACATTCTCTACAATTTTTGACATATATAGTAATCGCTAAATCATCATTAGAAATTGTAATAAATACTTATATCTGCACATTCTAACAAGGTGCGAAAACGCTTCATATAGAGTTAAATATTGATGAGACTTATTTATTGGCAAGAAACATAAGCCGAGATAAAGAAAAAGAGAAATTATTAAAATAGCAAATTATCAAACTAATGCATGAAATTCCTAGAGAAGAATAGGAGTTATTGAACTGATCGTGAACTTGAATTATTAAGAGAGGTCTTAAATTTGCAGAATTCAATTAACGAATTGCCTTTTAAGAATAGTAGAATTCCTCCTTAGAGTAATTTTTAGTAAGTGGCCTTGTATATAAGAGTGATTTGTGATTTTTTGATACTCCGATTTAGTAGTATTACCTAATGGGTTCTGCTGCTGCAACACTACCTTACACACAAGTTATATAATAAAGTCAAATATACTTCCAGTGAAAGGCAAAACAATAACCAGTAATATTGGAAGGCTTTTGGCTCCGTGTACCTTCGATATCATTAATTAATTTTAGTGTTTTTCGATATCGATGAGTGTGTATAGTATCGTATAGAGTGTATTCTATCATATATATCATATAGAGCATTATCAAACTTTGAGCCTTCCTCTCTTAAGGAATGCCTCAATTCTCTAAGAAGGCAGGAGCAGAAGATAAGTGATAGAAGCATAAGAAATACTGATCCGAGGTAAAGGGCCTGACCATTCCGGAAATGCTGAAAGCTAACATGCCACCAAGCTATCTTAGTCCGGCCCTTCAGTCTGAAGGCTTGATGGTTTGTGCCTAGCAAAACTTTATTATCAAAGTATTTAATACTTATAGAAAAAACCTTAGGTATCGAAAATGGGGAGTACTATTACCGAGGACTGTTCCTCTAAAATAGGCCTATAATTCTAAATTCATAATTTTATTATATATAGAAAATTAAGTATTATAGAAGTCACAATCTGGGTCAATAAATCAACTGGCATTAAGCCCTCTCGAAACGAATTATAATAATGTTGTTGGATTAAATATGCAATTACTGCAACTAGAAAAATTAAGATAGCAGTAAATACTATCTTGTTTTTTAGAGTTATATTATCGTTTGATAAGGTCATTAGGACTTTTTAGCACATATCTTTGAACCGATTTCATTTAAATGCTTTAAATAAATATTTAGGCATTAATTTTGGGTAATGTGGCAAGTGCTCGCATAAGATGTTTAAGTACTACTACATCAGTGTACTAGCTCGTGATACTGATAGGGCACCGGAAATATTAGTATCCTGATTAAGATCGCCGTTCAATAGCCCTAATGTTAGAAGTAGCGACCCAACACGAGAGTGATATCTGCCCGTCTAACATTCATTTGTTAATCTGTGCATTAGTAGATGCACACAATCTTCACGCTGTGCCCATCATAATGCTCTTAAAGATGTACTGGAAGTGAAACATGGGTAAATGAAATTGCCTGTGGTGTTCTAAAGTTACCGAAGGTGAATCCTTCACAGACTTAGTTATTGTAGTTATTGCAACCAATGTGAAAGGCGAAATACAGGACTATATACTCAACCTGCTCTCTTCATCTTCGAACCACATTTGGGGCATGCGATTTCCCTATATTCGTTGCCACAGCTCATGCAATAGTATTTGACTTGACCGGATCTAGAAGTTGTTGAATCGAGTATATTCAGAGGGAATGATTTGAAGAGATTCTTGATAACAGTGAGATTAATATTGATACGTGTGCCTTTGTCTTTAATTCCTAATTTCTTTAAGAATAGCTTTCTTCTATACCAACTAATTAGTAAAAAAACAGGTATCGCAACAAACCAATCGATAGGAAAAGGGAGTAGGATAGAGATAACAAATGCACTTCCTATATAGACAGCTAACCATCTTAGCTGATCCAACACAAGTTTTCTCTTATCAAAAGCATCCATATCAGTACATTATACGATTTTATTACTACTTTCGCATCCAAATACTTTGCTATCAGATTAGGTACAGCTGAATCGAGCATTGAACTAGGACAAGTATTGAAAGCGATTCTAAACAATATTGATCGGGTTTGACATCCTCTCAAAGGATTCGAAAGGACAGATAAAGATTTTATTGTTGTGATATGATACCTTTGGAAGAAAAATGAGTAAGCCATAATGTTGAGCTCTACAGAGGTGACTCATCTCTATACACTAATGAGTATGCTGTGCGACATTCAATAGCATATCTTTAAGAGTAGTAACTTTCAGACTCTAACTAACACTACCAGCTATCCTAGAAGATGAATGAAGTAATACGAATAGTCGTATGGTTCACCATCCTCACCTTGGTTCATTTGAAATGATTCATTATCCCATGCATCAAGAATATCAAAATCTAGGACTACTTGACCACGTCTGACTCTAAATTTTTATCATCAATAACTCCAATTAGATCATTTAACAAAGGATCGTTTTTCGATTAATGCCACCTTATCTATGATTAGTCAGATTTCTCGTGATCGCCTTATCATCATAATAATTTCATGGATAGATAGTTTCGGTTAACTAGACTTGTAGACTGTAGCTTAATTGATTCAGAAGATACCATACCGTTGTAGTTTTAGATCCTTTCAGTCTACAAGCTCATGAATTTATTGTAAAGCATTACTTTTAGTCCTGCTTCTACTTTCTGTGCTCTGAATTTTTTTGAAAGTAGATCTTCGCCTAATACTCTCTTGATAGAAGAGAATACTATCTCTGCAATCCATCTTCTTCCAGCATCTTTTAGCTGCTTCCATCCACCATATCCTAGTTTTCTGATAAGCAAGATCTCATCTCTTCTTAATGGACACCCTCTTGCTTCAGTAGATGCATTCTTTCTAATACTTATTGCTGGTTCTATATTCATGTCATCTAACAGGTTGAAACTCTTTCTATTATCATGAGCCTTATCTCCGTACACCTTGTCAATATCATATTCTTCAGATACCTCTCTTATCATAGGACCTAACTTCCTGGAATCGTGAACATTACCTTTAGTTACTCTGAATGATATGATCTTCTCTGATTTAGCATCCACTGCAATATGCAGCTTGACAAATTCTTTTCTCTTTCTAATCCATTTCTGTTCTATGTAATCTCCTTTCTTTGTTATAGTAAGACCAGATGCATCGACTATCAGGGTTATCGGGTTATCATCATCATCAATATTTACAGATGCTACAGATGGCTTAATCTTTAGAATCCTTCTCCTGAGATGTGTAAAATGCATTTCCTCAATCCTGATATAATCAGATAATCCTCTCACTATTCCTTGGACAGTTCTATATGCAATCTTAAATCCAATCTTAAGAAATGCTAGAGACTGGATATAAGTATGTGAATATTCAAATGGTGCTCCGACCTTTCCATCATTCATCTTCTTAATCTCGTTACTCTGCGATTTCAGGAAACCTATATCCATTAGTATACGTCCACGCTCAATTAATGACTCATTGTAATCATGCCATGATTTGTTTAACGGCATCATCTACCAACTGGATACGAGTACCTAATAACGCTACAAACTACAGCAAATGTTATCCTCTTCTTAAGTGTTATATTATCATTAGATAGGGTCACAGTTACTTCTTGCCAAGTATATCTAAACCAATTGATTTAGGCTTTACAATAAAAGTTTCGACATTATTTTTGGCTATTTATATCAGGGTAATGCCATGCTCTTGCTTCAAATACTGGCATAGTCTTCTTTAGTGTTTGACAAAGGGAACCACATTCTGGGGTGGTATTATTAGTAGTATTATTTGTTACGTTCCCCGGCTGGGCACTAGCTAGCCCGGGGACAAAAGCAACCACCACTACTGCAGCGAACACCACAACAATAACAATATCTTTCATTTCAAATCCTCTTTCATCTTATTGTAGACATCCAAGAAAGACTCTCCCTTTGTAGTCCTAAACCATCTCTTTGAATCATGGTCTTGTCTTAGCATTCCATTATCTTCTAAGTATTTGAAAAATCTTTGAATCTGGGTATGGTTCATCTCAGTTTTCATTAGTATTTTTGTTTTATACTCCCCTGGGAATGGGCCAGCATATTCTAATATTTGTGCAATTAGGAATGTTCTGTCCCTGTATTTCTTCTTCAACACCAGCAACTGACTATTCACACTATCCCCCTTTCAATCTTGTACCCAAAAGTATTTTGAAGATAGTCAACTAAAGTTTGCTGTTCCACAGGTATTGAACCCTTTCTAAGTAATTTGCTCCCCGAACTGTCAAATAGAGAAAAATGTGTCTCCTTAGCGTTATCTGAATCAATGAAAATATAATTCTTGGACTTATCTCTTAGTACTATTATGCCACTATTCAATCGGGCCTTCCTTCTTTGAGTATAACTTTTGAATTCTGCTGCCATTCTCTTCACTTAAAGGTATTATCAGTCCTCCAATCTTATCTATCGAGGCCTTCAGAAAAATAGTACTGAAAGTGCGGGATCTGATAACTTACTGTAGAACGGTGGTTAATCCAGTACGAGATGGGAGCAAGATTGATTGGTACCAACAAACCCGTGATACTTCTAAGGACGCGAGTAGCCAACCAAACACAAGGATTTTCAAAGAAAATTTTTATTATTTTACTCTTCCATATGACACGTCTCCAACTCTAGATAGGTAACGTCTACCGTTGCTAGTACTGGCGCAATACAAGGCCCTTAATAACAAGCGTGCTTTTCATTTCAATACTCTAAGACTAGACAGTATTTGCTTCAGATGTTGGATGAATATTGCAAGATATATACACTAAACATTCAATCAGCGGCCCATTCGTCTAACCTTTTCTCGTAGCAGGATTGACATAACACATCGCCGAAATCTGGTCTTATAGTTACTATACTTTGATCACTGCTTACGCCACATCCACGACAGAAAACTTCCATCTCTTATGCCGCTACATTATATCCGTCTGTTCGTATAAGTATTCCCCAGACCTTTTCCCGAAGATCATTCTTCAGCTCCTAATTTGACTTTTCCACTCCTGAAGAAGGGGTTCTATTTCCTCCTGGCGCATCTGGATGTGCATAAACAAAGTTATTATCTGATTCGAATGCATGAATATGCTTGTCATTATCGATACGTACACTATATACGATAATTGTTGTGCCATATACTGATATCTACACTATATGCGATGATTCGTTTTCGTCAAGCGGAAATGCATTGATTTCTTGGTTACTGAATCTCATGAAATTTCGATCCGTACTGAAAAACAGTAGGACAGCACAGTTCAGCTCTCTCACAGAATTGCAACTTAGAGAGGCAACTCTGTAACGACGGAGTAAATATTGATTGTGTTCGACACTAACTGGGAACATGAAGAGAAGAAGGTAAGGGCCTTTCTCCTAGTACAGCTTCTAATTCCAGCATATTCCCATTTCTAAATACATTCAAAACTATGGTATCACCAGGAATCTTATTCTCCTCCAGATATGATACTAACTGTTCAAATTCTCTAATCTTATCTCCATCAATTGCAACTATTACATCTCCTCCGCGTTTTCTACCATATTGATCTATTGTAGTTCCTTGCAATCCAGCCTTATCTGCTGGCCCCCCTTCTACTAATGTATTTACAGCGACTCCCTTTACATTCTGGGTAATATTTTCTATAGTTGCAGCTAAATCAGAGGTAAATCCCAAGTATGGATGAGTATAATTGCCTTTTTCAATTAATATTGGTACTACTTTCTGAATCAGATTCGTAGGTATTGCAAAACCTAACCCTCCTGGTAATGCTGCAAAGTTCACCCCTATGACCTGTCCTTGTAAATTCAACAATGGGCCTCCAGAGTTACCTGGACTGATTGCAGCATCAGTTTGGATTACGTCGGGAACTGAAAACCCAACACCCGGAGCCGGAACTAATCTACCTACTTGACTTACGATTCCTGTTGTCATAGTTCCTGCAAGGCCATACGGATTTCCGATAGCGATCACCGTATCTCCTACCAGCAAAGCAGACGAATTTCCAAATTGAAGTGCATTTAGATCGTGTCCTTGTGGAATTGTATTATTCTGAGTTTCAATAATTCTCAGAACTGCTATGTCTATATATGGATCTATGGCTGTTACATTTGCTCTAAGTCTGTCTCCGTTTGTAAATGTAACATCAACTATTTTAGCATCCCCAACTACATGATTATTAGTAATAATATGTCCTTCTTTATCAAATAGAAAACCTGATCCTAATGCAGTTCTATTTTCCTGTGATGGATCCTGGACTATGCCAGGTTGTGGTACTGCTGTAGTTATCAATACAACAGAATCTTCAGTTTGTCTAAATATATTATTTAGGATACTGGAAGCTGTTTCTATTGGCAATTGTTGTGATGAAAGAATATTTTCTCCGCCTGGATCAGATGTATTAACTCCATACTGTAGCTGCGGTTGTGGCGACTCCGCATATACAATAGAATCTGTTATTTGTGTTTGCTGAAAAATTAAAGCCAGTGATACAACAAACAAGATGACATTTGTAAATACTATTGACGTAATAACCATTGCTTCAGTTCCTCTGCTTATTTCTTTTCTCTTATATTTATTATCATTGTTGTATTTTTCATCTTGATTATAAAAAAGATCATTGTTGTATTTTTCATCTTGATTATAAAAAAGATCATTGCAAGATTTTAAGGTTATATTACGAGATATAAGCCAAGAAATCATCTAGACAACTTTAGGATAGCTGAATATACAGAAGATGAAAACACAGTTACAGTCCTCAGATAAGGAGATCTTGAACTATTTGGAATATGCCTTTGCAAGCACTGTGGAGCTGTCTTTAAGAGTATTGATGAGAGTTCCTTCACGACAGAATACACTATTTTATACAATACTTGTTTAAGATTTTGGAATTTGGAATTTGTAAACGTAGCAATTATGTTTCTAGCAATGTGATCCATCTTAAGAGATGGCAGAAAGAACTGAGAAAACAGGGATATCAACAAGTCCACACACCGTATCCAAGGTAATTTCGAATTGTACACCTTCATCGCTAGTATTCTCTTCCTGGTCTTCTGCATCATCTCCTTGATTGTTATCGGTAGATGCCATTGTTGATGCTAATGAAATCACTTCTATCGCTGGTAATGTAGCAGAGACTAGCCAAAGTGAAAACATGATGAGAAATAGGAGCTTAGTGGAAAAAACAAATGTACTATATCTTGATATCAAACCAGATATTCCGCTCTTCTTCTTCCCATTACAGAGTTATAATTTTTGGGTTAGAAAGGGAAGATGGGTTTGGCTAATCAAACTTATCCACAGTTAGAGTCTCTTGTTTCCCTCCCACCCCATCCTAAGGTATTACCGGCTTTTTTTTAATCAAGGTGACTGTCTTCATAAAACTCATAGCAGGTTTTGTTGAAGTTATACTGTTATCTGGATGGCGGAAGAAGTATCCAACGGGAACAAAAATGAACTAGGCTATGGAGAAGGTAGAACAAGTCATGACCATTGGCTAGATTTTAGCCATCATAGCTTGAACAGAAAAAGAAGGGTTTAGAGTTTCGATTCTGCTGTACGGTATTTTTTTGCAATTGGAATCCGTTACTTTACTCCAAGGCTTTAGCAACTATGCCATATATGGGAGTGTCTCCAAAATGGTTTTCTATTCTTGATGGATCCAACCATATGCTTAGTACATTACTGTGCTCCCAATTGCCATCACTTAATTCGTCTAATCCCCAGCCCTCGACTTTCGGGAAATGATCTGTGAAGGAAGGTTTTGAACCACGTAAGGTAGGATTGCATTAGCAGGCGGTGGAGATTCCCATTGCATAGTAAATGTTTGAAGGGATAGTGAAAAACCCGGTATCACAATTTCGGTTCACGTTGTCTCCACCCCGCGTAAAGGGACAATATGACTCTGAACCAAGTACAAGAGGGTTTGAAAAAACATTTACTTTATTAAATGGGCAGGCGAGTCATCTCAATTCAAGTTAAATATGTGATATATGAATCGTTCCTACATATCTTGAGAATGGTCAAGTTACCCATTAACCAGGTGATGTATATTTGTCAGACCTTCATGCAGAAGAATTGATAAAGTATATCAAACAGTCTAGGGACGTAGACAATAATCCATTATTCATGTATCTTGCATTCCAGGTGACCCATATACTCGCGTCTTCATTATTGGATTCTCCTAGACTATACAGAGGACTTGACTTGTAAATTAGCAGTTTGGATGGTATCAGTAGTTCTGGTTCGAACGCACCAACATGTTTCAATAATACTACGAAAAAGGGTTACGGCCAGACTCGTCCTTTATGTACCTTTAAGATACAATATTATCTGGAAGATTTTGGACTATGTAATTTAAGGAGGCACCATCTTGTGGTGGCGATGAACAGGCTATTGAAAAATCTTGAACCAAGATAAGACTAGAGTCCTATAGGTCCAAACTTCTCTATAATAGAAAATGAGGCTATTGAAGCCATCTCTATAACAGAAAGCTTGTTACCGAATTATCAGCAATAGCATTACTGCCTATCTGCTTCATAGTATAAGCCGTAGACTGTGTAGGACCATCTATTATAGCGTTGGCTGCATTTCTAGTTGTCACTGTAACCTTATAGTTAGCACTGGGATTTAGTGGATTGTTAATATTTGCAAACTCTAATCTTATCTTTGTACCTGCAGGTACATTCACTGCATTGGTAACTGTATAAATTATCGTTTGCCCTGATTTACTTGCAGTACCAGGACCTATTCCTTCTGCTTCGTTAAAGAAAGCACCGCTTGGTATTGTGGTACCAGCTGGAAAAGTTACCTGTATTCTTCAGCATCTATATGACATAAAACAATTCTGGTTCTGTAGGCATAGTGTTCGAGAGTTGGAGCGTGCTCATATTTGTAGGTAAGGGTAGGATTATTAGTGCACCTAATTATTAACCAATGTATCGCCTATTCTGTTGCACGGAACTAAGACGTTACCAACTATACTTTTGGTTCCTTGCATACTTATAGTCGTTATTTATTAGGTTAAGCAATATGAGCGAATCGGATCCCACCGAAACGGAGCTGGTTCATTATCTTGTTGCTAGAATACCAACAGCACCTTCAGTAATTATCGTTTCTGTAATCGGAGAATATAACCTATATATTGACATCCTGATACATAATGTCATTCTTCTTCCTCTTCTTCCTCTTCATCTACTTCAGCTTCTCCAATAGTTCCATTAGTAGATAACCTAATCATCTCACCAAATGCCTGGCCTTCATCAGTACTTATTCTTGCAACAGGTTCCTCTGATGTGGCATTTAGTTCCCACCATGTCACAAGTACGCCATTCCCTTCTGCTGTAATTTCCGCATTTATGGAATCAGCATCAGTCGAATTGCTTAGGTTTATCTTATCTCCAAAAGTAGCACCACTATCTTCTGACGCTCTTAAGAAGACTTCTATATTTCTGTCTGGACGTCCTTCTGTACCGTTCCACCATGCTATGTATACGTTATCTCCCGATATTACAGAAGGTGCATACGCTCTATCGTTTAGCCCTCTTGTACCTACCGCATCTACAAATTGTTGTAATTGTGTAATCATTGCACCGGTAGTCATTAATAATATCGTAACACCTATTATCGATGAAATAAGAATTCTCGCCTTATTCATGAAATTCTATAGGTAATTGGAATATATAAGTAAGCCCTAATTGGGGATCACGATTCTCTCCCTCTGTTACTAGCTGTTGTACTAACTATATGCGAACGGAATATCAAGTCTAGAGCAGAGAGCAGCATTTATGAAAGTATGTTTGTGGGAATGGATGTTCACAAGCAAGAACCATCTAAAGATAGCTGTTCTGGAAGAAAATGGAAAGGAACTGAATAATTCTGTTATTATCGTTAGTTGTTAGTTACTGTTATTATCGTTATAGTTAAGGTGTTAACCACGACTGTCTGTATGAGGATAAAGCCTCGATTAGCCAACTGTGGCATCTCCTTAACAAATGGATAAAGATGCTTTGTTGCACAAATCATTATCATATTGGTATGAGTATATTGACCAATTGAGA
>WHTU01000067.1 GCA_009377575.1 Nitrososphaeraceae archaeon | reverse complement strand
TAAATATCCGCATACCGTCTAAGCTTGTTTAACATTTTTCCTAGCCGTTGTTGTCTTTCTGCGAGTGTTCCTCGCCCAGAGAACTCGGCTCGGTGTAGTGAAATTATACTATCCACGATCACAAGTCTAGTATTATATTGTTCTATTGACTTGGGAAGATCATTAATAAGAAGCTCTAACTGTTCACTCGAGTATACATTACAATGATAGATTCGCTTAAGAATATCTTTAGGATCTAGATTCTTTTGTTCTGCAATTTGATAAACACGGTCCGCCCGGAATGTGTTCTCCGTATCTATAAATATTATACTTTCAGGTGCTCTTTGTGTAGAGCATCCATTATCGTTTGCATCTAGACCATCATTTTTCATTAATGTTATAGCAGCTGCACATAAAGTATGACAGATCTGTGATTTGCCTGAGCCAAACTCGCCGGCTATCTCTGTAATGGATTGTGTTTCAAACCCACCATTTAGGAAAGCGTCGAAATGTGATGAACCGGTTGAATACCGTGAAATTTTATTTCGCTTTTCTAACAGATCATCTCCAGTCGAAAATTCTTTTGATAGAATTTTATTTTCTATCAGAATCTTTCTAGTATTTCCAATGAGTCTGGCAGCCGATTCAACATCAAAGTATACATCATTAATCTCTAACGCCAGTTCAGACGGACTTTGGATGGCTAGCTGATAAACTGAATTAATATCGAGCTTTCTTAACTTGTCAAGCGTATCGCTAGTGATATCTGGAATCTTTTCCATAGTTACTTCTTTAAGTCGACTAGAGATGTGCGCCAAGCTGTCTTATGTTAACTTATTTTGACTTATTGTTAATATTCTCTGTAGTAACTCATAGACGGGGAGTGGGGGTCTAAATCAGCTAGCTTCCTCGTCCCACAAATTAGATTGCTAGGATTATATTATGAGTATCAATCACACTTAGAATTTCTTAGAATGTAGTTCCTACGTAGGTGATTACTAGTTATTCTAATATATTCAAACTAAATGGTAAAAATATAAAAGAATAACCGGATAAACATGAATATTTGAGAAAGTCAAGAATAGCTTGTAAACGGCGATGCTACAACCAGTCGTACTACGTTGCAAATAGGCTATAGCTGGAAAAAAATGTGTGTTAAGCAGTTATTGGATATATCATTCACATACGAGATCATACTATCAATAATATCATTTACATAAGAGATAATATTATTATTTAATATCATATCTAATGCCATTAGCAAATGATCATATACATATTTTAATTGCTGGTGGTGGATACGCTGGTATTCAAACTGCTTTAGGGTTAGAACATTTACTTAAAAGGAATCATTCGAAGATTCAGTTAATTGACAAAAATATATATCATACATTACTACCAAGTTTGCCAGAAATCTTATCGAAACGTGGTTTTTCAATTATTTATTATAAAGATATTATTGAAGGTAAGAAAATTAATTTTATTCAAGCCAATATTGTTGATATCGATCTTGATAGAAAGCTGGTTTTTACTACTAATCCTTCTTATCAATTAGGATACGATTTTATAGTTCTATCATTGGGTAGCAGACCATTCTTGCCTAATATTCCTGGACTTAGAGAATATTCATTTCAGTTCAATAGTATAAAAAGTGCAAAAAAAATTGCTGAACGACTATCATCGAAAGACATGATTGATCCAACAAGAATCACGAACATAGTAATTGGAGGAGGGGGAGCAACTGGAATTGAAATCGCTGGAGAAATTGCATCATTAATTAAGAAAAGAGATCAACAACATAGTAACATTAAGGTTATACTAGTATCACCAAATTTGTTAGCGGGTTTTCCTACTCGTACCACGAATTGGGTACGAGCATATCTTGAGGCTTTAAACGTTGAGTTATTATTAGGCTACGAGTATTATATTAAGGAAGTCAAATCAGACCTAGTATGTCTAAAGAATGGTAAAACCATAAGAACTACAATGTTTATTTGGGCAGGGGGCGTTACTGCTTTATCTCTTCCTCACCAAATTGGCTTAAAAACAGGTCATAATGGAAGAGTAGTAGTCAATAAGTTTCTACAAGCAGAAGGACGAAAGAACGTCTTCGTATTAGGTGATGTCGCACTTATACTTGACAATAAAGGATATCCGCTACCAACAACGGCATATTTTGCAGAACAACATGGAAAAATCGCTGCACAAAATATCTATTCCATGATAAAAGAACAGGGACGTACCATGAAAGCGTATAAAGTCGAAAATCATTGGCTAGATAACTTCGCAATTTCTCTTGGAGCTGATTTGGCAGTTTCAAGGATAAGAGGATTAGATCTATATGGGTACTCTGCAAGTAAAGTTAAGAGGCTGATCAAAATGAAATATCTAAAAGATATTGGAAAGTAGATAGATATTTTAGATTCTAGCTGGTTCAAATTTAACTAAAAGCTCAAGAGTCCTTCTTACTCCTCACTTTTCCTATTTTTAAATGGATCCACTATTTTCTAACTTATGATCTCAGTCTTTATGATTAGTTTGTTCTAGATGTAAATTATGCAAATTAATTTTTGATATCATTGCTTCAAAATGTAATCTCAAATACTTTTGTTGTAGAAAAGATGGTAAAGATTATTACGGAAATCGTATACGAAGTAGACATATGCAAGTAATAACTAGAACCATACTTATTAGATCCAAAGGTGAGGGAGACATGATTGATATTACTCCCGAAACTTCCAAAATACTTACTCAATCAAAACTTAACGATGGGATCGTTACTATTTTTGTTTCAGGTTCAACTGCAGCTGTGACAACAATCGAATATGAACCAGGATTAAGACAAGATTTCCCTCAAATGTTATCTAGAATAATACCAAGAGACATGGAATATCAGCATGAGAATATGTGGCATGATGGTAATGGACACTCACATGTTAGAGCATCTTTGATTGGTCCAAGCCTGACTATTCCATTCAAAGACGGTACTCTACTGTTAGGGACTTGGCAACAAATAGTCTTTCTAGAAATGGATATTAGTAAAAGAGAACGGAAGGTGATACTTCAGATAATGGGGGAATAAGAGAAAATTTAATTGTCTTATCATAAAAAGTAGGATAGGACGACCAAAATTGTTGAGTGTAAGTGGGTCGTCCTACTTAATTCAATCGTACTTTAAGCCTATTGTGTCATAGCTTTTATTATTATGACGCATATCTATCTATCTCGTTGTTGTATCATAGAAATCACGAAGATTCTTTCTAATCATAATCTGGAGTAGGTAATAGGATCTATCATGCGGTAGTAGTGGACAAGCATACTGAGGGGGACACACATCAGCGTTCTCTTCCAACGGTAGCTTTAGTAACTTATATCATTAAAACTATCGAAGCAGCAGCCAATGTAAGAATAGCCGCAGCAGTTAGCAAGACCTTTGTTCTTCGATCGAAATGCATATTTTTGTAGTAACAGTCTTACACTTAAGCATTTTTTTGGTTCTTGCTACTAAGTTTCTAGTTTCTGAAAACTGGCATAGATTATTATGACAGTACTCTAATTTCGCATCAGAAAGTAAGCAAGATAGTTTGCATTATGTAAACAACTAGGTTTCAAGTCACGATCATTTTCCTGGTTGCTCTGCCGCCTGTTTTTATAACTGTTATTTATATATAATAACAGCTCAAATCTAATTTCTAAACTGCACTAGTCCTTCACGCCGCATAACCTTGTCCATTTCCTATATTTCCTCTGCTAATATTCCTTTCCTTCTTAATATTTCCTTAACCTCTTCCGCTCCGTCGTCTTTACACGAAGATACCATACGTCGCCATGCCCTGTCGATTTCTGAGATCGGACCGAGATAACAAATCATACACACTGATATAGTACACCTCAATTCCTTTTCTATAGCCAAATTCATAATTAGGTTTTCACCACAACTACTGCAACGCCTTGCTAATAGTTATAATCACATATCAAATAATATTACATTGTTTATAATGATTTTATGACGCAATAATGGATACTCCATTACATACCCGACGTCAAGAAAACCATTATAATAATATTTGTTACTAGTTAGAGCTTAACAATTTCAATTGTAGAGTACTAGTAGATATCTTGGTCGATTATTAAAGGACATAAATATGCTGGAGTGAAGCCGATATGTGATTGAAATGATTGAGTAATATTGACTTATTTTACTATCCCGTGACATATTACATCAGTAGCCTGATCATGTGCCGGGTTTGTATGATTAATCGCCGTTAAAGTGAAGTGACTTTTGGCACACGGTAAGAATTGACCAAGAATCTGTAAGAGATTATATACTAATGTCTACTGGTGTCCGGATTAATACTCTTCTAGATGCTCAGAAACAAGTGACTCATCTGGAACTCAACTGGAACACTGATACCGATTTCAGTCTGATTCTTGTCACTTCTATTCCACTTCTGCTTGGCACGTACTCCTTTTGTGCAAAGTCACGCATATTAACTCATATCAATGAAGTCCAAGGGCTGTTATTCGTTCCTAGGCAAACAATATTAGACTGATTCACACACACTACTTGACAATAATATAAGAAAGGTTATATCTGCGTAATTCTCGTATTAATTTAAGCAAAAGATTCACGGCAATTCGACAAGTAGATAAAAAAATTACTTTACGCATTTTCCGTTCCTTTTGTAATGAAAAGTGAAAAATAAAAGATTGACAACAAAATTTGAAGAGTTAGGACTGAGTGCTGAAATTACTAAAGCACTCAAAGAAAATGGATTTGAAGCTCCTTTTCCTATCCAACAGGAAGCAATACCGTTTATTTTAAGAGGTATAGATGTTATAGGACAAGCGCATACAGGTACTGGAAAAACGGCAGCTTTTGCGCTGCCTATATTGACCAAAATAAAACGTAGAGGTCCAGTACAAGTAGTGATACTCACTCCAACACGGGAGCTAACAGTACAGGTTACTGCTGAAATTGAAAAGTTTGCAAGGTATACGGGCATCAGAGCTGTATCTATATACGGAGGCCAAAGTATTGGTATCCAGTATAATCAGCTAAGGAAAGGTGTTCAGATAGTGATAGCAACACCCGGCAGATTGATAGACCATATCAAGCGTGGTTCAGTTAGTCTCGAGGAAGTAAAGTTTGCGGTACTTGACGAAGCAGATAGAATGCTTGACATGGGTTTTGTCGACGATATCAAGTATATTTTATCCTATATGAGAAAAGACAGGCAAACATGTTTGTTTTCAGCTACTATGCCCCGAGAGGTTTTGAGACTTGCACAAGAATACATGGTTGATCCAAAAGAGATAAGACTCAACGAAAAAGAATTGAGTCTTGACACTATAGATCAATCTTACCTAGTCGTTCACGAAAAAGAAAAATTCAAGCATCTATGCAATTTTATCAGAAACAAAAATGAGCGACAGACTATAGTTTTTGCCGCTACAAAGCAAAGAACCCATAGGCTTGCTTCTGAGTTAAAACAAGAGGGATTCAAAGCAATTACAATACACGGCGATTTATCCCAAGTACAAAGAGATAGTGCAATGTACAAATTCAGAAAAGGATTTGAAGACATCCTCGTGGCCACTGATATTGCTGCAAGAGGAATTGATGTGCCAGCTGTAGGTCATGTGATAAACTATGACATACCTGCAGACCCACTAATCTATTTTCATCGAATAGGAAGGACAGCAAGAGCTGGCGGAGCGGGAAAGGCTATCTCCTTGGTTTCTCAGGATAGAGTTGATGACTTTGGAAGAATCCTCAAGACGACCGGAAAACCTATTCATAAACTAAATGAAGAGATGGGAATTGAAATCCCTGTAACTCCACAGTATGTACATAGGGATTATCGCCAAAGACACGGTGGTAGCAATTATAGAAGATATAATAATACCGACTACAGTAACGGATACAGAAACAATGCTTATTCCAATAACTATTCTGGCTACAGAAGCAGAGGACCTAGTTATAACAGCAAGGAGAGTCAGAGGCAGTATACGAGGGGTGGTAGAGCCCAGTAGTAGTAGCAAGTACGGTACAGGTTGGGGCAGAAGGAGATTTGGTTGCTACTCAGTACTGGTTACAAACGGAATAAATTGAAATAACTAGATAGATATGGATAGATGATTGTCGAATTAACACCATAGCTTGCAACCGTTCCAATTCACACTGGAATTCACACTAACGTTCGTTATTTCATATGCAACTATTTTATCTATCCAAAAATGTCCCAACCTTCAAGTTTACAGTTAATACCAATGGTATGTCTTTTTGTCTGGAAGAAATTCGTTCTCTAATTCTTCTAATCTGTCTAGAGAACCATTAATCGCTCTAAGAACAGAAAAGGAAGAGTCATTTCTAATCTTCTGTAAAAACAAAAGAACTTGATCGTTTGTAGCTCCCTGTTTTATATCATAGTTTATTTGTCTGCAAACATTAGCTATTTTACCATAACGCTTATAGATCTTCTTCTCCCAAGCGCTAGCATTTGGAGAAAGGCCTGTTACAAATTTTAGAACTATTTTTTGCATATGATCGATATGCCATTGCTTTAGTGGAAAACTGTTTTGCGTCAAAAAAGATTATCACACAACATACTGTATTTTATGGTTAAACTAACATATATGTTAAAATGAATAATTGTGTTCTGGCATTGCCTGTATTAAGTGAAAGTATTTTTACTAATTAGTTACAATGTTTCTGACAATTAGAAATCTAGAGCTAATTTGTAAATCTAAAGCAACTGTCAATTATCCTGGCAAATTTCATCCATATTGAAGCTATTTGTTCACTATCGTTAGAAACAATATCAGACGTTAACAAACATCTCTTCTGTCGTTATAACGGCATACAATGCGACTTCTTCCTTTTTCATCATATATATTAGGATAGCTAACTACTTAAGTGTATGGATCGTAGTCCAAGTTTATCATGAAGCGGATACTAAATTATTAATATGAGAGCAGATCCATATAGGTATTATTACGTGTCGACTAATGATTGTAACTCGATTCATATAGTAATGCTATTACAATAGGTCGCATGGACTGTACATGGATTATAATAATTGAAACGAAGGAATAATTTTTCGATAGGTAATAGATGTGAGTGTATGTGTCATACTAAAGGCAATATTCAAGATTTTTGTGGTTATTGCACGACTTCTCATAGGGATTTAAAAAGAATGTCTGCAATGACGATGAAAAAATAGTATTAATACTAGTTCAAACGTACAAAATCTAAGCAATAGTCCTTGAAGACTATCTATCACCTAGAAGAAAATATAGCTAAGCAGCTAAAATATAGGCATCAATATAACTCTGATAATGTTATAGTTTTTATGATAGCTTGTAATGATTGATTATATATGCGTATTATGTAATATTGCTGTATTATAACGTTATGTGATATGTATATGAATCATAGTAAGTATGACCCTAAGATCTATTTTCATTGAACACAAGAGACTTGGGTAGACGAGGTATCAGATATTTAACAAGTATGATTAGCTATAGCAGCATTGCTATAGCGACACAGATATATCTCTAGTCTTACCGATTCAAATAATGGTTCATCGACAAGGAACTAAAACTAAGGCATATACAGACCAGAGATCAGAAAGCAAAAAGTATGCAAAAGCTCAGAGACGTAAAAGAAATAAACCAAAGGCATAAAATAGCTACTCATATTTGTAACTGAGCTACCCATTTACTTCAAAGGGGTTTATAGTATCAAAAAATTAAACAGATCTTTGTTCTTCATTCTTTGAGGCCTTGACCCGTACACCTGTAACAGACCGGAATAAGTATTGGATAGGCTAATATAATAAACATATCGTTATTTTCTGTCATGTTCCATTTGATATTCTACTTCACATTGTTCCGAACAAAATATATCAGAATCGCCGTCATCACCAATATCGTCACCACAGTTTTTGCAAATTCCTTTCTTATTCGTAATATATAAGATGGCGAGGGTTATTATTACGTCTTTCTTTTTGCACATCTTCAAGACGAACGACTTGTTATCCAAACTAACAGTAGTACAATCAAATAAATGCACGAAAAACTATATTCTAAAGCTGCCCGAATATTTGCAAAATAGGTAAATTCTTCACTGAGGATACTCCAGTCAATTGCCGTTATATCAATATCTATTAAACCTTGCAAGTAGCCCTATCAAGAAGTCAATCTCCTTATTCCTTTACAAGTGTAAGACACATATCGCTTTTTGATGTGAACCTATCTTACGTAACTATCTATATCAGGTAGTCAAGTCAGAATATTTGATGTCTCTAGAATCTATAAGTTGCCACAGCTAAATCTCCTTAAAATAGGAGTAAAGTTATCCTCGGCTCAGTAAACGCCTTGACATCTCATTATTAATTTCTTCATGTTTTATCACTTCACCCCTTCTGCCGGGAGTCTTCATCTGTTGCTGGTTTACTTGCTTCCTTTCCTCGAGTAATTCGTCAACTCCATAATAATTATTTATACCACATTGCCTTTTCTTTCTTAATTCGATCGTATAGCGTTCCCTAAAATCTGTCTCTTTCGTGTCATTAGTAGATGTGCCTGTTTGAGTCAATCTGAAATTAATGACAACTGCTGCCTCATTCTCCATATGTTCCTGTGAAACTATAACATATAAGAATGTATTTGATTCAAAATGTAGTAATATAAGCAAAGATGAAATTTGTTGATCGTTCTGGATATGGTAAAAAATGTTTAGAAATATCTCCTTCCATGCATGCTAGTCATAATATCCTTATTCTGATTCATGCCATCGTATTGGTGAAAAGGCAGCAAACGATCTAGATGGATAAAACCAGATTTAATATAATTACAACAATTAGGTTTAAAGTGGATTGGATATACACAAAAATATCATTTATTATCACATTTTTTCAAAATTGTTACTGTATGAAAGTAAATGAAATACGGAAGTCTTGTGTATAGTAGAGTACCACAAATAATCGTATAAATAATTTAATGACTTTTAACCGAATTACAACTGAAACTAAGAGTGATCAAATTTGCTTCATAAATTATACACTAAAGTACTGTGTATGTATTATCGATATAGTTAATTCTACTCGTGCTACAGTTGAAATAATAAATCCACAAAAAATAATGAAATATTACTCTATTTTTCTTAATACGATATCTTCAATAATAAAAGACTATGGTGGCAAAGTAAGAGTTGCATTACAACTGGAAAATTAGTCTTATAGTATAAGAACATTACAGACGTAGGACGATTTCTTGTTTCGAGTCTTTCCAGCATAATTTTCTAGGTAATTTTAGTACCTTTGTACAACATCTGGACCTTGTCCCAAAATATAGTACCTGACCATTATGAGCTGCATTTGTTTCCGTTATAATTGAATCAGAGAACCTATCTATTGCTTCATAGTTCTGTAATACAGATCCAAATCCCTGGGGTGAATAATATAGAGCCATTTATTAGGAAAGTATAGGCTAAGTATTTTCATATCATCAAATCACACTGTCTCAATGTTTCAGGTGTAACTAAACGAAGAGGTCAGTAGATCATACACTGAGGGGGGTGAAAAGAAAACCTCACAGATTACCTACTTGATTCTTTTTAAAATAGTATTAACTAGGTCACGCTCACTAGCTTTATGAATATCTACAGAATGCAGGACATAGGGTCATCGCTGTTCAACTTCCTCTTCAATCTCTGACAGATGACGTCGCTACTGTGAAGCGTGCGATTGAACGCATTGGAGGACCAACAATTCTAGTAGGACATTCATATGGTGGCGTTGTAATCACCAATGCCGGCTATGATAACTCAAATATCACAGGACTAGTTTATCTGGCAGCCTATGCCTCTGACCAAGGGGAATCTCTCCTTGATCTCACCAACGATACTGCTGCTAACCTTCCACCAAACCTCTTTCAAACTAATAGAGAGGGATTTGTGTATTTGAATCCAGAATTGATCCATGAGTGGTTTCTTCAAGACGTTGATCCTACTGAAGCCGACACAATGGCCGCTATTCAGAAGCCAACTAATCAATTGACCCTTGTAGAAAAATCTGGGCCTCCAGCGCGGAAGCAACTTCCTACTTGGTATCAGATCTCTGAAAACGATCCTGTTGTCCCTCCTGATTACTAACATCTCGCCGCAGAAAGAATGAATGCTACTACTCTCTCACTAAACTCTAGTCATTCACTTATATCACACCCAGATGAGATTGCCGAATTAATTCTAAATGCAACAGAAGAAAGATCAACTAGCATAACAGAATAATCTGGTATAATCTATCCTCATAGTCGCATAGATCTGCCTGTGCTTGACCACCTGAAAAATAACAGATTCAATCGATCGAAGTATGGATAGTAACGAAATCTTGCAAGTTGCCTTGTCAAGAAGCTAATATCCTTCTTCTATAAATGTAAGAAAATACACATTACTTTTAACTTG
The DNA here is from genome assembly GCA_009377575.1 of Nitrososphaeraceae archaeon. Lineage (GTDB taxonomy): Archaea > Thermoproteota > Nitrososphaeria > Nitrososphaerales > Nitrososphaeraceae > TH5896. The sequence goes on along the minus strand of WHTU01000067.1, from coordinate 4,423 downwards.
AACCCAATTTACCCCCAACTATTTGGTTATCTTAGATCAGCTAGTCAATTCTGGTCTATTGAGGACGATGAGGTCAGCTATAAGGGAATCATAGATACCCTAAATACCTCTAGATTTCAAATCAAAAATAATATTGTTAAATGTTAAATGTTAAATGTTAAAATAGCTTTATATGTGAAAATAATGATATTTTATGTGGGATAGTGAAATAACTGGTAGCTTTGACAGAAGACCCCGTGGCAGAAGACACTGAGGAAGGAGGCTATATAGTTAAATCAAATACAAAACAGCACCAAACTTATAACGTCTATTTTAGCATTAGAAAGCAACGATATCTCTGTACATGTAAATGGTTTGCAATTAAGCAAACAGAATGTTCACATATTAAAAAGGTAAAAGAAAGAATTACTCAATAGTATCTGTCCTTTAGAGTTTAGAGTTTTAAACTTTTAAACTTCGTAGTATTTCTAGGTTAGCAAGTGAGAATAGCAAGGTTACGGTTGTAGAAAAGACCATATTTTTTGGATACCTCGTCATTCTAATGCAATCGGTTCTGGTACAATCTGTTGGTACAGAGATAAGGCGTTTGAAAAATTCTCTTCAGCGATATATTAGATTCTCTGATTGGACACAAAATGAAGACATGTAGTTACTAAAGTCTGATTTTGTAAATCTAGTAAGAAGTTACCTAAATTTACACGAGAAAATGAAGTAATCATTCACGGTCTTTTAGAACATAAAGTTTATGCTTCTTCTATGTAGGAGAAGTTTTTACCCTTTACAACACCACTCCGATTGTTGCCGCCTTCCCTCATAGAAACTGTCTTGATAGAACAAGCTGTTGATACAATAATTGCGACGCACTCATATGATATCCACAAAAGATAGTGTTATATCAATAACCTGGGACAGGACTGGAGAATGCTACTGATCTCCGTTCGTGGCTGTAATACCGGCGTCTTTGATCTACAATGACGTAATAACAGGTAACGTTGAATACCGTTTCAACGAACGAGTGCTCGGGAGCTTGTTGGGCATCAGTTTAGCGTACTTCATTGATATTGTCGTCCCAAATTTAGCATCTCAACTTATGTGAATTATATCAAAGCATAACCATAATCATAAATAGAATTGTGAGTGATATCAAAAATCTATGAAGGGACTTCTAACAGACCGATCGACTAAAATCATTCATAGATTTGGTGAAAGTCTTCATTCCCGTAGATTAAGTTCTTAACTGGTTTACATGATCTAGTTAAAAAAATGATCCCTGTATATGGATATGCGGCTCAACAGGCAAAAGCACCTCTTAGTCAATACCCTTTTGAAAGAAGGGACCCACGCAATCATGATGTTGTAGTTAACATTCATTATTGTGGGATCTGTCATACAGATGTACATCAAGTGAATGATGAATGGGGAGGATCAATATTTCCTATGGTTCCAGGACATGAAATAGTAGGCATAGTGACGAAAGTGGGCGCGAACGTATCACGCTATAAATTGGGTGACAGAGTGGGCGTCGGTTGTTTGGTTGATTCCTGTCGTAAGTGTAATCCTTGCATCAACGATTTAGAACAGTACTGTATAGAAGGACCTACCATGACTTACAATGGAATCGAAAGAGATGGACAAACTCGAACTCAAGGAGGCTATTCGAATAAAATCGTAGTCGATGAAAACTACGTCCTTCGTATTCCTGATAATCTCCCAATGGATCGTGCAGCACCGCTTCTCTGCGCCGGTATTACCATGTATTCTCCTCTCATTCATTGGAAAGCGGGTCCTGGAAAGAAAGTTGGCATAGTTGGTCTCGGTGGATTAGGTCACATGGGAGTCAAGATCGCACATGCATTAGACACAGAAGTCAGCGTGATAAGTCACTCTAAAAGAAAGCAAGACGAAGCCAAGAAGATGGGAGCGGATAAATTCTATGCTGCTCCTACCTCATCATCAACCGATCAGAAAAGTTTTGATGAACTTAAAGGATATTTTGATCTGATCCTCAACACACTTTCAGTGGAAATTGATTGGAATTATTACCTTAATTTGCTAGCCCTAGACGGGACTATGGTCGTAGTTGGGCTTCCAGAGAAAGAAACATCACTTGGTGCATCTCCACTCATCAATGCTCGTCGCAGTCTTGCAGGCTCTGGTATAGGTGGAATAAAAGAGACCCAGGAGATGCTTGATTTCTGTAGTAAATATGATATTTCCAGTGACATCGAACTTATCCCAATTCAAGAGGTCAATGAGGCTTATCCACGAGTTGTTAATAGTGACGTTCGGTACCGATTCGTTGTCGATATAAAGTCACTTGACTGATAATTCTAAGATATTCAGAATATATTAGATAGCTTTGTCATCAATAACATCCATATTGTCATGATAAACGATAACCTTTACTCTATTTGCTTTATCCTTACACAAAATGTCTTTCCGTCATGATACAATTCTGATACCGCTTTAAACTCCGTTCCCTTCTTGAGAAGATGCCTTGGTCCATCATAATCATAGTGGTTTAATCTAGCATGCCATTTTCCATCTATCGTAACCAATGTAATTCCAGATAGAATATTTTCAATGTATATATTATGTACTTCTCCCGGCATACGTCTCAGATTGTCAGATAGTACTATTGTTGCATCATCCAACCATTGTATCCTTTTCAGTTTCTCCAGTTTCTTCAACGCTTCAACCAGTATGTTATTATCAAAACCCAAAATATCTTTAATGATATCGACATCCTCTCCGGACCGCCCTTTTTTTACTAGCAATGAATGAATCTTTCTAGCAGCATTATTGACATCCCTTACAAATTGTACTGTATAGTCTCTGTCTAACAATAATGTCCCTTTAGGCACCCCTTTAGTGAGTGTAGAGGTCACATGTATTTCTAAATCCTTTTCCATCCTTACTTCCGATTTTGCTCTACTAACTTCTATAGCTGATATCTCCTCATTTGTCATAAGATCCAGAATCGGAGTGGATAAAGCTGTTCGTTTTATGGATTTAAGGACAGAATTAATAGTACTCAATGTTTGATTCATCTTTTCTATACGTCTCTTGCTGGCATTAAGATGGCGTTCGTCTATAGTATCTTTGGCTGCAAGAATAATTACTGAACCAGAGGATCGCCTCCCAGTCCTTCCTCTTCTCTGAATATACCTAATTTCGCTAGGTATAGGCTCATAAAATATAACAAGATCTACTTCAGGAATATCAAGGCCTTCTTCAGCTATTGAAGTCGCTACTAGTACGGAGAACTTGCCTCTTCTAAAGGCTTCTAACACTTGTGCTTGTTCTTCCTGTTTCATTCCTACATCGTCTTGTTTTTTTGCTTGGCCAACAAACCTTGATGCTTTTATATTATTACTATTTAGAATGTCAACTATGTGCTGTGCAGTATCACGGTATTGAGTAAAGACAATAGACATCATCATATCACTATCCATAGTAGAAGTAGTAGTACTAGTAATAGAATTATTATGATCGAAATTCTTATCTTTATAGTTCCTGTTATCGTTATCGTTATTGCTATCAATTTGGACAAGAGGTTGTTGCACAAGTTGCTCAGATATTTTTCCTCTCAAGATCTCTACTAAACATTTGACTTTTGGGTGCTCTAATTTTAGAGTACTAAGAAGTGTCCTGATTTCCTTTACCCTCGGATCATTTATCAATGATTTATGAGCTTTACTACCGCTCCCTGCAATGCTGCTGCCAAAATGGCTACTATCGTTTTCAATTCTATCCAGAAAGGCTTTTAATGAAGCAGATCCTTGACTCTCTATAAGTTCAACACAATACAAAAGAGTAAGTGCTAATGATTGTTGCATCAAAGCAAAATAAAGTGAAGCCCTTGTCTCCTCTTGAGACAATTCTAAATTATATCGAATTTCGACTCCTACATCAATTAGATCTCGTTTAAATATCCATCGAATACCTCCCCTTTTTCTAAGCAATCCATGTTGAAAAAGCCATCTCAGCTTATCATCAAGCATATTTTTGAGAATCAAACGTATGTAATTATATTCTGAACTCAAACTGACCCATTGCCAGTTAACGTTTATTGGATTGACATACGGTTTTACATCTACATCCTCTTCTGTTCTATATTCTATATGTTCAATGAATAGATTACTACATACATCATGTATTCTTTTTGTGTCAGAACCAGGGCTAGCAGTCATAGCCAAGATCAATGGTTGTTCTGACTGACTAATGTACTGTTTGGCTATTGTAGTATATGCATAATCCTTAACGGCTCTATGTGCCTCATCAATGATTAATAAACTAAAGTCGTTCAAACTTAATCTATTATCATGTAAATCATTTCTTACAACTTCTGGGGTAGCGAATACAAGTCTAATATCTTTATTATTCCATATCACTGTTCTCGGTAATGGAGGGGTTTTACCTG
>WHTU01000066.1 GCA_009377575.1 Nitrososphaeraceae archaeon | reverse complement strand
TGAAATGATATCTGAATTTTCATCCAGCTCCATCAAGAAACTATAGTTTTTTCCTAACTGTGCTAGTACCCTCTCAGTGGAACCTCCATATTCACCAAAGATGCTTAGTAACAATGGCAATACCACTAAAATACAAAAAGGTGATGCTGTAAAAGAAAAATAACGATGATGGGTATACCTATCCAAGTTCTTTATCGTCATGATGTAAAGACGTTATATGATAAGATTTTAAGCATTCTCTTGAATACAAATTTTTGGACATTAAAAAAGTTTGCTCCTCTTCGATGATCATTTTGTTACTAATTCCACTAGTCAAAAGCTACTTCTCTTTTTATAATATTTTAAAAGAGAGACAGATTTGACTATAAATATAATAGGTTACCTCATATTCTTTGGAATAATAAGAGTAACAAAAATTACAATAGAGGCGTAGACATGGGGTATAGATTGGAAAACAGGAAATATGGATACTTAGCACTAGTAGGGATACTGATTATTCTCGTATTATTTATCTATGGGTTTTATGGTTTTAGTAGTTTTCTGACCGGAATCGAAGATAAAGAGGTGGCTGCACTTTTAGTGGTAATTATAATTGTAGGTATAATCTTGGTTATGCTACAAAGAGCCGGAATAATTTTTGCCGATAAGGAATATTATTAATGGAATTTCGTACATACATGTTATTTATCAAACTCAAATATGATGATAATAGAGTGGATTGCCTTCTCATGGACTGACGCTAGCTGCGTTGTTGTTCAAAGCTGACGAATAACAATAATAAAGATGATTCATTTGTCGCAACTGTCTTGATATTTATGCTTACGCTTACTATTACTGTCGCAAGCAAAAATCAGATCTAGATTTGCATAGAGAATGAATCATTCAATGACTATGATGTCTGCTTGCATAATTAGAAGAGATTAAATCCTAACGGCATTTAAACTCACGGAGGGTACACTGTAATTGGACGTACTGAACAGGGTTTACTATACACGTGCACTCCTAGGGGTAATTGCAGGAGTTATTGCTGGCTTAGTCATAATTCCAGGCACAGACCAAGGAGAGGTAATGGGCATTATACTACTCACTGCTTTCGTCTTTTACTTACTTTCATATTATATATCAAGAAGAATTGGTCAGACGATACAAAAGTCACATAAGAGGAAGTTAGCCACTGATGGGATATTTCCTTTTATCTTTCTACTTTTGATGTTCATGATCTTGGTTTATACTGTGTTACACCAAGAACTTGCACTTTGAATTATTTAGCTATATCTGGATTGATCCTATTTACGTCTAAGTCGTTAACTTTCAGTCTGTTTCTTCATTCCAAATTTATGATTTGCGTAATATCTGATTCCCACTACTACCAGAATACCGATTATTATTGCTATTGCAAATACTTCAAATATGGATGATGATTCCTCTGCAAAGGCGAGCCAAGCTTGTCCTGAATAGTATCCCGCAAATGTAAGGCCTACACTCCAAATCCATGATCCTATAAATGTAAATATAACAAATTTAGGAACATTCATGCGCACAAGCCCTGCTGGAACAGAGATCAATTCACGTATACCAGGGGCTAATCTTCCAACCATGACCGCAATAACACCATATTTCTCAAACCATCTTTCAGCTGATCGTAATCTCGAGTCATTTACGAATGTATATCTACCAAGTTTAAGAATAGCTGGCCTTCCTACCTTCAAAGCTATGATATATATTATTATAGCTCCGGCCGTAGAACCGCATGCCCCAATTGTAGCCATAGACAATATAAAACCAAATCCAAATCCATTATCATAGGCCAGAAAGCCTATTGCCAAGTAAACAATTTCACTGGGAATTGGAGGAAAAATAGTCTCAATTAGTGTTGCTGCAAATACTCCTATATATCCAAAATCAGTAATCCATACGGATAGGCTATCATTTAAGGCATTTAAAATAGACAGTATTATTAGCATAGAGGCAGTGTAAAAAGGAAATATCTACGTACCAATTATAAGTTTCTTATTTACCAGATCTAATGTATTTCCGGATAAAGGATCGGAATACTTTTTTGGTTTTACCTATTCTAAGGTAATATCCTATAAAGAACATTATAGTTGATTGCTGATTACATCCAACCCAGTCATTCTTAGCCATTACTATCCTCATTCTCATCGTCACCTACATCTTCATCATCCTGTTCAGCAACATCCTGCCCTTCTGTATCATCTTCATCATCATCATCGTTGACAGCAGGTGATGGAATGACATCAGGAGCAGGAGAAGGAGGAGAAGGAGAAGGAGAAGGAGAAGGAGAAGGAGAAGGAGAAGGAGGAATTGCATCAGCAGCAGCATCTGTAATAGTACCTCCTTGAGCTGCTGGCAATATCCTGTAAAGACTTCCTTGACCTTCTGTTCCTCGATCAAATGTAAGAATATACAAACTGCCATCAGGACCTGTCTCTATGTCAGTGATTCCTACAAACCCTGTCCCAAGAGTCACTGCAGACATCTCTTCATCACTATCTGCAACTAGATCACTTAGTGAGGGATCGCCATTTAGATTTATGCCAGTTCTATCAGCATTTGGTTCAAAATAAAAAAGTGTGCCTGTTGTTATGTCTCCTACAAAAATGCCATTTTCATAGCTTGGTCCGAAAGCCGTTGAATTGAAAAACTCAATATCAGTGACTCCTCTTGATTCTGCCCAACTAAAAACAGGGTCGGCATATTGCGAACCAGCTATATTTACTAAATTTGATTCGGATACACCTGTATCTGCAGCTATTGGACCCATAACTACCGTCCATCCGCTATTGAAACCAGGGTTAACTACATTAATTTCATCAAAAACATCTTCCCCGTTCTCTGCATCCCATAATTTTCCAGTTACAGGATCAAAATCAATCCCAAAACTATTGCGTACGCTGTATGCGTAGTATTTGCTTAGAGGATCATTAGCATCGGTTGAGAACGGGTTGTTAGGAGCAGGTGATCCATCTGTTGGACTAATCCTAAATATAACTCCCGTATCATCAGGAGCCGGACCGCTCTGGATATTTTGAAGCTGTCCCTCTCTTTGCATCTCTCCGACTACTACGTAGAGCTGATTGTCTGGACCAATCTTTAACTTCCCTCCTTGATGATTAGTTCCAGGATCAGCAGGAAGATCTAAAAGTAGCTGAGGATTTGCAAGAGATGAACCGTCCCATGTATAACTATAGACTCTGTTTCTGACATCTCCTTCAGTTGGTATTCCTTCAACCTGGGCTCCACTTTCTGTGACATAGAGAAAGACGTTATTGTCCATTACGTCAATTCCTAAAAGTCAGCGTTCGTTATTGCTCTGAACACCTTGTAATTGGATCACAGGCTCTGGTTGCATTTGACCATTCGAAATGAGTCGGACACTTCCTTCTTTTTCCAATAGCAAAATGTTATTGCTGTCCAAAAATGCAATACTGGTGGGTGATGCTAAACCATCCACAATTAAATCGGTTGTCAAATTAGAATCATAAATTGAAGGTTGGGCGATAGCAGGCTCGGTAACATGATAGAATATAGAAAAAGATAATCCTATCAATACTAAGGGTATCATCAAGATTGTTATGCCTAAACTCATATGAATTGTCATAATAATATTGTATACAACAGCATTGCTAGATTAATAATAATAATCTTTTGATAGCAAAAATGTGTCTATATGAGATTATAAAACTTAGTCATTAATAGGACAAGTTGGTGGCTGAAGTTAATAGAAAAAGACCCTCTTATAGATTCTACAGCCTGTCACTATGTATGCGCCTCTGCCGCTCATTCCCGAATAACTCTGCTGATAGCATTGTACAAGGTAGAAAGGATTAAAAACTAGGTTTCTTTCCTAATATACTGATGTTTAGAGGGCGGACTCCTCAACTTCCTTACTAATCACTCAACATTATCCATAATCCTTACGTCTCCTAGATCTGAAGGTTTACAGAAATATCTTTAGATATTCGTGCAATGTGCGAATCCCAGTTCTCAGTTTGTCCCATAAGGAACAATTAAACTTTACATAGAAATTAGTTAGCTCCTAATCACCTGCAGATTTTTATTTGGAATTGCTCGGATGAATGTAGATGAAACAACATCAAGTGATACTCTTATTAGTTATTCCTATTGTTGCCGTTGTTGCCATCTTCGCTTTAGTAGTAAACACAACAATGTCGAACAGCGCATTAGCTCAAACCGGTAATATTACTGATACTGATGTAAAAGAATACCAATACATTACAAAATGGGGTTCGCTGGGTACTGAACCAGGCCAATTTGATGGACAAAATAATGTTGCAGGATCAGGCGAGTTTATCTATGTTCCAGATTACCATAACCAAAGAATACAAAAGTTCACCAATGATGGGCAGTTCATCAAGATGTGGGGTGGAACATATGGTGAGGCTAATGGTGAATTCAAGAATCCTCATGGCGTAGCTCTTGATTCTGAAGGTAATGTATATGTATCAGAAAGAAGTGGATTGCGGATCCAAAAGTTTGATTCAGATGGAAATTTTATCACAAAGTGGGGTTCTGAAGGCACAAGTGATGGACAGTTCCAACATCTGCATGATATAGCGGTGGGACCTGGCGGTAGTAGGAGTAGCGTAAATCAAGATGCTAACAATACACAGTTCTCATCGGGTGCCGGAAACATAAGTCAAAGTGGTACTAATGAGTTTGTATATGTTACAGATAATGAAATTTTCAATGTTCAAAAGTTTACAACAACTGGTGACTTCGTAACTTCATGGGGCAGCGAGGGAGAAGGCGAGGGACAGTTCGCCAGTCTCGAAAGTCTTGACGTTGACTCAAACGGAAATGTGTACGTAGCAGATTACGGGAACAACCGCGTACAAAAGTTCACAAGTGATGGAGAGTTTGTATCTTCCTGGGGATTTGAAGGTACTGAACAAGGACAGTTTGACGGACCATCTGGATTAGCTGTTGATAACGAGGATAACATATATGTCACCGAAAATGATAATCATCGCATTCAAAAGTTCACCAGTGACGGAGAATCCTTGGTCTCATGGGGTTCTGAAGGTATAGGAGATGGGCAGTTTAATCGACCTGAGGGTATTGACGTTGATCCATTAGGAAGAGTAATTGTAGCTGATACAGGCAATAATCGTATTCAGATCTTTGGCTAACTGTTAAGTGAACAAAGTACCGTGCGATTTAAGTCATACCCCTATCCTAGCCGGCATTATTACATACTAATGGAAATCTCGAATGACTTTTCTAACGATCTTTTTCTGTATGACAAAATGCATTGAAATCTCTTCAAATAATCCAACTTTGATTTTGGTGCTGATATCCTAGTCAACTAAAGTGTAATTATTTGCATATCATAATTAGAACTTTTGACGAGTAGTACTGTTTGATTTTCCTAGATGCTACCCCATCGTATCTTTATCTAGTCTTCAGGTGGAGACCTATTACTTCTCCCGAACAAGTTACTGAAATAATATTTGGTTAAGCTTAAGGTACAGCTTTTTAGTAATATGTTATATATTACCACATACTGATAGCGATGCCTGCCTTGATGTAGGATGGTAGTAATGGACGACCAGTTCCCCCCTTTTCGATATTAAATACTGGTCGTCTGATATGCTAATCCAAACATTAACTTCGGCCGATGAAATGTGGCAAATGGCGAATTATCATTAAATGTCGAATCAAAACAATAGTTTTAAGATACAATATGACGACAACACAGTCGCATTAGTATCACAAATAGGATACAACAACCCACACACCTCATTATTCTGGATAATAGAATGAAGGGTAGTTAACTTAAGGTTTAATTTCGATATATAAAAATTAAGTAGCATGGAAATCTGATTAGTTTCATAATTGGCAATTGGTAATCTATATGATTTGGTTTTTTCAATGGGTGATAATCTTGGCTACCCTGGGATTGTTCTTATTACTTTTCTGATAAGCTTATTGGTCTTTGTTCCTATCCCCTATATTCCTATATTGATCCTCGCACTCTTTAGCAGCAGATTAGATCCTAACTTGATCGCCTTATCTTCTGCCATAGGTGTAACACTTGGCAGATCTGTTATTTTCTTTGCTAGTTATCGTGGACGAGCTCTTATTGATAACTCAACTTTAAAGAGGATGGCCCCCTTACAGAGATTGTTGGCAAAGTATGGCTCTTTAGTATCATTTGTTGCTGCCGTCACACCGATTCCTCCAGATGACATAGTAATAATCCTTCTGGGTATTGCTAAGTTCAACCTATTGAAATTTATTTTAACAACATTCGGTGGAAAGCTCATAATTAATCTGGCCGTAGTATGGGCAGCAGTACTATGGGGACTGCCCATGGTACAACAGGTCTTGAATCAAACCACTGATCCTGTACATCTACTTATCCTAGCAGTAGTAAGTCTGATAATAGCAGTAGCAACTGTGTATCTAGTCATAAAATTAGATTGGGGAACGATAATTGGCAAATGGTTTCCATGGACACTTAATAATGATTATGATAAGGAGAAAAGCAACGCGCTTTGACTTTTCCATAAAGCCCTTCGAAGGTCTTTCACTCCACATATTTAAGGCGTAGTTGCTGTTGTGGTGGTTATCCTCAATACCATCATATCAGTGGGTTTAAAGAGGATTAGGATTGGGCTGTCTCTTATGCCTTCAGATAATAGGCATGGATAATAATTGCTTAGCCTTGGGAAGACGAGAGAGGTTTTTTAAATGCCATCTAATGTAGAGTTTTTATTGCTTGTATCGTCGCTGATGTATAAGCGGTGAGAATATGTATCTGTAGCAAACCCAGAATTCACCCCATTTTTTTCCACAATAATTACATTGAGATACCTGGTAGGACAAACTATCACTAGTGCGATACTCCGGAACGATTGTTATGTTGTCAGATATACAACTACAATGTTCATCAGTAGCGGCATTAATCAAGTTACAAAATTCGCTTATTATATGATCATTCAAATTACTGTATCTGTGATCGAGTTCCTGAGTTATTTAATATTTTTTGTTTTTTTAATGTTAATCCATAAAAACCTTCAGGAAAAAGAATAGGTAATACAATCCATGTTCTGTAGAAAGCGGTATTCTCAGTAGCAGTAATTAATATTTGGATAGAAACAATATCTCAGTCAATGACGCTCGGTAATACAATATATCACATCTATTCGAAAGTGGTTTCTTCACTGGGTCATTTATTAACTTTAGTCATAGCCATAACATTATTTCTCTCAAATCTACTTGTTGTGCAAGCTAGTAACAATCTTGATAATACAAACCAGAAGAAGTTAGAATTTAGAGATACTATTAATCTTACCAACAATGAAAGGGATTCTGTCTATGGGCAGATTAGTACATCAAATAACAATATTTATGTTGTTTGGCAGGAATCCAAGCCAGGAAGTGGCTTGAGAAACTATGAAATATTGTTCAAGCGTAGCGACTTATAAAACATTTTAAGGGGACGTTTCTTGAATGGTATGATAAGGTATTTCTGGTTACTGTCAAACCGGAAGATAGGCCAAAATATGATGAGTTCACACAGCTCGTCAAAGAACTAAAAAGTAACAAATACGGCTAGCTAAAGTATGTGGTAGTAAAAGCCATAGCTTCTCAACATCTATTCTTGATACCGAAAGCATCAAGTGACAAAGAGAGATACAGAAGCACCCAAGTCCTCTGAAGGTGTCGAATCATTAACGTTCAAGGTTTCGTTATGATATAGGTGAGTACAGATCCTTCACTTCCACCGCATTGAGTGATAAATATATCGTTAGTAGTATCCACTCTATTTACGTCACAGTTGCCACCACTACCATCTGGCTGTACAACAAATGCTTCTATAGATATCTCATTAGTCAAATCAATCGGACCATGAATATCGGATGAATCAGTTCCGGGGTTCCAACCAGCAGCATGCCCTTCAGCATCGTCATGAAGTACAACAATAGTTTGATGTGTATCACCTGATGGTCCCTGGGGCCCTACTGGTCCAGTATCGCCTTTGGGCCCTGGAGGACCTTGAGGACCAGGAACTGTAGATGTACATCTTATACAAATATCAATGTCTATGGACCGACTGTGAGTATCATATCTCCAGGAATCTCTGTTAGCTTCAGCCGAAGATGGGATTATAATTACCAAGAAAGCTAGGACAGATATGATTGCAGCTCCTACTATCAGGCCAGCTTTCATTCTGATTAACTGCTTGACATATTCCTTTTTCTGGGTTAGGAGCTATAAGGATATAAATTAAATCTGAGATTTCTTCTTTATGCAGAATGATTTCTTTATGCAGAATGATTCAAACTACAGTCTTTTTTTAGCAGTGTATGTGATGGGGAGAATGAATATCTGAAGAAAGCCCCATCACACATACACATGCATGAATGACTTTGTTAGTTCGTATTTTCTTCAGTCTGTAAGTCCTAAAGCACGTCTATTTTATTTATGACGGACTACAGACTTTAGTATCACAAAAATATATTCTAATTTTAGAATACAAAATGTACGATAACTGTTGTCTTCTTTACTCTGTTCTAATAGAATAAATATCAGATTTAAGTAATCGCCTGATCTTGCTTAACTCACATAAGCATAACACGCTCATAGACTGACAGAAACATGAACTTCAAATATATCGCAATAGTAGCGGTACTAGCAGCAACATTAGTCGGAACAGCAGCAACAACAGCTGACAGTACTTATGCAACCAAATACAAGGAAAAGAACCAAGCGATCTCACAAGCAAATGCTTGTGGAAATGGTGAACTACCATTGAACGTCGGTTGTCAGAACGTTGGTTCACAGATCCAAGGCGATGAGAACTCTGTAGCATTAGCAGCAGATCAAGTGTTCCCATCGATCGGCGACGATAACGGAGCCAAGTAGCAACTTATAGAATCTTCTAAAATACCGAAACATCCTTTTTATTTTTTTGTTCTTGCCATACAAAAAGTTCAGAAATGTGTGTTGTTGAATGGTCAAAATAGACATGGCAGCAAACATATGTCTAGGGATAGTCCATAAAATGACTTTACAGTATTTAGCTTTTAATCATTCTCGATGCTCTAGCTGCGTTCAGACTGATTTCTACAGTTGGGGCTTCTTCTGGCAGTAGACGCCAACCGTGGTATTCTACTACTGCACCCTGGTTGCTATTTTTGTCCATTTTTGGACTAAATCGAAACTATTATAACTCATATCCAAAAGCCGTGTCGTATGTCAGACCTGGCTGAAGACAGTGCTGTAGCATTCTATACTGTAATCATAGATTGGCTAAAGATCCTAGTTATATTTGGACTAGGTATCTTTGTTGGCATAATTGTGAGACGTTGGGAGATTGATCGTATGCAACCTGTCATCAGGATTTTAGATAACTCTGTCACTACAGTATTAATCGCAATTAAGGATAAGGAAGGACAAGAGCTTCCTTTTCTCGCCAATAGAATAAGTGTTTTAAACACTGGAAGGTCAGGAGCAAAGGACTGTAAAGTATACATTGAACTTCCTGACAAAGTGATTAGAAGAACTGGCTGGATGCTCCCAGATGATAATACTGCCCTTTCTGTCACCTTAAACGTCAATATTCCAGAGTATGTTGATTTATGCGCTGTGGCTCCACGAGGAGAGGGTCGAATTGTCACCAATGAACGTGGATACCGCTTAGAAAATCCCGATTCATATCAAAAATACGGGCCTGAGATTGGAGATATCCCTGCGACGATAACGGTGGCATCATCTAATGCAAAGCCGGCTGTAAGATCGATCATTCTTCACGCCACTCCGATAGTTGATAACAACTATCTTGGAAGGATAGTCGAGTTCGTTCCAGCATTACCTCAGACCACTGAGACTCCTATGACAGAAACTACGCCCAAAAAGAGGACCGTGTATAATTGGCTAACCGATTGGATGGATAAGAAGTGAAAGCTGCTAGATCAGTGATACTAATACAACATAAACTAGCGTTACTAGTTAGCATGTATCGCTTTTTCACGAATGATATCGCTTGTGATATTGTCATCAAACCAATGGATAAACAGTTTCAACTAGGATAACATGGTTGAAATGTTAGTTTCCTGAAAGAGTATTTTGACGAAGGATCTAAGATAATTAATGGCCGTAAAGGCATCTTGGACAAATTCATTGGTGACGGAATCATGGCGTATTTTGGGTATCAAGCGAAGAACCCTACCTCTGGGCCAAATAACGCTTTAATGGCTGCGTTAGAATTCAAAGAGAGTTTTCAAAATATAAAGGAGAGATACACCAGTTTTTGGCTTAAGGATCACGGTAAGGAAATTGGATTAAACCTGAAATGTGGAATACATACAGGCTATGTTTTTTTCGGGCTTTTGGAAACCGAAAGAAGAAAACAGATAACTGCATTAGGTCGCAATGTCAACTTCGCTAGTAGGCTTGAACACTTTGCCAAGGATGATGAAATCATTGTATCTGATGAACTGAAGAAAATTGCCGGAAACAATTTCAATTTTGAGCCCAAATCTTCAATAGAGGAGCTAAAATCCTTTGAAGATGTCGAATCTGTGTTTAAGTTGACAGGGGTGAATCGCGCTAGTTCAAGAATTCCAACCATGATTCCCCACGGAGTAAATAGTTTATTCGAAGATTCCATAAAATACCTAAACGGCACATGCCCAAGGTGCATGAAATCCACAAGGCCATTTGGTTTAATACTACCTGAGTGTCCTAACTGCGATTTCTCTATTAGATAATCCAAGAGTCATTTCTTACTACTTGACTTTCATGTACTCAAATTATTGAGCGCCTGACAGATCTGTTTACGTTATTAAGACCCACATTGATATGAGTCACTGGGGCCGGTATTGATATCTGCAGTTATTCGAATTGTGACCATTATTGCCTCTAGTCAAACAATAATCATTTAACTAAGCAATAGAAATACAATTGGTATTGGAGAGATGAAGCCGGTATTCCTATGCCTCAGCATAGGAGTGATAACGATGGCAGTGGCTGTAATCGCACCATATAGTAGTATAAATGCCGATGCAAGCACAACGCTACCTATACAAGGAGATACCCCTACTGGAGAAGAGTTTTTTGCTGAACGTGATAATCCAGAGAATAACATTCCTGGTGAGGCTGTGTTAATTATCCATTCTGACACTGAATGGTCAGGAAGCATATTAGACACCAATTTTGATTCTGCTACAATAGATGGTTCTGGTCCCGACAAGATTCAATTCCCGTGTATTAATGGAGGAACATACTCCTTAGCATTCCAAAAACAGACAGACTACGGATATTTGTCCTTGTTTCTCCTACAAGAGGGTGATGCAATTGATATGAAGTTTACAACTGCCGATTCTGGCATGGTCTCATTATCTGGAACTTGCTAACACATTGTGGTCTGCCTTACTTAGTGTTGGCCTTGAGGTCCGGCAAAAATGATCCCAACTGATATACGCCTTCCCCTTAAGTTGCTTCTTGCAGATATCATGAAGTTTGGAATCCGGTTTTATGGTGAAGTTGTTATTTCCATTCTCTATCATGAGATCTGCGTCTACAAGAGGTCTTAAAATCTTGTCATGGACTTGCTGGTAAAACGGATACTCTCCAATGAACTGGTACTGGTCTACTCCTAACTCATCTAGGAAACCTTTTGCGCATTCCTTCATCAGGTCTACGCTGTGAAACCATTGAAGATTTTTATCTCGTAGTACTTTCTCGCATATGCATTCAAGTATCCTATTCCTTAAAATCTGAAAGTATTCATCCTCACTTCTTAATCCACTGGGGCCGTGCTCCATTCCTGTCTGTGTTTCCAACAAGTAAATATTTATGGTTATATCTTCACTCTGAATGGACCTCTGATGCATTCAAGTTCTCCTTGCAGATCTGCCATGCTTTGAGGTTATATTTCACTTCCATAACTCATTCCGTAAAACATGTAGCCGCACTTACCACATTTAAACTCCCTTTTAACAGTGTTGCCAATCTTTTCAGTCAGTCCTGTATACTCTAAAGCGTTTTTAGCACATCGGGGGCATTTGGTTACGAATTCTTGGAGACTCGAATTTCCCTCTAGATAGATTTGATCTTGCGCTTGGAGATATAATCCCTTACCAATGTATTCGGCGTGCATAGGATCAGTTTCTTCTAGCCCATGCGGCTCGGGGCTCAAAATGTCCATAGGCAGGTGATTAACTTCGATTTCACATTTACAGCCTTGCTGAATGGCAAGATTAGTTGGTTCCTTAATAGTAATAGAGTTCTTAATTCTTCCTTTGCCATATCCATCAATCACCCGATATATTATTTCAGTTGGAGGGGAGAGAGCATATCTGACAGTAACTCGGACGCTATTTGAATACTGGTTATCGGCGAAGTTTAACTTTAGAAACATGTCTACCTCAAAAGTATCAGTTGATCTGTTCAATTCTTTGACATAGGCGTATACGTCCGGATATCTTTGTGGATACGAAATGACATCGCTGTAATATTCGTAGGCTTTTGCTCTAGTATTTTTACTGAGCACACGGTATAGCGAGTCACCCATCATGATGTCCCCCCAGTTTTGGCATTAGGCTCTCTGATTGAGAATTCGCGGCAAAGCCGCTTTTGTAGGCTTTTTCAGAGAGGATTTGACTTGATTGTCGATACAATGGTGGTTGATTCAGTTGATTCAAAATGATATTACCCTGCTTACAAAAACTATTGTATAGTATTCTGAGAGGCTACTTCCCAGGACGATGATAACATAGTCTAGTCATTGATTATGTTCTACAGCCGATGCCTTTATCCCCTGCATCCAACCAATAGGATCCTCTGCTACATGAGCCAAATCGTAAAAGTCAAATGGCTTACCCCTCTTTTTCAGTATATTTTCAATCTCGCCCAGGGGACCGCCAATTCCCTCAATAGTTTTCCTTGGAAGAGTAAGCCCAAAGGATTCTGATGTGCCGCCGCTACTCTCTACAATGAGAACTACGGCGTCTTCTCCAGCGCGAGAAAGTGCAAGTGCGTCATCAAGTGCTTTCTTGAGTTCAAACTTTCTTTCATTTGCGTAGGAGTGCGCTGCCAGTATAAGACCGTACTCACTGTGCGATAAGTTTACCAAGGCAATGTTCGTATTTTGCTCGCTAAAGGCTCTTTTCAAAAGTGGAACCGAGTCTCGACATAAAAGCGAAAATATTCCCTTCTCCGTTAATTTTGCCGACTTACCACTTGTACCTCCGAAGTGTGTACGATTGAACCTGGACTTCGCTTCTAACAACACAATCTGCTCACTTCCGATGATAAAGTCAGGACCTTTCCTATTCCTAAATTCAAGATGATAACCCATCTTTGCGATCATGTAAGCGATACGTAATTCTTCAGTGGTACTAGTTAACGCGAGTAGAACACCTTCTTTCTTCTTATTAGTTGTCGAGTTCTTCTGTTTGACAATGCTAGACAATTTTTTCTTCAAATCTGCACTTCGCCCTTCAACTCCTTTTATGAAGCGACAAGACTCCAATGCATCTATGGTCCGAGCAATCTCTATTGGTTCGTCAGCAATGCTGAGCAAGGATAAGATCTCCTCAAGTGGAAATCCGTTCGCAACAAGTTTTTTCCATATAGTTACTAGGTCATTAGCACTGTAAATCAGGCCATATGCCTCAGTGTTAAATGAACAGGATGGAAAGCGAAGACAATTATCAGGATCAACTGTCGGAGCACTCTCATTCATACTAAAGGTGTATCCTTCGGAACACTTATGGATTGCCATAAGTGGGAGCAATATGGATATGCCTTTGGTTATCACTGAGATTCTGGCATTAATAATAACTTCGCCCTCACAACATGAGAGAACTCATTTGCGATCTATAATTTTAGGAGGGAAATCGGCCTCATATACAATAATGACATACCACGGCTCAGAGCCAGGGTAGAAGCCAGCCCCAGATAGCCAGTATCCTGCAGATAGGTCTAGGTACTGTCAATAGAGATCTACAGTACTTAAGACATGAAGCAAGAGAGAACATCAAGAGGTATATTGATGAAAAACTTCCGGAAGAGTACGAGAAAACATTATGCGGCCTTAATGTCATCTTAAGAGAGGCATGGACTATATCTCAAGCAAGGGAAACTGGAAATATGTAGGAAGATTCAGCATAGATGTGAATTTAATTAGAACTTTCGAGGTAAAGTCTATGCTAATAATCTGTGAAATAATACTGAGGAGTGCTTTGATGCGAGAAGAGAGTAGGGGAGCTCACTTCAGATCCGATTTTCCCGAAATAGATAATCAAAAATGGAAAATCAATACATGTTGCAGAAATAAAGGTGGTGGTGGTGTAGAATTATTTAGACGGAAAATCCAAGAAGTCAAAGAAGATCAGTGGAGTTATCTAGCAATTCAAAAAGAAAAACCTCTACATCATCTACTTGAATGACTCAAAACAAGAAGATACTAAACTAAATGGAAAAGCAGCATATCTTCAAGTAACCTTTACGTTCAATGACCTGCTTACCCGGATCGAACCGGTGCTTGCAAGAGGAAAGTCATGTCCCTCTTGTTGTTTCTTCCTACGGGATTATGTCGCTAATATATTACCAATATTGAAAAAGTAAACTAAAAGCAGCATGTACAAGCAAAAAATTCAAAATCGAATTGTATTCCGTTTACTCTCTTTTATTTCTCTTAGCTTGGTCTTTACAGTTATCATTGTAGGAGCATATGTCAGTTCTTCAGGTCAAGGACTGTCTTGTCCTGATTGGCCTTTGTGTCCTAACGGATTTAATTTTCCACCAGCTGCAGAGTACTTTACAGAATACGTTCACAGGGCTATAGCAGTTATAACTGCGATATCAGTGTACGGCACTACTGCATATTCTGTCAGAAAATTCGCCGCAGCTCGGATGGCTGCTCTTATTGGAAGCATCTTGCTTTCCTTACAGATATTTATAGGGCTGCTAGTTGTCTATTCAGAGCTACAGCCTTTCGTCGTTGCAATCCATACTGGCGTGGGAGTTATTTCGTTCGCAATGATATTACTAGTGTTTATCCTCTCCTACCGCGACTTGTCTGATCATATAGTATCATCAAAAGATTTTTCTGACGAAGGAAAATGATGACGACGACTGGTCGCAATTAAAATGTTGATGATAGTTATCATGGGATCATGACCATTTGGTAGTTACGTATGTATTTCTTACCGCGGAGATGTCTACAAGAATGTAACCATTAATCTGATTCGCTCAATCTGAGTTGAAGTTGGTATATGTTCAGAAGTGAGATATGATTCCATCTTTTTAAAGAACTCTAGCTTTTTCAGATTCTTTGTCCAGTACGTAGGACCTGATTGTCTTGAACCCAAGATTTAGGTCAAAAATGGTTCACACACCCTTGGGCCCACTTTAAAGTGGTTTCAATACGTTTAAAGCTCTGAACATGCATTCGTAGGTGTATGTTCAGGGGCAAGACATTTCAATTGGCACTTCCTGGCAATTCTTACCGAATATTCATAGAAGGTCTGAGGTCCCCAATCACAAAGGCAGCCTATAGTTACGCACTCCAAAAATATATGAATTATCTGGGTATCAATAATCCTGACGATTTACTTATCCATCATGAAAATCCGAAGTTTATACAAAACCAAATTATTGACTACCTAATACTCCTGAAGAACCCTCCTCACTCACTACGGTATGCGACCCGAAGCCAGTACGTTTCCGCAATTATAACATTTTACGATCTGAACGAAGTGGTTCTAAACAAGAAAAAGATCTATAGATATC
>WHTU01000065.1 GCA_009377575.1 Nitrososphaeraceae archaeon | reverse complement strand
TGTGAGACAAGTAATCCAAGTGGTCTGTGTATAGGAAGGTAATAAAGAATAGCAAAAAGCAACCGGTTTCTTCTTTTTTCTTTTTGTATAGTCATCGGGCCGCTAACGGGATTATCTTGTTAAAATTTCTACTATTATTAAAATTATTCTTCATTGACCCTGAAGGCTCTCACTGCCTCATGTCTTTTTTATTCTTAGTCTTCTTCCTTTTTGAATCTTGATTGGGGTTTAAGTTGATCATATCTCATTTTAAAGAGCTCTACTACTGCGGGAATATCATTTTCTCCTTTGGTGATCCAATAGCTAACCCATCCTGATTTTGGCAGAATGTGATGCGGAGATACACGACCAGAATTCACAAGTTCATTTCGAGTCTTCATTGGAAATGGTAAGTCGGCTAGACGGTCACCGTGGATATGCCCCATTTCCCTCTTATCTAGACGAAATTCCATACCCCCGAATCTGTGCGGTTCAGCTGTAACATTTGGCCAGCTTAATATTTCATCTCTAATTCTTTCCATAATTGAGCTCACAAATATAAGTAAGATAATCCAAATTATAAACTGGGGGGTTTACAAATTATACTAATTCGCAACCTATGGGATTCGTTCTTAATATCTAGAAACGGGACTGGATGAAAAATGTATTCGGTGATGCATGCTTCCTTGAATCTCACAAGTCTTCAGCTCTTGCATGTGGTATTTGGGATCGGATATGCAGTAACTGTTACTTCTTTTGTTTATTTGTCAAAAATATTGCTTGCTTTCTGGTCCGCTCTTCATTGCCTATATGGATTCAAATTGTGTCAAAAAGGTCATTGTCAGTGGGTCTAATCTTCGATCACCGGTTATTTTTACTTCAATCTAGTATTTCGATTTGTAGTATTCCTTCTCGTAACCAAGTGTTGCCCATCGAGTTATTTTACGCATTCAGATTATATTCATTGATACGTTCATTGCAATTTCATCCGCGTCTAGTCTATGTCTGATAGTTAAACCGGTAAATTCAAATCGTGGTGTTTGCGTTCTTATGCATGCTCTTAAATCCTTAATAATTCGTATACCTCATACCTATGCTCCGCACTGGACCGAGATGGATATTTCCATTTAGCTTGGTCTAATTTTACTTTCACAAGTTTGTTCTTTTCTAAAAAACTCTTAGAATCAGATGATGATAACAAAACATTATAGACCTGCTCGCCCACCAATACTTGGTTTGGTTTTGCAATAGCGGTTATCTTTGATGCGATACTTATACTCGAACCAACTATATCCACATGTGATCTTACCAAACTCCTTCCATAGACCACTACCAGGGTCTGTCCAGAAGCTATTCCAATTTTGACTGTGATCTCTGGTAAGTCAGCTGATTTGAATGCGGGATTGATCACTTGAGTCACAATTTCTAGTATCGCCATTGAACAGTTTAGTGCATTTCTGCATGCTAGCGCTTCATCGTACATCGCTGGAAATAAAATAATGACAGCATCTCCTTCATATTTGAATACATAGCCATCATATCCAAATACTATATTGCTTATCTCTTGAGCAAAGACTTGGACCATTAAAGCGAATTTGCGATCTTCCAGGGATAAGCTAAATTCTGTAGAGTTGTTTATATCTACAAACATTATGACAAGATTCGTTTTGGTATTAACTTGTCGTCTCAATAACTTTGCACAATCTTGAGTTGACATATCAAGTTGGAGACCATCCGTAAGGGTTTTGGCCACCCTTGCGCGAACTTCGGATAAATCTATACTGTTAATATTAATTGAATTTTGAACCATGGATCTCTTCAGTAATCCAAGCAATTAATATTCTTTGAAAAACTAATAGGGCTTGCCAAGGGAAATATTTCAAACTCCGATTATCGTCCTATTGCAAACTCCATCATTTCTAGTTTCCGGTGTTAACCTTATGTTAAATAATTAAGAATATTTGTTTGATTTATTCAGTGATCTGCTGCTGTAAGTACAATTCTCAGTCTCATACCTTGGTTCCAATATAAAATATTCATTTTTTTTGGCAAGATGACACCACGTTTCTGAATAAACCAAACCAATCTTTGTACCAATTCCCAATATGGGCATCCGAATTGATATTTCATTTTGTAGTTGCCATAGAAAGGGAATAGGATTGAGAGAGTATCTGTACTATTACACTACTTCTATAGTACCTGTCATCCATGGATGTAAGATACACAAGTAATCATATGTGCCTGGCTTTTCAAAAGTTGCCATAAACGTATTACCAGTACCAGGATATTGCTTTTCCAACCCTTCAGGGAGGAACCACCCGGAATTGACATACTTCTCATCTCCAGCAACAGAATAGTTTGAATTTGGATTCATAAACTGCACTCTATTCTGTGAATCGATCGTAACTGGATTATATGTTCTCGCATTAATACCTAAGAGAGTATTCGTTCCACTTTCACCTGGAATCAAGATCGGCTCATTATTAGACTCGGGAGGGATAGCATTGAACTCTGTCATGTTTGAAACAGCAAGCGGAGAAGCCACACCAGCAAAAGTACTGTTATCTAATGTGAAAGTAACTGTATGTGGTTCTGCCGCCCTACTGTTGGGTTATACCACATGACGCTATCTCCAGCATTAATCGTTATATTCTGAGGAAGGAACAGTGTCCACGGAGCAGACGAATTTCCTCCTCCTGACGCTATCTTGATTGTTTTAGGTGCTGCAGTTGTTTGGGTTGCGTTTAAGGTGTTGCTGATGGTAAGCATTGCTAAAGCAAACATACATACCAGAATAATCACGCCAAAAAGGACTTGATTTGAAACCATTTGTTTTATTAGCAAGATGAGGGAAATATAAACATCTCGCCACATTGTTTCAGCTTCCAAGATTCAACGGAACCTTTATCCACAAACTAATTTGCTGAGTGATGATAGCAACGATTCAAGCTCCTCAAATAGGGTATATAATCATCCATTCATCATCGTGTAACATAACCTTATAGAGGATGGACTAACTTGACCTTAGCTGTTATTAGGAAGAGACGAGGGTGACGGTCTTTCTCCCATCACTGTATTTAGTCCAAGCTCTGTTCCGTTTCTCAGAACTTTCAGCACTATTTTATCTCCTGGCATGGTCTTCCCTTCCAGAAATGATACCAGCTGTTCAAATTCAGTAATCTTCTCTCCGTTAATCCCTGTAATTATATCCCCACCATGCTTCCTACCATACTGATCTGTTGTAGTTCCGTGCAATCCTGCGTTATCAGCAGGTCCTCCCTTTACTAACGTATTCACAACTACTCCCTTCACGTCCTGTGTAACGTTTTCTATATTTGCTGCTAAATCTGACGTAAGAGTGGTTCCAGTGAATCCAAGATAGGGATGGGTGTAGTTGCCTTTGTCGACTAACCTTGTCATAGTGTTGACAAGAAACTATGGCTTCGATGGTTGAGGGGGAGCGAACCTAGCTTTAATTTGGCCATATTTTTTGTACAGTTATGACGTTGCACAATTATTCAGATGCCCAGACTAAATCCAATGATAAAGTCTAAGATCCCCTTATCCTGGTCAATGCACATATACACACATATTGCATGGCCGTGCTGTCACGCACTTGGTGTTATGAAGGCTATTATTTTCGATATGGACGGTGTTCTGGTGGACACTATGCCCTCCCATTTTCAAGCAATGAGGACAGCCGTTGCGGAGATTGCAGAGATTGATCTGAAAGAGAGAACATTTTACATGCTTGAAGGAATGCCTGTAATGGAAATGGCTCGAAAAATACTTGATCTTGAGGCAAATAAGATCCGCAAGGGAGTTTTGAATCTAAGTACTCTTGCGGAAAAGATAAGCATGAGAAAAAAGGAAATCTTTATGCAAATGAAGAAAATTCCAGAACCATTCAGTGGCGTTAGAGAATTAATATTTGAATGCCCAAGAACCTGCTTGAAGGCTGTTGTTACCGGTTCATCCAAACAAGAGTTAGATACTATTATAGAGAACAATTTTGGATCCAACGCGTTCACTGTTGCAATAAACGGTGACGAATTTGAAGGAAAAGGAAAGCCCGATCCTGCCGCATACCTGGCTGCTCTAAGTAGGCTCGGCGTACCTTCTACCAACGCTTTAGTAGTCGAAAATGCACCGTTAGGGGTGCAAGCAGCTAGGAGGGCGGGAGTGAAGTGCATTGTTGTACTTAACTCTTCGCCGCTCTCCGCTAGCGATTTCAGTGAGTCTATTGAGAACGAGAGTTACATATTTAAAGATATTGGCGCAGTTAGTGGTTTGCTAAAAAAGTGGTGTGCTGCTGCTGAATCATGATATACGCAGCAATATCATAACAAATTATTTAGGCAGTTGATATCATATTGAATTGGGATTAATATTTTCCATCTAAGCAATTGAGAACCTTTGGTCAGACAATTCAAAGGACTTAAGCACAATCTTAATCTGAAAAATAGAATAGCGTAGTATGTACCGATTAGGCTAGTTATAGCAGCAATAAGAATCCACTAACAAATTCATAAAAAACATTGATCAGTAGAATAATAGAGATATATCTGACTGCAATAAGCGATTCAATGTAGATAAACTATACTATCCTTTTTCTTTGAAGAAAGCAATAATGATAGTAAAAAACTGGATCATTTTGGGAGTAGCAGTCGCAGCCATATTAGCGTACACAATAGGCATACCACCTTCAATTAGTGCAGAGTATTCAAAGAGTACCCATTATAGTAGCCAAGAAAATAATTGTGGAAATACCGAGGCCGGTGATATTAGGCAATTATCTTCAGGGTACGAAGAACTCGTAGACACAGCAACCTACTGTTCAAACATTAACTCTCAAATTCAAGGAGACGAGAATACCGAAGCACTATCCTCAACTCAACGCTAGGAACATATCGCCAATCTAAACCTTTTTTTTGTTATTGCGTGTTTGCTATTGATTTACTAGAATTTCTATAGCCACTATTCATACAATCGACATAATACTTTGCCTCCAATATTTATTCTTGAATTAAGAATGAAGAGTTAAATTAGATAAAATCTCTGCGCCAAGGGTGTACAAATCTATGTGCAGATGAGTGGTTGCATCGAAGTACTTTAATTTTGAATTCACCTCTAAAATAGACTTATTCTCCATTCTTCAAGTGAAGATGAATTGTCAGGACTACCCTCTGATCCGCCATCGCACAATTATTTACAGAAAATGATATTAAGTAATGATACTTCGGAATCAGTAAATGAGTGCGAGTGCATCTTTGTCAAGAGTGTATCCGAAAATAATCAATCATATTGCGATCAGCGTACCTAACCTAGATGAAGCTGTGAAATGGTACATGGAAGTATTGGGATTTACTGCAGTAAAGCAGGCAGTTGAAATTGTGGCCGATGATTCACTTAAAGGTAGAGCAATCAAAGACATTCATGGCCCAAAAATCAAAAAAATGCGGATGGCTTGGCTAAGTACCGCAAATCAAGTAGGCTTTGAAATCATCGAATACGTTCAACCAAAGGCGGAAAGGCGAACGGATAATTTTGAGTATTGGAAATCAGGGCTTATTCACATTTGCATAACTGATCCAGATATCGAAGATCTATGCAAAAGGATAGCTGAAAGCGGAGGGAAACAACGAACTGAGATTTGGGAAATTGTTCCTGAGAAAGGATATAAAATTGCATTCTGTGAAGATCCTTTTGGCAATATTATTGAAATTTTTGATCATAGCTATGAACAGATAATAACATCTTTATAGAACTGCAGGCGGGTAATGGTGGGAGTATAATCAGGGCGTATTTGGCGACTTTCATGGCTTAAGTGTAATCATTACGATCCCTTTAGGCATTAAAGAGCTAGAAAGAATTCTCATCGCTACGAAATTGTATGTCAGTAGTAGCACCTATTACCCAAACCTGTATCAGTTGTCCCCCCATATACCGGCCTCGGTAAACATATGAGTAGCCGTGTGCTTATTCAATCCAGCCAATGTAGCTGGTGAGGAGCCAGTTACGTTAAAGTTCTGGTGTGAGAGTGAAGTGGCTTATAAGATCATTGAAACACTGATACCTGCCAAGTCGGTGATAAGAACATTGATCGAACTCAAAGTCATAGCACGGCCTCTCTTATCAATCCTGAAAAAAATGCTTGCAATCATGTTTATTCACATATTTATGCATATTCGCATCAGTATCTGTAGATGCTAATTCAATTTATATTCATTATTAAATTAATAATAAATTAGTGATGATATTTTATCCCATGTGAATTTGTTTTGATATTCCAGATGTTGTTAACTCGATCCTCTTTAGTTGAATATCTTTTTACGAGCGGCAAGCTCACCCTCCAGAAGACGGCTTTGATATTGGATACTTCTTTCTAAATAGTTACTGGTCCTGAGATCATCATCGTTGTATAGGGTTATACCATGAATCTCAGAAGAATATTTTCCAGTTGTAAAATTTCTTGATGGACTATCAACATCCACCAAGTTGCAATGAATGGACTGATATCTTAGCTTTCCTGGTTTGTAGAAAAGCCTTTCTATGTACCTTTCTCTAATGTAATTTGGTTTTTCGATATGTTTCTCAAAAATCTTGATTCCATAAACATCAGTATTGCCGCCGCCATCATGACACCCATTAGTCATCTTTAAGTTTCTTAATTTTTCCAGATTATGCAGAAACTCCACTCCGTCTATGACTGCAAACTCGTCCGAGTCAATGACAAGAAGGAATTCTACGTTCTTTTCGCCTGCAAATTCAAGATACTTGTTTCTTTTCTCGATCTCTGTAAGGTTGGGCCAGCAGCAATATACTGAATTGGAAAATGATTCTACAACCTCTCTTGAATTATCAATGCTAAGATCATGATCATCTTCAAAATACCTAAATTTTCCATCTATGACAATCATTAGATCAACATGATCATGAATTGATTTCAAACATCGTCGTAATCCTTTTTCATCATCAAATGACACAATTCCAGCCGCTAACCTAATATTTTCTTTCGTCATATCTTTAAACAATCCTAGAGGCAGATGTAGTTCACCACTTATATGAGGATATGCCAAAGGGTGGACTAGTGGTCTGCAAAGGCATCTGCGTTAGTCATAGAGCGCTACGACCTCATGGGACAGACACGGGCAGATACGTCCAAGGACAAAAGAGATGCCAAATTTGCTGTGTATTTATTAACTGGAATGGCTTACACTGCCCTTGTTGTGGAACTAGACTAAGGCTGAAGCCGCGAATCATGAAGTTAAAGGAGAGACTCAATGCAGACTTTCATGAGGGTCTAGCGAAACGGTACTGATAGCGCCACCTTTGTTGGCATGACTTACTCCCCCTCAAAGATACACCGTAAATTGTTGTTTGTCATTTCACCGATGAGCATCGTATCATAGATGTCTCCTTTTTCAGACATGGTAACCTCAACTCTCGCCAGTGATCAACACCCTTGCCAACAGATAATAACGATAGCTTCAGTAGCGGCAAGAAGCAAGGCTTCTTAAGCAATGATTGTCAAGTAATAGTAATGGGATATTTTCAATCACGATCATCATGGGAAGGTCCATCAAATCCTAAGAATGGACATCAAAGAGTAGTAACAAATAATGATGGAGTTAATCACTTACAAGTTTTTGTTAATGGAAGCTGGTGGCACGATTTTAGGTGCAAAGAGCATACTAACAAGGATTGCAGGACAAAATAGGATTCGGCTGCAAAGATCGGCCAAGGTTGTCAGCGCGTGTAGCGATATCACTGCCCATTCCGCGAGTTGATCTAGTTCATGTGAAAGGGATAGAGCTCAACTTGGAGTAGATCATTTGATAATACTGAACAACTATATTCACTTGGAACCTTTTTTTAATAGCCATTCATCAGGCAGTAGAAGTGCTTACTTAGTCTTTGATATTGTTATTGTTGTTGCCAAAGAACAAATTTTTTTGTGGTCTATTCTGACTTCGTTGACTGCTTGAATTTTGAGGTGCGAAACCCGTACCCCGATCAGTTTTCCTATTTTGGATGTGATATTTCGTTGTGCTTGACTAACTCTTGATCTGTTTGGAACTTGACATTACACAATTTACAGTCATACTCAGCGTTTTTTTGTTTCTTGCTAAAGAAAGATGAAAAATTGAATTTCAATTGTCCTCTTTCTTTGTGTAGTGACTGAGATATTTAAGGTACTACCTAAGTGTAGCCTATCCGCATTTAGATAATAATATAATTCGTAGTTCCAACACGATATGATCCTATCTGCATTCCGTAGCCCCTCGACATAATTATGTTAACAAAACAAAACAGGCTAGAAATCTAAATCGTAAGATTTGTAGAGCGCTTTTTTAGCAATAGATTAGGATTGAAGACGAACATAAAGATGAGGAGATTAATATCGAAAGATATGCAGATCACATAGACGAAAGTACCTTCAAGGTGAACACTTCAATAAGGAACTTTAACTGGGGCTCTTCCAAACAAATCCAGTAGGTACCAGCAAAAAAATAAGCTGATATATTAATTCTACCTGGCTCTCTTGCTTTCAACCTTCAGAGGATAAACAACCACTTGTAATTCATCTCTTTTTGCAACCCTACGATACAATTCAGCATGTCTCTTTGCTACCTCCGGCCATGCTATTTCCTTTTTGAAGTCATCAACAGTTTCAGCATACTTATCATAATTTCTTTCGAGGTGTATGAGTGCCTTTGAAAATGCTGAAGCGTTACGTCTAACCGTGATGCCTAGACCACGAGAAGCAAACTCAACAAAGAATCCTAGGCGAGTAGCGACAAAGGGTAGGCCATAGGATAAAGCATCGAACATGATACCTGAACCTGAGCTAACCTTATACGGCAAAATGACCGCATCCGCACATGAGAATAATGCAGAAAGCTGTTCTTCATTGAGGAAATCTATATGCAAATTGATCAAATTCTTCTTTTTAGTATCTATGTGGCATTCCTCTTTGCTATATCCATTCTTGGAAGCATTGATAACAATTGTCCAGGGATCAGGGATATCCATTTTTTCTATCACATCCCACCCTTTAGTTGCCGTCGCATAGCCCAGGGCTAGAGCGATACGGCGATGACCTGGTATCGAAAATGACTTTCTTAAATCACTCTTGCTTTGCCCTGAAGCAGACTTTAGCCTCTCAGCACCATGATAGAACACATGGCATCCTTTCTGTCCTAAAGTCCTCGACATGAATCCTGAAAATGCTATACCAGCAGCGCTCTGTGCAAGCTTCTCCTTATTTAACCTGTGAAAAGATCGATAATTAATTAACCTTGTCCAATTACTGATGAGACGTTTTGTCCTTTTCGACAAGTAACCATCCCTTGGTCTCTCATAAATTGGAATGGGAAGACTCATCCACTGTCTGAACGGGTATGCAGAATGGAATGTCGTTATAATCGGGACCTTACATGATTTGTAAAAGGGGTCAATGTTGGTTGCCGTCTTTTCCGGCTTTAGTATGTCAAGTTTCAAGCCATACAGTCCAGGTTCGTATTGAACATGAACAATATCTGGTTTTACCATATCTACTAGTTCCAAAAGTATCTCTGAATTTCTAGGGTTGTGTTGCGAAATCCCAGAAAACTCACCATTTCCTCGCTTATCACAGACAACCTGAACTTTAAACCCCATTTCGATCAATCTCTTTTTCAGATTATGGGTATAACGCCCTATTCCCCCGGGCATAGGTGGGTATTCTGGTGAGACAAGCAGAATAGATGGAAACTGTGATTCTGATTCAAGAAGCATATTCTAGTATATACGTATCCCCATTATTATGGTTATCTAAGTTAGAATATATTTATCTATAAGTATCTAACATAAGCATTAAATATAAAATAACTCATATATTTTGATTATAATGCCTACTAAATATACTGTTACGATCACGGCTTTGGGGACCAGTTCAGTAATCGTGTTGCCAAAACCAGTTGTAGATGGATTCAATTTGTCAAAAGGACACAGATTAGAACTGATAGTAAAAGATAACGGGATTTATATTCCGCTTACCGAACAGCCGGCAGGAAATAATAATTCGTCAGATTAGATAACACTGCTTATAGAGTGATTAGCCTGTTTATGACAATCATTGAAGTCAAACAATATAAACCACATTTCTGTGGCTTTTTGTACAATAGCATCACGAACGCGATTTAGAGGCTCTATGAAAGCCAACAAAAGGGACACTACTAACATAAATACTGGGTTAACGTATACTGAACTGGTTTATGTTGCGTGATCACCGTTCTTGACACAAAATAGTTTTCCTTTGAAAGAATGGCATGTTGAGCATATGGAAAAAATAATTGTAAAGTTTGTGAAGGGTCTGTCAGAAAACGCTAATTCGTGGGAACGAAGAAACCATAAACGCTATGGTGGAATCGCCAATGTTAGCAGGCAGATAAGATATGACATAAAACATGGAGCCACAAACGATGACCTTCTTTCGTTTCTGCAGAAAATTCGTAACGATACTTCATATTCTAATCTCCGAGACTATGATGGTTCTTTAGGCAGATTGCTGGAGCTAGAGGGTGTGTTTCCCCTTGAGCTGACGTCATTTAACGTACGGTCATTAAGGTAATGAGAGATTATTCATTCGTCAAGTTCTAGTCCTACACTATGAATCGTCTACCCTAAGGGAATAAATAGCAGCGCTATATGTATAGTGCTTTAATTGTCAACAAAATAGGATATGTTATAACCAAAAAATTTGAAATGACAATAGCATTAGTAATGCATACTTATAAGGATAATATGATCTGACTTAAGGTATGCCCGAAAGGCAGGAGAAAATTGATAGTGAGAAGACTGAAGCCAGAGAAGATAAAATCAGCAGGTACGCTGAGCTTATTGAACAATACCTCAAGGGTCAAATCATCCCACATTCGGAAAGCGATATTATCAAAGAGGTTCTAAAAATTAAGCTGGACACCGACGATGATATCCCTTCTTCAAAACACGATCTTGATATGTTGGCAGAGATTAGAGGATCGTTACGAACACTAGTATCTCAAAGAAAGGTGTTCCAGACGTTGGTTCTAGATCCACAAACAAAGGAACAAACCGCGTACTACATTTGGGAGAAAGGCAAGTGATAAAGTGCAGCTTCTAAGTGGAGCTTAATCTCAGTGTGCCATGCTTTATGAAATTACGTAAGAGTGATTTAATATGTCTACAAAATCAGAAAAAAGGAATACTATACTTAATCTTTATAATTCGGGAATCAATCCCGAGATAATCGCACTAGAACTGGATACCTCTAAGGACAAGGTAATACAGATCATCCAGGAGGAAGAGGCTAGGAAAGGCGAAGTTAACAAGGGTACGTCTCTGAAATCTAAATCTAAAACTGAAAACCTTCTCATTAATAAGCTATATCTTGATGCAGTAATTGATATAGAATCAGTTCTCAAAGATTCACAAACTAGAATGTGGAAGGCTTTAAAAGTAAAGCCAGAGTTTAAGATATCGCTTAGCGAAACCCAACGCATTCTAGAAAAGTTTGTGGAATCCAAAGTTGAGCTTGCGATTCTGCATATAGATCTAGTGGGTTCTACAAAGCTGTCAATGAAATTGTCTATCGATAAGCTTTCGGCTATAATTAGGGCATTTGCTCAGGAAATATCTTTAGTAGTATCTATGTATGGAGGATATGTACTAAAATATATTGGAGACGCAGTTTTGGCATTCTTTGTAGTGGAGAGGAGAGGTGAATCTAGTAAGGATGAGAAAGATACTTTATCACCATACTCATTGCAAAGTAGCAATGTAATAAGTTGTGCATGCACTATGGTTAGAGTAATCCAGCAGGGCCTTAACCCTATACTAAATCAATATGATTATCCTGAACTGAAAATTAGAATTGGAATTGATTTTGGTGAGATTGCAGTTGTCCAGTATGGTGTGGATATTGATGAATTGGATGGAAAGGCAGTATTTACAAGACCACATATCGATATGATCGGCTCTACAATTAGCGTTGCAGTAAAGATGACATCAATTGCAGAACCAGATCATATAGTCATAGGCGAAAAGTTATACAATAAGTTGAAAGGGAAACAAAAGGAGATATTCAAAGAAATAACAGGTCCTTCAAGTGTCGGGAATTACATAGATGAAATAAACGAAGGAAAGTATCACATTTATGAGAACCTATAAACTGTAGCGAACATGTATGCGTATTTGACTTAATATCGTCGGGGCTGGTACCCGTTTAATGAGTTAACTTCGAAATAGCTGGTTAGCTTTAAGGAGTACTGATCTGGATTCCAATAATACCCCCTCTAATTGACTTATCGGGTACTCCCGATTCAATTATTTGCCTACGTTCTGTGACTGGAATGTTCCCCTAGATGGCATCAATGACCTGTAACTTGCAGAGGAAGTTCGTGAGGCAGCTTCACCATTTGAATTGTATTATATATTACAGAGCCAAATGCTGTGATTGCATAGGATTTCCCCTTTCTTTCAATGATATGGATTTTTTAATTTTGACAGATGACTGTAGCAGTATCGTTCGGGGCTACCTAAGTCACTAATTTTTAAGTCTTGTTGACGGGTGGCTGTTATGTCGATCAGTTTTTTTAAGTGGCTGCTATGTGAAGGTAGCAGTGCTCTATTACACTGGAAGTAATCCGTTCGTCATGCGCAGATATTCGCGTTGACTGAACTTTCTATACGTTAGGACATTATGAAAACAAACAAGATCTCTCCGGACGGAGGAATTTTTGCAGCTTAATTGAGTACAGGCCTTTGATTCATTCCTGAGGATTTTTGTACCACAAATTAGCTCTACACTAACGACTTGACTACCCACCTTTCAATGCTATCTGTGTCTACGGGAATCCAGCTTTTTTGCTTTTTCTTCCTGAAGATGATGATACCTGTCACTTTCCTTGACAAACTCCCGACCACAATTATGGCACCGCAAGATAGGGCCATGCTGCCTCTTCCTCACGTGACTAACCAACTCGTCGTATTCGTGGAATTTTTCATGGCATTCACTACATTCCTGCTTCTTGGGACCTAAAGAGAAGTGCCCCAGTTTCATCTCCATTATATATTTAGGTACTAAGGTATATATTTAATGTAGAAGGTTCTTTCCGATCAATGTTCCTATGAATACAGATACACATATTATATGCATATTGCAGTGTAAAATTGACCGAATAACTCGTTTTTGGTAGCATTTTTGGAACTCGCTCAATTCAGAAGTAATGCACATGAAGACAAGAGAATAGAAGTATCTTTCAATGAAAGTGGAAGAATAGTTGGAACTATTTTTCAGCGTCGTTATCAGCCATATGGAATGCGGCCCGCCCACCACTGGAGCTCTATGGGTAGGACAATGCCCGCCACTTTTAGGCGACGCTGTTAGATGGAATAATAATTCTTTAGATGAACTTCCGGTACCACTCCACAAATAGCATAAGCATTGTATTTCAGATCCATAGAATCCAAATTGTGTCCACGGTCCGGATTAGGCATAGCTTTGTAAACTTCTCCCCCCTTCACTAGTTACTTTCGCTACATTGTGAGCATATTATCGTCCTGTGAGCAAGGCAACACCATGGCTGCCTGGATAGCGCTGATTGGTCTGTGGAGTTTACTAGTAGAGGTGTGTACTGTTAATGTAGAGTGGTTAGGCTCGACACTTAAAAAATCACCTTAGGTTAGCGAATCAGTCAGCATAAAGGATTCCAATATGTGCACTACTATGGGATAAAATTCATCTTACTGCAATGCCTTGAATTTTCGGTAGTGGAAACCAAGAAAGATACTCTGAAAACTTTTTCGTATGCTGGCTGTCTTGAAATAGTAGTAGCATTCGTTTGAGCCTAAAATAATAGTGCTACTAAGCACCAAAAGGGAGTTTACATCCTATTTGGGTAATTGTCTAGAATAATTTGCTGGCTAAAGAGTAGAGAATAATAAGGAGCTCGCCAAATAATTGATATGGTAAGTCCAACAACTACAAGGGCAATTGCTGCAATTTTATTACCACTGGCTATGCTAGGGATCCGAGAACTGGTGAAGAGGGTAGGGCCCAGGCTATCAAAAAGGTAAACAATCAAGAATACCCTGTATTCGTAACCTACCATTAGAATCTGAAAGATTTAGGCAATGTTTTAAATGTGCCCAAAAACGGTACGTTGTCTACTTGTTATTCATCTCGACTATCCATCATCAACACATAGGAAATCATAAATGAGTAATCGCTCGGGCAGATCTTGATTCTGGACTTGTCTGTATAAGTAGTACAAAAAGAAGAAAAAGTAAGAGCCAAAGGCTAAGAGCATAGTATCTTGATCAGAAGATAGCATTTACGTGAACTTCTCGCTAACATGTTTCTCAATTAGATCGTGACGGGGATAAACCTGCGCAGATTCAATATCGACAGAAAAAAAATGTAAATGGATTATTCTACGATTCTACGATTACTGTACCCGTTAGATATGGATGCAGCGTACAGAAGTAAGTATACTCTCCTAATTCACTTGGCATACTTATCGGTTGGCTTTGTGTCGTTGCGCCCACCATCCCTGTGTCGAACTGACCGTCAGGTACAGCAGTCTCAGGGTTTCCAGAAGTTGCAGTATGAAGGGCGTTGTCTTGATTGTCCCATACTATTACAGCACCCGGTGATACAGTTACAGGATCTGGATCGTATCCAATCTCACTGTTAGGATCCAATGAACCAGCTGGCATTACTACTGTCGTTTGACCCCCTTGACTCGCGCTCGCACCTGTTGCATTTGTAACATTTGTGCCTTGTGCTAGGACCTCGGATGGACCTACGATAACAAATGAGATAGCCAAGATCATGAATATAACATTATATCCAATGTTTTTTGCAGTCTTTCTATCATGGTTTGCTGAAATCATCAGCTGATATCGCTTCTATATATAATATAAACATTAATGCTTGACCTCTTTCTCATTTATAGTTTGGATAAAACACAATATGTCGGTTACAATTTATCCACCCTTATGGTTAACTTCTCTTTCTTCATGAAATTCTGACTGATATGAATGAGCTGTGATATGTCTCTAAAGAGGCTCAATTAAAAATAGCATATTAATATACTATGTAAGATCAGGTAATCCTACTAGCAGGGGATAACAATATGCAGGTATTAGGAGACGTTCAGGTAGCAGCGGATTACAAGATGATGTTATCAGCCTTACGTCATGCCGCTATTTTGTTGTAGACAAATCCTCTGCTAGTGATAATTCCAAGCAAGGAGCTGCTGATTAATTCGGATACAAGAGGAGATCTCTTTTTGAGCGAATCGTAAGGGTTAATTTCGATGTGGATACAATCTATTTGTGTTTGTTCCGCCCTCACATATATTGATGATGATGCCCACTTTTGTATCCATACTTACTTTTTATGGTTTATCCGTCCCTAATATCAATGAGGGTTGACAATTACATTTATGGACAGGAACCTGACTATTTGAGGCATTTTTTTGATGGCAGTGGATTTGATTCAGCGCATCAAAAAATCTTAATCTGCATTTCGCTGACATGCCATTGAATATCACTATATTGGAGCATGAGAGCAACGGAACCGATAATAATACTGATGATAACAACACTTCCGTGAGCTCAAAATTGGCTTCATATTCTTCTACTATTACTATGATTGCTAGACAAGACGTAGCTAGGAATGCTTTTGAGTGATTAGTTCGACTAAAACTGAATACTCTGACAATGTTTTGGAATATGTGCTTCCCCTAGCCTGCGAAACGCAGTTGGGCATTGCAGTAGATAGCGAAGATAGGCAGGTTTGGTACGTATAATCAAAAAGGGGCAATTTAGGGATGT
>WHTU01000064.1 GCA_009377575.1 Nitrososphaeraceae archaeon | reverse complement strand
CTCCATCTGCAAGTATCTTGAGCCATGAGGTGTCTGTAGAATTGATATAAAGTGTTGCATTTTCAGCTACGGTGATACCTGCATTCAACTGCCAAACATTGTCGCTGTCCCCTTCAATATTTCCAGAGATAAAATCTACACCAACATGATCATCTTCTTTCAATAGCACATTTTGATCTCCTACAATTGCATATATATCAGATAGACTTGCAGACTGACATGTAATTATTATCGCATTCTCCTCTGGATCATAAATTATACAGCTTGACATGTACGATTCGGGTATTTGAGTCGATGGGGAAGTAGAAGCATAAGCTGAATTTCCTAATATAGGCTGCAAGATCAGGAACATCGCTAATAGTATAAGTACTGAATATGTGAATGCAGCTGGAGCTTGATAGGTCATTATGCTCTTCTAGATTTAAATCACTTGATATATATGCTCTAATATTATTCATTATTCACTAAAATATATTCATCACATTTGAAATACTTGTAGGATCCTTCTGAGGCGACTGTATGATAGTAGCATATATTTTACTGAAAAACTTTAGCCAGTTTAATTGGCGAAAAAGAGACTGTATATTATCATTATAGCTAAAAGTATCATTTAACCAGTGTCTTGATGCAAGAAAACTGATTCCCTCTTATACATTAACTATCATGAAATTCTTTTGGCTTTAAATACAAAAATAAGGGAGGGATTATGATATTGATAGGTCCTACTATTTGCTTTGGTACTACTATCCTTGGAATCCGCTAAGTGCTGCTGAATTCTCCTCGCCCTGTATCTGTGAGTTTATGTTCTGGCAGTAGACATTCAATGGTAACTCGCCGTTACCACAAGCATTAGCCTGTGATGTGGCTTGGTTTTTTTCGTACTTCTTTTTGCCTGCAAACACATCAGTCGTCCCTACAAGTGAGGTCGCAACAAGCATTGCCGCGATTGCTGCTACTGCAACAATTGATAACGATTTGCTGTTATTCATTTATTATGATAACCTGTCTCTAATTTATGTGAATTAGGATAGATATTGAGATTCCTTAAATCTGATTTATGTTATGTGCGTCGTAGACAGATTCAAGAAATATATGCTCATTACTATTAGTCGATCCCGAAAGTTTTTTGGCATCAACCTTCGGCCAGACCAATTAAACGACCAAATACAGAAATCATCTTAAGTGACGTTTATTTTTACTTATGAATTACTATTTAATACAAGCAAGCATAGATAGAATTTCGAACTTCCATAGGTGTAAGATAAAGATCGAATAAAATCTAGCTATGAAATAACATATGTAGCCTATTCCTCATTATCCCCAATAATAACTTCTGTTTCTTCAATATCATCCTTCGTCACTATTATCATTTCATGTACTCTCTTCTAACTCTTCTTCATTCTCTTCAATAGTAGTTCCCGTTGCGGTAGAGGCCACATCAGATCCGTTTCCTCCCTCCTCTATATCGACCGGACTATTGGTGACCGTCACTGTAGTATTCGTTACTATAACTGCTATCCCCTCGGGGGGAATAGCATCAATATCTATATCATCTGCTCCTGCGATATCTACCATTATGGTACCATTAAGAGGAAGGGGCTCGGTAGCATCTATCTTAACATCTAATTCCTCTGTTGCATTAGTTGGAGGTTCGTCTACATCCACTACTTGAGCATAGACGTCAGATGGATGATTGAAGACTGAAAAACATATTATTGTTGTTAATAAGGCTGCAATAAAATATAGTAAAATTATGAATCTAGACAGATTGCTTCATTCCCCAATCAATAATAATTCAATGTAAATTTATTGCTTTCGAAGTGTATGCTTAATATGATGTCCTCAATTATTAGGAACGTCGATATTTAATACGAATATGAACTTGAACCCAAAATTAGTCGCCCAGAAAGTCGTTACATAATCCTCATTTATAAGTAGATAGAATGACAACATAATTAGCGACTAATATTAATAGGATAATCAGAAGCAGACAAGTTGGGCAACTACTTTCCGGAATAACTTTCTAAAAATGACAACTGCTATCCCTATAGAAATACTGTAAGTACAATATTGAGCCTGTATCAAATGTTTTGTGACAGACAAATATTATATTGCTTAATCATCAATGAAGTAATATGAGAGTCTTGGTACACTCTCTTCTAGTTGTAGTACTATTATTGTCCAGTCTAGGAGTATTTGGTATCCATATTCCAGTTAACGCACAAATGAATATATTGCCAGGAATAAATGATTCTAATAATACGACTTTGAATAATTCAGAAGTTGGGGGGTCGAGCACAACTCCTTCTTCTGCGAGCCCGCGTCTTATAGCGGCCGACATATCACAGACAAATAGCTTAGAGTTAGATTCAGATGTGAAGAATCTGGTCATCTTGATACCTGACAAAAGACTAATAACACAAGGATTCCTGCCACTTGATGCAACCATTGTCGAGGAAAAGAAGGTCATATGGGTCAATGGTGACAAAGTCCTCATGGGATTTTACTAGAGGATAGCGCAATGCAGCTTATCTTTTCTAACGATACAATTCCATACCAAAATGGAACTGAATATACTTTTACGCTCAAGGAGCTTTCACATTTTCGGATCCCCTAAATCCAGATTCGTCAACACCAAAGGGAACAATAAATGTAATTTCTCCAGATAATGCTCCAGATAATTTATCTACAAATTCAACACAAGCTACAGCAGATTTGTTTGTAGTACAGGCTGAGGATAAGGACTATTTCGATAAGCACTTTAGCACTCTGGAATACCATATTGAAGATAGTTACATGATACCAGGTCCTGAAGGCAATGATATTCAGCTCTATGTCTATACCCAGAAATCTGGCAAATACGCTACGATGGTCGATAGGACTGCCTTAAAACTACAGTTTATAGACACTCAGATACAAGAATAGGTTAGGGACGTTTAAGGAATTAGTTGTTTCTGGTACTACTTTCAGCATGTATGAATGTAGCAGGTAGTAGACCTGTACTCAATTGAAATTAATATTATTACAGTCGAGTAGATATTAGCCTACCATGAAGGTTCGTCATAGCATGAGGATTTTGACTATGGAAATGGAAGTACTGAAGGTATTGTTGTCTCTAGATCATCATTCCTATTACTGTTAGGATTTGAAGCTCTGTCGTTACCGTCATCACTATCTGCTCCATCATCGCCACCCTCTACTAGACTCTGTTGACCTGAGCCTTCGTCGCCTTCATCTCCATCATTTTCACTTTCATCCAGCGTTGGTGAAATGCTGGGAATAATAAGTGGGATTTCATTATCTTCTTTATTTGAGGTAGATGCGCTGCCATCAACCTCATTCTCATCCGCAACGCCACTTCCGCCATCAGAAGATCCAAGTCCATTTCGTTGCAGTTCGCATGTCGTCGGGTCAGTATTTTGTATGCAAGATATGATGCTGGCATAGACGTGATTTGGTTCCTGATAGAGATTCAAAGACAGGGGCATAGATGAAAAGGCAGCTATTATTAGAATAGCTGCCAGTAGTATTGAATAACTAGAAATTTTGTATTTATGCATAAATACCTAACCAAGCCTGGACTGATCATTGTGAAGTTTTAACAATATAACTTTTAAAGAAGTTGCCAACGTGTAATTAGTATAGTAGAAAGTTTTATCCACTAAATATTCACAAGTGAAATGTGAATATTTTGTGATATGAGCTAAACGGTAAAATCTGAGCTATTAGTATTATTACATCTTTACTAAAATAAGGAACTAAATGGAGCAGGGCACTCCAATTGAGAATCGATATAGTTGGTTTTTTAATAATAAGAATTCAATCAAACTTCCGTATAGATATTCCGTAAATACTTTACAGAAAAGATCATTCCAGACTATGTAAATAGTAATATAGCAACCAACCAAGCCAACAATCAAAGGAGTCCTTGCTTTAATAACAGAATAATCTATCCTAATTTCCTATTAAAGCTTCATAATTCGTTGTAGGATGAGATCTACGATTTGACGTAAGTGATGATGAAGATGATGAGAATAGCGATATCGATTCATCTTGCTTCAAAGCATTGCATGTAACTCCTGATTCATTCGAACTCATATTTAGTACGCTATCTCCTGTAATTGTGCCATTATTAGTCATAGAAACGGTCGAGTTGGTCAGCCTAGCTGTTATTATCAATGTGGATGTCAAATTACCACTATCACATAAAAACTCAATCTCATTAGGATTGTGACTCAAAGTAACCTCACAGTTTTCAGCCTTGGTATCACCATTCTGTGGTTCAAAATCAATGATTGTATCGTACCCATTACCACAATCAAAATAATCAGAACCCTTACCCCCTATCAGCACATCATCTCCTGGTCCTGCATAAAGCTCATCATTACCAGGTCCACTATAGAGAAAATCGCCTCCAAAACCACCCTGCAGTATATCCTTTCCGCTTCCGCCAAACAGCTTGTCATTGCCATCAGCGCCCGTAAGGTCATCGTTTCCTGCATCACCAAAAATCCAGTCGTCTGTGGTGGAGCCTTGAAGGGAATCATCTCCTTCTAATCCAAATAAGAAATTTCCCTGTGAGCACTGAGGTTCAAGATGTGAACAACCTATTATAACATCGTCCTCTTCTGTACCTACTGTAATATTAGTTGTTCCGATAACAATGTTAACCGCTTGAACCTCTGAAGTAAGAAAAAGAGGTAGTACTATGTATGAAAATGTGCCTATTAGAACAGCAAGATATGAAATAGTAATGAAGGTACAAACATGGTAACGAACCACCATTAATAGAAAGATAGATCTAGTTCTATTAAGAAATTAGTCTAAGAGCAATATTAGAATGCATCATAATGTATTTCTGTAAGAATTAATATCTGTCATGTTCATCCATATATTGTTGAAGATCTCCAGACAAGAGTAAGTTATAGTTAATGTGTTCACTCTTCTGAAACCGCAAGAAACCGTTCAAACTTTTTCCCCAAAAACTATTGGGATTTTATATCTATTTGTTCTGTACTTTCAAATGTCATGTAATTATATGGTTAAGTTATGGCTATTATAGATTAATAATATACGCTTGGTAAGATTAATGCATGTCGTCGTCAACGAAGAGCCGGTCATCGCCATCATTTCTATTTCTGTTTTTATCACTTGGTTTATTGTTTCTATTTTTATCTACATTTAAGGTTGGCTTAACAATCATGGTATACGCCACAAATGATGACGATGATGGCTGTGATGAAACAAATATAATTATTGGAACACGCACATATACCAAAGGAACTAATTGTGATGATGTTATAATAGGATGTCCTATGGCCACTACAACAGGTACTGGGTGTAGTACAGGTGATACGCTAAGGGGCCTTGAAGGAAATGATGTACTGCAGGGATCCATTGGTGATGATTCTCTTTATGGTGATGAAGGAGATGATGAGCTTACAGGGGCCGATGGCAACGACAAATTATACGGAGGTCCAGATAATGATGTTCTTATGGCTGGAATTGGCAGTGACCTTCTGATCGGAGATAAGGGTAATGATGAGCTTTATGCAGGACCGGAGGATGATGTATTAATCGGAGGACCTGGGGCAGACTACTTTGATTGTGGAGAAGGATACGATATCATAATTGATTTTGATCCGGCAGAAGGCGATTCGCATGCGGATAACTGCGAAGTAGTATTGAGTGACTTAGGAGACAAGGAAATCTATGCTCAATCTGGCATAGTAAAGTCGAAACTACAAGCGTTCGGCATCGGATCAGAAAAGCATCCTATAGAGTTAGAAGACGTAGGGGAAACTATAAACGATTGAAACAAAGGAATGGACATCTGAAATGAGTACAGCCACGAAGATGTTGGTAACAAGCTTATTGCTTACAACTACCATTATTCCTACTCAAGTTGTTTCATTGACTTCGCAGGATAGAATCCTTTTCGCTAGTACGCAAGGTCCAATGCTTCAAACAGATAACCAATCTGCAAGTACAGACGAAAATGTGATAACCGGATCATTTGGGGATGACCGAATTCGTGGTACCATTGGTAGTGACATCATCATTGGCCTTTCGGGTTCCGATACAATCAGTGGTGGAGGAGGAGATGATAAAGTTCAAGGAAATGAGGATTCTGACAAGTTATATGGTGATGAAGGAGATGATATACTACAAGGGGGTCTAGGCAGCGACCAGATATTTGGAGGACCAGGCAACGATGTCCTGGTTGGAGGTTTGGATGATGATTATTTAGTAGGAGGAGATGGTAATGACAAAATATACGGTAGTGAGGGTGACGATATTCTAATCGGTGGGCCTGGGGCAGACTACTTTGACTGTGGCGAAGGAACGGATGTTGTAATAGATTTTAATATTTCAGAGAATGATGATAATGCGGGAAACTGTGAAGAAATTATAGGTACTGATACTGGAACAATGTTGGTTGGATAAAAAATTAGATGGTTAATGCTAATGGCGGATGATAATCATCCAAGAGTTTCTGAGAAGTCAATTATTTGTTAAAGATTCAAATATCTGCACATTGTTATTGCTCGTATCCGATACGTATACCCTTCCAGAAGAGTCATCGACTGTAATGGATTCAGGCCTAGAAAACTGGCCATCACCTTCCCTCCCGTTCTCTCCGAAGCTAGATAGAAATGTGCCATCACTTGAGAAAATTTGCACGCGTTGATTGCCAGAATCAGTTACATATACATTTCCTGACGAATCAAAGACTACTCCAGCCGGACCGCTAAACTGCCCAGGTTCAGTTCCTGAAGTCCCCCATGAAGATATAAAATCACCATCTGTTGTAAAGATTTGAATACGATCGTTCCCAAAGTCAGGGACAAATACTTTATTGTCATGGCTGACTTTTACATCCCATGGTTGGATGAACTGACCTTCTAACGTTCCTTGGGAACCCCATTTTTTAATAAATGTGCCATTAGTTGTAAACTTTTGGATACTAGGCTGATCCCTGTCGCTTACATATAGGTTGCCATCAGAATCAAGATCAATGCCATGAATATGTGAAAACTGCTGATCGCCTTCACCTTGCTCTCCCCACATCGTAATAAATGTGCCATTAGTTGTAAACTTCTGGATACGATAATTATTTTGATCGGTGATATAGATATATGATTCCTCACTTTCATTTCGCGTATTCTCACTTTCATTTCGCGTATTGTTGTGGTCACTACCTGAATCTGCATTTTCTATCTTATTTCCATGCGGGTGTTTGAATTGTCCTGGTTCATCGCCTGTTGACCCCCACATGGATACTAGGATGCCTTCCCTGTTGAATTTCTTTATTTGGTTATCACCTATGTCATTTACGTAAATATTTCCTTCAGTCTCTATGTCTATTCCCTCTGGCTGTGAAATGATATCTGAATTTTCATCCAGCTCCATCAAGAAACTATAGTTTTTTCCTGGCTGTGCTAATACCCTCTCAGTGGCACCTCCATATTCACTGACGTGTAATAGTAATATCAATATCAGTGTCACTAAAGTACAAAATGGTGACCCTGTAAAAGAAAAATAATGATGACGATAATGGGAATACCCATCCAAATTCTTGATTATCATCACGGAGACTGTATATGACAAGATTTAAGTATTCTCTTGAATACAAATTTTTGGACATTAAAAGTTTGCTTCTCTTCAATGATCACTTTGTTACTATATCCACTAGT
This sequence comes from Nitrososphaeraceae archaeon, assembly GCA_009377575.1. Classification (GTDB taxonomy): domain Archaea; phylum Thermoproteota; class Nitrososphaeria; order Nitrososphaerales; family Nitrososphaeraceae; genus TH5896. The sequence goes on along the minus strand of WHTU01000064.1, from coordinate 8,491 downwards.
CAAAAGCTCCTTCTCATTTCATAATATATAAGAAGAGAGACAGATTTGCTATAAAATAAATATAATAGGTTATCTCATATTCTTGGGAGTAATACGAGTAACAAAAATCACAATAGAGGCGTAGACATGATGTATAGATTGAAAAACAAGAAATATGAATATTTTGCGCTAGTCGGAATATTGATTATTCTCCTGTTCATTATCTATGGGTTTTATGGTTTTAGTAACTTCCTGACGGGAATCGAAGATAAGGAGCTGGCTGCACTTTTAGTGGTAATTATAATTGTAGGTATAATCTTGGTTATGCTACAAAGAGCCGGAATGATTTTTGCGGATAAGCAATTTTATTAGACGAATTCTATGCATGCGGTGGAGCTGATCCGACTCAAATAATGATGATGATAACGGCATGGATTGTCTTACTTATGGATCAATCTTGATTATCTTGATTATGTTGTTATTTGAGTAAACTGTATCACCATTCTGACTAGAATGGATTAAATCTAAATCCTAATAGTACTTACTCGCGGAGGTACATTATAATTGGAGGTATTGGAGGCTCTGTCAAGTCTCCGGTTGAAATAGCCAATTTTCATAGATTGTCAAGATTCGGTTGATATGGCTCCATAAGATTTATTTTATGGCATGGCTCCATAATTTAGTGAATGGTGAAACTCCAAAGACATAAGGCTTATACGTATAAAACGGAATCAGGTGAACAGATAGAACATTATAAATATCTTATAAATATACCCGAAAACGCACTGAGTGAGCTGGGTTGGAACGATGGACAAGAATTAAGCATTAGAATTAACAACAAATCACTGGTTTTAGAACCATCTAAATCTAATAATGTTCAAACTCGAAGACATATCTAAGAGCTATATTTCATATTCCGAATTCTATCTTTCATGACTTCAAACCATGTTCGTTGCTTATGCATGGTTAGGTTTTCAAAATTGCGCCCCACTTCAATAAAAAACTTTGACTTACATGAGCCATGTTTAGAGAGTACCTTGAGCTCCACTTCAAATTCACCTGTGCCAAATCCATCTTGGGCACTAATATCTGGATTAGATTCAGCTTGTTGAGTAGAAACCATTGCACGAATTTTATCTCCAGTACCAAAATCGGAATCAGAAAATATTACGTCTAAGACTTCACCTACGTCGTCATTTGGGTAAATCTCAACTTCCGGACTTCCACCAGCCCAAACTAAGTTCTTGATATCAGTTGGATCAATGTGTAGACTATTTTCATTCCACTTCGTTAATCTTAATCTAGCTCGGCAACCTGACGCAAGACCTTTGCCGATGTTTCTTACACGAACTCTTACATATTGTCTTGTTATGTTTGTTGGTATTCTTTGAACCTGTGGTGTTAAAACATTACTGTCGATTGAAAGTTTCGGTCTGATAAAAAACGGCTGAACATCAGCTTCTGTATTGCAACTACAATGGATAGTGTTATGCTTATCAGTGATAATATAAACGCCGTCGTTGGTCCCCATTCTTCAAACCAACCTAAAAGATCTGGTGTCAAGATTATGTAAGCTTATAAAAAGATTATATAAACCACTCGGATCACTCAAACTAGTCTTTAATAACGATATAACAAATTCCAGCTATAAAGTTTTCGATTATGGGGCCATAAACTTTATATATAGTATGGCTCCACAATGGTATGGAGCCATAATGAACCCAAACCCACGCGAACTCAAAGGCAAGCTCATAGCCAGCCTGAAAAATGCTGTCAAATTGATAAGCGAACGAACATATAGGGTTAGCTCTCAGAATAGTAACGGTAAATATTACGATGTTCAGTTGAGTAACGAAAATCAATGGCACTGTAATTGTGCGGATTTTTCATATCGCCACGAACGAGATCATAACCAAGTCACAGCTTGTAAACATATCTTCGCCGTAGAGTTTAGCAAGAAATTAAGAGAACAGGTTGAAAAAGAACTAGTTGTAATAGAGCCAGTCAGTATTAAAGATTGTATCTTTTGTCAATCATCGTACATCAAGAAGTTTGGTATCAGACACAATAAGAGCGGGAGTATTCAACGCTTTATCTGCGGCGATTGCAAAAAGACTTTCAGCATAAACCTTGGGTTTGAAAAGATGAAACATAATCCAAAAGCTGTTACTACTGCAATACAGCTTTATTTCAGTGGGGAATCATTACGTAACACACAGAAATCGATTCGACTGTTGGGCGTTCATGTTTCTCATCAAACAATCTACAACTGGATAAACAAATATGTTTCATTGATGCAGAAATACATAGAGAAGCTCAGACCTCAAGTTAGCAATACATGGCGCGCTGATGAACTATGGATAAAGATCAAAGGTGATATGAAATACCTGTTCGCTTTGATGGATGATGAAACAAGATATTTAATAGCTCATGAAGTCGCAGATACAAAATACAAACACGATGCACGCACTCTGTTTCGCAAAGGCAAAGAGGCTGTTGGCAAAAAACCGGCAAGACTGATAACTGATGGTCTACCCGCATACTATGACGCATTCAAAAAAGAATTTTACACAATGAAGTCGCCACGAACAGAACATATCAATGCTATAAAGATGTCAGGGGATATGAACAATAATAGAATGGAGCGGTTCAATGGCGAAGTTCGAGACCGAGAAAAAGTCATGCGTAGTTTGAAGATAAAGACAACTCCGATACTAGCTGGATATCAGATCTATCATAATTACATAAGAGAGCATCAAGGTATTGGAAATTTGACACCGGCTGAGAAATGCGGGATTAAAATCGAGGGGGATAATAAATGGGTGACTCTAATACAGAATGCGAGTAAGCGAGAAATAAGATGATGAATTCATCTATTTGTTATAGGCTTAATAAACAGAATCAAAAAACCAATAGAATGACCTACGTGTTAGGTGCAAGATGCTCTGATGGAGTTGTATTGATCGGAGATACAAAGATGACAGTCAATAATGGTACTAATGAAAAATTTGGCGACAAAATCACCGGTGAGTTGACTGGTGTACTAACAGGTTTTTCGGGATTGCGTGATCAGTTCGAACCATTCAGATCGCAGTTCAGAGAATTGAGGCGCAGTTCGCAGACACATTTCACTCCAGACAGAGTATTGAAGAGTATAAAAGATATTATTCGATCTCTATATAGTCAATACGGTAACAGGTTCAATCTTGAATTACTCGTAGGCATTTCAAGAGCAGATTTAGGCGAAAAATCTGTACTGTATTATTTCCATGATGATGGACTCTATCAACATATAGATAATGACTATAAAGCGATTGGAGCAGAGCCGTATGGTAAAATTTATCTTAATCAATTATGGAATCAAGAGATGAATATGGATCAAACAGCGGAATTGGGTTATTTTATTATTAGATATATTGAAAAATTTCGATTGGATTTAACTGTCGGTACTGGCGGTGATCGACCGCACCCACAAGTTCGCTTTATACCCGATGAAAAACCATCAGAAGAGATATACGACTATCCACCTACAATAGATCAGTGTGAAACGTATGAATTAAATGCAAAAATTCGACTAGAAAGAATTCAAAACAGTATAATTAATGATTACAACATTTAGACTATCGAGTGTGAAGCTATACCATATCAGAGTAATAAAAGAGAAATTATTTTTTAAGTGACTTTATTTCAGTTATCTTATCCATTCCATGTTGTTTGACTTCGCTGCTGATTGAATCATTCACGATTTCGGTGATCGGGGTAATTCCATCATCCCCGTATTCTGCTAGCGCATTAATAGCACTCATTCTAACTTTCTGATCCAGTGCACCGAGTGCTGATTTTTTAATATTATCTATTTGTCCCTGTTTGTCTGACAATCTGTTTGACTTCCCCTATGCCTTTTCTAAAGGGGTGATTAATATACCATTCGTAGAATTGTTCTACATCATTGTTATTTAGGTCAAATATCATCTTCATTATATCTAATTCGTTAGATAGATGATTTTCGACAATGTTTTTCAATTCCTGAAGGGTTATCGGGCTTTTGATCAATCCCGATGACTGCTATTGAAACATGATTTTAAAACGAGTGCGTTAATTAAGTTCATAATTTCGTCAATCGTAGTTAATACTGGTGGTTCACGTTGAGACTGGTGTAAACTCATTTCTATGTTGATTTTAGCTACGCCGTATTTAGCTGTTCGTCAACCGAATTTTTACAGCCTCGGAACGAAAACGGTGAAGACGTTTTTGACGAAATTAATCTGGTTGAACCAGGATTTAATAGCGGATGGAAGCTAGTTATGGGCCCAATAGCTGCTAATACAGGAGTATCCGAATCAGACTTGGTGAATATGCCAGGTTCACAATATGCCGATCCTGTCTTTAGTTGGGCTGAATCACGCGGAGTAACTGACATCGAGTTTTTTGATTCAACTGCATTTGGACCCGGCTTTGAGAATGGCATTTTTGTAGGAGATATAACCACTGGCACACTTTTTTACTTTGAACCTAATGCCAATAGAACTGGCATAAATCTGGAAGACGATCCCTTATTAAGTGATCTGATTGCGGATAGTGATGATGAAATGTCTGCTGTGACCCTTGGGACAGGTTTTGTAGGAATCTCCGATATAGAAACTGGTTCTGATGGCAATTTGTATATTCTAACATTTGATCGAGGAGCCGAGGGTCAAGGAAGTCTTTATAGGATAACGCCAGCAGGCGAAGGAGATACTAGTGCTGCTGGTGGACAGCCGTTCCTCCTCCTCCACCCGCTTCTGACGTAGTTCCACCACCACCTACTGTAGACGATGAGGACGAGGAAGATAGTGAAGAACAGGATGTGCCTGAACAAGACGATGAGGATGAGGATGAAGATACCAATGACGATGAATGACTGGCCCTGAATGCAATTTATCCTCTTACATTTGTTCAACAGAATGACCATGAAGTCGTTAGAGGATACGACCTTGGGTTAAATGGACGGAACCCAAAAAAGTTTTCCAATCTTCCATCCAGAACTATATTAGGTTGATAAAGGAGATTCTAATTGGTATGCAGGCAAATAAGACATATACTGGAAAATGTTATTATAAGGTATGTTTTTTCATTTGACTGACTACTGTCCTTATCATTTATGTACTTAGCTATCATAGGAGAGCTGCATCCAATTTAGGAGAATTAACGAAAAGGTAGATGTAAATATATTCATTCCAGTGTTACTATCTATTTTGATAGAAAGAAATATGTTCAGACGACTATTTTGAAAGTTTGAGCTTAGTATTTATTAAATATCTGAAGTTGATGGATGGTGATAATGGTAGTAACAGCCTTATGTAGTTTCTACTGCTGGAATACCCGGGCTGACTCTCATTCCCAATTATCTCTACCATTGAACATGAACAAAGACATGTGGACAAAAGGATTAAAAACTAGGTTTCTGTTCTAATATACTGATGTCTGGAGTTACAAAATTATATCTGATGACTTTTGCCGGTCTAAGCTTACTTCTGATATCCCAAGTTTGGTTATATATTACGTCGGATACTACATTGAAAGCTCAGATAGTAGAAATCGAAGAACCAGCTGGTAACCTTACCGAAGGAACTGTCGCAAACATAGATCTTGAAGAACCTTTACCCCCAAATGGTACTATTATTCTTGATATTACGGGAATTGATGACATTAACGTAGACGGAGTTCCACCTTTGGGTATGACACTACTCGTGCAAAATGATACAATCACATTAACGGATGAGAATGTAGCCATTTCTGGTGACATGGTAAGTGATGAAGAAATAGGCAACGACAATGAAGAGGGATAGGCAAGTAGAACTCGCTTCTTTATTTCCGTAGTACATTCCGGAATATGAATAGGAAACAACTTTCTGCTACTGGTCTTTATGTACTGATTTACGAAGTTTAAGAAGCGCGTTCTCAGAGTATGTAATAATCGAACATTCTTTTCTAATATACCGTATGCTATGAATCTTTATATCTGAATATTTTTCATGACTGATATACTTGATCTTTATGTTAAGACTGAATGTACGAATAGATCGCATTCAAATATTAATTGTCATTATGATGTTGTATTCATTGATTGACGTAACGCGATATGATATCAGCCGCACATTATCAGTATATGCTAACCAAACAGTGCCATTGCCAGATGTCAAGATTACGTCTCATGTTCAAGGTCAGCTAGTCCCAACAGGTACGTTATCAATAACGGGAGTTTCTACTGATAATTCAAGCAGTATATGTGATGTCTATATAATACTGAATGAAATTAGACCATATCAAAGAGTATATCCTACTGGTAGTGATGTAACCGGAAATAATAATGATTATTCAACTTGGAATTATACTTTTACACCAGAATACGCAACTATACAGGAAGGCAACAATCGGATGGTGTCTAAAATAACATTGATCACTCCAGTATTAATAATAATAATGAAAATTTAACAAAGTTCAATAGCCTTAATCTTAGAGGAATAAGAATCGAAGATAATACCAATAACTTGGAGCAGCTTTCAACATCAGGAGAACCATCTTTAGAACTATCAGAAAACATAACCTATTTGGACACATTCCAATCACAAAATCGTGGCTCAACTATTCCTATTCCGAATAATACTGTATCAGATAATCTAGAGAATATGGATATTCAGGATGAAATACTGGTTCAAGATGACGATATTGATAGTAATGATCTACAGAATGATGATGATATGGATAATGACGAAGATGGTGATTATAAGAGTAGCAATATCAAAAATGAAGACGATGGGAAGGAAGGGGACTTCTTACAAGAGTTGCATGATAGAGTTCTTGATCAGGTGACAGAGCGATTAAGAGAATCAGGAATAGATTTTCCTCCCTGAGCGACATAAATTCTAGACTGTATCATTTATCAACTATAGAAAACAAGTTATATTTTATTCAGCGCCAGCCAGTTGATCCTAGTTATACATGAGCTTAAGCTTCCTGTTTTACTTAAATAGATCTTTTGATAAAAGTGATGACGAACTGCGTATGTTGTAAGCAAAGTCATATGTTCTAATGTTTCTCACAAATAGAACTATTAATAAACTGAACCAGAAAAGTTTCCCGATCTTCAATCAGTAAGAATATTCCGTTCAAGATCTTTAGTCAGTAATAACTGATCTATAATAACCTGGATTAGTTTTAATAGTCTTGATTTACCTTGTTCAATAACTTTACCATAATCATTATAAGATCCCGACTATACGATACGACGTAAAAGTGTTGATAGATAGAAACAATGGAAGAATAGGGTATAAATCTAAGTTTATGTTGACGGCTATTTTGATGGTTGCTTCATCTTATCTAGTATTTGGACTATCATTATTAGAGTCGCAGTCGGAGTATCTGCCTATCTCCATAGCCTCAACATTATTGCGTTCCGTATTTGTTTTTGCTCAGTCTACGGATGAGCCTGAGTTTCCTCTAAGATATTCTGATGAAATAGGCAATCCTGTCCTTAATCTGCCTGGTTTCACTTCAGAGGTGGTAGTTGAGGGACTATCATTACCGACAACTATGGCATTCTTGTCTCAAAATGATATCCTAGTGCTGGAGAAAGACAAGGGAACTGTTATGCGAATTATAGATGGAGAAGTTCAACCTCAACCTCTTCTTGATGTCAACGTAGCAACAGAAGTAGAAAGATGTATGTGTGGGATTGCTGTATCTCAAAGCAACGAAACAGGAAAGACACATGTTTTCTTGTACTTTACTGAAGCAGAAGACGAAGACGGAGGTACTGCAATAGGAAATAGACTATATAGATATGAACTTGAAGACAGCACTTTAGATCCAACGAATGGAAGTTCTGGTTCAGATACCGCAGCACTAGCAACGAATACATCAGCAGGTCAACTAGTTAACCCTCTGCTGCTTCTTGATCTGCCTGCTGATCCTGGTCCTCGACACAACGGGGGAGCTATCATGATTGGGCCAGACGATAACTTGTACATACCTATCGGAGATGTAGACAAGATAACAGGAACAACAACAGAAGCACAAAATAATGATCAACTACCTGCAGATGGAACAGGTGGGATACTACGAATAACCCAGGATGGTGAGCCTGTGGTTGATTCCAGTACTGGAGATTATATCCTAGGAGATGACTATCCTCTCAATCTCTATTATGCTTATGGTATACGCAATAGTTTTGGGATTGATTTTGATCCAGTCACAGGAAATCTATGGGATTCAGAGAATGGTCCTGGATATGGTGATGAGATAAACCTAGTAGAACCAGGCTTCAATAGCGGATGGGGCCAGATAATGGGAGTATGGGAACGTGGAGGAGGAGATCCTAGAGAGGCTGAGAGTACAGTTGCTCCTGAACAACCTGAAGGTCTTGTAGACTTTGATGGCAGAGGACATTATCATTCTCCGCAACTAACATGGTTATACACTATTGGACCTACTGCAATCAAGTTTCTAGATTCGGATAAGTATGGCGTTGACT
>WHTU01000063.1:10508-16216 GCA_009377575.1 Nitrososphaeraceae archaeon | reverse complement strand
AGATAGATAGAAGTTTAAAATCATTTGTGAATAGATGTTTTCCTAAATAAGAGAAAAAATGATTTGCCAAATGATAGAGCAAGAATATCTATTATTCCTAGCGGTTTTCTTCCTTAAAGGAATGACATAATAAATTGGCGGGGATGTCGTTTAAGTAAATATCATTTGCATTCATACCATGTTGTTGCATTGCATGATCGGCACCATTTTTTAAGAATTCTTCCATTGTTTCACCTTCTATGATAAAATCGCACTCGAAGCCGGATTCGCGACATCGTAGAACGTACATCAATAATAAATGTCTTAAGTCAATCTTAAACCTTTTTAGAAGAAATCGTTCTCGTATGGATATATTCTAATGAATAGTGACATAACATTGACTGCGGTCGTGTAATTCTCGCGCGCCCAACATTAATATGCACCGATTAAAAATGTCTATGTCATCTGACCTTCGTGGACTCGAAAAAATATCTATGGAGTGAAACTAGATGTTTAAGCCTGATTCCACTGCTTGTTTTTGTCCTAATTTTAGAAATGACAACAGTTGATAACAGATTAAGTGGATCGTCGTCTGATGCAGATGGACAACCTGACGAAGAATGTCTATTTGACCCAATTCTGCCAAAATGTACTCCAGAACCTGAAGGTTGTCCTGTAGGATTTGCCATGAATGCATATGAACAATGTTTTCCCAGACATGAAGGAGGCTGTCCTGAAGGATATCATATACATGAACGATGAACTTGAAACGAGTCACAAAAATATCTATTCTGACAGGATTGGCTCGTATTTTGTATTGTTAAAAGTCCATTTATATAGAGATACCTTCTTTTGTACTCCTGCTTTTGAGTGCTGGCATTAACTATAATAATAATCATCCTGTACCAAGAAAGAAAACAATAATGATATCTGATGACGAGCAAGATTTACTTCAACTATTTGGGCTAGCGTTCAAATCAAGATAAGATGTTATATTGGTAGCTTCGGGTGAAGAATGTATTGATAGGTACATAAGAGAAAAAAATGGTGGCAACAAGATTGATCTGATCCTTTCAGATTATGGATTAGGCAGCATGCTTGCTCGCAAATCACAAATAGACTGGCAAGACGTTCCTGCAAGACTATACTTTGGAAATGGTCAAACCGTTGTTGTGGTGATTAAGACTCATGAATCGAAAAAATGCAAACTCACTCATTTTCTTTTTTACCTGTCGTATAATACCCCTTTTAATCTTTTATGATTTGTGCAACAAATTAACAAGATTCATAACTTTTCTTTCGCTAAATAAAATCATAAACGATTAACAAAAACATATCTAAGGGCTCTTTAGCTCATGCTCCACCTTTGTATGTCCTTGTAATTCGATTTCAGTCTTAAACCTTCTTCCACAGACTGTACATTTGAATTTCCTTATACTGAAGATATCAAAGCGCATGTTAGTGCAATACGTAACGTTAAACAAGTAAATAAATCCATTCTAACAACCAAACAAGAATGATGTCATTTGTCGTAAGGTAACGTATTTGTCATCGTCTAGTATACCATATATGAAATGTTTCAAGCATCAGCTTGTCCATGGGGTGACTGAGGTTAGCTTATTTCTGAATACAGATATGTCCCCTTCATATTGCACCTTTCCTTTCTCCAGAGCTAGAAGCAGGAGCAGTCGACTTCCTCTCTTCAGACTTTCTTCCTGCTCTTGAGCCAAATAATATTCCTGCTAATACTGCAAAAGCACCAGCTACTATGGCATACATGAATACCTGATCTGCCATAACTTATTAATACACGAAGTAGAAGATAAAGTTATACATATATATTATTTTCAGTTAACTTTTACAGTTACTCTTACAAATTATAAACCAGTAACTAAATTTGATACCAACGAGTAAGATTGAATCATCTGTTAGAGAACAATTGATTATCGTAGATATAGATTTGAAGAAATCTAGACAGATACGCAAAAGAAGGTTTGGCCAACACTATATGATCGATAAAGCTTAAACCTATGCAGATATGGTCATAGTAGGGATCTTGCTTCGTAGTTCTTGGCATCTATTTCTGATTGTTACGTCTGTTACCTCAGCTGTTTCAGCAAAATACTTTTGAGTTTTGCTTATGTCTCCATAGCTTTGACATGAAAGATAGAGAACTGTTGCTGCAAGACCCATTGGATCTTTGCCAGCTGATATATTGCTATCTATGACTTGTTTCATGTAGCTTATGGCATGTCTTGTTACTTTTACGTCAACATGTGTCTTATTTGCAAGCTTAGCTAAACACAGAATTACATGACTAAACTAATATCAGCGTATGAACTAGAAAACCAACGGTTAAGTTAGGCTCATGTGTGCGGAAGATTCTCTCATCACTTTATTATATCCTAAAGCTTCAGAAGGTATTACTTGCCTACTTAACATAGTAATATCAGTAGTTTTAATCAACGGCAAAACTAGGTTTAAATGTCTTTTTCATAAGTTGTGCAGTATTAGGATTCGTTTTAAGATATGAAATAATGGCCTTAGCTTCTATCCTTCTTAGAAAATATCCCATCATACCTGGCTTATCTTCTCCCTCTTCTTTTGACCTATTTTTAACATAGTATTCAAATAAGGTATCTGTCACCTTTACTACTTCTTTACGTGGAACAAAATGAAGATACTGTTCTCCTGTAGATGGATCGGTTAATGGCTTACCCTGATTTCTTCCATCTTCGGTGCCTAGAAGTACTAGTTCATATAGATTAAAACCGGTACCTATCCACCCTATCGTCTTTGTTGCAGGTCTATAACACTGCTTCTCACAACCTGTAATTCCTATAGACTCTTGCATATGTCCCCATCTATCTTCGAGATCATCGATAAGAAGTGGTTCAAACTTTTCAGAATCTGTGTATGTTAGCCTGCATGTATCTCTACCAACACATGCTCCAGACAACATCCGCAGTTTAGAGTAAGGTATTTTCTGGTTGTTGTAATATCTTTTTCTAAATCCATAATTGAACTTCTCCATATCCTTTTCAAATTCTTCCTTGTATGTTTCCTCAATATTTGTAAAAAGTAAGTGTTGATTAGGCGATGTGAATAATCGGATGTTTGGATATTTATTCATCAAATATCTTACCATGCTTTTTATGTTTCCATTCGGGCTTTCATCAATTATCCTACCATTCTCTATAAAAGCACCATAAGACCACAACTTCTTGTTATCATTACTGCTAGTATTATTTCGATAAGTGCTGCTGTTATGATCATGATTCTCATTATCATACCATCTAATTAAATCTGGTTGTCTTATCCATCCTAAATGCAGATTCCTTGCACCATAATCATAATCGTTTATAGGTAAAGCAAAATCTATACTATTATCGATTTTACGTGCTTGTTCTCTAAACCATTCAATTCCTTTTACCTTAACTAAGTATTTCATTCTAGCCCAGTGCCTGTTTTGTCTATCTCCCCATTCTTTATGTACCCTTACTATTGCATCTAATCCTTTTAGTAGTGCATCCTTCGTAAAAATACCAAATGGTTCGCCAAGCGTTGAAATAGTTGGTTTGCCTGACTGTAGACCTTGGCTACCACCTACATATACTTGAAATTTGTTTACTACTGGTTTTTTGCATTTGTAATGTAGAAAAGACTTCTCTTCTTCTTCTTTTCGACAAATGCTACTATTAATAGCAGTAATCTTGTCATTACCGTCATCATTATCATATTCAATAATCGGGGCTACACCGATATCATTTGTTCTCAACTCTACGCAATTATCTGGAATAAACCTTCTGTTCTCGTGGTCGTAATGTATTGCTGAAAAGCCTATCTTAAACTTTCTGTTAAGTTGATTTTTACCATAATCAAATCTACCTACACCTGGGGGGTCTCTTGCTTCTAATAAACCTGCCGTTCTAAGATAGCTTGGATCTATTTCAAACACTTCGATGAAGGCAGCAGTAGGTAAAGCGAAATACCTGCCAACCTTTTGTGCCCACTCGTTTGCATTAAAAATTGGGGAATAATGTGATAAAGGACAACCTATTACATTCCTGGTATTATCGCCACATCCGTTAATTGTGAAAAAGCCAGATTCTGCAATTTTTCTAATTGCAATAACCACATCTTTTTTTCTAACCCAGTGAAGCTGTATGTTTTGCCTAGTTGTTATTCTAAGGTTGGGTCTTCCGTTGGGATATGAATCGGAAGGGCCAATTGTATACTTATCAGCTATTTTATCCAGCATATTCCACTGGTTGGCAGTAATTGGTCCACCCCCAGGTATGCTTATCCTTATCATATATATCCAATCCTTCTTGTTGCCTGTCTTTGCTCTATTGAATTCCAAGTATATCCCATGTGATTTCGCTATCTGCTCTGATTCCCAGGAAATATCATTTGATGAATATTCTCTAAATTCACTAAACAGGTTTCCTCTTAATTCATTGGAATTAAGCTTAACAGTCTCCACCTTTGAGTAATCATTAGGATCAGTTTTGAAATTAGGATTAATTGAATTCAACATAATGATTTTGAATATAAGTAACTACAATACACATCTTGCTATCACTCACTATAGGCTGGGCACGATTGAATTCGAGATATATGCGATACGATTTTGCTAAGGTTTCCTCGATCTCACCATGTTCTTCAAAATTTGTATCCCTTAATTGAGTATAAAAGTTGGATTGACTGTTTCTATCTTTAACAGCTATTGTTAGGCTATTGGTACTAAGTTTGGCCTTTTCCACAGATGAAAAGTCCTCTGGAGGGGTTTTTAAATTAATGTTTGCCAAAACTTGATTACCTTAAACAAATTATTAGACATCTTACCTTACGCAAATGTATCTGATTCGGATAAATCATGTTTATCTTAGTAGGGTAGTACCCATTGATGGCTGTTAATTCAAACTACGGATTAGTTCAGTTTACCTTGTTTCTAACCAACAGATCCTTCCATTTCAAGCTTAACTAGTCTATTTAGTTCCACCGCATATTCCATAGGCAATTCCTTTGTGAAGGGTTCCATAAATCCTCCGACTATGAGAGATAAAGCATCTGATTCAGAGAATCCTCTGCTCATCAGGTAGAATATTTGATCATCCCCTATTTTACCCACAGTTGCCTCGTGAGAGATTGTGGCATCCTCTTCATTTACCTCCACGTACGGATATGTGTCTGTCCTAGATGTTTCATCAAGAAGAAGAGCATCACATCGAACATTTGATTTGACACCTGTGGCGCCTTTTGCTACATGAAGCAAGCCTCTATACGTAGTTCTTCCTGAGTCCTTACTGACTGATTTACTGGTGATCCTGGAGGTTGTTTGTGGAGCCATATGTACAGCCTTTGCACCAGCATCTTGATGCTGTCCTGCACCTGCGAATGCTACTGAAATTACCTCAGCGTGAGCGTTACGTCCTAACATGTAGACACCTGGATATTTCATAGTTAATTTGCTGCCTAAGTTTCCATCTACCCATTCAACAGTTGCATTCTCATATGCATATGCTCTTTTTGTTACTAAATTGTATACATCTTTACTCCAGTTTTGGATCGTTGTATACCTTATCTTTGCCCCTTTTTTTACTACAAGTTCAACTACTGCAGAATGTAGTGATTCTGTAGAATATACGGGTGCAGTACATCCTTCTATATAATGCACATCTGCCCCTTCATCTGCAATTATTAATGTTCTTTCAAATTGTCCTATA
>WHTU01000063.1:0-10498 GCA_009377575.1 Nitrososphaeraceae archaeon | reverse complement strand
CCTGACCAAACAGCACTATTTAGCGCAGCGAATTTGTTATCCTCAGGTGGTATAATCTTTCCAAAAAACCTCTTCATTAATTCTGGCTGTTCCTTTAGGGCAGTGTCAGTATCCGTGAATATTACTCCCTGTTTTACAAGATCGTCTCTTAGGTTATGATATACTACCTCTGATTCATATTGAGCTCCTACACCACCCAAAAATTTTCTCTCTGCCTCTGGAATGCCAAGCTTCTCGAACGTATTTCTTATTGATTCTGGTACATCATCCCAACTTTTTCCTTGTTTTTCAGATGCTTTGGTATAATAGTAGATATTTTGAAAATCAATTTTAGAGAGATCTCCTCCCCAATTAGGAACAGGCTTACTCATAAAGATATCATATGAACGCAACCTGAACTGCCTCATCCAATCCGGCTCGCCCTTTAGCCTGCTAATCTCTTCAACAGTTTCTTTTGCAAGTCCTTTCTTACTCAAATAGACATAATCTTGAGTTGAATCCTTGAAGTCATACTTACTATAATCCATATTTACATCAGATTTGAGAGCCATGATATGTACAGCTGCATTATACTTATTTAAACTCGATTAAGGAGGCTTATTTATTGCGTTACTGTTGGCCTCCACTTGCAATTCACATACATAAACGTTTGTTTTGTCCGTTAAACAATTGCGAGTTTACTTTTAATGATGTCCTAAAAAGAGGCCTAAATGTTGAGGAGAAAGGAGGTGATAACAAGACATATGATGTAGGCACCAATCTAAACGTCAAGAAAACATTAGAGCAAGGATCCAACGTTACAGACTTCATAACAGCTGAGCAGTAAAATTGTTTATGTTAACACAGTGGTATATCCTAGTGAGAGACTATAATATAAGGTATTTCAGATATGATATAAGACTACTAAATAGTAGTAAACAATGGGTTTAAACGCATAAAGGATATAGTTCGTCATACTATAGAAGGATTATTGATACCAATACTGAATATTTTTGTCTAATATCTGTTAACCGATTTTATAGATTCAAATTATCCTGTTCGTCTTTCTTCATATTGATACTTTTCAATATCTCTTGAGCTTTATCGTATCCTAACATATTCTTTAGTCTTTCTTCAGATCTTGTGCCTTCCCAAGAATTCAATAATCTTATGACATCATCCTTGGTGTCTGGATGTAGGTCTCTTATTGAGTGTTCTATGACCTTCCTATAGCCGCCTCTTCCTAAGTCCTTCGGTCTAAAGACAGCTCCCATGAGATATTATAAGAGTATGTCAGTAATAAAGGTAATATAAAAACCCCATAAGTCATTGGTTACTAATTTATCGTCCAACTGCGCCTCAGCAACCGTTAATGGTTCGCCGCAACTATGGCAGTATTTGGACATTACTAAATAACCTGATAGATACTTATGATAGTTTTGCTTCTTGCATGGTTATTTCTTCTCTCTTAATTTGATCGTCTACCAGTTTGTTCCTCTTTCCATATCTTATTGAATAGTTACTTTCAGCATCCAATTCCTTTAATCTACGATCGCTAAATGGTATTTAAAACGTACTTCATGCATGATCAGGTGTTGCTACACTTAGATAAAGAATCTTGACTCGATGTTGTAAATATACATGAGCCAGAAATTTAGATTTAATATCATCAAGAAATACTAGTTATTTATCCTATATTTTACCCTATAAAAGTGTCTAAGGTTTGAAGTACGCTGTCGGCTACAAGTCTCTGGATATCAATACTGGTTATCATACCTGATTAGATCTATATGATTAATTACAATTACATGTGAAGAATAGGTATGGATAATTTGAAAACTGATGATATGCATATTGGTATCGAAATACGAATTATGTTGATGATGTTAAGTGAGGCTGTCTTCTTGTATAATCATAATACTCTTCGTTGATAGCCATGGTGACGAACCGATTAGGAAGGCTCCTAATCCAATTGATTTTGTACAATATACTTGGAATTATTGCTACTTAGCTTTTTCTGTCTGTTATGAGTTGTTACGGTCGTATTGATTGGTGATATAGATTGATACGATGTTTTTTTGCTCAGCAATATCTGCATTTTTTCTAGACGATATTAATTGGCTAATTATTGCTACTAGCTTTTTTCCTGTTATCCCCAGCTATTAATTCAAAGCCTGCTGTTACAGGCCGATATTAGCTGCTATTCTGTACTGAATGGACGGACTATAGTATGGCTTGAACAACTAGTTCTATATTTGTGCACTAATTTTAGTTTCAAGATCCTGTGTTTTGATAAACTTTTCTCGCTGATGAAAATTGTTATTAACCCCTCCGATTTCTGTAGCTCGTGTTTCATCACCACCAGATTTCAGATTGAATAGATGGCCTAAGACACAGTCTAGAGTGTCTATTTCATTTACCAGAACTTCTTTTTCTCTAGCAATATTTAAATCTTCTAGCTCTATCTCTAGTTCTTGGATTTTATCGTGTAGCATATTTTCAAATTTCTTAGTGTCTTCCAACTCCAATCGTATATTGCTTACGCCAAGCTGCTGCCGTCCGTCAATAGCCCGATCTAAAACACATCTGATAATTCTTGTCGTCCACCGTAGAGATTCTATTTCATCTTTGCGATCTATTATGTACAGCGGGTTCAGTTTCATATTGGTTGCTATTTCAACTTCTTCCCTAAGAGACCCAATTCTTTCTTCAATAATTTTATTCAATTCCAACAGTTTGTGTTTTTGCATGAACCAATGACTGTCCAGTTTGCGATATAATCAATGAGTTACGAATGGTAGAGGGAGAGTGTATCGTCGCGTGGATCTTTGAATGCACTTTGAAGTCTTGCCAAATCTCCTTCGGCCCACCCACTACGTGGGTTCTATATTTCTGATTACCTTAAAAACATAGGTAGAAAACCGGATGAAGAACAGCGTCCAGTTTAGGAGGAAGTATTGATGCCTACCACACTTTCTACAACAGTCAGACATATTTGCGACAAAGTGCCAAATGCTGTGAATTCGCAGTTAATAGCAGACTTTCATCAGTACATGAAAGAGAATTGTACTTCTCAAAGACATCAGAACAACAATCTAAAGGCAATTATTCCCTTTGCTGACTTCCTGAGATCTGAAATGACATTCTACCAAGTACAGTCAAGAGTCTAGACGCTTAGACGAAGGAGTTCTTGAAAATTATTTTTGACTCATTGTGCGAAAGGAATCGAGAGAGCATAGCTTGTATAAAAAAAATACAAGCTATACATTTTGCCAACAGAAGTATTTACTTCTGTCAACTGATTTAATTGCCTATAAGATAGATAATCATGTTGTTTGCGCTGTATCACTTTGTTCTGCTCTGTGGGTCAACTGGGACAAAGTAGTATAGCTTGCCGGAGGTTCCAAACTCTACAACATTTTTAATTGTTCCCATAATGAGAATATTGTAAGTATGACTGAACTGATAGAGTTGTGAAACAAAGAACGCTTGAAACTGTCACCTACTGACTTTTCAGATCAGCACTACCAAATAAAACAGAGAACGCTTTACACCATATCAAGACTGTATCATATTTTGATAGATCTGTTCCAACAGGTATTGGATAGTTTTGATTGCCAATATTGGCCTTTAACCTACCCAAATTCATGAAATCCGACGCACTCTTATCTGTTGAGAGATACACATATAGATCGGGTCCATTAGTAACTACCAAATCCTCCAATCTCAGTACATCACCTCCGCCCTCTATAGGAATAACCTTTGCAATACCTTCTGCATCATGTATACCATCTCCAACTCCAACAAACGAACCAGTTAATAACAAATCGCTAGTTTCATTTCCTGTTTGTGAAGTTTGCTGTTCTAATAATGACTGATTAATCTGGGCCATTGATTCATCGATACTAGTGTTCATCCTTGCGAATTCAAGCATAATCTGATTCTTTTCTTGTTCATCCATCTGATTGCCAGCCTCAATTCTTTCTTCTTCGCTCATTGCCATAAATTCTTGAATTTGATTTGATGGTGGCGGCGCTGGTACCTCAGCTCCTTCAGGTAATGGTTCATCAATTTCAGTTGAAATGAACAAAGGAGAAGCAAGATAAAATGCACTTACGCCTATAATTATAATTATTGCACCTATGATCCCAATTTTAACTCTCCTGTGCATGTAATCATGGGTGAATCAGACTCTATGTTATTAAGTCTTCAACTAAATAGAATGAACTGACGCCAGATTAGGCTTCAGTATAATCTAAAATGGTATAACTTTCGAACCTGGAAGTTAGACATACTGATTTTTTTTTTGCATCTAATATTAAGTACAATCCAAAATTTACCATTATATTGAAAAATTGCTGATTCATTAGCATTGCAATTATCATTAATTTCTACATCAAGGTTTTTCCTAGCGTAATAATAATATACTTCATAATTGTTGATCCGCTTAATCGTCTTGGGTTTTCGACGCCGGCTGTTCAATGCCATTTCCTGTCTTAATCCTAATCCAGAGATACAAATCGGTAATTGACGTACTCTTTTATATATGACCAGTTTTATTTAATTGCCCGTATGTAATGCAAGACAATCGATAGATCAAGGTTGCAAATAAAAAAGACCTTAACGAAGGAGGGCTTCTCAAAGTAGAACATAATGGTAAACAAATCGTCTTATCAATGATTAATGGAAAGATCTATGCGATGGATTCAGTTTGCTCACATGAAGGTGGTCCTCTTGAGGAGGGTACCCTTGATGGGTATGAAATTGAATGCCCTTGGCACGGCTCAAGATTTGATGTAAGGACAGGAGAGGTGACAAATCCTCCCGCAGATACTCCACAATCAATTTATGAAGTAAAAATGAAAGACAATGACATTCTAATTAGCAAAACACCTGTACAAGGCGAAAATGAAGTTAAACCAGAGATTAGCGTAGGAAGAGGAACCTCTGCCTATGAGCTTAGATTACTGGAGAAAAAAAAGATTGAAGGTACTGACAGATGTCTTTCAAGTTTAGCAAGAAAAATGAGCAGGGAGGAATAAATAACAATAATGATAGATCCCTGAATTATACAGCAGGACAGTACGCCTATTTTGATATAGGTGGGGTTAATAATGATCCTAAAGGACCAGTTAGACATTTTACTATTGCTTCTTCTCCAACTGCTGTGTCGAATGACTAGACGGTACTTTAACAATCGATATGCGAAATCAATTTAGTGACTTATTTTCATGAACATGTTATACATATGTGCTTTCATGAGCAGCTCATTTACGATATTCTTCCATTTTATAGATATGACATGTTCCCCAAACATTCTCTTCATTGATGAAAACACAGTTTCAGCTGCCCATCTACGACCATAGCTCACGCTATGCTTCCATTTGTCAAGATTGCCTAGCTGCTGTAGCACAGCCATTTTTCTGGTATAGCAGCCCATACTTTTGATGGAAGAATTCTTTCTCACCTCTATTGCAGGATCTATATCGTTATCATGCAGGAACTGGAAATTATCTCTGGAGTCGTAAGCGCCATCAGCAAGTACCCTTTTTATGTTTGTCTGTTGAACATTGATGGCGGTATCTTTTACCAGAGATTTCAGCATTCTTCCATCACCCACATCTTCTTTTGTTACCTTCATGGATACAATCAGTTTTGATTTTGTATCAACAGCTACATGTATCTTGATAAACCCCTTTCTGGTGGTGGAACTCCATTTATGACGACGTATCCACTCTCCTCTGTTTGCTACCTTTATTCCTGTAGAATCAACTGCTATTACCACGTCTTCTTTTAGATGGACGGATGGATCTAATTTCACGCTGATTCTGGATACTCTCCACCACATCGTTGTGAAGTCTGGAATTCCTTTCAGCTCTTTGATGTGTATCGATATCGCCCTTAGAAATCCTTCTAGCTCTCTGTATGGAAACAGGTATGTGTGTACGGTGGCGAGCAGCCATATCAAGGAATTCGGATAACGAAATTTTGCGCCTTCCTTTCCCTTGTTCATCTCCCTTAATTCTGCTCGCCAGTTCGATAAAAAATCAGTATCAAATAATAGCTCTCCTCTTCTAACCAGAGATTCATTATATTCTCTCCAGTTTACTTTCCTCTTGTACTTCTTCTTTTTCTGACTCCTCTTAACAGGTAATAAGCAACCTACTGATAGCTTTCATAAAGCTTCTCTGGATAAATCTCTATGACAATACGGTCAGGGAACAACCAACACCTACCCATATCGGCAAAGGCTTCTGTAAGGGCCTCGGGTAGACTCCCTGTCCATTCAGAGTAGACCGATATTCGCCTGACCAATGAACGCGCTCATTGTCACGAATCTTCAGCAGCAGATCGAGCTTCTCTTCGAAGAGCGAATCGTAGTCCTCTAATCGCAGGCCGAACAGAGGAAACGCCTCGATGAACGAGCCACGGCCCACAACCATCTCCGCTCGACCTTTCGACAGAAGATCCAGGGTTGCGAATTCTTCAAACAGCCGTACTGGGTCGGCGGCACTCAGTACCGTTACAGCACTGGTGAGACGTATGTGCTCTGTTCGCGAGGCCGCCGCTCCAAGGATGACAGCAGGAGCCGAATCGAGGAACTCCCGACGGTGATGTTCGCCGACTCCAAACACGTCCAACCCAAGTTGATCTGCATGTTCAATTTGTTCGACCAATCTCCGCAAACGCTCGGACGGGCTGACTGAGAGGCTGGTGTCATCGTGTGCCGCTGCGAAGCTATCAATTCCCACTTGCATCCAACGTGCATTAGGTAAACCCATTATTTAACTACCGTAGTAATTCTTAACTTAGTTGCTAAGAACTACCATACTTAGTAAGCAGAAATTTACTTTTGAGCGAGACAGAAAATGGTTTAATCTTGCAGCTCCTACATGATGTGATAGAATTGTAGATATGAAGGCTTTCGATCAACTTGGAAATATAGATACTTTATCTTTTGTAGTAATTACAGTTTCTAGACTGTGCCATAACAACTTAACAGAATTACTATCTGATGGCATTCGGTGCACACCTAAATCATTTCTAGAGGTCCATCCTGATCTGGTACTGGAAAGGTGTGGTCGATAGTTGCGAGGTCTTCCGGGGTCAGCTCCCAGCCTACCCCATTACTGTTCTCTCTGGCACGTTCCGGTCGACTGGTCTTTGCAATAGTGAAAATGCTAGGATGTTGAGAGAGAAAGTTGAGGGCGACTTGTCGTGGAGTACGATCATATCGCTTAGCGATCTCCATCAGTACTCGTCCCCTAGTGCTCTGTGGGGATGGAAAATTGCCGTGTCCAAATGGGGCGTAACCAACTACAGCTATTTCATGCTCAGTACAGTAGGATAGTAGGCGACGCTCAATTCCGCGATAACTCACATGGTGTAACACCTGATCACAGGCCATTCGCTCGTTCTGGAGCGCTCGCTCGGCTTCATATAGTTCTTCCACATCGAAATTACTGACTCCGATGAACCTTACCATACCTTCTGCTACAAGCTTTTCCATTGCACGCGTAGTTTCTTTTATGGAGTGTGGACCAGGCCAATGTAACATGTATAGGTCGAGCCAGTCAGTCTTCAGCCTTTTCAGGCTTTGTGCACAGGCCTTCAGAGTACCTTCATAGGAAGAGTTAGAAGGTGGAACTTTGCTGACCAAAAATACCTCTTCGCGTCTGTCAGCGATAGATTCAGCAACCATTTCCTCTACATGGCCATTGCCGTACATTTCAGCGGTATCAATGTGGGTCAGTCCTAGGTCAAGTCCTAAGCGCAACCCTTCAATTGCGAAGCGTTCGCTGTCCTGGTTGCCTTCAATCATCCATGTGCCTTGCCCGATGACAGGCACTAGCACATTAGTCCAGCCAAACTTGCGCTTGATCATATTCAGCTACCTGGCCTCCCCCATGGGTTGACCACAAGAAAATTTTGATGATGATGAAGTAACAATTCATGAGAAAAGCATAATTGAGATCCGTTATCGCTTTGATTCCATCTATTTCTAATATCTCTCTTGCCTTTTCGCCTCAATGCATCAGCTTATTGGATTTAATTATTTAAATAAATATAGCATGACCCATGTCGAATACCCCCATAGCCTTTTTCTATTAGATATGAATTACGAAAACGTGTGCACCACCACATCATTATGCTTTTGTTCATCTTGTCAAATTGGGTTGTGATCATTCTACCCAATCATTAGTTGAAGTTGACGGCTAAATTGAAACTATTTGGGATGGGTTGAATCGGTCGGCAATATGTAGGCTGCCAAAAATAGCGTCGAAGTCGTATATCTAAGGCCCCCAACGACTTACCACTAAAAAGAGCCACTTATGCTTGGCAGTTTCTGCTTTTACTCTTCAAACTATAATTCATTAAAAAATATTCGATCAGCTATTGCTGAACAGTAACAAAGTGTCCATGATGTTCTAAACTTCTTCATTGCTGGGCCGTCCTACCTTTCAGAGTTGAATAAGATTCATAGAATAAAAATGAGTTGTCAGAGAACTTATTGCAGACAATTCCTCTGTATTGAATAAAGCGAAAATAACTACAAATTGTTTCAAAATCCTCTTTTTTTGATATTGTTATATTATTTACTCCAGATTATTAATAATGGACGGCGTGGTTTCAATGATATGATGTAAGGTTAGAAAACTCAGAACCGATTTTAGTGATGTGCTCTGTTTAGGCAGAAAAATTATCATTAATTGCTGGCAGCAACAAAACTAAGGGCAGTACAATAAGAAAAGGTAGTTCACTTTTCATTTTTTATAACCACCAATAAATTGTGCATTCTTCAAGAATATCGAGATAAGAAGCCGGCCGGTTGTCTATGCCCAGCTGCTTACCTTTGAATGTTGCGGTGTCAGGAAGGTCGACTGTAATGGCTCACCTGGAATGTAGGTATGTTCTGTGTAGAATTAAAAGAGCTCTTAAACTTTATCAGGCTTAGATTCCGATCCAACTCGTCATTCTATAGAAATCTTACAGTAAAATATTATTATGCAATGCAGCACAGCGTTACGCCTTACCGATTGGTTTAAAGGTCGATTTACCATATCATCTCTAAAATGGGTAGCAAGACATGGGTTTGTGCATTATGTTCACAGGACTTCACGAGAAAATATAGTGCATACCGACACAGTCGGGATCTTCATCGTGGTACAGGCAAAATAGTTCGGATGATCGACTATGTGATTGGCCGAATTGCAGGCGAGTATAATCCAGGCAACCCATTAACGCACAGGTCAAAGTACATGAAGCACGATTCAACTTTCCCTCATTCTGATGCTAAAGGATTCAATTTCCCTTCTGCATCCATAGCACACGACAGCTCTCGGGGAGTCTCCTCAAATACGCTTCCACATAACGAAGTACATGTATCAGACCAACAACCAAATACCAATCCAGTTCAGTCTTCCACCTATTCCATCTGTGGATTTACATCAAAGTTCGACGATATCCAAAAATTGGCCCGAGCTCTTCTTCCTCCTCAAACCACTGAGGCATTGCTTAGGGGGTTTTCTCTAGCAGTTATCGACAATGGAGGAAACGAAGACATTTTGGATCGCGGTTTAAAAGTGTTGCGAAATAGCATGAACGTGACGGAAGCATCTCGCTACCTGTTTGGCGCTCCAGCTCAGGAGGCGAATAGGCCTCCATTGCATGGCCATCAGGTAGAACATCTACCTGAATCCTCAAGGACCAAATTAGCAGAAATCGAAAAAATACTGAAAATGATTCTTAAAAATGATGTTGCGGTTTGGAAAGAGATCAAACGATTGATTGACGTATGCAACTCTACACGTTACCATACTATTCTTGATCTTGAATTAGATTCTCTTAGGAGGAACAGCTCAAATAAATAACAAGCATGAACCTGTCAAAGTCAAGATGATAATTATTTAGAAGAAATCCCTTAGCAAAAATATCACTGGGCAAATTATTGGTTGAAAGCCTAACAATTAAAGACTTTGATATCTCACGTTATCATGATGAATACATAAAAGAATTAGAAGAACTAATAAAGGCTAAAGCAAAAGGTGAGGTACAGGTAATGAAACAGACAGTTAAAAGACCCAGCCACACTCAGGATTTGATAGCAGTTCTGTAGGCAAATTTAGAAAAGCATTCATCACCGAAAGATACTAAGAGAAGAGATTAATTTGCTCCAGCCAATCTAGCAGCGGTGTATTTTGACCATAAGTGTTCACTGCAAATAAAGGCATAGAGAAGACCTGTTACTCAATTAGGGTCAAAGTGGATAAGAAACATTAGCGATGCACCCATTGAAGGCTGGATGTTACTAGCTAAAGCAAAAACTCCTTAGCATGAGAGATAAAAATCACTAACCAGACAGATCTGACATGGAAACCCATTAATGGATATTTGTTTGGAGATACGCAACAGCGTATATTCTAATTCTGTATCAGAAAAGGTGCGATAGGGAAACCCATATAGCATCTGGTCCCTTGCTTAATGATATGAGAGGTATTAGAATTGAGCGCTGATTTTG
>WHTU01000062.1 GCA_009377575.1 Nitrososphaeraceae archaeon | reverse complement strand
TACGATAATCTACTTGGTTTCGAGAAACGAATTAAGGATTTAAAAGCGGAGAACAACAACCTTCGTATAGAGCGCCTAGGTCAGGAGAATGTGGTATCTGCCCTACCGTACGTTGGGAGTGCTTTGGCACGCTTATTAAACAGAGGACTACGAGAAGATCAGATTGTGAAACTTGCAAACATATTTGAGTTGCATCCTGATATGATTCAGTCATATTTACAGGATAATAGTGGCAATGAAGGAGAGCAACATAAGGATGAAGACTTCAAATCGATATCGTCATTATCATCCTCTCCTTTCCCATATTCCACTTCCCTCGCCTCTTCATCATCTCCATCTCAACCTCAGTCTCCATCTTCTTCTCAGAAAGGTACGACGCCGACGCTTCAGAAATCAGCGTCAGGACCACCACTGACAGAACCCTACTCTACTGACAAAGAATCAGACATCCAATCATTTGCACCATCACTGCTGGAGCAGCAGCCATCTATGAAAGTGCAGCATAATTCTCCTGGAGTAGCAGTAGTAGTAGCACCAAAGCAAGGCGCATCTACTTATAGAGATAAGAGTTCTCAGCCCGCGGATATGAGGGCCAAAGAAGATAATCAAAATCAAGATCAGGTCAATCCTACTCTAATGTGGACGCCAACATTTCTTGGCATGGAAATCAGGATTCCTAAATCAATTCATCTCGGAGCAAACCAGTCTCTTAAATCTCCCGACTCGAACTCAGATCAGATCGAGACATTACCTGTTGCAAGTATAACTGCGAGTAGTAGAATTAATAATAATAGTAATAACAATAATAACAGTGACCCCCCAAATCTGCTACTCAACGTACTGGATGGCAACTTTTAAACGAGTTGGTCAAATAAGGAAAGAGGATCATGGCTTTCATTGGACCTCGGAACAACAAAGAACATACAAAGTGTGGCAATTGCTTGGTATCTAGGTGACTCATTTGACTATTACTATAGTATATCCCTGTCTAATGATGGCATAATATTTACCGAAGTTAAGAGAGGGTGCAGCGGCGGTAACTCTAGGTCATTTCAACAATACATACTCAAGGCGGGGTATCGGGCGAGATATATCAAAATTACAGTTAATGGAAACAACATGAATGATATGGCTGGAATAACACAAGTTGAGGTCTTGGGATCTAACTTGGACTCATAAATTGACTAAATGTCTATCGAAGATGAGAGATCAGCTAACACAGAGACACACGAGGAGAGGAAACTGACACCAATGTCATCAAGACGGTTAGAATTATTGATTACGTTCAGAAGGCTCAACTAACAGGACGGCAATCTAATATGGAATCTGTCCATTCATGCTTCCCGTTGAATTCCCGGATCAAAGGTTTGAGGGCTCTAGCCATAGATCCATGCGATGACAGAATCAATCAACACACCCTGCAGAATGGAGTAAAGTGGAAGAGATTTCCTGTGACGTACTATGTCGATCCGTCAGGCATTGCTACCTTAACTCTAAAGGCCGGCTTTATTACAGACGCCGTAAAAAAAAGTATTCCAAGGATATGATGACCAGGTTACCTACACACTATTTGCTCAAACCACCACCCCAAGCGCCGCAAAGATAAAAGTACAATGGAAATATATCAATGGAACGTTAAAACAGGCTCCATCTTTTTATAAGCACAAATCTCTTCACCGAGCTAATTTTTTGACTTTATTTTTATGTTCGTAATTTTACCATCTTCTATCAACTTCTTTGCTTCACACTTACGTGTGTGTGTGTCTGTTCTCTATACAAATGATGAATTATTTTTGTTTGTAATTGAAGTATGTATCGCTGCATCTAATGCTGTTGTTGCTATCGCATCAAGAGTTGGATCTCTTGATATATCCGTTCCATTAATTAAAAGTTCAAAGCACCGACATTCAAAGAAAGAAAAAATAAAAGGGAAGTCGTAGTAGCTTTAAGAAGAGCTTTGTTGACCCGCTATCCCTACGCCGTTTTCGTCGCCTTGTACTTGCGATCCGATGTTTTGACAGAATACATTCAATGGAAGTTCTCCCTTAACGCAAGCATTAGCCTGTTATACTTGTAGAACTTTTGAATCTTACGAGCGTTGATATATACATATATTAAGCATTTCGAAGTACGTTATTCAATGGTCTTTCTTGAGGTCAATGACCTTCATGCAAATATCGATAATAAGGAAATTCTGAATGGGTTAAATTTGAAGGTTGACAAAGGTGAGGTTCATGTAATTATGGGCCCGAATGGCTCTGGCAAGAGTACGTTTGCAAACGTCTTGCTTGGACATCCAAAGTACACAGTTACCGGCGGAGATGCACTAATTAAAGGCGAAAGTATCATGAAACTTGCCACTGATGAGAGAACGAAGAAAGGCCTCTTTCTTGGCTTTCAGTATCCTATCGAAATCCCAGGAGTTGGATATAGTCACTTTCTGAGAAATGCATATAATACTTTGAACAAATCATTAGCAGACGATCAAAAAAATCGTGAGGTATTCCTTACGGTAAGAGAATTTCATGAATATGTTAAGAAGAACCTAGATTCTGTGGGCTTAGATAAATCATTTTTGAGTAGGTACCTTAATGAAGGATTTTCTGGAGGAGAGAAAAAGAGATCAGAGGTCATGCAGATGTTGGTTCTTAAGCCAAACTTAGCGATCCTTGATGAACCTGATTCGGGCCTGGACATAGATGCAGTGAAAGCTGTTGCTGAGGCTATCAACCAACTAATTGATACTGGGGCTGGCATAATTGTAATAACACATTATGCTAGAATCCTGCGGTACTTATCTAAACTTGATTTTATACACGTGATGGCTAGAGGTAAGATCATCAAGTCAGGGGATAAGACTCTTGCCGATGAGCTCGAATCTAGAGGATATGGATGGTTAGGTTTGGAAGACAAATAGCACTTACAAGACCCACATAGAGTAGGACATAATGGAAGTTCAACGCAAAAAGGATCAGAATAAAACTTCTAAACCAACCTTTCTAAACTATTCGTTTTTCAAAATTGACCCCAAATGGCGTTGGATGAATGAAGTGGCAAAGGAAGAAGCAGCTAAGGAATTTGCCACCTTAGTTAGTGTCGCGAACACCAAGTTACGAGTTCACACTTACACAACTCTTGGGCTTCACAACGGGACAGATTTCATGCTGTGGATGGTGTCCGATTCGGTTGAAATGTTTCAGACGTTTACGTCTAAAATCTATAGTACTATTATCGGAAAATACATTGAGCCTGCTTTCTTATTCCTTTCGTCTTTTAGAAGATCTGTTTACTCCGAGAAGGTGACACCGTCTTTCCTGACAGATTCAAAACCACTGAAATATCTCATCGTCTATCCATTTGTGAAGTCTAGAGAATGGTATCTTTTACCGTTTGAAGAGCGTAAGAAAATGATGGATGAGCATATCTCGATCGGAAGAAAATTTCCAGAGATTAGGCTGAATACGTCCTATGCGTATGGAATTGATGATAATGATTTTACTCTTGCGTTTGAGACTGATGATCTACTAAAGTTCCAGGATCTGATCCTTCAATTGCGTGAAACAAAGGTGAGTTTGTATGTTGTGAAGGATACTCCCATGATAGTATGCTTGCAAAAGGATATACAGAGTATCATCATGGGGCTTGGGTGAGAAATTAATCATGACAGTATCTGCACTAAAGGAATGGGCTATTGTATGTAAGGGACTTGAGGAGGGAATGCAAACAATTCTGATAAGAAAAGGGGGGATAATGGAGCGTAGGCACGGTTTTGAATTGAGACATAACGATTTTTACTTATTTCCAACCTATGAACATCAATCAAGAGATCTTTTACAACAAGAATACGCGGATAAATTCAAGTCAGTCTTACATGAGGAGCATTCTGATAATATGAACATGATTTACCTTTACGCAAAGGTTATCTTCATTACTGAGACATTTAATAGGGACATGGTTCATGGACTTCATGACCTTCATATATGGAACGAAAAATACGTAAACACAAGGATGGATTATAATCCCGAGAAACCCCTCAGCATTATACTTCTCCGAGTTTATAGATTGAACAAGGCCAGAGATGTCGCGCTCAGTCCGGAACAAGCAGGCTGCAGGTCATGGATAGACTTTCAGTCTTTAAATGCGGAGGATTTTCAAGATAACATAGGGAAACCGGTTCTAAGTAATGAAATTTTTCAGGAAAGACAGTCGCATTTGATGGAGGTACTGAATATCTAAATGAAATATCGTCGGTTGGGGAAAAGTGGAATTATGGTAAGTGAGATAGGATTCGGGGCATGGACTATAGCGCTAGACTGGTGGGGTGGAAAAAAGATCAACGACGAAGAAGCTATAAGGATGCTAAAGCGAGCATTTGATCTAGGTATTAATTTTTTTGAAACGTCTGACGTGTACGGAAAAGGAAGAAGTGAAAAGCTCATAGGTGAGGCCTTTAAGGGTGTAAATCGTGATGAGGTGATCTATTCTACCAAATGGGGTTACGATATTTACGGCGCTGAACAGATTGGCCATAATGAACTCCCACAGAGACATGACCCATCTTTCATGAATTACGCGTTACAAGAGAGTACTAACAGACTTCAAACGGACTTCGTAGACGTGTACAGTCTACACAACCCTAAGATGAATGTGATCCAGGATGACACTCTATTCGAGACACTTAATAGAACACGAAAAGACGGCAAGATTAGAAGTTATGGAGTCGCCTTGGGACCAGCAATAGGATGGAAAGAGGAGGGAATTTTGTCAATGGAAAAAAGGGATGTAACTTGTCTTCAGAGCGTCTACAATCTTTTGGAACAGGACCCGGTAAAAGACTTCTTTCAACTCGCTGAAGCTAATGACATAGGCCTTATGGTTCGAGTTCCTGATGCATCCGGTGTGCTTACAGGAAAAGTAAACATGGATACGGTATTTGACAAAAATGATCACCGAAGTACTCGAAAGAAAGAGTGGATTGCTCAAGCCCTTCATAAAATAGAATACATAAAGCCAATTGCCGATTCGTATGGTTGGACAATTACTGAACTTGCTATAAAATTCATCCTCTCACGAAATAGAATCGCAACGGTTCTGCCGACAGTAGTAAATTTAGAAGAGATCGAATTATTCACAAATATGTCCGATGAGAAGTACTTAAGGCAGACTGACTTAGAAGCACTCTCCCAGATGTATGACAAAGATTTTTACACAACAACCATAAGAAAATAGGTGTATGAACTTTTTCTGTTCATGTTTCTATCTCGGGCCAATGATATCGAGCCAAGTCGACACGTTTGGGCCTCGCTTTCAGGTCAACCATCAGCTCTGAACCAATTCGAACATTGATGAAAAAGCGGTCACATTCTCACTCAAAATACTTCACTCTCTGCTTCTTGAATTCACGGGTACTGAAAAGAATAGAATAATCTTGAATTTTCACTTCAGTGGACATAGTTTGAGCTATCCCTTCTGCAGCCCTAAGTGTTCTCGCATGCACCATACTAAAGAGGTTAAACGGCCAATCAGAAAAAACTGGTCTTCGGTAACAATGACTAACCTGGGGAAATGCTGCTAACTTGTATCCTACCCCGTCGATCTTGTTGTCAGGGACTCTCCACACTACCATCCCATTTGCAGAAAACCCTGCGTCTCTATGGCGCAATATGGCGGCAAATCTTCGCATTACACCTATCTGTTCGTAGTCCTTTGCCTTGGCGAAGAGCTCAACTGTGGATATCCCAAGGATTCTAGCAGATTCCTTGAACGGCTCCGGAGTTGTGTTGATATCCTCTTGTAACACACGAATAAACCTCTTGTCCAAATCAGTAGCTGTAAACTTTGCCTGACTTACGGCTTTTAGTTCTTCAGTAGGTTTTGGATCAGAGGGGTCCAGATTAAGCATATCTAACTTTACACCAATTTTATAGAGTTTGAGTGTGGGTAATATCCTGTACTTTATGACACCGTCCAGAGAGGCCATTCGTTCCAAATCTCGCTTCATATCGCCAGAAGGGGGAACTGCCAATGTGAACCACATATTGTATTCATGGTTTCTTTCGTAATTGTGGCTGACTCCAGGATGTCTATTAACCTCATTTGCAACCTCTTCGAGCTTGTCTTGTAACACCGAAAAGGCTACTAGAGTGCTCTTATAACCCAACCGTCTGGTATCAAAGATTGCATTGATCTGTCTTATCAGACCAATCCTTTTTAGGATCCTTATCCTTTCTAGGACTTCATCTTCTGACACATTATATCGTTTAGAGATTTCTAAAAAAGGTCTATCCACTAAAGGAAACTGCCACTGGATCTCATTCAGTAGTTGCTTATCCAATGAATCGATAGTTTGCACTTGCATCAGGGCGTCACAGTTTACAAGTGAGCTTGCATTATTAAATGCTCCCTCACCCTATCATAGTATTGAAGATCTAATCATGAACTTCACATAATTGATCTTAACTCTATCAGGATGATTTTTAAATCAGGAGTCTCATCTTAGAGAGGAGAGAGATAGATAGATGACTTGGTTTAGGGATCCTTATGGTCATATAATTGAATCGAAAAATAAAACACACAGGCTAGTATACTGTTCGTTGTGCCAGAAATTAGCAAGCAAATCAGACTGCATAAAATTAAGAGTGAGTAATAGGAATGGAAAGTTGTACGAAATTAGATCTTACAAGCATAACAAGTTGTCCAAGATAAAACGTCCGTATAGAGTGGTGTCGACCGAACCACTGAAAGATTCAGAGCATGGAATTCCGAGCGTAATTGGGAATCTCAGTTAGACTTTCGAGTACGCTATCGCTTATGCCGCCTAAAATAACTCCTATTTATACCCAACTCTAAGTGATTAGGTGGACCAGCCTCTGCACCAAGATCTTTTTTTAGGATAAACAATACTGAATGTCATGAGTGCGAGAGGAACTTACTTTGGATATTCTGGAACTTCCATATCCGAAACCGAGATCATCTATGATATCCTTTCGAGCATACTTGGGCCTATCGAAGAAGAGAAAATTCCTACAAATGACAGCTGGATACATACAATAATAGAAATTCACTTTCCTGTACTTTACGGCGATGATTTTTTTACCCTATTTACGGCTGACAAATGGCACAAACTAAAAAAAGTTATTGCAGAAATAAAAAAGCGAAGAGGCAAAAGTCAAATGAAAATTGAATTTAGCTTTCCTGGGGTTTATGGAGAACGAGGTGCAACTACCAGACTTGTTTTACAAACTTTGGAATCGGACTATAAAAAACTTGAAAGAGCCCTTGACAGGGTCGAAGTTTTAGCTGAAATAATCGATTCCCAAATGTCTAAAATGCCTGCAGAGGTGCTTGAGATGACTTATTGTTTTGAATCTACGCACTCGAGGTGGCGACCCGATTTTGTCAAAACAGATAAGAGGATCTACTATTATACAAATAACAATTGGGAAGTGAAGGATTAACTTGTAATATTTGAGCCCATCGTCTGTAATTTGTCAACCTATTTGGCCGATTACCGACGATTCATGTAAGGATTTGAGGAGATCGTGATATTTCCGATCAATAAAATAAAGTGATTCTGATAATTTTTTCGATTTTCCATATTTGAATCTGACGAGCTCCCGATGCCGCCAAAGATGCTGACCCTCAGGAACTGAAAGTGTTGTAAAGTAATCAGGACCTTTCAACTTATCCGGCAGCTTGATGCTCTGCGGTATGATATATTCGATGGTAAACCATTCATCACCATCAGGATAGTCATTACCTGTTGCTATATCGAAATACAAATGCAATACATCTTCAATATTTAATCCGCATTCTTTGCCTAAAGGATGCTTTATAAATGACCTTCGATAATCCATCTTTAATAATTCTGGCTCGAAATAAATCCTTATTATTGCAAGCCTAAAGATTTCATTTGACTCTTTAACATTCAAAGCTAGTATAACCAGGGATCTCCGTTTAATAACCTTTTTAACACGATGTTAGGAGGTTCATTACCTTAGATTGCCTATATTTTTTCTACCGATATAGATGATAATCAATATCAATATATTGCCTTACCATAAATTTCCAGGCTAGGCGGGGGTCGCCTAGCCTGGTAGGGCGTGGGATTGCTAATCCCATGTTCGCAAGAACTCGTGGGTTCGAATCCCACTCCCCGCGCCAAACTTTAGAGTCGACTTATCGGGCATCAGTTTGTGTAATTTACTCTAAGGAAATTCGGAGAGGACATTTACAAGACGGATTTTACTCGCAGGAATCAAATGAACAATTCAAAATTATAACCTCACACACAGCTTAGTTCACCATGCGCACATGACAAATTCGAAATGATCTTTTATTTATTTTAAAAATGTTGCGCGTAAAAGTCTAAAGAATAATCAAAGTTTTCACTCACCAAGTCTGGGCCAATAGATCCTTACACATACCTCGACGGCCAAAGTTATCTTATTATAGGAAAAACCCAATTTTGCCACTGGGGATGAAAAACAATTCACGTCCATTCCAATAATTTGCGAGGTGTAAATCAGTCCTAGATTTATTTCATTTCTAGTTTCACAGTCTTCATTATATGTATATACAGTAGATATATTCCAAGCAGCTTGCAGCAGACTCAAATCCAAGGTTTTGCGTGCTAGAATAGGTATATTTTTCAAATCACATTATCCAAAGTATATATCTCACGGTCACGCATCATAATTTAAGTAAGAATTGTCTACTCCCAAGACCAAATATAGAGTCAGACCCGTCAAGTCTGAAAATAAGTGGGGTAGATCTAACAAACGTCATTTTGCTCGCCAAAATCACCGAAAAAAGGCATCGGATCAATATGAAAAAAAATTCAGAAAGGTTGTACTTAGTCAGTTTAGTGCAGATGAATGGATTCCTTGTCCAAGTGGTTATACAAGGGGCCAAGAGTGGAATTGTTTATTCCGTGCATGGTTGGGATATAAAATTGCCAACAATCCTAAGAATGGCGAATCATTTCAGGAGAGGCTAGGGTGGGCTATCACAATCCAGAATATACAAACAGATTTAGGATTACGAAGGAGTTCGTTTCCGAATCTGGGACTATTAGGCGATTATGTTTTTGCATATGACCAGGAAAAAGAACTGGAACTTCAAACAGAAGAAGATGAACTATGGTTTAATGAATATAAGAAGAAGAAGCGCGCGCACATTCAAGAAATCGTAGATACTTCCTTTCTCACTGAGGAGGAAAAACAGTGGTTACGTGAAGAATTCGTGTATACACATACACATTCCCAACAAACCTATGATCCTACTAGTAGGCGATATGTTGAAAGAATAACTATGATCTAACATTCTAAATGCGCACGCAAAATTATGTTATGTGGCATACTCTTTCTTGACTAGCCACAAGTCACAACATCATGTCTACATCCATCACAATTCAAAATAGTAAATGACAAGGCTTATTGAAGACTGCTTCCAAGGGAGCAGATAATTAGCTCATGACTGAATGAAATCTGTTTAGAGATTCTCTCATGTAATTCTGCAGTTAGCACATAAAGTCATCCTAATTTCAATGTTAGTCAATGTTTTTTGTTTTTTACTTCGGCACAGGTTAGCTTCACCATAACGATTTACGGGTCTTTATCAGGATTTATGGCTGGACGAATGAAAGAATTGGGATCCTTTCTGAAGAGATAGATATGCATCAAACAATCCTTAATCCGACCACAAGCATACATCTACAAGCTTAGAGTCACAACGCCATGGCATTGCAAGCTATTCAGTGAACCTCCTTTTGGCTGAATGAGAAATGCTTGTTTAAAGTTGTACTCTTATAACTGCATCCATTTTCAATCACTGTAATCGTATAAACATCGGATCATAATGGCATTAGTATAAGTGAATTTCTCGTATAAAGACGGGTAATGCGGGCAGGTTAAATAATATAGATTGTTAGTAATCCAGGATGCATTATTGGGTGGGTTCACATTGCCTTGTCACGGAGAGAGAGAAAGACAGTCTTAAAAGGTTCAGAACCTTCTTCCCTTCAGGAGTAATATCCGTAGCTGACAGAATAACAATCGCTGATGAAATGGTAAATAATATTCCCGACAAATCATGGATGCTTTATCTCTTAGAAATTTTTAATAGCCAAGACGTTGCATTAGAGCTAAATCTTATCTGCCAATTTGATGGTCAGGACTATTTTGAAGCTATATTTCGCGGAGTTAATCAGTATAGGTTCGTGCACGTTCTTCCAGTTATCGGGCATACCTATGACCGCCAGATATTTCTTGACTCTCAGAAACAAGCAATCAGATATACGTTGACAGACAAAGACAACGGACAATATGAAATTTACGACCTCTCTGCTAGGGATATCGCGGGATTCAGTTTTCAAGGATCTAGACAATTCACAGGAATAGAATGGTGGAATAAGATGAGGAACTCACCGTATCCCATAAAGTATGAAATAGAGGTTTCCCAACTATTGTTTGGACTTAGTGATAGTCCCTCCGATAAGGGATCAATTACCTTTTATCCTTATAATGCATTACTACCTAATGACGATCGCTCAAAGACCTCGTATCCTGTTTCGATGAGCAACGTGAAAATCAAGGAGGATGGATGCATATCATATTATGTCACGCCTGGCAGATGCAGTACAGGGATACGATACGGCTGCTAAAGTTGTAATACAAAGGTTCCTATTTAGAAGCGTTTGTTCACACAATAAAAGAGATCGAAAGAATGAGTGGATAATGATGTCACAATATGTCTTCAAACTAGCTCGTCGTTCAGAATCAATTATTTGGCTAGAGATAAATCAGATTCCTTAGGAAAGATGGATATTTTAACTAAGACAAAGCTATATTATGATAGTTTCGATTATCACCTGTCAGAACGAATGAACAGATATGCTTCATTCCTTCAGTTTTATTCGAACAAATGGGTCCTACATTCACCTGGATATAGAGATTGAGAGATACATCAAATGAGAATTTATCATATCCATTGCAAAGACTAATTTCTTCCAGATTGACCGGTACAACAGCATGAAACCATGGTTATGGTGGCTCCTTGAAGCTCTAAGTAATAAAGAGCATCAATATGCCTACCTGCCTATATAGAAACTAGTATGATTGTCCTGTTTGCATTCATCTTTATTCCGTTTCACACGGCGCTGCGCTGCCCAACATAATTTTTATCACCTAATGGAGTCGGCCCAGTTTATCCCTTAAAACCAAGACATATTACGTAAAGCTCACTACTTTCCTGTCTACTGGCTGGAGGTTTGCTAAGCTTTACTAGAGCGAAATGCTCGGCAAGTTCGTTCACAAAGGATCGTGTTGAAACACCTTGAAAAATCTTATAGATCGCATTTCCTCTCCTTTCAAGGATTCTTATAGAGACAAGGAGGGCATGCCTAGTAAGGGATATTTGTCTTTCATGATCAATTTCCCAAATTCCACTTACATTTGGTGACATGTCACTAAGTACTACATCAAATTTGTCATTCGGGCCGATAGTTTGGAGAAGAATTTGTGTCAAGAGGGGATCGTCTATGCTCCCTTTGATAAAACTTGCACCAGCCAAAGGATTTATTTCCTTTAAATCCAATCCCAAAACGAAACCGGATGGACCCACTAACTGAGTTGCTACTTGAATCCAACCTCCCGGGGCGCAACCAAATTCGACCACCTTATCTGAATTCTTGATTATCTTGTAAGACTTGTTGAGCTGTAAGAGTTTAAACGCGGCCCTACTACGATATCCTTGCTGTTTAGCTAATTTCCTATATTGATCTCTCCTAGCTTTGGTCAGCTTCATTCTATTACAGGTTTAGGGAATCAAGCAAGGTACAAGAATATAACTTAATCTGTTCCAGAAATGCAAAAGTATCATAGTAGATGCTGCGCTTGAACCAAACAGGTGTAGAATACATTTAACTTGATCTGACTCGATATAACGGTCGCTTGAACAGTAATCGTGATGAATAGAGATATTACGTCATTGAAATGTAGATTCAAAACCACTACTATGAGTTTTTGATTGATCATATTGCTCAATGCATCAATCTATATCAAACTTAACCTGAAAAAAATGTTCAGAATTAATCTGCGATTTTGAATGCAAATTTTAGCCAACTATATTTGGATGCTCATGGATGAAAGGAAGGCATACAATTTATTCGGGAAAAAATGTCAAAACTTCGCATCAAATTACATTTCAGTTGAACAGATTATTCAGGTATTTCAGACGTTTTTTAGGAACCCATCCTGCTGCAATTTTTCTGCGTGTGCTCTAATATACCGCCAGACTACGTCTGCCTTGGACGATTGAAAATCCCATGGAGCTACCAAGACAACGTCGTTATCTCTAATCCACATTCTTCTCTTTATCTTCCCACTAATACGACATACCCTTACTTGTCCATCTGTGCACTTAACAACCACATTGTCTCCGCCTACAAGCTTAATAACCCTGCCCAGCAACTGTCCTTCTTGGGGGAGGACCAATTCCTTCAGATGAGACTCGCTCAGTACTTTCCTTTTGCCTATTTCTAAGACCTACCTATATTACCCCAGCGAACATGTAATAAAAACGTATCATTTTAAAGGAAAAACATATGATTTTAATGGATAAAACCCAGATAGCGACAAGAATTGCGGATCTCTGTTTCCAATATATATCCATTTCTGGTAATAATACTCAGCTAATTTATCTACGGAAAATAGTAATAATAAGACCTTGATCGTTCTCTCCAAATGCCCCTTAAAAAGGATCCCGGTAGAAATAATTGTTAAAGCAACTTGTATGTCCTAAAATACATTATAGCTGATTCCGCATATAGATTGCTTCCTACAACTATTGCGAAATACTATATCAGGTAACACTCTAAATCCTTCTTATTCCTTAGCAAAAGCAAACTAGGTGATAAGACGATATATAGAAGAATCAACAATAGCCGTATTGTATTTACTTCCTAATTACCTTATGAAAAGGTTTTAAACAAGGATTAAAGTATTTCCAATGTTACTAAGCATTAGAACTCCCCTTTTGCATTAATTACTACAATATACACATTTGTTAATCACATGTGCATTAGTTTATAAAGCGTTACTACTTATTACTTCTCAATTTTTTTGTCTAACGCCACGAGTGAAACACTATTATGGTTTTGTTCAATCTTCCACTTTCATGTTGTCCATCGGTATCATTCTTTCCATTCCACCATAAAGTTCCAAATATCTTTCTCCTTTGTGAGTTATCTGATAAGTTTTTCTATCTTCATCGTATTTCACAAGCCCATTATCTAATAATTCCGCAAGATATTCTCTCAATTGATTGGTTGACAAGTACGCCTTAAACATGATCTTTGTTTTACTCGTACCTCTGCCTTGAGCGGCTTCTAAGATCATCGCAATAATATCATTTCTAGCCCTATTCTTCACTGCAATTCTCTAAACTATATTCACGTAATATATTTATGGAGGACTAATGCATCGTCTGAAAATAATATAGCTACAAATCATACTGTCAACTAATTAAAGCATGGCTAATTAATGATTGTAACCTAAGATTTATTTCTTTACGGATTTGGCTAGCTGATCCAGATCCGGCAGTACATTACTAGAGATTGGAGTCGAACAATCCAAGATTTGTACCCACACTCATACTAGTGAAAGGGCCTAGAATCTGCAGAGTTCTAGTGCTACCTAGTTAAATATGAAATTCGTATAATGCGATAAACCTAGTACCGCTATCAGCAGCGAAATATTTCTCATTTTGCAGGATCACCACCTAAAGTTAGAAATAACATGATCATAGAGATTAGATGAAATTCCTTAAACAAAGAGGCAAACCAATATTGGCTAATTCAAGATATCCGTAGTAACTAATACGGTATTTGTCTTTATCTGCCCTTTGTTGGTACAACAGATATTTTTACTAAATTACGGGGTTTATGAGAGTCTGTTATTTGAAAATGCTATATCAGACTATTCGGATGTAGAATCAGAAATAAATAAAAATACGAAAAAGTTCACTTTTAGGAAAAATTACGAGGCATTCCATGCAACATTAGAATCATAATATTCACGTCAACGATCCGTATTTGGTAAATGAGTAAATGTAGAACACTAAAGCGTCAGGCCCAAGAAAATCATGGTATATCTAGGGTTCAATTTGTTCTCCAAAGGACCTGGTCCTCTGTGCTCTAAAACATGTCAATTCCCACCGCAGGTATCTAATTGACTCCATTCTCTAGTTAATCATTGACTATTGATCATCAAATAACAAGGATTCTTTTAGATAGTCTTACGATTTCCATTCATGCTTCAGATCCTGATATTGGTAACCATGTAATGCGAGCAAGAGAGATGAGGCAACCTATAAATGACGATTAGTGAATGTTCTATTGAATGTCACAGCCTCACTTTACAGACGGAAATCTCATAATACTCTTTGGTGTACATACTGAGAGCGAGGCAGCTGAAACTGTTCCAAATCATGTTGAAGAACGAATACGAGTCTGTGTCGATTTGTATCGGATAGTTAAGACTTCGAAACCCGATCGCGATAATACGTTGATACTAGTAGTTGCGGATACCAACACTGGCCAGAACATAAAAAAAACGCTAATTAAAGACGGAATTGATGAAGGTCTGATCCTATTTACTGACTCACCTATGACCGTCGAGCAAACTTTTGATTATGTGTTCAAGTTCATAAAAAAGCGGGCAAATCCTCCGTATATCTACTTCGTTGGATCGGTTTGGCATAAGGATATTTATGATTCAGCCATTTTCTCAAAGATGAATGACTATCAGATAAGGTTTGAAGGCGCTCCAGACCACAGACCAGTAAATGATGTCGCAAGAGAAAAGGCACTGAACACGCCGACAAGAGGTATTGGGTATTACAAAGGCAAATTAAAGAATAAAACCGTCGACATGGTTCTTAGCTACATATTTCCTGATGATAAGAAAAGGTAAGGTGTCGTCGCAATACCAATTCATTCTCGCTCACCTATCTCGACATGGACGAGATTGATTTTTCGAAACTGTTTACAGAAGACATCGAGTCTGTGATGCCTGTAGATATTCTCTTTTGTGGATTGCCCGGAGTCGGCAAGACAACACTCGCTATGTCAGTTGCATCAAGAACAGGAGCTAGCATACTATCTTCTGACAAGGTAAGGAAAGAGCTCATTAGATACCCTTCTTATGCAAGTGCAGAAGGACGTTTAATATACGACGTCTTGATGCTGTTGACTAAATATTTGAACGCTGCCGGGATCGACTGTGTTCTTGATGCAACATTTAACAGAGAACGATCTAGAAGGGAAGTCGAAAACCAACTTCGCTTAAATAACGTTCAGCTGTACGTGATTGAATGCACCTGTCCAGAGGACGTTGTACTGGAGAGGTTGAGAAATAGGAAAAATGACTACTCTGATGCAGATTTTTCAGTTTATGCCAAAATGAAAAACATATACGAACCTGTTCAAGGAAGGCATCTGGATGTTGATACTAGCTTACCGTTTGAGGTAAACCTGAAAAAGATTCTATCATACGTATTTGGCACTGGAGAACGGTAAAAAAAAGGTTGCCAAGGATCTGCTTCAGGAATTACCTGAAAACAAACTAATCTTTGTAATGTTGCTTGGCAATAAAATAATAGAAGAACGATGAAGCACTTAATCTTGAATTCATGAGTTATTGGATTCTCCTATTTGTTGTCGCTGCATGTTGTACATTGGATTCTCAGCGTTTACCGCCTCTAAAAGAGGTTTGTTTTAGCCAGTGGATCCCCTAAAACAGGATTGGTTAACGGCCTAGTTACGCGCAGTGCCCAGGGTTATAATAGGCAAAAAAAAGACTAGACTTATTTTACTCTATTTCGAGTTCCCTTCCTTTAAGTTCCTGGTCATCCAATTTCTTTAGTTCAGAAACAAGAAATTCTCGATATTTTCCCTTCTCCTGTTCTGTCATCTTATCCAAGTTTGAGCTTAAGGCAGTGCCAATAGCAGAAGCTCTATCGATGAGATCTAGGGCCATGAACTTGCCCACATTTCCGAATCGCAACATAACATCTAACTGCTTCTGTATTATATTATTGATTGACTCTACGTCTGAAGCCATATCTAGTCCCTTCAGAGTTATTCTGTACCTGCCATTTTCTGCCTCTTCAATTAATCCTTCTTCCAATAAGCGACCGAGCATTGGATAGATCAGACCAGGGGACGGCCTCCACTTTCCATCGCTCTGGAGAACTGCCCTGTCAATAATTTCTTTTCCTGTCATAGGAGCATCCTTAAGCAAGTTTAACACATAATGTCTTGAGAAACCCCGAGGAATTGAGCTGCCTACCCTAGAGATCCAATTTGATAGCATATCACTAGTAATATCGCTAGAGACATATTTAAGTTTTACAGGGACAGGTTCTGCTGCAAACCCAGCTGATTCGACCGAGTGCTGCATATCGACTGATTGGAATTGCATTTGATGCACAAACAGCTATAAAACGCATTCATGAACACATAATCCATATTTAAAAACCTATGA
>WHTU01000061.1 GCA_009377575.1 Nitrososphaeraceae archaeon | reverse complement strand
ACATTTTGGGAAAATAAAGAAGATATGAATGCTTTTTATCATCCAGACAACAAAATACTATCGATTCTAGTAGAAAAGCTAAAACCAGCATTTGAACAACCCCCAGAAAGGAAAGATTATCAAGTAATAAAATTTGAAATAAAGTAAAGCAAGTTATGATAATAATCCTATATAGTATTCAGACACTCTATGAAAAAATAGAACGAAAGTTATCAATGAATCGTTCTAGACAACAAGTGGACAAATAACATTCTGAGTGTACTAGCGATTACTGAAGTTGCATCTGTGGAACTATTGCACGCTTAGTATTAGTCCATTTACGTATCCAGCGCAGCAGGTCTACAAGTGATTCTGCGAGTTCCATTCCTTTATTGGTTAATTTATATTCAACTCGTGGAGGGATTTCATTGTATCTTTGTCTTTCTACTATGCGATTCTTTTCCAGTTCATTTAGTCTGTTAGATAATGTTCTCGTGCTAAAACCCTTCATTGCCTGTCTGAACGTCTTATGTCTGACAGGATTTGTAGAGCAGCATAATGGGACAAGTATTTCAAGTGTTCCTCTTTTTGTAATTAATTTTCTCATTTTTGTGGTTTCTGACATAAGCAAAAGAGCATCATAATTCTCGACTGGATACTCTTAGAGTCTTTTACAATAGTACATGGAGGACTTCAATATTTTGCGGATAAATCATCGCCTCTACTACAAAAGGTTAGGTTCCTTTTGGATCATTGGGACAAGTGATTAGTAATCCCTTGTTGTTGCAGTATATATTCCATGGAAAACCCTTACTACACTTTTCTCTATCCTTGATTCATTCGATAGACCAAATGAGAGACGCTCGGAGGAATGGATTTCCAAATTATCCGCAGTGGTGCAAACCGAGGAATTCATTCCCTCGACTTTTTGCGATTTTTTCTGGTTCATACGGCAGTCTGTCCTGAATAGACTCTTAGAAGAGTGCATTCGCTTAAATTACTAATATTCATGCCTTATGGAAGCTATGCCTCTTAACGTGAAGTCCCTTAAGCCTGTTAAGTTTGTCCTCAGATAAATCTTCTTTATTTGGGTCATAAACCACTAACGTTCAACTCGATCCCTCACACCGCCGCTGTGATCATCATAGAATAGACCTTGTTTAGATCCATCAGAGCTGTAGCCCCATCCCGCTTTAGAGATCTCAAATCTAAACACTGATGCGACTGAACTCTCCCAGGATAAAACTGGTACCTTGAGTGATTAGAGCCGCCGATTGTTTGAAAAGTCGTTTCATATTTTCATCATTTCGCATTTTTGTTTCTACCTCATCTCGGTGCATACGATCTCTATAAAATATTAGCTCCATCCATACCTCATCGTCTTGATTGGCCAAAATAGATTTAGCTATGTTAGTGATACCCTCCATGGGGGCCTCGGTATTGTTTAACTGAAAGATTAAATGTGTAGCCCCATACTTTCTCATTGTCTCGACGAATTGTCTATTGAGCACCACCATCGCGTCATGATTCTTTTTAGGTACTCGGTAGACAAAGTGTGATACTTCACTCCCAATTCTCTGC
This sequence comes from Nitrososphaeraceae archaeon, assembly GCA_009377575.1. Classification (GTDB taxonomy): domain Archaea; phylum Thermoproteota; class Nitrososphaeria; order Nitrososphaerales; family Nitrososphaeraceae; genus TH5896. The sequence continues at coordinate 16,176 of WHTU01000061.1, read as the reverse complement.
TCTATTTCTGTCACGTTCGCATTACTCATGAATAATAGTATGCTGTTTACAGTATAAAAGTTGGTAAGGGATCAAAAGTATAGTTGCCGCAAGACATCGAAGATACCGATCCTGATTTGAATATCAATCAGTGTCTTTGACTAATCATATAGAGCAAGAAACTTTAGACTAGCCTATTAATTTTATTCACTCTGAATGCATAAAAGATCTGAGAGTTGCAATGTTACTATGGGTTCTACTAATTGTGTAAGATGTGGCGCAAATCTCATTCCGCATTTATATTGTGATGTCTGTCATCAAGTGTTATACTTCACATGTTCTTCGTGTTCCATGAATACCGACGAAAGGATTCACGTTTATTATCGAAAAACTGATACTGTCAATAACGATGGTACATTCTTACAAGGTGTACAGAAATTGGTAGAAAAGCCAAAATCTTCTCATTTAGTTATGGATAATAATTACGTCAATACTCAATGGTGCATACAAAATCAACTCAATGATGAAATAAAATATAATTCAATTAATTTATCAACTTCGTACTGGAACAATGTGTTTGAATCCATAAAAATGGTAAATAGCTATTGGACTAAAATATTCAGTATTAATATCAATAATTCCTCTATCGTGTAGTGAAAAGATAAGGGGTACTATTTCAAGTGTCTGGGTCATTCAAATTATGGTTTACTTGGTAATATCCCTTCTTCATCTTTCTTGTCTGCTATTATAGCAAATGGCTTCTTGTCTACACAATTAGTACTAGTTAGCCATACGACTTGTAATATCACTGTCTTTCTTTTCATATTAGCCTAGACATTAATTACATCCTAGTTAGAAAAAAGGACGATGTAAGGAAAATAATGTGACATATTAGATGCGTATAGTCCTACACGATATCTTGGCTTTTTACAGGACTTGAGATATTTGTGACATCTCTTCCCTGTTGTACGTGAAGACATTGTAAACAATCAAATTCCTGATCCAATTTTCGTTCACCTTCCAAAAAAATCCAAAGTTAGGATCTGGAACGCACACAGAAAGGAAATGAGAAAAGGTAGCACGTTAGCAACCCATCTACATTTTTTTATGACCACTGAACTTGCAACATGATATAATGACATACAGCCTTTTGACGACCTTACCACGTGAGGATTATTGAGTTACAAAAAGATCTCTTATCACATTCTCCTTCATTATACGGAATTCAATCTTCCAAATAACCTTAGGCTCTAATTGACCGATTTAGAGGTGTATTTCCAAACTTCTAGCTTAAGAGACTCTGCAGCGTTTCCTCATCTGATACCCATCATTATTCTTCTTGCTTCATGCTGTGGAAAGATCTCATTTAACGTCCTAGGTCTCTTGTCTTCAAAAACGATATCAGAATGCCATTTGGAACCAAAGGCAGTCAACTGAATCAGGATAGGCATTGTATCTCTACCTTTCTCAGTAAGCCTCCACACCACCATGATTGGCTGTTTCTTTCCTCCAACACATTCGATGAATCCTTCGTCCTCCAACTCTCTCAGACGCATTGAAAGAACCCTTGGTGTAAGACCTGGGATAGATTCTAAGATCCTATTGAAGCGCACAATCTTGAGGAAACCTATATCTCTCAGTATTAACATGGTCCATTTCTTTCCAAGTACACCCAAGCTGGTCTTAATTGGGCACTGGATGAATTTGACTTGTGGCAAAATTACACCTTCGTCGTCTTTGCTGGTTAATTTTGATTGCTGATCCTCGGTGAATTGCGACAACCATACTTATGATCCGTTTCATCTTTATAAACTATATTTTGTATATTAATACTCGAACAAATCGAACAGCAGCATTATATCCAATGAAGTCTGCTGCCTCAGATGTACGTGGGGGAGAAATCGTACCTTTCTCTGGACATTGGATTGCTTAAGAGCGACCAGATTTTCTAGCTGAACAGCTTATGAAATTCTTTAATGAAAAATATGGAAATGATTCAAATAATACAATAAATTGAGAAAAAAGTAAGGCCAAAACAATTCCTAAAAAGTGCAACTAGCATGACTGGAAAAGATGTAGTAAGTTAGAGTGTTACAAACAACATCTACGTTGAGGCAGGAAGTTCGTTCGGTAGAAAGTGTATTACTAATCACAAACTCAGTCAGAATACGTCTGTTCAGTTATACACACTGAACGTTATGCGCTATGAGTAGCTCTTCTTAGCATTAGCGCAAATCCGACCGTGACACCTGAAAGCAATCCTACTGTAAGAAATATCAGATTGTACGATCCAGCCGATGGATATGATCCCTCAATTCCCTCAACGGTTTCGTGATTTTCCATGTACACTCCAGCCAGTGCAGGGCCTATTGCCATTCCAACAAACAACAAAAGAGCGCCAACTCCTACTGAAATACCAGTGAACTCTTTCGGTGAAGATGAGACGATCATGTTCCAGGTTGCTGTCATAGTTATTGATAGCCCACTTGCGACTATGGCCAGACTTGTAGACAACGCAAATTCTGTCGAATGGAATAACGTTAATCCAACTGCACCGATTAGGCTTATTACTCCACCAATTATCATAGGCTTTACGCTTCCTATCTTGTTTATGATAATTGGCGTGATACTAGCAAATACTAAGAACGTGATCATGAAAGGCAGCTGAACATTAGCAGCATCCACTGAATCTCCTCCAAATCCTAATGGGATAGGGCTTCTAACTAACTGGACTATTGTTGGATATATCATAAACATGGTAATACCAGCAGCTATCGCCAAAATGTATGATGGCAGAAGGATCTTATGTCTTAGTAATCTTAAGTCAAGAAAAGGAGGCACGATCCTTCTCTCCAGGATAACAAAGATGGATAGTGAAATTGCAGATACAACGAAGGCGCCAGCGATCTGCAGAATATTCTGAGAGCTAACGCCGATCTGAATGAGTGTAAGAGCAATTAGAAATGAAGTTATAGTAACAGAAAGAGCCACTACACCCTTGATATCTATTGGAAATGATGCCCGCTTTCTGCTCGAGATATTATCTGTAGACTCCACCGCATTCATTTGATGTGATTTTTTATCTTCTTTAACAAATTTGGCGATCATTATCGTTACCAAGGCCGAAAAAGGAACTATAGCCAAAAAAGTTGCATGCCATCCGAAGTTTTGAATAATGTTAGCCCCTACCAATAGGCCAACCACAGAGCCTGCAGAATATGCAGATCCAAACACGCCTATGGCTATGGCAAGTTTGGCTGGGGGAAAAGTGTCTCTAAGAAGGCTAAAGGCTGCGGGGACAGCCGCTAAACCGACGCCTTGAATTATTCTGGTAGCGAGCAGAACTGATATGTTGTCTGCAAAACCGCCAGCAACAAGACCAACTATATATATCGTCAGTAGTATGAATAACACTTTCTTTTTTCCATACAGATCAGAAAGCCTGCCAGCTACAGGTGTCATTACAGCAGCAACAATTAGGTATGCGCTGAATATCCATGCTGCTGTCCCATAAGTTATGTTAAAGTCCTGTATGATTTCTGGTATCGCAGGAAGAAGCATGGTCTCTGAGAAAAAGACCGTCAGAAGAGTACTGCTAAGTAGCGCAAGAGTAAACCACGCCCTACGACCAATAGTGATTGGGCTCTCAGTATCTCCCCCTTTAGGAGTATCCGTGTTTTGTGTTAGCCCGGAATTATCAATCTTAGGCATCTTCATATTTAGAGGATTGGCATTATTTATCGTTAACGGAAATATGGCTCCCAATAGCTGACAAAATTTTTAATATGCTGACGTAGGGAATATAATCAGCAACACACATTTTGATTTATAATATTTATAAGTATCAGATCCCTCCTCTTTTGACAGAGTCCGAAAGCCAACAACCTAAAGTAGTAGGTGCTCCCGTGATTTCGATGATCCCCTTCAAATCAGAAATATTCTTTAACATATCTAAAGATAATTTCTGATTTGTAACATAATGGGTGCCATTATCATATACCGTAGCCATCGCGCCCGTTATTTTATATATGAAATCTATCATATTTGCTGAATCTACTTCTTTCTTGGTATATACCTCTAGGGTATACGTTGGTGTAATGCTAGGATTCTCTCGTAAACGCGTCAAAAGATCGTAAATGAGATCTGGATCAACATTCAGCAAATACTTTTGGAATAAACTTTGTAGGTCCTCAAATTGCTTTCTAACTCTCTGCATTTCATTAAAATCAATATTAGACATTATCTGGAAAGCAATCTGAAACGCAACGTCCTAGTCTCGAGTGCATAATGACCAACCATACTCTGAAATGATTCTGTTAGACCTTCTGGGGTACTCACCGGACCTGCTGTAGGACTTGCCAATGGGTATCACCTCTAGCCACGCATCCATATCGACTCTACACTATTTATCGTTGGCGGAAGTGAGACTCCAAATAATGAACAATAAGTTTAAATCTTTGACCGGCCTTAGTAAAGGGAATTATGCAAGTGCATCGGCTTTTCTTGGATGAAAAAGATCTCAAGATTATTAGCATTCTGTCAAAGGACTGCAGAGAGTCCTTCATGAGTATAGCATCTGCTATTGGTATGACGTCCAAGAGTGTTAAAGCTAGAGTGGATAGAATGATCTCCACGGGGGTAATAGAGAAATTCGTCCTCAAAGTAAATCCAGTTGCACTTGGATACGGGATTGGTTGTATGCTCATTGTACGAGAACACACTGCAAATATTGACGATATTATCAATCGATTGAACCTCGTTGGAGACGTATCAATTCACTCCAAATGTATGGGAGGCATTTCCACATTTTGTCTAGCTATAAAGGAAGGGCACGAAGATAAGCTCAGACTTCTACTTGAATCACTTAAACCTGCTAGTGTTCGTATCATGTTTACAAGCAAACTATCTCATTCGTCGTCATCACCAACAACTGCAACACCGACATCAACAATTACGAGTAAGAAACACGAACTTACAGAGACTGATCTAAGAATTATCAAGTGTCTCATATCAAACCCTAGGATGGAGATGAATGATATAGCTAGAGAGACTTCTATATCAAGTAGAACGGTTAACCGAAGGCTAACAAAGTTAAAAGATGACAACGTCCTAAAATTCTTTATCTTGTGTAATCCTGTTCATACCGTGGGGTATATTCAATTTGCACTAATAGTAAATACACTTGACAGGTCATCTTACCACCAGATAGTTGGGCGCATTTACGAACAATTGGGCGAGAACATTCTTTTTCAACTTCCTGTAACCGATCCAGATAATGTAATGAATTTTCTTTTATTTAGTCAAGATATTTTTGCAGCTGATGGGATCTTGAAAGAGGTAGAATCATTTGATGGTGTAAAGAGAGTTGAATTATTTGTTCTCACAGATACGACTTCGTATGACGAATGGGTGCTAAGAGAGATAGACAAAAAACTGAATATCCCTAGAAGAGGGCATACTGAAGAATTAGGGCCTTTAGTGGAAATCAGCAGCTAGCATGAATCACGTTTTCTGGTTTCAAAGATCATTCACTTAATTATTCTTCTGTATTCCATTCACTGGAAAAACATCGACAATTCTTGTGATTTTGTGACTGCATGTCTGAAGGGAACAAGACTCTATATATCGGCGGCCAAGGCATCGGTAGACTTTCACTCTTATACACTATAATTGAACTATTCCTATTAATGCTTAACCCTGAAATCACGCAAACTAGAACTCCGACTCAGGAGATTAATCCTGTATTTGTTAATAGGTGGTCGCCGAGGGGTATGACAGGTGAAGAACTCGACGAGGAAGACCTGATGGCGATCTTTGAAACTGCTCGATGGGCTCCCTCTTCATATAATAATCAACCTTGGAGGTTCATTTATGCGAAAAGAAATACCGAAAGCTGGAAAAAACTTTTTGGCTTGTTGGTTGAGGGTAATAAAATGTGGACTAAGGATTCAGCAGCTCTCGTCGTCATTATATCTCGCAAAAACTTTGAATATAATGGAAAACCATCAGTTACTCATCAGCTCGATGCAGGTGCTGCGTGGGAAAATTTGGCATTAGAGGCATGTTTTAGAGGAATAGTTACACATGGAATGGAAGGTTTCGACTATCAACGAGCTAGGCATGAATTAGAGATTCCTGAAGACTATGATGTTATGGCTATGATTGCTATTGGAAAGAGGGGACCAAAGGAAAACCTCCCTCCTCCGATTAGGGATAGGGAGTCTCCAACTGATAGAAAGCCGTTGAAAGAAATTATCATGGAAGGAAAGTACCGATCCTGAACACAAATATTCAAGAATCTATACAAGATATGAAGGTATAGAATTAAGTCAGCATTTAATTTCAGCTGTCTGTTATTTGGAGCTTTACTACCGCCAACGTTAAATCATTCAATGATTAATATATTGGTATTGGATGAAATTGGTTCTGAGGCTAAATCGCATCAACAACTTGATCATATTTATGATAGTGTACTGATGAACGAACCACCTACTCATCAAGCTGAAACTGGGAAGCTTGAAGATCAGATCAATACTCCTGAGGAGCTGCGCATCTTTGAAAAGGTTTTAGTGGTTGGCTTAGGTCAGCTTGGCCTGCCTGTAGCAAAATATCTGACCGAAAGAGGATTCGAAACTTATGGATATGATATCAATAACACGGCTATGGAGCGGGCAGAGAAAGTCGCTTCTGTAAGGAAAGTCACAAATCTTAGTGAGATTGATGTCTTCATTATTTGCGTTTCGACGCACAGGTCTGAGGATATGTTTTCCCCGCAGGTAGATGGATTATTATCGATAGTTGAGGAAATTTCGAGGGAAGCCAAAAATGGTGCACTCGTTTCAATAGAGAGTACTATTCCCAGAGGAACATCCAAAAAGGTATTTGAGATGCTTAACCATAGATTGCATGTTGTACATGTACCGCATAGATGGTATGCTTTAGAGGAGAAGGAACATGGAGTTAATCAGATTCGTGTTATAGGGGGTGTATGCGATTGTTGCCTTAATGCTATAGAGTTCTATGGTTATCCAAGTGATGCTATTGAGAATGTTATTATGAATAGTAAAGAGGGTAGTAGTAACAGTATCGTCCTTCGTAGCAGTACGGCAGACAACAGCAGCAATGATAGAGCAAGGAATAGTAGCCTCAAAAGTACCAAAAATTTGGGGATACCTTTGCATCCAGTATCCAATATAGAAATCGCTGAGATATCAAAGATTGCTGAAAATGCTCATAGATACTTGCAAATAGCTTTTGCAGAAGACCTCTATCTTTATAGTCAAGCAAATGGAATAAACTTTGCAGAATTAAGAGAAGCTCTGAATACTAAATGGAACGTAAATATACTTGAACCAAGGGATGGAATAGGTGGACACTGTTTACCGAAAGATACCAAGATGTTTCTGCAATCGTCACACTCTCCAAACAAGAGTAAAATATTAAGCGCGGCCATCGAAGTTGATAGCGCTTACAGTAGATATAGACAGGCAAAAAATATTGCTTCAAAGCAAAGAAGAGGTAGTCGGATACTCTAGACTTAACTGATGATGGCATTAAAAACAGTTATTAGGCATCGATTTGAGAATCCGAAAGCAAAACATATTGCGTATATAGCTTTTCTAGTTTTTACAACTATGTTGGTTATATACTCTATCATGTTACTCTATCAGGATATCTTAATCATAGGCAAATCTGCTGAGCAATCCGTCCCATCTTACATGTCTACATCAAGTCCTATTTTTTCTTCCTCAGACCCATCTGATATTGAAATTGTTTACCCAAATAACGACCAAACCACAAAGGTTAACAGTGATCTAGAAATCTCAGGTACCTCAAACTATAATCCTAGCAGTATTTGTCATGTAGCAGTTATCATAAATGATGCAAAGCCTTATAAAAAGACTATTCCTGCAGAGGGGAACATAGAGAGTGGCTATTTTACGTGGAGGTATATCATTGAATCAGACTCTAACATTATAAAACAGGGCAATAACAAGATAACAGCGAGATTACTGTGTACGAGTGTAAATGGGGAAGATATTAGAAAATGGGACAGTGTTATTGTCATTGGCCAAATAGGTACCGAGAAAGGTGGTGAAAGCCCGCCTAGAGAGACATTGACTGTGCCAATAGAGATCGGAACTACACCTGGTATATCGTCGCCAACAATTGAGATAGATCGCAATACTCTCGTCGAGCTAATCACCAAGAGAATAGACAACAGTTCTGAGGATATTAAAGACTCTATTAAAGATTCTATATTGTCTGTATATACCGGATAATTACTTTAGAATGTGCTAGTTAAGTTGCTGTACTAGAGGATAATAATAGTCTCGAAAAATCAAAATTGGTATAAAGTGAAAGCTCAGTCGAAGTCGAAACCTTAGGCTTTAAAATTAAACCAGGGTACTCAGTAGAGGTGAATAATAAGTAAAACGTACTAGGGCATGAGATCCAATGTTTGAAATGCAATTAAATTAACGCCATCCAAAGAAGAGAGTATAGAATACTGTCTCGTAAAGACTCATCTTGTCAGCTATTTGGAGATCTAGTACCGTCACGGCTAAATAAAAGGACAACAATATTGAACTTGTGAAAGTCTCACAAGAAATTGTGATTCGTGACTGCCAGTATTATGGGAATTCATCTCATTACGATTATCAATGTGAGCAAAGACAAGAAGAAACTTGCGTCCAAGCTGGTAGCACAGAGAGTATTATATTAGTAAGCGCAGACTCAGGGGACAGTCATATTTACAAATTCCAGATTTTCGGCGATGCTCTTATGATAGGAATAACAGTGATTTTACTTCTAAGATGAAGACGATATCTTTACCATGTAAGTGTAAATTAGGCTGGGACGAAACAGAGATATCTTTGATTATGTGTAATATTCATTATAATGCCTACCTTGATAAGGGACTTAACACTGCAGCAGATGATTTTATCAAGATCGTGGCCAGTCCTAAGGGCTCACATTATTCTCCTAAAATACTTGAAAGTCTAAGGTAGATAGATTTAGGTAAATTTAGATAACATAGTGTCGCGGTTGTGGCTAACTAATCAAGGGATAGGTAGCGGTGAGTGTCCTGAGATCTGATGGAATCCAAAGTCCCAATTGCCGTCTGGTGCGTTTCTATACCTCAAATAGACCCAGACACAAAAATATTATATGTGAGGAGGATTTGAGATACTCTTGAGGCGGAACCGACCCTTTTCAAAGAATAGAAACAACAACACCTAAATGCATTTACTTCACAGTACAATATAGAATAGATCAAGGATTACCAATAGATCATATATGTCTATATGATGCATATGTGGTACTATTCTTTTGCACTATTATTGCTATACGTAGTTGAATAATTTTTCAATGCGGTTTTTGGGAATCGGACAAAGTGCTTCATTAATTCTTGCATAGTACTTCGTGAAGAAGTTCAATTATTTGATGTTCGTCGCCAATTGAAAAGTCGCTAAAGAAATATAAGTATGGGTAAGGATAGTTGATAACAGTCGGACTCTATGAAAGGGTTATGAATATGGGAATCATTTCAATAAAAACTTTCCAATTTGTGGGTTCATCTTGTGAAGAAACTTTAATAAATTTTAAAGCCAAATGCAATACATCAGTAGGTTATTTAATATCTTCTAGAATATCGCCATGTAATACTCATGAAAACAGTGCAATAAGATCGGTAAGGAGGCTAACTCTGTGATATGAGTACTACAAGGAGAAACGCCTTACATTATGGCAATGAAGCTCGCAATAAGGAGGGCCTTAAAGGAAGACTAATCGTTGTCGAAGGAATAGATGGGTCTGGAAAATCAACTCAGATGCATCTCGTAGAACAATGGCTACGATCGAGAAATATGGCCGTCTTTCTTACCGAATGGAATTCTTCCGATATGGTCAAACAGATTACCTCTAAAGGGAAAAAGAAGGGCAAGCTTACCCCAACAACGTTCAGCCTATTGCATGCAACGGACTTCGCAGATAGATATGAGAGAAAGATTCTACCGCTTCTCAGAGCTGGTTATATCGTCTTGGCCGATCGATATGTCTATACAGCGTTTGCTAGAGACATAGTACGAGGTTGTAGTAGAAATTGGGTCTACAAAGTTTATAGCTACGCCCTAAAGCCAGATATCATATTTTATTTTAAAGTCCCTATAGATGTGGCTATTGAAAGAATTCTCGTTGGACGACCAAAACTGAAATACTATGAAGCGGGGATGGATTTGAATCTCAGTAACGACCCGTATGAAAGTTATCGGATTTTTCAACAGAGAATTATTGATGAATACGACGTTATGGCCCAAGATGAAGGGTTTGCTGTTATCGATGGGACATCTGCCATCGAAGAACAACAGGCACAGGTACGCGGTCTAGTTAAAGGTATAATTCCGAAAAACCAACGGAAGATTCTGGAAACGGAACCAATCAATATAGGGGTGCCGGCATGATAGGCAGGACACGAGTACGAAAAGGAACTTCGAAGACGATAACTGCGAAAAGACCAAGGACCCAACCACCCATCAAAGGAGCAGATGATGACGACTATGATTTACCAATCACTATGAAAGAAACTCGTCGGTCACGATCACCATTGTTTTATGGAGATGGCATCAGGTACCTTCAGGGCGATACCCACCTTAGCGGGAAGCTTATTGTTATAGAAGGACCCGATGCTTCGGGAAGGACTAGCCAGATCTCTGTAATACAACCTAGGTTAGAAGCTGATGGACATGCTGTTGTTACCACTGGATTACGTAGGTCTGAATTGATTGGTGAAGGGATATTGGAAGCGAAACGGAATTTCGTACTGGGAAGAAGAACGCTTAGCTTATTCTATGCTGCAGACTTTGCAGACCAACTTGAGAATAAGATTATACCCGCATTGAGAGCAGGATACATAGTACTTGCTGATAGGTATATTTTTACGTTGATGGCAAGAGATGCGGTGAGAAAGATTAGTAAGACATGGTCACACGCATTGTATGGATTTGCATTAAAACCTGATCTAGTATTCTATCTAGATGTAGATCCTAATGAGTTGATTCATCGAGTCTTTCAAAAGAACTTCTCTCTCGATTACTATGAATCAGGCGCAGATGTTGGACTCTCTGAGGATATGTTTGAATCCTTTACTATGTACCAAAATATGTTAGCAAAGGAATTCCACCGAATGCAGAAGAGATACGGATTAATTCCTATCGATGGAAATCGCACGATTGAAGAAATTAACACAGATCTTCTGAAACGCATCAGCGATTTTCTATATACAAAAGCTGAATGATGACGATCAAGAATTCATATGAATAGCTTTACTCAATTTCAATTATGATCTATTTGCCACTCCCAGTTATGTTCAAGGAATAAGAAACATCGGACAAAGTTCCATTTAATTTCCCAGTAAACGAAATTTCATGAATCCCAGGGACAAACACACTAGGTTTCAAAAAAACCCAGTCACCAGCAGCAATCCCTGAAATATTTTGAGCGGATATACCGAGAATGTTATCTTCCGGGACTTCGATTCCAAACAGATTTGATTGCACCCTCGCGTTGGTAATGTCATATGCAAATGTGTTCAGATCACTTCCATCAATAGTTACTTTCGTATTTATATCGCTTTTTTGTAGTGATGCACATGTTCTCAGCTCATCTTCTGTTCTATTCGCCAAATGAGAATTATAACAATAGGAAGTCGTTGCCGGAAAGAATATTGATACGTTTGATGGAATTGTACAATTCATAGAAGCAGATTCGTTCAATGATCCCGCCAAAAAGAAGACGGGGTACTTATAGTGCATACCCTTCTGACATTGTTTTCCATCCATATCGAGAGCTGGGTTGGCATCAGTAGGTATGCTAACTAACCAGTTCCACCATGACTCTGTCCACTTGTAGTAAGGAATACCAAAAGGCTTCGAGTCGACCAAGTATATGTAGGTCTCAGACTCATCTTGTCCAAAGATATTACTAGTGGCAAAATTTGAAAGAACTAGCGGTGTAATGATAAACGTCATGACGATTATTGCTCTCCTCAGATAAGGGATCATCTACATTCTCAATTATGAAGGATGATATGAATAATTTAAATTAGATCTATATGATCTATATTAGAAAGGCAAGTCGATTCAAAGCCTTTCTCTACTATCCTTAGCGAATTTGTGACTAAAGTTATTATGCTCTATATTGATGATAAATTGTATCACTTAACTATTCAATGTCCACTTTTAAAGGATCATTTAGACCACATTGATCTATATTCAACTATTGTGTTAATTGATTTCATTTACATCAAGTTTTATTCTAACCGAGAGCATTACACTTGATATACTCAACTAAAATGAACAAAAGGTCAAATTCCTATGCATGAATACATCAGAGAAACTTCATCCTGGAAATACGACATTTGTGAATGTTGCGATTACAGGACTTCCTTCACATGTGTTAGATGTAAATACTGCTGGAGTTGTCATTGGAAAAAAGAGCAATTAGAAAGGATTGAACTTTTAGCGAATAGAACTCTACTCAACGAGCCACAACGGGTAAGAAATGATGTAACAAATAACACCAAACTAGTTACCGGAGTATCGCAATTAAAAGGAGAAAAAACGGAGACTGTCAAACAACAGCATCTTCCCCGGCGGGTAATGATTAACGTATTTGGAGAGGAAGAACCAGATCCCATATGCAATTACTTGAATTGCAACCACTCCTTCTCTTTGCATAAAGACAGAAACAATCAATGTAAGGATGCCACTTGCAACTGCCGACATCCACAAAACTCCGTAATTGGATTGAGATAGTGAATTTGAGGTTAACTGTTCCCCTTTTTGTTAAGGGAGAGGAGAATTGTGTGTTAGTATCCTCAAAGGATTATAAAACCTCTAAATATATACGATAACTCCTCGGAGTCTAGACGGCGCAAGCCGTAAGGACTTTGAAATAAAAATTACTTTTCTGCTTTCAGTAAAGAGTATCCCAATACTCCTGCACTTATTACCAAGAATGACATCAATTACCTTAATACCAACAAATGGCAGAGCCACACCACCTAAGCCATATATTATCATGTTTCTGAGGAACATATTTTCAGGAGCTTCTGGTCTGAATCTGACTCCTCGTAATGAAAGTGGGATAAGTGCCGGTATGATTATGGCGTTAAATATCAATGTAGATAGAATTGCGAAATATTTTGCAACATCATTGGCGATGCTAAATGTAGTGATTGCTCCTCTAGTTATAAGCAACTGTTTACCAAGCTTTACCACTTTTAGTATATTGGATGGATCAGAATCCAAATCAATCATATTGGCTGCCTCTTTAGCAGCTGCTGTTCCACTATTCATAGCTAGACCGATGTCTGCTTTTGCTAATGCCGGAGCATCATTTGTCCCATCGCCCATCATCCCTATTATATGACCTTTTTCCTGTTCTTCTACAACCCTTCTTAGCTTGTCTGTTGGTTTGGCTTCTGCCATTATCTGGTCAACGCCCGCTTCTTTGGCAATGATCTGGGCAGTCAATTGATTATCTCCTGTTATCATGACGGTTGTAATTCCAGTAGATCTTACTTCATCTAGATTTTGTCTTATATTCTCTTTCAAGTTATCTTTAAGAACTACCAATCCGATTATCTCATCGCCAATGGATACAGCCAAAGGAGTTTCTCCTTTTTCCGCGATTTCATGTGCCTTCCATTTGAGCTCAGCCTCATTCACTTGGGGGCTAGCCGATTTAAGTATGCCATCGACAGCACCTTTAAGGATCTTAACCTGCTCTCCTCTTCCTCCTCCTTCCTTCTTACTGGTATCATTAGCAATTCTTTCTATTTCCATGAACATATCGTGAACTTTACTCCTACTGGCACGATCGATATCCTCTTCAAGGCTATCAATTGGAGTCGTTGAGGCATCAGCAAGCTTTTGATCTACAACTGTTCTTGCAATTTCTCTAAATTCTTCTTCTTGCTCTTTGTTGAGGGCCCCTACTTTCTTGCTTGCTACAAATTCGATTCCACTGAATCGTGTTTCCGCACTAAACTCGATTGACCTGGCCGCGAGTATTTTTTCTAATAGTGGAGGAATGTACTTTTTCTCTTCAGATAGATCTACTATTGATTTGCCTTCATGTGTTACATCATGTATAGAAGCCGCAAATGCAGCCTGACCTACATCTTCTTCTGTATATCCTTGCATCGGAATAAAACCAACAGCACTTCTGCTACCCTCTGTGATCGTTCCAGTCTTATCCAGGATCAAAACATCACAATCACCTGCTGCTTCTATCCCTTTTCCGGATTTGGCAACTATATTGTCTCTTCCCAATCTTGTGATACCTGAAATCCCGATGGCTGGGAGTAGACCACCAATAGTAGTTGGCATTAAAGCAACAAGTAGAGCAATGAGTGTTGCTATGTCAACACTATAACCTAACGAATATGCAAGAAACAAGAGAGTTCCAATAACAGTAACGAATATGATTGATAGCCCTGCGAGAAGTATCGTCAACGCGATTTCATTCTTACTCTTTGGTCTTGTAGCATTCTGAATAAGGTTAACCATCTCGTCCAGGAAGCTCTTGCCTACTTCCGCAGTTATTTCTATTATCATTTTGTCACTAGCAACTTTTGTTCCGCCAATAACGTGATCTCCTTTCTCTTTGAATACGGGGTTAGACTCACCAGTCATCATTGACTCGTCTACAAACGCCTTTCCTTCATTTACTAAACCGTCTCTTGGGATTATCTCGCCCACATAAACTACTACTTCGTCTCCTGGTTTGAGGCTTGTAGATATTACAATTACTTCCTTCCCGTGTACTATTTTCCTAGCTGACACTTCCTTTTCCAAGGCTCTAAGCGAATCCACCCTAGCTCTTGCTTGAGCCTCTGATAAAGACTCAGAAAGTGTAGCAAACCATACTGTCAATATTAGTATTACCGCCACTTCAATGTAAAAAATCTGATTTTGAGATACAAACTCAGCAGATATATTCGGAAATATCGCGATTGCCAGCACCACAAAAAAACCTGCTTCCACGGTAAACATCACCGGGTTTTGTTTAGCCAAGTACAACGGATTCAATTTTACAATTGAGTCGATTAGTACCCTCTTGTTTGTAAGCATCGAAAATGATGACATTGATGATGATGGTATTGTAGATATTGAAGTATTATGCCCGCTATTATTGATACCGTTACTGGTACTGGGGTCGATATTGCTACCATTTGTAGTGGTACTTGGGTTAGTTCTGCGCATTCCTTTTAAAGGTATACTTTTAAAAAATCTTTTTATCATTTTCTTATTTCTCTCCCACTCATATCCTACATTGAAAAAGGTCCTATTACTATAAATGGGAAGAATGTCAATGCTGTCAGCAGAAACGTTATTACCAGTAATACAGTTATAAATAATGGACCTTGGGTTTTGATGGGTTCGATAACTTCTTTTCTATCTTTGATGGTAAAGGAGCCAGCTATAGCGAGCATTAAGCCTAACGGAACAAATCTACCCAACAACATAACTATGCCAGTAGACCAATTCCAGAATGGAGTATCTGCTGACGCTCCAAAGTAATCAGATCCGTTGTTTGCTGCTGCAGACGTAAACTCATATAGTGCTTGAGTATACGTAAATGGAGTTATTTCTCGTTCTGTTATCGCCTGTACATTTCCTGTTACAAAAGATATTACAGTAGGAATTAGGATAAGTGCTGGATGGAGCAGGAAAATCAATGCTGCTAGCTTGACATCCCTCGGGCTTATTTTCATGCTCATAAATTCAGGGGTCTTGCCTACCATTAAACCCACTATAAATAGTGTTAGTATAACGTACATTATCATAGTCATCATACCTGTGCCTACTGCTCCTGGAATTGCCTGCACAAACATTCCAAGGAAAAGTGATATTACTGCATTTGGGGACATACCTGCCAGGGCAGAATTTACTGCACCTGTATTGGTTGCTATTGAAGCTATATTGAAAAATACGCTACCAAAACTTCCGAACCTTGTTTCCAATAGATCGGGACCGCTGATTTCAGACAGTCCTATGATAAGCATTATTCCAAATCCGATAAGCATCACAATCAAAATTGATACCCCTCTTCCCTTCCCGACCAGCTTGGCGAATGCGATAGGGAGAGAAAGCGGTATTATCATTATCAAAAAGATTTCATATGCATTAG
>WHTU01000060.1 GCA_009377575.1 Nitrososphaeraceae archaeon | reverse complement strand
TGAAGCTTTAATACTACAAAACATGATGCGTGTAAAGCAATTTAAATAGTTCAAAGGTCAGTTAGATTCCACAGACTAAGCTTTATTCCAGGATTTAATATTGCCAGCCTCTGCTAAATGAGTAATTAAATTAGTCAATCGGACACAAACCACGCTCATTATGTCCATATAATCGGACAAAACCAATTGACTATTGATGAATGAAGTTCTGTTATCCATCATAAATACTTGCTTAATTTTGAAGCGAGAGCTTGAGCTTGCTTGCTCTTTGTTTCTCATGCATTGATAAACAGAGTGTTCGGACACTCTGCTTAAGCAGATGCATATAGAAACTCTTGTCTTTCGAACCTTGAAAGGCTATCACCCTTGTATATCAATCGTTGGTGCATTTCATCTACTGTTTTTTCTTTGAAATCTTCTAACAAGTCTTGAATAAAGCGCATATCATGTTTTAAGTTATTCAGGTCGTTGTTTGTAAATGATTGCGCCAGCTTTATCCTGTACTGTTTCGTTGGGCCTATTGGGTCGCCGTCATGCCAATTATCTTCTCGTTCTTGCTCTGTACCCCCATATAGTAATGTCTCTATCTCTTTAAATGCGGCACTTATGTTTTCATACTCTTTACTAAATTTCATTACTATGATAATTACTATTACCCTTTAAATGGCTATTGGAGGATTTATTATTTAACTAATATAGCAGCTAATTGTATTCATAGCTGAATTATTATATATGCTTAAATTACTTAGGTTTCTAAAGTATAGTAAGCAGCAGAAAATCTTTTCTCTATGGGCAGGCGTCTGTTATGCAGTTACACTATCAAAAAATTATATGGGAACTAGTGTGATATAGCTAGCCATGTTCCTACATAAAAAAATAAATGCTTTTATGATTAGATACCATATATGATATCAATAACTAACTCTCCGTTTGCACATCTCTTGTAGAGATTATCCAAATTTATAACCCATTGCATCATTGCATTCCTTTAACAGCTTTAGAGCTCCAATCTTTTCCTTCACCGTGAGATGAACACCTTGACTCCAGTCCCAATACTTTATAGAGGCTCCCAGATTTGCTTCTAGTTTCATCCATACCATCAATACACTGTTTATAGTAATATATTGAATCACTTACCTTTCATTTGATAAACAATTAGTCAAAAAGGACACTAGTCACGCACGTTTAGTCCTTATTTAGGACAAAACTAGAGCAATGATACTCCCCCCTCACAGCATGGTATTACAATGCTTTTATGATCTTTAAATTATAGGGTATTGTGTTCCGTAATGCCATGTCGAAATATATGCTCAAGAATAGGTTCAAGTTTTGGATATTATAGTGTAGGAATAAAGTATTGCAGCAGATGTGAAGTATATCTATTTCATAACGGATATGCCTGTCCGTGTTGTAAATGCCCTTTACGCACTTCACCAAATAATAGAAGAGGTAAGGAAAAATTACGTACAAAACAAGCAAAACAATAAAACGATTCAAATATCATTAAAAAACTGGACATTTTCCAGTCTGAAGATAACGGCAAATATTTTAAATTCCAAAACCTAATAGTATAAGGTCTGAGAATGGTACGAATAATTAATGCAGATCCCGAAATAGGATCTAGTATGACAGAAGATGAGGTAAAAGATTACATGATAAAGCGTACAATTTTGCACATAGGAATCGTTGATAATAAAGGAGAATCTAATGTAGCTCCTGTTGGCTATTACTTTGATAGTGACTCCAATAAGATCTATATAACAACACATAAGAATTCCAAGAAAGTCAGAAATCTGAGTAATAAGAAAATCATTTCTTTTTATGTCGACGATCCTAATCCACCGTACAAGGGAGTTAGAGGCAAAGGAGAAGTCAGAGTTCATGAAGAGATTAATCATAATAGGCTTATTGCTGAAAAATTATTAATGAGATCGCTAGGAAGCCTTGAGCATCCAACTTCGAAATGGCTCTTAGGTGAAATAGAAAAAGGAAATGAGGTTGTTCTTGAAGTATCACCACTTTACTATTCAACATGGGATTATGGTAAAACGATACAATAGTTTCTCAAAATTTAATGTACATTACATAACAATTCTTACGAAAGTGAATAACACTTTTATTTATTACTATTCATCAAAACGTACACGTCAAAGATTTCTGTATTGACTATCTATATATTACTTAAACTTAGAATCTGATGCTGGATTGAGGTTTGGAAAGATAATTGAAACATGCCTTTACTCTTCAGATTTGAAGGTCATGAAGGATTTTTATGTGAATCGTTTGGGGCTTGATATGGTCTCGGAGGAGAAAGGAAGACATGTATTCTTGAAAGCTGGAAAAAGCATGCTTTTAATATTCAATCCTGAAAATACAAGGTTAGCTGGCAATAGTGTCTTTCCAGTCCATGGTGCTATTGCTCCTCCTTCATCTATCCATTTTGCATTTAGCACAGAACTTTTGATCTGGTCTGTTTGGCTCACTACAATTGGGACATTGATTAGGTCGTAACAAATTTACTTCTTGGTTATCCCTTGGTAAGATACCATATTCCTGCAAAATGGACTCCGATGATTCATTGCCGAAAAAATGCACATATTTCAAATGCATCTGCGAACGCGCTGACCAACCTGCATGTTGCCTAAGTATATTCTCTTTTAAATACTTACTTTTTTGCGTTAAACTGCTATGTCTTCGAATATATAGATTCCAGGGTTTCTTTAGTAAATCTTCAATCTTACGCTTATCTTCCTTGGACATTATTGGATCCTTTAGTAATTTGGGAAAGTAATTTTTCTTATAATGTTTGTAAATATATTGTAAACCTTTAAGGCTCATCTGTTTAGCAAATGCTTTTCTGTCTAGACTGCAAATAAAATATGCTTCGGGATTGTTCCTCTAGGGATGCTGGTCAGACCATTCCTTAACATATGGTAGACTATCGATTAGTGGCAGGTGCCTGATTCCTGTCTTACCATTCACAATGACTTCTGCATATTGTTTAGAACCAACGCTCTTGAATACTATATCTTTTAGTTTCAAACCAAGTATTTCGTGCGGCCTTGCAGATAGGTCTCTACTAATAGCATGATAACATCTATCCCTCTTGTTTGGACACCACTTTAAGAATAATAGGTCGTCTTCCAAGGTCCAAAGGTCAGAAGGTTTGTATATAGAGATCTCTTTTCTTTTCAAATTTGGTATATTCTGTATTATTCGTGGTTTAGGTCTTTGTTTAGGTTCTAATGCTGGATTATAAAACCACTTAAAGAATCTATTAATACACATAAGATACAGATTATAGGTTCCTATCCATTTGTGCATTGGATCTTGTGCATCTGCTTTTCTCAATGAATTAATATATGCAATAATATCCTCTCTTTTCATGTTTGCAAAAGGTCTGTCATTATGAGATTGTGATAATTTAGTTAGTATCCATACTGTAAGAGTCTTGTAACCTTTGCTTGAGTTAATCTCTGTCTGCATTACGGTTATGTATTCATTGATTATGTCTAAATTTTTACTAGATTTCCTTTGTAAAACCTGTACAAAAAGGGTAAGCAGAACATAGTAATAAAGTATTGCATAGCTATATATTATTGATGTAAATGGTATATCAATAATATTAGACATGGGATATAATAGGAAAGTGCATAGACCAATTTCTTTATTCATTATGTTGTTTGTATATTTAATGACAATTATTGCTGCTAAGAACTATGTCTTTGATAACGTATTGAATAGTTCCTTCCAAACAGCGTTAGCACACGTATCAAATAAATATGGTAATATCACAGTTCAAGCTGGATGGGATCAAGAACCACCATTAGTAGACGAAATAAATGATATCGTTGTAGGTGTAACCAGAGAGTCTGACCTTGTAAATGGTAGTGCGATACCAGTAAGAAATGCTTTGGCTGATATGAGTATCATTATAAAAAATGGGGGCGTGACAAAATCCCTTGATTTTGTCCCTTCACAAGAACAAGCAGGATGGTATGAAGCAAAAATTCTACCAACAAGAATTGGCTCTTACAGTATAGAGCTAAATGGTACTATTCAGAGCCAGTTAATAAGTGATGAGGTACAGATTGAGGATGTAGAAAGTAAACAGAAAGTATCATTTCCAGAGATTAACAGTGGTAGTGGATCTAGTGGGGGTGCCACTAACGCTAATCTCATTAATGGTCAGATATCTAACATTCTAAACCAGATTACAAATCACATAAACAACATCAGAAATGATATTGGGATATTAGCTGAAAGCAATTCAAACATACAAGAAGGGATCCAAAATGCTAAAGACATTGCTGATAGATCGTATATGCTAGCGATAACTGCCATTGGCGTAGGCGCAGCTGGAATACTTATAGCAGCTGCAGCCCTAGTTCGAACTCGTTGATACTCTATCAATGCTAACATGCGCCTGGCATTACTCTCATCGAGTAAAGCATGAGGCAGCATTACAATCATATTTGTTCTTTTCTGCTCTAATTCATTAATGAAATCCATTTTTTCATATTTGTAATGAACAATCATCTGAAAATAAAATATTTCAGTTACCACAAATTAGTTCTTATTTCAGCTTCTTTCTATCCTTAAAGTAATGACGATAAAAATTATTTTAAAGATCTGAGAAAAGAGGTAGAACTAATCTCAGGATGACGAATAGATACTGTACTGCATTCTCAAAAGATATTCAATCAGTATTTGGCAGTTATCAGTTTATCATTTATTGCATATCTTCGAAGTAAGACAGCTCAGATAAGAAAGAATTTTGTGTTACCAATGCGATGACATAATACCTCATGGTTTTGTAACTTAGAAGACGTTCAAGAATGTGAATATGATAAAGCCAAGAATAAATCCATATACTATATGTCCTTCCAAACTTGCAACAACTGGCCATTTGCCCAATGGATAGTTCCAAGGAGATAATCCTGTTATCGGCTTATGTATTGGTATCAGTGTGACAATCCAAACTGTAAAACCATATAGCATTCCTAATAAAAGTAATGATATGACATCATTAGTAAAAGATGAAAAAAGAAAAGTAATAATGAATGGAAAAGCGATTCCTACAAGAGTACCATTTAGAAAGTGAAAGAAAAACATTCCTTTAATATGGATTATCTCCTTCTCTTCATTTGAAACGCTAAATAGTTTTCTTGTAATTATCTGGTTTTCATGCCATTCAAAGACACCAAATAAATGCCACTTCCTCCACGATGGAATCTCAGTTAATGTCATCACGGCGGTTGACACTAAACCACCAATCAAACCATAAATCGCTAATATATTCATGCTAAGCTGTTCACATATAGACTGAGATGTGCGCCCAAATTTCACAGGGGTTTATCATATTTTTGTATTTTATGATTATTAGTGAGTTTTCTCGATTCAGATTCGTATTTACCATAAATGTTGGATGACCATTGTAGCCTTATTAAAGTTGCCACTATAGAAATCTAGTTAGCACTATAGAAAATATCGTATAATTATTACGATAAATAATAGTTTCAAAATTATACGGGGTCAAAATGTTTGATTACATGATAGGATTACAATAGGTAATAAGTTAAAGATATACAATTCCAAAAAAATGTGGATTAACACTTGTTTAGCTACTTACATAGGTATATCGTGGTAATTCTAGGATAATGTTATAATATAATTCTATTAATTACTAAATGTGACGCCAACCGAAGAAAAAATCAAGAATTATTTCTAAGAACAATGGAAGGAGAAACTCACACCCGAGCAATTTGAAATATGTATCAATAAAATGTACCGAGCAACCTTTCACTGGGAGATATTATGATTTTAATGAGGATGCGAATTACAAATGTGTCTGTTGTGGAAACGACTTGTTTAGATCAGACGCAAAATTTGATTCTGGTACTGGATGGTCCAGCTTCTGGACTCCTATTAAAGATGAAAATATCAAGGAACAATTAGACGACAGTTTTTTCATGAGACGAATAGAGGTTATGTGCAATAAATGCGGAGCTCGTTTAGGACATGTATTTAATGACAGCCCTAAACCTACCGGTTTACGATATTGCATCAACTCTGCCTCAACTCCAGCATGAAAAGAGGTAAATCATCGGACACTCTCATTTATTATGGAACAAAGAACCCTAAAATACAAACCTACTTCTGCCTTATATCCTCCCAGGAATAGGCCAGTCGACATTTCAATCTATAAAACTGATCAAATCTCAGATCAGTCGGCTGCAAAACAAGTGGCACGAGTTCAAAATGATATTCAAAGGATAAGAACAGCTCCTATAACAAAAACCAATTTTAGAAAATTAGCTTCCTCAACTAATGCTCCTGTTAAACCTAGATCTAAAAAAAATAAGCTACTTAAAGGTACCAAAGTTAAAAGAAGCAGAAGGAAATGACATAATTTGTGTCATGTTTCTATGTGTATGATAATAGTGGATAGACAAAGAATACTATAATTCATATCCGGATTATTCGTGATTATAACCTGTGTCTTTTTGTTTAACTTCTTTTATCACAACGTCCAAATATCTTTTTCAATTCTTTTCATCGCTTCGTTCCACCGCCAAACTGCATTGGATAATCCGTTAGGGATTTTATCGGTCTGTCTAATGCACCGCTTAATTGCAATTATAATTGAATATCTGCAGCCTGACGACTACAAAAGTTAAAAAACTACGTCTCCATGTGAAAAGAGAAACTATTTGACTAGTAAATGCTATATGTATTATCGTCCATAGTAATAGGTAACGGCTGCTAAGGCTGTAATGGGGATCGCATTGTACAGCGGTATGGGCCAGGCCATTTTGTTCACTGTTCGCTAGCTCTTAACATGGCTGGCCCAGTACTTTCATTCTTGAATTCACTTTATATAATGTTGCATTACACATAATAAATCTAAATACCAAGGTCTGGCGGCCAGCCCAATTCTATATAGCTATTAAGACCGTCGACCCCGTATTATCATACTTTCAATAATATGTTAATAAGGTAGGTTGTCGTTAAGAATTAGGAAAGAAATATGAGCAAATGGAAATGCCTGTGGTGTTCTAAGGTGTTGGAAGGGGAATCCTTTATGGACCTAGTTGAGGCCTCCATGAAAGAAGAAAGCGGACAACACGTACACGGCTGGGAAAATATAACTTTAGTAGAGGAAAAGGCAGTCTTAACGAATAAATTACTGGCTTAGTCTTCCACCATTTCTTTATTGTTTTGTCCTTGAATCAGAATAATGATCGTTTGTCTCATCAAAATAAATAGAATTCTTAACGGTTACCGTATTTTGTTCTCGGTAGCACCCATTTCACTCTTGCTTAAACATTTAGACATTCCAGCAATTCCGGTACAGCTGCTGCTCCATAATATAGTAGTTTTCTACTAGTGATAATCATTTTAGTTAATTCATTAAAAAATGTGCAATAGCATCTGGCTTATCTAGTGAAACGAAATCTAAACGAGATAGATAAAAGTATGCATTATAAAGCCTTAATTTGATTGCACACTAATTCAATTGTTTTTATCTTTTTGAAATGTACAAATAGATCTCTGGTTTATATTCTTGTAAGAATAGACAGCTAGCTCAACCTGTCTACCGTCTATTCTAACTAACTTGTTCTATGATCCATTCCATAAACTTACTAATTCCAGCTTCGTCTGCTTGCTTCAGGAAATCAGGATCTTTTAATTTCCACTTATTTTCTGGAATTGAATCAAAGAATTCTTGCATGCAAAGTATAAATCTAAATCGTAGGTTTCTCGGGTTCTCATTTATCCCATATTTTAGGAGGATATTACATATCCTTCCAAATGCTGTATCATAATCTCGCTTGAAAGGAACCATCTGGAATATTTCATTTAGTATTGATGCGATATGAGATATATCCTCCTTCAATGTAATACTCACACTAATTTTCTATCCATTTCTATTGTGATATGCTCACCTATACGCTTTATTTACATAGTTACGAGGTCGTTCGTATTAGTATCCATTCCAATCTACATAATCCGATCGCACTTGTAACGTTCCCTTATTTTTCTTCATCGCTCATAGACGTAATGCATGTCCTCTCCCTCAACCCAAGGGATATTTTTCTTTTTAGCATAACGAAATAAAAGTCAGATACTAAAGTTAGTTAATATATGATTTCCAGAGACTTGATAAAAGAATTACATATCCTGCTGAAAACCTTGTCCGTAGTTTTCTGCTTTATCTTGTTCTCTACTTATAATTGTCTGAACTTGTACAGCTTCCTCTAAACGCCTTTGACTTTGATATTTACCGAGGAGCATATTTAATGCATTAAGCTTAGATCCTCCGGTATCTTTCATTATTTATTTAGCTGCTCTTTCGATATCCTCTTCAATATCCAATTCTGTACCCTTCTTTCATTAAGGCAGTTTTACTATTGTTATAATTTACTTCACCCTAACAACATCTACCTGACCGCTGTGCAGCCAGGTCCTGAGTTCCTCGTGGGATGGCTTGGCTTCATGTTTACCTGCTAGCTGTAGATGTAGAAGAGCATAATTGACCTGGTTTAATAATGGCTTATTTGCTTCATCACCTTTGCGTGCTTTCTCTTTTAGGTCATACGGGATAGTACTCCACCATTCTTCGAAACTTCTTGTCATCGACATAGTTCAGCACGACAAACGTATTAAAGGTTTTTCAATTTATTCTCAAAAAATGAAAAAAATTGGGGGGAGTATTGAGAATATATATATCATATATATAATCGACCCAAAAAATGATTAAAAGCGTACAACGGCTGCTGGCCAACAGCACACTAAAAAAAATAAGTTGATGACAAACAAAAGCTGAACGTAACGCCTCTATTTGAAAGCTCAGGCACAAGAACACTAGTAACCCGTACTATGTTTTTTTAGATGTCCGTCTTTAGATACAGATAATAGGTGTAAATGCATCATAACTAGCATCTCTTTTATTCTTCATAAGTTATTACATTTACGTACTCTCTTATAATCCTGTATTCAAAACCACTCTATTATGAAATAAGGGACTAAAATACTCTACATTTGGCTTATGCAGTAAAGTGAAGGTTGCTAAATTTCTATCATAATTTCCAATTGAAGAATACAAAGTGGCTGAATATTTTAATTTTAAATACAATGTCTAAAGTAATATTTGAATAGTTCGTTAGGTTTCGACTGGATATCAATATGGAAAAATGAACAAAAAAGTTTGAAGATTAAATCTTCGTCTAGTTTCCCCATATTCTTTAATATTTATTTCTCATTTCACCTCATAATAACTGCGTAGATGCAATTTTTAGCACTAGAAAACTACACACAAAATATTCGAAGCTTCTTAGTCGAGAATAATAATATTAATCAAGGTAAATGCTTACGAACATTGTAGAAGATAATTACCGTCGCTATATTCGTATATTTGATATATCTTATCTCTTTTCTATTGATTAAATGAATACAAGTATACCTGTAATTTTGGCTGTAGTAATAATTACAGCATTAGCAGGAGTTAATATATCCTTAGAACAAGCCTTTGCGTCTTCTGCATCAGCGGCAGCAAGTGGTGGATCGGCAGCTGCGGCAGCGGCGGCAGGCGACAGTTCGGCATCAGCGGCAGCAAGTGGTGGATCGGCAGCTGCGGCAGCGGCGGCAGGCGACAGTTCGGCATCAGCGGCAGCAAGTGGTGGATCAGCAGCGGCGGCAGCATCATCTGATAATGCTGATGATGACGATCATCATGACTGTGACGATGACGATCATCATGACTGTGACGATGACAGTGATGATTAAGGAGCAATCACCTATTCCTTATCTTTTCTTGTATAATTTGCAATAAGTTGAGGATGATTGCTTTAAAATATGAGAGAGAGAGAGATAGTATGAAGACAATCAAAATGAAATCATTATGTATAAACAATTTAGTAATTGAAAATGCATTCAACACAATAAATATACCTAATTGTGCTCTAATAGGTTTCTCACTGCTGTTGTTATTGTCATTTTTGTCTTTGTCATCAATACAAACCAATAATGCAATCGCCGCAGTAGACATTGACACTTCTGGAGATGGCAGAGCAGCTGCTTATGATGGCGAAGAAGGAATTGCAACTGACGGTGCTAGCTTCTGTAACATTACAAATGATATTGCAGGAGGAAAGTTCTCATCATTGTTTGAAGGAATAGTAGGAGACTGCGATAATATTAATTCACAAACATCAAATCAATTTCTGGTAGAGTATTCATATCAAAGAATCCTGTAAAGATAGGAGAAAAGACCTATCTTATAATAACTGTTAAGGATAAAGAAACTGGAAATCCAATCTCAAATGCATTTGTAACGTTGGCTATCGAACATGCACCATCTTCATTAAGGGATAACATTGTTAGTACAGCGTTAGCAGCTGTGACAACAACACCTGCACAAGAAGATGTACAAGATAAAACAACTCAAACTATGTATACAGATAACAATGGGCATGCAACGTTTACAGTTCAATTAGGACCAAAATCAGATATGGGTATTTATGATACAGGGATTGAAATTACAAAAGACAGCTATCAATCCAGTTTACAACAAACAAACCTCCATGTAATATAAGACACTAATCTCCATTATTTTATAATTAATTCAACATATACGACGCAAAAAACTACCTTAGTTTCTTGTACTATCTGATCTGCCTTCTTAATACTACAGCTTTTGATATGGATTGTTACTTTTTAACTAATGAGTCTATTTCCAGATTTTTTAAGTTTCTGCGCGCGAAATCTTCAAAATTAATATAATAGGTTCTTTCGGATCTTTCATACCCACGTGATATCGCCCATTCAAAGAAAGTGTGAGGCGCGGGATATTTAGCTAGTGTAATCAGTCTATTTGTGCGTACATCTAGAAATTAGGTACAAAGACCATTTCGCCAAATTGACTCGGATAGGTAGTGAAAATTCTTGGTATGCAGCTGAGATTTTTCAAATCCAGAATCAGATCTAACTCTAAACTTGGTTAATATTCATCACAATTAGGAGAGAAAAAATTGCAAACGGTACCAACTGGCAATAGACCATTAATTAATCTCACTCGCGCAAAATAATAGCGTTCGATTGTCCCTCTTTATATGGCTGCTACTATCTTTAGTTCCTTACTAAGATTTGGTGTAGCATTCCAAAAAATGCACCACAACTATACCTCATAAGACGGTAACACTTAGAAAAGATGTTTCATACCCCTTACGACCGTACATTCTCGAAGAATCATGTTAAAGCTCTTCTATCCCAACGCTGTTGCAAATGAAAGTTGATATCCATCTGGTTCACGTATATGAAAATATCTCTCTCCCCACGGAGCATCAGTAGGTGCATTTTCAAATATGGCATCAGCCGAAATAGATTCATTATTCTTGAAATAGTCATAGAGTTTGTCTACATTATCAGTATGAAAAATGATTCTTCCAAAATGTTTTCTTGATGTAGTAGTATGGTCATTTTGATTATTTCGACCATTGGTTGGGCTAATCAATTCTAGGTTTAAGTAAATCTTAGAATCATTTGATTCACCAATTTCATAGGTACTAAATATGTCATTAAATGATCCCCCGTATACTAATCTGAATCCCGGTATTTGAGAATAAAAACGACATGACCTGTTCATTTCTTTAATTCTTAGAGTGATGCCAGAGATCTTGTGTACTTTCATATCACTTGTCTTTCGGCTAGCAAGTTGCCAAGCATACAAAATACAATTTGTGAACAGTTAGGGTTACTTTCATGAAATCTGTACTTCTAGTCCCTCAATATAACTGATTTCAGGAGGTCAGTGATGGCTTCGTTGGGCAAATCAGTTTTTATAGTCATAAGTATTGCAGACACTTAATTACTTAAGCTACGCACTCTATCTCAAAAAATCGAAGTTTGTTTATTTGCTTGTCTTAATTTACGCCTCAGTCAGCACTATCATCTCTTCCTTCTAAATTATTTGGTACATAAAAGATTCTTGTGCAAGTTGCAAGTTGGCAGCTAGTTGCAGGAGCAGTACCTGCGAGCTAAGATCTAAAACTTATTAGCACCTAACATTTCAATTTATGGGCATGGGAAATGGAATGTCGAAGGGAGAAAAAGGAGTATCATCATCTTCTTCTGAAACTGGATTCCAAGACTATATGACAGACATTTTGAACAAGGGTACGCTTGCTATAATGCTGTCGATAGGTCATAGAACCAGACTGTTCGACATTATATCATCTCTTAATAATCCATCTACAAGTAAAGAGATTTCATTAAAGGCAAAACTAAACGAAAGATATGTTAGGGAGTGGTTAGGTGCAATGGTTGTAAGTAGAGTTATCGAGTATGATTCTGCACATAAAACATATTGGCTTGAAAAAGAAAAGATGGATTTTTTAACCAGAGCATCGAGTTCATATAACTTTGCAGCTTCTATGCAATGGATTCCTATACTTGCTCAGGTAGAAGACGACATAATAAACTGCTTTCAAAAAGGTGGCGGTGTACACTATGATTCTTTTAAGCGCTTTCATGAGGTGATGGCTGAAGAAAGTGCTCAAACTGTTGTAGCAGGTTTGTTCGATTTCATCCTTCCACTAGTACCAGGATTAGAAGAAAACCTCATGAGAGGTATTTCTGTTTTAGATATTGGATGCGGTAGCGGTCATGCTATCAACACCATGGCGGCCAGATTTCCCAGGAGCAAGTTTGTAGGATATGATATTTCTGAAGAAGCCATCAATAAGGCCAGATCTGATGGGCAACAGCTAAATAACAAGAACGTATCCTTTAACGTAAATGATGTCTCAAATCCTCAAGTCATGAAGACAAATTTTGATCTGGTTGTAGCGTTTGACGCTATCCATGATCAAAGAGATCCTGCTAATGTACTGAAAAATATTGCTAGAATTATCAATCCGGATGAAGGGATATTTCTAATGCAAGATATTCTAGGTTCAAGTTTTCTTGAGAAAAATATTAACCATCCACTTGGGCCATTTCTGTATGCTATGTCTTGTATGCACTGTATGAGTGTATCTTTGGCTCAAAATGGGACTGGTCTTGGCGCAATGTGGGGAAAAGAGAAAGCTACTGAAATGCTTAAGGACGCGGGTTTTGCCAATGTCGAAGTCAAGACACTTGCACACGATTTTCAAAACTATTATTACGTTGCAAAGATCACCTAAGAGAACTGCCAAATAGCCAAAATTCTGAGATCATTTCACCATCGGTAAACTAAACGAAGATGTAGCTCCCATGTCTTTGGTGTTATTCTCAGCCCAAATTCTTCCTCCATGAGCTTCAATAATATTTCTTGATATGTACAGTCCTAGACCAAACCACTTTGTTCCTGATATTAATAACGAATTAGTAACGAATTTTGTAAACAATTTTGGCATTACTTCAGGATCTATTCCGGTGCCATTGTCTTTTATACTAACGATAGCTTCCATATTTTTTTCATTCTGTTATATTCGTACTGTAACCGAAATTGTGCCGTTTGGGTCAATAAATTTTAGGGCATTGTCTAACAAATTGGTTAATACATATATATTGAAACTGCCCACTGCCTACCAGTGTTACCAAATGACATTTTTTCTCTATCTATTGTCCGAGTATCGCGTCAGGTATGATTTTTGCTCTGAATTGATCTCTATTAATTACGTATCCTCTCTGAGTGATATTCTGCGCGCGAAAAATCCATAATTAGACTTGCACAACGATCTGCAACAATGTATGAGGCCAAGATCTTACACGATTTTCGTAGTTTAGAGACATCTATACATAAAATACAGATGTACGCACGAAAATTAAAAATTGGAATGAAAAATTCCGGCCTCACGAAGGACTAGGTTAACATTTTTCAATGAAGACTTCCAATTGTGTGCGACTTTGACCTCCTAAATGCGCGCAAAAATATCGTACGTGATGCAAATCAGAAATGCATCCTGGAAGAGACACCAACTAGTGTCTTACCTTGTTGAAAGTTCCTTCAATTTTTGCGATTGTTCAATGCCTGTGATCGGCAGATTACTTTGATCAAGTATACCTATTTGAGTTAGTAATGAGGCCTGATCCCAATATACGTGTTCATGAGCTATCTTGTTCCCTCTAAATTTCATTACAACAACATGGGGCAACTCTACGTACTTTCCAGTAGGTTGAATTCCAGGAATCATAGACTTGATCTCTATATCATGTGTAAAACTTAAAATTAATTCATCAACGACCTGATTCCTTCCAACGGTGCGGGAAATCCGTGTGATCTTTACGTCTTCAGGCATCTTACCAACAAAATCATTTTTATAGAAATTATATACGTTGCGATAACCTATTCCACCAGTCATTACAGGTACGTGATGAACATGAGGTTCCTTGACCATCGTTTTCATTGTTGATTCCACGTCTTTGTCTTCGAATTCAAATTTGACATGTCTACCAAATATATTGCCCAGTCTGACAGAAGAACCTCTCTTCTTAATTCGGTTTTTATTCTTGATCTTTAGTTTTTTCATAAATCAAAATAGATGTCTCGAACACGTTTCTTCTATATTCTCTATTTACAACTTCTCTTATCGGTAATAAATGCGCGCGAAAATTCCGTCATCACTATAGTGTCATTACATTACCACAATTCCTCATGGACGTTTGTCCTTTACATGGCATAATCGATTAAAGAAGACAATAGGAGGAACTTTTAATGCACAGTATACACAAACAAATACTTACCTCATAAATGCCTGCGTTCCTAGATTTTTACTCAATAGGCAGATATACCGAAGATGATCTCAAGAAGAGTCAAAAAGACCCGAGATGAATTTGGAGTTAAAGTACTCAATACATTTTATGATCTTGACTCAGGTACGATGTTTTGTTTGGTAGATGCCCCTGATAAATACGCGGTAGAAAGGCATCATTCAAAGTTCGGTATAAATTGTGATTGGATTACTCCGATCAAGATGACCTCCGAGTATAATGGTTCTGACCAGCAGGCGAGTGAATAATTTCTGTTGCGCGCAAAAAATCATAGTTACAGATCTTAGACATGAAAAAGGGATCTTCATTGGTTTGTTAGTATAACAATATGACATTCATAGAGGGAAAAATACAAGATAGTCTTTGTGAATAGGAATAACCAAATAATTCAAAATTACAACCTTGCCATTTCTTTGAGTAGATCTCGCGCGCAAAAATCTAAAAAGACTTCAGCCTTCCTCCTTTTTAAACACTATTTTGTAGGCATAGTATACACAGAAATGTAACACAAGACTTACATCTATGATGAGTCTTGTTATTCTATGCCAATAATAACGATCTCCACTTATAGTGGTAAAACGCAGCGAGAAAAGGATAGATTGGCGGAGGCGATTACGGAAGACGTCATAAAGATATTTGGTGTTGAAAAGAAGGATGTCATAATAGTATTTCAGGAGCAACCCCATGGAAACTGGTATGCAGAAGGTATTAGACTTTAATCCACACAGAAAATCACTATCCGAATGCTCATTTAGATCGTAAAACAGGATTTGTACTACTATCTAGAGTATTCGAATTGAAGTTATTCTTCATGGCAAATGCCATCCTATTACATATTTGTGAAACTTGGAATATTCATTGGTTCAGACTCTCCCTTGTAGAGGTGCGGAGGATGGGACAATCAGTTGTTTTGAAACAACCTCCCATATACTTCTCAAGAAAGGATGATAGTAAAATCCAAGTAGACAAAACGAAATTCTAAATATTTCCTTAAATTACAGTATCAGATTTTCTCTTGCCTTGTCGTAAGGAAATTCGTCTCCTCTAACACTATCAGGATTTATTTTAAGTTTCTTTGATAATTCTAATGCAAGTGTTTGTCCCCATACAAGTTGGCACAACCATGCAAATTCAGTTGGGACCGGGGACAGACCATCATGTATGTCAATAACCTCTGAACCAACGGTTTTTGCATACTTTATCAAAGATTCCCTTCTAGGTTCAGAAACGGATGAAATACCAATAGGCACGTTTGTTTATCTAATGTGACCCGAGGTCCGTGTAGGAACTCTTCAAGACCAAAACTCCTTACTGGAAGACATGTTGTCTCTGCAATCCTTAGTGAGATTTCGCGCGCAACCACCTCACGAATAAGATCACCTACTAATACCAAATTGGAATAGTACTTTGGCAGTTGAACCTCAAACGGCAAGGTCAGGTTCTCCATTGTTTCCTTGAACCTATCCAATATGACTTCGTTAGAGAGACCTATTAGTTGAATAATTCTGACAATTGCGGATGTAAGTGATATGGTGAATGCGCCACAAGTCTCTTGCGCGCACGTTTCAATCCTGAAATCTACGATATCTGGTTTACTTGCAGGACTCCCAACCCCAGTTATTAATACCGTCGTCGCCTCATACTTTTTTTTTGGCAATTTCCAGAGACTGCATACTAAATGTCTTTGTTCTTCTATGAGAGAATACGATCACTATGTCTTCTGGTCGAATATTCAAGTCTCCTATTCTTATAAAATCAAAACTCTGAAAAGAGACAGGATCCCTACCTCCGCCAACATCTACGTAATCTCTCGAGAAACTCGGAAAATCTCGCAGCCCAGTAACTACTACCAATTCCCGCAAAATTCAGTCTTCCCGATGTTGGTAAATTGAAGGCAGTATCTAATCCTCTTGGTAGTTTTGTACGTAACAACCTCTTCCATTCTTCGGGTTGATCCAATACATTTCTTTCATAGTATGAAATCACAATAGGGTAATCTTGATGTCGTCATCTTTATTATCATTAAGTTTGATCCTTAATTGAAAATCCTGTTTTTATCTCTTGAAAATTGTGTATCAAGCTTCTGTTCCAGTCGACAAATAACTAATTAACTTAACCAACGCCTGCGTTCGCACGGACTTAACATTTCATTTGCCACAGAATTCGCCATATCAGCTAGTATCTGACTTATCTTCTTATTATCAGTAATAACAGTAATAACATCAAAGAATTCAGCTTGTGTACCATCTTCTAATTCTTTAATTCTCTGCTCAGCTAGTATTGACTTCTCACACAGACTACTAAAGAGGAATTGTTACTGTTCTATAATTCCTTTGACGTTACTATGAATAATGTGTGATTGTGGTTGCATTATTTGTTGTTGTTGTTGCTGCAGTTCTTCATCGTCCTTTTGTTCTTGCTGTTCAGGTTGTTGCAGTTCTTCATTCATTGTTACTATACCAATGCATTCTGTGTTTCTTACGGCAAAGTTTGCCTTAACCCCGTCTAAGTGACGAACTTCTATGGCCAATTTCATCAATGCCTTGCAATATGGAATGTTATCTTTGTTAATATCTGTAAGAAATTTAATTTTGTTCCTATTTCACTCGTAGGTTCGAATGTTAGTTTCTTATAGATTCCAAGAACTCGTGCTGGAGCTTTGAAATTGCCACATAAATCTATTCTATCTCGTCTAGATAGAAACTGCGTTACCACATCCATTACGCTCTGTTTACCATATAGTACTTGAGTCCTCTTAGATGATTGTTGTCGAGCAAGTATCAATTATTCAGAAATTAATGTACAACTAAATAAATAAAGAGTGCTATTTCCCAACGAATGCAGCTACAATTTGGTGATCAAATATCAGTCAAACTACTTCTAATATCGATTTATCTTTAAAGTAAATAAGAATCCAAGATAAATTAATTCAACCAGTTTATACATATTCTGCTTTGTTGCACAAATCATTATCATATTGGTATGAGTATATTGACCAATTGAGATTTAGCTAACATGTAATGAGATTATTGTTGGACATGATTAACTGGTCTTCTTATAACAAGTCACTGGTTAGACGTGGTCAAGTTATTCTAGACTTTGATGTCATAGATAGTTGGTATAGTGAATTGGACAGTATGAATAATGGAAAGAGAGGTGCACAGTACCACTATCCAGATTCGTTTATCCAGTTACTAGGTTACATGAGGGTATATTTTCATCTACCATACCGACAAACAGAAGGTGTAGTTATAGTACATGCTAGTAATAAGGTACCATCTATTCCAAACTACAGTACAATTAGCAGACGTGTTAATAACCAGGATATCAGAATCA
>WHTU01000005.1 GCA_009377575.1 Nitrososphaeraceae archaeon | reverse complement strand
TAGCAACAGCTTTTGCCAACAATGTTTTACCAGTTCCAGGAGGTCCAAATAGAAGCACACCTTTAGGAGCTTCAATTCCCAATTTCTCAAATATCTCTGGATGTCTTAAAGGAAGTTCAATCATTTCACGTACTTTTTGAATCTCGTCCTTCAAGCCACCTATGTCTTCGTAGGCGATTGTCTGTCCGACTCTATCGGATAAGGCATTGTCAGTGCTCGTAATTGTAAAAATGGTTTTCTGGGTGATGATCGATGCTTCACTTGAACTTGAAGTAGGATTTACCCCGATAACCTGGAAAGTAAGCCTTCCACCAAAATATGGAACCATGACGTTATCACCCTTGATCAGAGGAACACTTTCAAGTGCATCTGCAAGATATCTTTCATCAATAGGGGGAATTGCTTCAAGCGGTGCTACTATTACTTTTTCAGCTGGGATTGCTTTTATCTTTCTTACAACTACTGTATCGCCTATAGCAACACCAGAATTATTTCGTACAAGACCATCAACACGAATTATTCCCTTACCTTCATCAGAAGGGTATAGCGGCAAACACTTTGCTACTGTTCTCCTATGACTCTTACTTTTTTCTCCTCCCCTGATTTCAATAACATCTCCGGTTGAGGCGCTAAGAGAATCCATCGAGTCATAGTCGATACGAGCTACTCCTCTGCCAACATCTCTTGTGTATGCTTCGAGTATTTTCAGAGAAAATGTATCGGACTGCACAAGACTCTCTTTTACCTTACTACTTATACATTTTTTGGAAATTATTTTTATATTAGGCTTGCAAATTGCAAAGATGAGTGGTCATCCCACCTTAGGATAACTATATCGCTGATAGTTGAACGAGATCCCGCATTACCTTCAAAAATTCAATACGTTCTGGCTTTTACTGGCCCCTTGACCACTTTAGCAAACGGTATATCCCAAACCAGGATAGAACCCACTAATTGAGCTGAGGGATTTTCATGGACAACTCCTTAGTTCTGTTTCTGAGTGTCACTTCCGTTACCCCTCCGGCGTTAGCCACTTCAATTTGAGTCCTCGGTTGATCATGGTTTCTGCAGGAAAGATAAATGACTGCTCCTGCTAATCCCATTGGATCTTTTCCTGCAGAGACTCCGCTTTTTGAAATCACGCGCATGTAGTCGATAGCATACCTCTTCGTCATTTCGCTTATTCCCAATTTATTCGCTAGTTTTGCTACACATTTAATTGGGTCGATCATAGGTACTTTCAAATCCAAATTCAACACAATGAGCCTATACGTGCGGGCTAGCTCCTTATATGACGTATTACTTATGACTGCTATGTCATTCAAACTTCTTGTGATTCCAGCCTCTCGGCACGAAATATAGATAGATGCTCCCAAGGCAGCATTAATAGTCCTGCCTTTAATCATTCCCATTTCCTGTACTTTCCTATAGATGTAGGCGGCCTTTTCGATAGTGGCTTGAGGTAACGATAGCTTACCTTTTAGTGCCTCGAGCTTTATAAAGGCACTTTTAAGATTTCTATCGGTTGCAGATCGTGCTTGTAATCTGTAATCCCATGTCCTTAATCTTTCCATCATGACCCGCATCGAGTTGTCTATAACCTGGCCGTTGGCGTCCTTGTTCGGTTTGCCAATAACAGTATAAAGCCCTTTATCGTGTCTGGCAAGCGTATTAGGCATTCCTACCCTGCTCCTTTCCCGGTCCTGTAACGCGTCGAATGATCGCCGTTCTTGGACATTTTGTTGAGACACCCTTTCTGAGAGAACAGCTCCACAACTGGTACATATTGTCTCACCAGAATCTGGGTCAGTTATTGTGAATTCGTAATCCCTGTGATTCTTACATAATAATTTGTTTCTTAGCATAAGGTATTTATATGCATTCCATATACTTAAAGGACTCGAATTTGCGGGTCACGCGTGTTTTCTTTGCGTATTCCTTATGATCTCGCGCACACCTGAACTGTATTCGTAAGTTGGACGACACGTTCCGTTCTCATAACTAAATTTAACTGACTCAAAGCATCGTCTGCCCGGACCGAGAAGTCATTTGTCAAACCTGGCTAAGACTCGAATTGCGAGACCAGGGGGGCGGCGATTTTCGATTCAGATCGGGCAGCTAAATAGAAACTCTAGCTGAGTTTACCGATCAGAAGTCAGAAAGATCTTTTCAGCGCACTTGGAACTGCACCTTAATTAAATTAACTGTAACTACTGCTATTCATGATCTTCCAAGCCGTTCCGCCAGGAAATGTTCTAGGACATGCTGTTGTCCCAAAAGAAACCCAATGGTCTTTAACTTGATCGAAACCCGATTTCCCGAGTGGCACTTTCCCTCTTAAGGGAGCATCCAAATAGTTGCCATTTTGGACTCACCGAACTGGCGAAATATCAAAACGTGCAATTAACAATAAGTGAAACTACTGGTCATTTACTATTGGCAACTTGCTTAGAATCATAGGGAATAACAGGTGGCACTTGGGATTCAGCACATGTCGTCTTTTCGAGAAAATGTGGTTCTGAGAGGGTAATCCTCGTCAAGAAATACTGCCTATCTTAACTTCTCTATATCTTCTAAATGAGCTCTCAACGCTTCTAATTGATCAGCCATTTCGCGGTTTTCCTCAATTAGGACCTGGTTCTCATCATATAGCCTTTTCCGTAGGTTTTTTTCAGAATCTAAAGCCTCCTGAAGGATAACAATTCTTTCTCTTAAATCCGTAACGAAGGACACGCTCATCACAATGTGTCAGTGTGAATGAATTAAAAATTCAATACGGCAATTTAGTGCGGCTACTTAATTGAAAAAATTAAGCTGATAGTCTTATCAGTTGAAATCAATGAATTCAGAGTTAGATGAACTAATTGTGGAAGTAGCCAAAAATTGTGCCATCATCCCGTCGTGATTTTCCCCAAAAGGTAATATTCCAAACAGATCATTGATGATAAACTCTTGTCCTTCAAAGATCGAACCGTTATCCTTCCCTAATAGTATAAAGGATGATACCAATGGGAGTGTAGACCTCTTTGGACAATTCCTTTTCCAACTTGAATTTGATGACCTTGATTGTTGTTCCGATGTCTCATTCTTATCTTCTCAGGTCAATACATTAAATACTGTACAAACAATCCTCTCGGCGTTCCATTATGACAATACAACAATTCTTCGATAGCTGAATTCGAGGAATTATTGAATGAACCACTACATTTGATCTTGTATTCGAGGTTTCTCTTAGTACAAATGATACTGCAAATTATCATGAATATTAGTCACATTTATAATTGCCAGATAATGATAGTGATTAAGTTTCACAGAGGTTGATGGGACTGGTTGAATCAGAATAACAATCACCGAGATATCGACGATAAAGTGGTCGATCAACCGTTAGGAAGACGAAGGGCGACCAAAAAAGGGATAATAATAACTGCTCTGATTGTTACTGCAATAATTGGCGCCAGTTTCATTGTATACTTTATCCCATAGCTCTTTAAAGAATTCAGAATAAAAAAGAACAATACCATGTTCTGGCTAGGGTCTTCTCAGTACTAGCAGTCATCTGTCAGTCTCCTAGTCTGTGACTTCAAAACGTGAATTTACTCCGTAATAAATTTACATGGGGTTTGTATTTCAACATGGATTGATTATTGGCTCGTCACTTGTACTCTTTTATGCTTTTCTTCTTGCTGTAGTATCTTTGAGTGTATTGCTTTTAGAGCTCACCCTCACTCGAATCTTCTCCATAATTCTCTGGTATGACTATGCATTTATGGCTATATCCATAGCTTTTTTTGGGCTTGGTGTGGGGTCTCTTGTTGTTCATACCACAAAGAATCGATTGAGAAGAGAGGATATCCCTATTTATTTGCTTAAATCTTCTCTGGGGTTCGCAATATCAATTGGAGTTTTCCTTGTTGTGACAAGTTACCTAATTCCACCTAGTGTAAATTTTCTTTACCTATTCTACCTCATCTCATCATTACCTTTCCTGTTTGCAGGTATTGCAATCGCTCTAATTTTTTATTCGAGACCAAGAGATATCAGTAGACTCTATTTTCTTGATTTAGTAGGATCGGCGGCGGCCACGTTGTTGTTGGACCCACTGCTCAGAAGTTTCGGAGCCGAGTATACCCTAGTTTTTGTTTCCTTGCTGGTATCTGTGACTTGCATGGTAGGAATATTTGTGATGAGCAGAAATAAGGCTTACTCTACTGTATTCATTTCACGAACTTCGAAGGTAATGAGATACCTCGACAGGCTGGCAGCTTCCGCTCATGGGAATAGAGAGTCTTCCAATACCGAACAAGATCTAGCTCAGAATAACACTAGTACGATCGGTAGGAACAGGACGCAATTAATTAGGTTACTAACGACTTCGCTTGTCCTTGTAATTATTTTCTCCCTGATCTTGGCGCTGAGTTCCTCATTTACGGATTTAGTTTCAATTAAGCCCGGAGAGAAGAAAGGTTTACATTACCAACTTTCAAATCCATCGGGTTTTGAACATCTTTTTACAGAGTGGAATTCATTTTCACGCATTGATGTGACTCGCCAA
This sequence comes from Nitrososphaeraceae archaeon, assembly GCA_009377575.1. Taxonomy (GTDB): domain Archaea; phylum Thermoproteota; class Nitrososphaeria; order Nitrososphaerales; family Nitrososphaeraceae; genus TH5896. The sequence continues at coordinate 95,171 of WHTU01000005.1, read as the reverse complement.
GTACACAATACTACTCAACCTCAGAGCTTTGATTCCTCTGGACGGTCCAGGGCTCTGGCTGCCATTGCAATAGATGCTGATGCCGACACACCAGTTATACGTTGGAATGGGACCATGCAGGATCTGGAATGGATCAAGGACTATATGGATTTCTTGCCTTATGAGATTGCGGAGACTAACTCAACTTTGGTTATCGGAAGTGGCGGAGGCGAAGATGTCCTCGCATCTTTAGCAGGAGGATCAAGGAATGTTACTGCCGTTGAAATAAACCCGTTAATCATAGAAGCAGCAAAAAGGTTTGGGAGTTCTGCTGGTAACTTGTATGACCGAGATCAGGTAAAATTAGTAATAGATGAAGGGAGAAGATACCTTAGTGGTACTGACTCAAGATTCGACCTTATCATGATTAAGTTAGTAGATTCATGGGCGGCTCAGCTTGCAGGTGGATATGCATTGTCTGAGAACTACTTATACACTGTAGAAGCATTCAAACAATATCTAGAGCATCTGAACAAGGATCATGGTATCTTAGTGATGATACGGTGGAATATAGAATTGCCCCGGTTGATACCCTTGATCTATCAATCTCTGCTCGAAGACTATGAAGAATCACCCCGTGGCCCAAGAAATGGGTCAGTAGATAGTGTATCAAGGGAAAACCAAGAGATTCTAAGTAGGGTTATTGTAGTGGAAAACAAACCTGGTCTTTACTTTCTCCCTTCTAGCGAAGGATCAATTTATCCAGTGTTGGTAATGATCAAAAATAGTGCTTTCACAACAGAGGAATTGGAAATAGTCAAACAAAGAGTATCGGAAAGAAATGCCAAAACGATCTTGCTGCCTGGTGACCATATGCAATCAGAATTTGAAGAAATTCTGTCGAAATCTTTGGGATCAATTGGGTCACTTGGGGGAGGAGCGAATTCAAGCATTTCTTCCCTTCCTCCTCCCACGGACGATTCACCATTCTTCTTTGCAAGAGAAAGAATCCCTCTCCAACTAATAATGATACTCACCACCGTACTTATCCTTTCGGGAGTGTTGTTTACTATTTTACTTTACTATTCTAAATTAAATAAGATTGATATGGTAACAGTCATGTCATCAAATAAGTATTATTTACTTTTCGCCACTTGTATCGGCTTAGGTTTCATGTTCTTTGAAATCACTTTGATCCAGAAATTCTTATTAATCCTTGGTACACCGGTTTTGGCATTAACCGCCATCCTCTTCTCAATCTTGATTGCCACAGGAATAGGCTCTTATGCCAGCGGAAAATTATTTCCTGCTAGGCCCGCTAGAGCCATTCTGGTTTCCATACCACTTATCATCGTATTAACTATGGCGTACTATTTCCTCATAGATGATGTGATCTATCAGGGTATAGTTCTGCCCATCTATGAACGAATCATACTTACTGTCATCTTTCTTGCCCCAATTGGTTTTTTAATGGGATTCCAATTTCCATCCATTATTCGGTTGGCGACCGGGCATAACAGAAAATATGCTGATGTGATACAGAGTCAAATTGGATCTAATAAAAAATTTGCTGATTCCAATAATGTTTCATTGGAAGAGATCAATGAAACCGACGACCACAATGTAACTTTAATTTGGGGCGTTAACATTATCGCTTCAGTTATAGGATCTGTCCTTGCAATCATTTCGTCAATGGTGGTGGGGCTTAACAATACACTGTTGGTGGGTCTGGGATTTTACATTGGCGCATTTGGCATAATGTTAGGAATTTCACGTCTACACCATGGTTAATAGAATGATTGTTGGCCAAAGTTCACAAGAGTTTCACCTAAAGGGAAAACCTCACTGGAAAAGCCGTAGATTAATATCTTTTCTTAGATTCTGAACTAGTTTCTGGTTGGTTTGGGAGTACCATACGATAAGATGATATCATTGAATAGCTCATGAAGCAATTGCTTAGTCATACACTGCGCTGTTGCCCAATATACGTTCCCTTATATGATAACTTAGTTTGTCATGCCAAATAGGTTGAAAAAGACAACTTGAGTGACCTCATCTATAGTTCATTTGTAAATATTGTAATTAAAGTGCGTTAATTAAGATGCATGGCCGTACTGATATTTGCTTACATTGGCGCACGGAATAGTGGACTACGACGAGAAGTATTAATGACACTCTAACAGGTATGCCGACCAACTTGTATTCAGATCGGGATTATCTGAATGTCTCAGCAGAGAAAGTTGGTGAGCTTACAAGTTGGAGGCATTTCGTCTTGACTAATTATCTTCTAAACGTAAAAAGTACCCTGTGTGTAGGAATGTAATCTGTTATCCTTGGAAAACTTGGACACGCCATTTAATGCTAACACAAATACACTCGTTACTTTTTTTGTCCAAGTCAAGGACGTAGACGGGTGTATCTTAGTAGCAAAACAAGAATAGATTCGTTTGTGAGATTTTGAGATGTACTAGAGTTCCATCAAATCCATCCACTTTTGATTTCGGAACCAGAAATTTATTTATCCGATACCGACCAAAATTTAAAACTACTATTGCATCCTTGAATTCCGCCACTACCAGACCACACAACGTTTGATCTGAGGTAGCTGCCTCACATCGAGAATCTATTATTAGACCCCAATCGTCAATGTTATCGAATACAGATGCCCGCTGCGCCAATATCACAAACTAATCATATGTCGGAAGTTATTTCTGTGATGCCGATGTCATCTATATATAAATTTACTAGAAGAGTATATTAGTATGTCTAAAATTACTTTTGTTATGAAATATACAATTCAGGAACTAGAGATTCCTGAGGGGCTCAAAGAGCTGTTGACAAGGTCGGGATTTACCTTTGACTCTATTATCTCATCTGATGTTGATCATCTTGCTTCATCACTTGGAATTGAGCGTGATGTGGCAAAAATAATATTGGAAGCGGCCAAAAAACTCAAGAAAGACGACGGTAGTTAGCTTAACAGCATTATTTAATATATCCTACAACTATCATCAAAACAACCACATTTCTCAGATTGTGTGCGTTCAGTCTAGGATTAATACTCTATCGGCACTTACAGAGTATGCGAGAATGAAATTGTGCTATTCATTTAGCTCAGTAGAAGGATCAATCTCTCTTACGCTTAGGTTTTTAAAATCAAGTATAAGGTTATCAGTTCTAAATATTACAAAAGGACCCGCTTCAGCGATAATATGATCTCTCCCCTTTCCACAATCCGCTGTAAAAAACTCCTCATCTGTGCTCCTTGAGTACCACCCTCCACTATCAATTATTTCAGTGACCTTCTTCCAACTGTCATTATTATGGTCATCCAGATATGATTCCAGTTTTACCGCAGTTTCGTTATTCAGGTGCATGTCATAGATTATCACTTTCCATCCCACCCACCTATCCAATATTGGTTCAGTGACAAGATTCCTAGCCCGTTCATCAGTATATCCACCTGTGTGCCATATCTCCTTCTTCCATCCTACCGAACCTTCGCTGTGTAGTCCGCCGACATACGCGGTCCCTTCACATGGAACTTCTGAACTATGTCTGCCACTACGACCTATGAAGGCTAAATCATCAATCTCTTCCGATTCATTACTGTCCATCAGTGAGCTAATAGAATTAGAATTAGAATTAGAATTAGAGGATGAGGTCGAGTTAACGATAGGCGGTAGGCTCAGCTTCGCATAGCCAGTGATTTCCACGTTCTTCCATCCTGTCATATGTGATGGAGTCTCGACGACCAGTCGAACGTGGGTTGAGTTAACTCTCCATGAACCGTCACTCTGTTTTATTAGCTCAAAACCTCCTGTCTCACTAAAATGTGAACTGTTAGCCGGATTGGTCATATTTACGAACCATTCTCTTCCCCCACTGACAGTAGGGTACATCTCTGATATACCAAAAATATCTTTTTGACGATTCATAAAATCTGTATCTTGAACGCTAAAAGCATCATTTGCTGCAGTAGCGTCAAACAAAAATTCCAATTCAGCTGTGATGCCTATATGAAATATAGTAAATATCGTAATAATGGTAAATACAGAATGAAATTGAAATGCGTTGCCTTTCATACGATAAACGTAATGGATACGTCATTTAACCTGTTCGATACTCGAGAGCATAAATGATCGGTCTCAAGAATACCGCATTAATCGCGATTAGGAATCTGGCTATTTAGTATAATGTAACGTCCGCAATATTTTATCTTTAGCAAGAAAGTTTAAATCTCATCAATTCAAACTGGCTCAAGGGTTCAAATTTCATTAATCTGATTGGGTCTGACTCTAAGCTTGCTGGATTTCTTGTGTTGAAAGATGGATTAACGATGAGAGGTATAGGTTTTGGGTACCCATCTTACATGGAAGGGGAGGTGGTATTTAACACGGGTATGGTAGGATATACCGAGACCCTAACAGATCCTTCATATAGAGGCCAAATTTTGTGCCTTACATATCCACTGATAGGAAACTATGGTGTACCTGATTTCAATTTGAAAGATCAGTTCGGACTTCCTAGATTCTTCGAATCTATGTCCATTCAGGTCCGGGGATTAATTGTTCAAAATCTTTCAACTAGCGCAAGCCATTGGAGTTCTATCAAAACCCTCGACGAATGGTTATATGATCAAAAGATACCGGGGATATATGGAGTTGATACGCGTGAATTAACCAAACGACTTCGAGTGCATGGCGTGATGATGGGTGCATTAAGCGTAACATCGTTAGGTAGTTCACAGAGAGCTCGAAAGTCTGTTGCAGACAGAAGGGAAATAAAGTCAACACCTCAAGTAACGAGGTTAGACGTGCCGAGGATTAAGGAACAGCTTGCGGGTTCAAGTTATGAGGGGATAAACTTTATGCCCGAGGTTTCGACCGAGGAAGCCAAGTTTTATAGTCCTGTTGCCAATGATAGTAAAAGCCTCCACAATAGAAGGATAGTTCTATTAGATACCGGAACAAAGTTCAGTATCCTCCGTAACATCTTGTCATTGGGATTCTCAGTAATTAGGCTTCCGTGGGATACTGATTATGATTCGCTCGCGGCGTTTGGTCCAGCAGGGGTCGTTATAAGCAACGGACCGGGCGATCCAGAGATATGTACCACAACTATCAATACGGCCAAAAGATTGATTGAAGAATCAATTCCTACTTTGGGTATCTGTCTTGGTAACCAGATTCTTGCTCTCGCAGCCGGGGCAAAAACCTACAAACTAAAATACGGCCATCGAGGTCAAAATAAACCTTGCATTGACAAGAACGACAATACTACCTACATAACGAGTCAGAATCACGGCTATGGAATAGATACCATGAGCTTACAGAAAACAGATTTTACAACCTGGTTCTATAATCCTGATGACGACACAGTAGAAGGTATTCAACATAGGTCTAAACCAATCATCGGTGTGCAATTTCACCCTGAGGCGTCTCCAGGTCCTTATGATTGTACGTTTGTTTTCGAAAAATTTAGAGACATTATCAAGAATTGGTACAACACGACAACTGCCCACTGTGTGAATTGCCGGTGAGGCTGCCATTATCTGACACGATAGCTTTACTCATGGCCTAGGAGCTGAAAGAGCATTCTGAAATCGACAACCACCCAATTTGATCCAATTTGAGCTGCTTGAGCAACGAGTTGTTGTTGAATAGATTCAGTACTGCAACTCACTTATGGTAAAAACCAGATAAAAGAATACAATAATATGGAACACTTCATGATTTAATTCACAAGAAATGCATCAAAATTTGGATGTAAGACTTTCAATCCTTAATGATTTATACACTCTGCAACAGAATAATCATCTTTGGGATGTTGTGGGATTTACGGAGGATAGGAGAATTGGGAAAACATGAAAATATCAAGAAAGTTCTAGTTCTGGGTAGCGGGGCAATAAAGATCGGAGAGGCAGGCGAAAGTCCTTCGATAAATCGAAGACCGTCATTTCGATTACTCTGGTTCTCAATGCCTCAAAGCGTTAAGGGAAGATAACATATATACGCTACTAATTAACCCAAATATCGCGACTATTCAAACCGATAGCAGATTCGCGGACAGGGTATATCTGTTACCTGTTAATCTAGAATATGTCACGAATATAATAGAACTCGAACGCCCCGATTCTATAATGCTAAGCTTTGGAGGCCAAACAGCGTTAAACTGTGGCGTTGCGCTGGAGAATAATGGAGTTCTTAAAAAATATGGAATTAAAGTATTGGGCACTCAAATTCAGGGTATCCAAACTACAGAAGATAGACAGCTTTTCAAAGATAACATGGCTGAATGTGGGCTTCCAGTTCTTGAAAGCTCATCAGCGAACTCTATCGAAGAGTCTCAACTCATTGCCAAGAGAATAGGATATCCGGTGATTATAAGGGTGGCTTATACATTGGGCGGACGAGGTGGTGGAGTTGCTTATAATGATTATGAATTACAGGAAATAGTTCAGCGAGGACTTGCACTCAGCGTAGTTCGACAAGTTCTAATTGAAAAATACGTAGGATCTTGGAAGCAGATTGAGTATGAAGTGATGCGAGACCACCATGGAAACAGTGTCATAGTCTGTAATATGGAAAACGTTCTAGCTATGAAAGTTCACACAGGAGATAACATAGTTGTGGCCCCTTCACAGACACTAAACAACTACGAATATCATATGCTACGCAGTAGCGCACTAAAAGCCACTAAAAAATGTGATATCATTGGGGAATGCAACATTCAGTTTGGACTTGACCCACGGTCCGAAAATTACTGCGTTATTGAGGTAAACGCACGGTTATCTAGATCTTCTGCGTTGGCAAGTAAGGCCACAGGATATCCATTAGCATACATAGCTGCCAAGATAAGTTTAGGGTATTCTCTTCCCGAATTAGTTAACACTGTCACGAAAGCGACAACGGCATGCTTTGAACCTTCTTTGGACTACATTGTGCTGAAGATGCCTAGATGGGATTTCAAGAAATTTGAATTAGTAAAAAAGAGGTTAGGCACCACGATGAAATCTGTGGGAGAGGTAATGGCGATTGGTAGGAGTTTTGAAGAAGTTCTTCAAAAGGCAATCAGAATGTGCGACAATGGAAAGTACGGCCTTGTTTCGAATTCTAAGCTTGACTCCGATGAATCCGATACAAATAATTTTACTTCCACATTCATTACCGATAATCAAAGATCAGGTACAAATAATTTGGCTCAGCAGAGAAAGCTACATCTTACATCTTTACGGAAAGAACGAATAGATTTAGATGGAACTTTGAATCCAAATTCGCCGAAAAATGAAAACCATCCAATTTGGCCAGATTTAAGTTCACTAGGGAGCAGCCCTTTAAGGGGCTCATCTTCACATGCAATTGATTCTAATAATAGTAGTAATAATAGCGATAGTAATAATAGCGATAGTAATAGTGATAGTAGTATAGGGAATGATAAAATTGAAACCATCGAACAATCTCTATTGCATCCGACTGATGAGATCCTTTTCGACGTTGTAAGAGCATTTAAGGCGGGTATGTCGGTGGAGCGTGTCAACTCACTCTCATCAATAGATTCTTGGTTTTTGAGCAAAATACAAGCCATAATCCTGACTGAGAAAAAGCTAAAAAATTTGAGTCTTGATAAAAATATATTGCTGGAAGCGAAGAGAATGGGATTTTCTGATGTTCAAATTGCCAACTGCTCCAACATCGACGAGATTAATGTTAGAGCTCTAAGAAAGAAATGGATGATCCAGCCTGTTACCAAACAAATTGATACTTTAGCTGCCGAATGGCCAGCAAAGACTAATTATCTTTATCTCACGTACGGCGGTCAATTTGATGATGTTCATTATGTTTCACAAGGAAAGGACAGGACATTAACCTCTGATAAAAAGTCTCGTATGCCTCGAGGTAAGGATATGCCTTCAAAAGTGATAGTGCTAGGCGCTGGGCCATACAGGATAGGTAGTAGTGTGGAATTTGATTGGGGCACAGTAAATATGGTTTGGGGTCTAAAGGACAATGGTTGCGAGGAGGTCACAATCATAAACTGTAACCCTGAGACTGTCTCCACCGATTATGACATCTGCGATCGCTTATATTTTGAAGAATTAACGTTTGAAAGGGTGATGGACATTTGCGAAAGGGAAAATTCTGATGGCATAATAACTTGCGTTGGAGGCCAGACTGCAAATATCCTCACACCAAGATTAGCTTCTGCAAATATCAATATTATAGGAACCTCTGCCGTGAGCGTGGACCAGGGCGAAGATCGATCCAAGTTCGGAAACCTACTTGACTCATTGGGAATAAGACAGCCAGCCTGGAAAAAATTTACGAGTCTGGACGAGGCACGATTATTTGCAGAGATAGTACAATATCCTTTACTCGTTAGACCTTCATATGTGCTCAGTGGTGCTGCAATGAAAGTTGTTTGGACCCAAGACCAGTTGAAGAAATACTTGACTGAGGCTACTAACGTAAGTCCTGATCACCCAATCGTAATGACAAAGTTTTTGGAAGACGCTTCAGAAGTGGAAGTTGACGCAGTAGGGGACGGACAGAGCGTTGTCATTGGTTCAGTCATAGAACACATCGACAACGCTGGCGTGCATTCGGGAGACGCAATGATGTGCATTCCTCCGTGGAGATTAGATAGAGAGACGATCGAAACGATCACTGAGTACAGCAGAAGAATTGGCGTTGCTATGAAGATAATAGGACCTTTCAATATCCAATTTTTGGTAAAGAAAGGCCAAGTGCTCGTAATAGAAGCTAATGTTCGCGCTTCTAGATCAATGCCATTCGTATCAAAGTTCACTGGACTAAATCTAATTTCGCTGGCGGCTCAAGCCATGATTGGAAAAAAACTACCTGTTGACCGTAGCGATAGCTGGCTAAGAAAGTCTGGTTTTGGCATAAAGGTTCCGCAATTTTCTTTCATGCAGCTCGAGGGTGCAGATATTGTTCTCGGCGTTGAAATGCAATCTACAGGGGAGGTTGCCTGTTTTGGGCAAAGTTTTCACGATGCACTGTCGAAAGCCTACATCGCAGCTGGATTCAACTTGCCACTTCGTGGCAGAGTTTTGATAACTGCAGGTGGACCTAGTAACAAGGAAAGACTCCTTCCGCTTGCAAGAAAGATTGGAAATATGGGGTACTCAATAATGGCCACAGAACACACCGCAGATTTTATGGAAAATTTCGACATTTATCCGGTTGAAAGGGTATACAAAATAAGCGAACCTCTTAGAAAACCCAACATTTCAGAATTGTTATTTAAACGACAGATCGATTTCATTATCAATATTCCATCCACGGCGACAATTGAGAGGTATGTCGGTATGCTCGATGATGAATATCAAATACGTAGGAAGGCTGTAGAGCTCGGAATACCTGTTCTTACGACTATAGAATCTGCTTCCACATTCATTAACACATTAGAATGGATTAGGACCCACATTCCTACCTTCGAATATTTAAAGCCATATATCGAAACGTAGAGGAGGTGCATGTCAGATCTAGCCCATGACAGATAACCTACTTCAGCTGACCACTTTTCGGTTTGAGTGATATTCAAATTACAAATGGAAGCAACCTTTCGTCACCTAACACATATCCGTCCAAACAAACCACAAAGGCCTGCTTAACATAATCAGAAGATTTCGTTGCGTTTCTAATTATAGGGGACATAGAAACGGTAGCGCTCTTTCTAAAATCATTGGAGGGGATGATAAATCGATTAATAGAAGGCACAGTTACTAAGTCAAGATATCCCTCCTCATTTCTAAAAATAGCGCTTTTTTTAACCTTTAGGAATATCCAAACACGCTCACCATTTAGGTTGCTATCTGGTTTATTCAGAACTGGGTGCAAATGTCCCATTACTATTTTGTTTACGGCCGATTTTCTACTTGAGGGCATAGTATGGCCATGTAAAAAAAGTGTATCACCAATCGTAATCCCTGTAGGACTAGCAATGGAAACGTCAGCGGGGGACAAACTCTCGATTTTTACATCATGATTTCCTGGAATTAGGTAAACTAGATAATTGTTACTAAGATCCTTCAAGAAACGAGGTATGTGATACCACTCGATAGAGTTGATATTGACGATTGAATCCTTAATGTCTCCTAACAGTATTATGCCCTGGGGTTTGAAACTTCTTATTATCGCATCCACCTCTGAAACTATTTCTTGCGTGAAGAATTTCGAATTTATTTGAATACCCTTCTCCACAAGATTGTACTCGAAACCCAGGTGAAGATCAGAAATAACAAGGTACTTCATTGGGGTGGAGCCAAGCTCATCATAGTACTTAAATGATAAAGCGGCATGCGAAGCTATTATTTCGATGCTAGTGATAACATCTTATCTGTCAAGAACCGCTCTAATATCCTTTCCATTATTTTTACAGGAATGTTTTACAGAGAATCTTGATTATAGGTTCCTTGGGGGTAGAAAAAGCCTACTTTACAAAAATTCCACTGACGTTATCTCCATTGCTGTGCGATTTCTCGCAACGGCAGATCAATGAATGCAACTACTCATTGTTCCCTGCGGAATTCAATAGCGGCGAGGAACAATACGATTGCAAATTCCCCTCGAAGGGTGTATCAGTTTCACACTTATGCTTCACTCGTAAATCAAATAATATGCTGGCCGAGTGAACGTCATCCCTCCTAACTCGCGTTTTTTTCATACCCTCCAAGATTACGCGTAAGTTTTTTTTGCAGTGAGCAGTGAAAGGTTCAGGATGCTTAATTTAAAATACTTTGCGCATGTAAAGTTAGGAAAAGGTTAGGCGAAATTGGACTTCACAAAAAGTCTTGCGGAGGTTTTTAGATAATACGTAGTCGAATGCTGGGAAAGGCCGAAGGAAAAAGGAGATTCGGCGGTTCTTGGATGTAGGTTCAACAAATTTTCAATTAAAAAAACGACTTTTATTAACACCAAATTTCTTTCCTGGGCAATTGGCCATGACTTCGTTAATTGTGCATCATATATACAATGGTAGCTGAGCTAAGTACTCAAGATCCAGTACGAACGTGCTACTGGGAGATTTGAATTGCGTTTACGCATCCGTGTTGTCCGGGTCTGGAAGTCACCTTTGCGGCACCTAATTCAGTCTCAATGATCGCTCCCTTGTTTACCACTCCTCTTCTTTCATAATCCCTATTTGCAGGATTCCTAATTACCTGTGAAATAATTGTCTTTTGAGTCTTCCTAGTTTCTAGGTTAGTCACATTAGCAAATTCTGATCTTTTCAACGCGGTCTTATAATTGCCGCCTCTAGTTCGTCGTGAAACAGAGATAGTTTTACCTACAAGTGCCTCATTAGGATACCGATCGATCTCGTATTTCTTTCTACTTCTGGAGGGAGTAATTTTGCCGCCAGTGTATTTTCTGCCAGTGAGGTTCTCTATGGACTTGCGCATAATAAACCAACGTCCGAAAGGGGTAATTTAATACTTTTCAATCGTCTATCAGTTTCCTTGGAAAGCATCTATTGCCAAGGCGATCCAAGACCTACGATTTACCAGTTGAAACCAGATTTCTTTTCAACATATCCAAGTTTGGAATACCAAAATAACTTATGAATTTCTCGGTGGTCTTGTACACTTTCAATCTGCCCAATGCTTCATGTTTAACGAATCCGTGACTATGTAATTCCTTCAGATGAGAATATACTTGAGAACCTCTAATTCGCACTAGCCTAGTAGAAGTAACTGGTTGTTCGTATGCAACGTAAGATAAGGTCTTCAAAGACGCTTGTGACAAAATAGGCTGATGTGAAAACTTTCTAACAATCGATAGATACATGGGTTTCACTTGCAAGACAAAAGTACCGTCCTCTAACTTTGCTATTTCCAAAGCCTTTAACTGAGAATTAATCGTTTTCATTAAATCCTTGATGACTTGAATAGTTTTTTCTCTCGAAGTAATGCCTGAAGCCTTAACGAGCTCATCGACTGACATCGGTTTCCCAGAACAATAAAGAGCAACCTCAATACGGGCCCTAACTTCATCTTGCAATAGACCCTTCTCCTTCATTTTCATATCGGGGTTTACTACGCCTATGGCGAACCGTCTCGTACTTGGCATAGCAAGATGTCTTTGCTGTCACTAGTTTGTTCAATACGTATAGTCCCCTTCAAGGCCAGGTACAACATTGCCAGAAAGCATCTCGCACTCGATAGTGCGTCCATATCTGCGATCAAATTACTAAATAACTCGTTTCCTTGTTCGAAAACCCTAGTACGGATCATCGTCTCGAACTGAGCCAAGATTTCCTCGATTTTTATAAAGTATTCTTCAAATGAAAAGTCCTCAACTGGTTCTATACTAATACGTGGTTTACGTGTCCCTGATTCAGTGAGGCTGGATATCATGCTCTCTAACACTGATAGAAGCTCTTGAAGCGAAACAGGGTAACTTGACTCGTATCGAAAAGGTATTGTAATAGGGCTTAGATTCTCAATGGGAACTTCATCTGGATGGCTTGATGGTTTACTTTTCTTTTCTGACATACTCTGTAACTTGAAAATGCTTTCTACCTTAATCCGGTGTATCATCGATGACGAAAGGGCAGCAATACCACAAATTCTCAAATCCTTGTAATGGATCCTTTCAAGAATATCCAGTAGCATTCGTAGCATTGACGCAACATCAATATCCCATGCATCCCTTTTCAAGATAAGAGAGGGATTAAATAAAACATCTATGGGAGGCTCAGAGAGCTTTTTTCTTTCATTCCCAGAAATCTTACCCGTCAGATCTTGATTTTCACCTGTTCTAGACATTTTTCCTTTCTATCCCGTTTCATAATGTTATCTTTGGCTTGAATATATTAGTGTTCAAATTTGCAACTCTCAGAGCACAATGACCTATTGTTTGAATTCATTTATCATGATGTACTATTCATCATTGGTCTAGACCTGTCCTAGGCTAATGGCTTCATTTAAATAACCAAATATCGTTATAGTAGAAGTTGGGAAACCAGGCACAAAGCAACAAGGTACGCGCTGAAATTAAGTTTCCATTAATTCTAATTCATACTCCCTATGGATTGAGTTTTTTCGATAAAGTAGCAGGTAGTAAAATTGCAAAATTTTATGCGAGGTTTAATACATATCTTATGCCACTCATAACTGCTTTAGCTGTGTTTTTGATAGTGGGTTCGCTAATGGTTCTCTTTTCCAATGGGGCGGCTCGGGAAGGGGTTAGGGATATAGGGCCTCAATCAAATCTCCTTATCCCCGGGTTAAACCCATATCTGCCATGGACGTACGGGTGGATTGCTTTAGTTTTAACAATTATCATACATGAAGCGGGACACGGGATCGTAGCTAGGGTGTACGGCGTGAGGGTGGAGTCTACAGGATTGGTGCTTATTCTGGGTATTCCTATCGGAGCATTTGTCAATATAGAAAGGGAAGAGTTGGCTAGAATTAGGTTAAAGGAAAAGAGCGCAATTCTCACGGCAGGTCCCATGAACAATATGATAATGGCGGGGCTTTCTCTTGGTTTGCTCTATATTGTTGTCTCAACACTTGTGCCGTTGCCACAACAGGATAGCACTCAATATGGAGTGGAGATTATGACTGTAGGTGATGGTTCACTTGCAAATTCAATTGGTATAAAGGAGGGAGATGTAATCTTGGACATCGAAGGAGATAGAGTAGAGCACATTGAGGATTTGAGCAGGCTTCTTCAATCAAATTTGGGAAATAATGTGGTAATCACATGGAAGGATACTAACGGTCAGGAAATTACAGGTATTGCTTCGATCCCTGCTAGCGTACAACCCAATACAGGCATTCTTGGAGTTACTATCACAAATGTAATACCAGATCCGGAATTCGTTCTGAGTCGATACAAGAGTGCCTTCGGATCTAATCCAATTGCGATTCTTCTTCCACCCACTATGGCGGAAGGTTCAGTGCCTTATTCTGACCTAATGGCATCCAAATATTCGTCAACGCTCGGATCCTCTTTTCCAATTATCGCTAACTTCCTTTTTTGGCTATGGTTCATCAATTTTAATGTAGGAATCTTCAACGCATTGCCGATAGGGCCACTTGATGGGGGCCAATTATATAACTCACTGATCGAAAGAAAAGTTAGCGCAGGTTCAACTCGTCTCAAAAAGGCACCTCTAATCTTGACGCTTGTGATGGTGATGATTGTGGCCATAGTATTCATATTGCCCTGGATCCTAAGGTAGTATGATGATTGGCAAAGATCCCCTTTTGTATGAAATTATTCCATTCATAGGTCCTTCCTAACCCCATACCAATAGGTTCATGCTACCACAAGTGACTCAATTTCAAGAATACTGATAGTTTAAGCATCTAGATATGAACACATGCTGCCTAAAGAAACTAATATTTGAAACCGCTTCAAATAGATGATAGAGATGATAGTGTATGAAAATGCATATAAACGGTGATAGGGATGAATATTCTCCGTCGATTAGTGAATATGAGCATACTGAACACATTTTCTTTGAACTTGCAAGCGAACATAGATTGCAAATTTTGTTCAAATTGCATAACGAGAAGACAAAGCTGGCCAAGCTTGCACGAGATCTGGACGTAACAATGCAAGAGGTACATCGAAATCTCAACAGACTCTTTGAGGCGGGGCTGATCGAAAAAGATTCAAGTGGTAACTTTTCACTATCCACTTTTGGGAATATTATCATTAGGCAGATTTCGACTTTCAGCTTTCTGTCTACTTACCAGAACTACTTTTCAGAACACGTGGCCGGAGATATACCAATGAAGTTCATTTACAGAATAGGTGCCCTTAACAAATGTGAGTACATCAATGGGATCGTTGCCGTTATTGAGAGCTGGAAAAAGATGTATGAAGAGTCTGAAGAGTATATTTGTGCAATGCTACCTCAAATTCCGCTAGAACTTATCGAAGCGATTTTGCCGCGCATTAAAAGTAAGAAACTAAAATTTAGCTATATCCTGCCGCAGAATGCGCAAGTTCCTAGGAAGCGTATGGACCTGCTTAAACAGGTTGGCTATCAGGATTTGTTGAAAAGTGGAGAAGTTGAGCGGAGAATGATCGACAGAATCCAAGTTGCAGTAGTTCTGAATGAACAACAAGCTACTGTGCTCTTCCCAAATTCTAAAGGGGTAACCGATATGACTTCCATGTTCTATAGCAATGGTTCTATCGATGGTGAAGGGCTTTTCCATGACTGGTGTCTGGATTTTTTCAGATATAATTGGTACAATTCAAAATCCTTTGACGAGAGCAAACTGGTGGAGGTGTAGAATTTAAGGAACCATCTTAGAATCTGCCACCCTACCCATAGACCCACAAATCAGATATCCATTTATTGGTTACATCATATGTAAATTGCGAATCAAGAAGATATATTAATGGTTTTGCTTAGTATTTAGTAGCCCCTTCTGGTAGAATACCTTTTAGGTATGCTTTGAGTTGACAGTATAATACCTTAGTGGGTTGGAAATGAATCAATTTGAGAGAAGATAATGGTTCGGAGGATGATTTTAAGATAGACAGCATTCGCAATGCAAAATCAGAAGTCCATAAAAGCTCAAGCTCCGAAGCAAATATGTTGTCTCACAGCTTAGCAAAGACTTCAGATAAAAAGCGATTTAGGGCGACTGACCACTACGATGAATCTGATGGCGAATCCCTGTATAATTCACTTACTACATTGCTTCCAAAAGAAGCATCAATTACGGCTGCACGGTTTGAAGGACCGAAAATTGCACTGTATACGAAAAACCCTAAATTTGCTCTAACGGAACTTACATTGTATCTCTCTGGTCTCTCCAAGACTATGAAGAAACGGTTTGTAATCCGAACCGACCCTAGCATACGGATTTCGGAGGATTTGACAAGGTCAACAGTTTTAAAGCTCGTTCCAAAGAATGTATCGCTCTCAGCAGCTTTCTGCGACGACGCTACCGGAGAAGTAATTTTGGAGGTAAGTAGTCCCGAAGCGATCACCCCGGCATTGATTATCGAAATTGCATCTTCAACAGGTTGGCTAGCAAGAACTAGACTTTCTCCGCATATACCTTCTGCGAGTATCAAGACAATACACTCAACTTTGAAGGGTTCTGCGAGGGAGAGAAGCATCTTTTACCAGGAACTTGGACAGAGAATTTTTAGAACTCCGCTTATAGTTGGTGCCCCTAGTTATTTAGCGGGTATCAAGCGGAGAGGCAATCTAAACTCAGATGAGTTTCAGGCCAATGTTATGCCGATTTCGTCAGAAGCTCCTGCAAGATTTGACAAAACTTCTTTCGGAACTTCTGGCAAGTCCGAAGTCTTGGTTTTTTGTTTGGGGGGAGTTAAACAAGTCGGTAGGTCATGCTTTGTAGTAGTAACACCTGAAAGCAAGGTTATGTTGGATTGTGGAATAAACCCAGGTGAAGCGCTAGGGCTGGATGCGTATCCTAGGATCGATTGGTTCCCTTTTACCTTAAATGATCTTGACGCAGTGGTTTTGAGTCATGCACATATAGATCACCAAGGATTCTTGCCAGCACTTTTTAGGTACGGATATAGAGGACCTGTTTATTGTACAGAACCCACCTTGCCTCTTATGACGCTCCTGCAATTGGATTCGGTCAAGATTGCAAAGGCAAACGGCAGTTACCTTCCGTACGAGTCTCGAGACGTTTACGAAGTTATCAAGCACTGCGTAACTTTACCATATAGCAAACCTACTGATATCTCGCCTGATATTACGATCACCCTTAACAATGCTGGTCACATTATGGGAAGTGCTACAGTGCATTTGAATATATCAGGAGCACATAACATATTATATTCTGGTGATTACAAATACGCCAGAACTCAATTACTTGATAGTGCTCTTTCAGTTTACCCGAGAGTCGAAACGCTGATTACCGAGAGCACATATGGCAATACATCTGATATTATGCCTGATCAAATTTCGGTATATGACAATTTTACAAGAAGTATAAACCAAACACTACAACAAGGTGGCAAGGTTTTGATTCCTGTTCCTGCCGTAGGTAGAGCCCAAGAGATGATGTTGGTGTTGGATAAAGAAATGCGAGAGAGAAACTTGGTCGAATGCCCGGTCTATATTGAAGGAATGATCTCAGAGGCTAGTGCTATTCATATGTCATATGCACACTATCTGGGATTTAACGTGAGAAAATCTGTTTCCTCAGGCGTTAATCCATTTCAGTCAGAGTATTTTACTCTCGTCAACGGTCCTGGAAAACGAGATGAAATTTTGGAAGACCGCAATCCTTCCATCATAATGGCTACATCAGGGATGCTCGAAGGTGGGCCATCGGTGGAATACTTTAAATCGATCGCGCCTGTGCGAGGAAACAAGATAATATTTGTTTCGTATCAGATAAATGGAACTTTGGGGAGACGAGTAATTGACGGCATCATGAACGAAATTGGGATGATGGACAAGAGCGGGAAAGTGAAGGTCGTTCCTGTAAATTGTGATACGCAAAGAATAGATGGTTTTAGTGGTCATAGTGACTTTAACCAAATTATGAATTTTGTCTATCGGGTCAAGCCCAAGAGAGTAATAGTTAATCACGGCGAGAAATCAAAATCGGAGAATATTGCTAGTTCGATCCATAATAGGTATCACTTGAGAACTTCTGTGCCTGATAACAGAGAAATAATCAAGCTCCGTTAAGCCACCATTTCCACATACTTTTTAGCCATGTATGTATAACTAAACTGTTGAGCTTACGTTGGCCATTCGATACAAATGTCTAAATTGTAATATTGTACTTACCGGAGAAGGGGCTTCCAGGCATTATCTAGCTAATCCGTCGCATAAGCTGGAGAAGCTCCCTCCACCTATAAAACCTGTAAGGGGTAGCGAAACAAAAAGGTATTGAGCCTATTTGAATTGCCAAATATCTCTTAGGTTTTAATCAACTCTAGTTCCATTGAGTATTGAGAACATAGAGGCCGTGCATAGAAGATGTGGGCGATATAATTCAAGAAAATACACTAAAGATAACATATTAAACATCCCACGAATACATATTGCAGATTGAATTCATATGCCAGCACGAATAAGTGTAATATTTGTTCAATGCACATGAGCTCTCTAGACAAGATATTTGACCACCTTGCCTCAGAACATCATAGAAAGGAAAAAACTGAGCTCGAAGAAGAGCTAAAAATCTGTTGGAATAGCGCGAGAACACAACATGAAATCCCTTCCCTACTTCGCAGCTGGATAAGGGATTTCAAAAAATGATTTTACTACTGCAAATAACCCAAGATGAGTTGGATTGATATAATAATGAGTGAAAAAGAGAATAGTGTTGTTAATACCCTCTCACTGATCTTGATAGCGATAAAAGACCCTACCTGGGCACCTATTAACGCTCCTAACGCTATTGACCCAGCGAACACGTAATCTTGCTGGAAGAGAACTGAATGAGTTAAAATGCCTGCAACTGAGGTGATCAGTATAGATAATTGCGATGTAGCGACTGACTGCTGCATTGATAGTTTTTTTACGGCAAACAAGAGAGGAACAAAAATGATCCCTCCTCCTATTCCAAAAAGACTTGATATGAAACCAGCCGCAGAAGATCCGCCGTACAGCAAGGTATTTGAAATTAGCCGCCCTCTGTTCTCCTGATTACGTCTATCCTCTTTTATTGGCTTCCGGACCAATAGATATAAACTCGTTGATATTAACAAGATGGCAAAATACAATTTGAATTCATCTGGATTTAGGTTGGAAGAAACTAATGCACCAATGACTGAAAACGGGACAGCAAAGGCTGCAATTTTGATTCCTATGCTATAACTAATTTTTTTCTTAATCGAATAAGACAGTGTCGATGAGGCTCCAGTTGACGCGACTGCTAACAAGCTAGTAGAGGCAACTTGTGATGGTAAAGAGCCGGTAAGAGTAAGGATAGGTGATATTATAATGCCTCCACCCAGTCCGAGCAATGATCCTACTATTCCTGCAGCGATTCCGATGACAAATGTCAAGAACAGATTTTCTAGCAAATTTTGTGTTAATCGTTCTAATTCACTTCAGGAAAGCAATAAATGGTTTGGTGTGGTATAAAAAAATTTTACGTATATTAATTAGAGAACTGCTCTAGAATATAAATTGCGTATCATAATTGTTGGATTTGGAGTGGTAGGCCAAAGCTTTGTCAAGATACTCCTCTCTAAATCAGCTGAGCTCTATAGTACGTTTGGTTTGAATCCAAGGGTAGTCGCGTGTGTCGATAGTAATGGTATGGCGATATCTCAAGACGGCTTGGATCTCGGTAGACTCTTAGAAGCAAAACGTATGAATAAATCTGTGTTAGCGTACCATGAAAAGACGATTTGCCTCAATACCAGTGATTTGATCGAAAATACAGAGGCTGAAGTAATGATTGAAGCTACCCCAACGAATCTTGAGAATGGTGAGCCTGGGATATCTCATATTGTATCTGCAATGAAATCCAAGAAACACGTAATCACAGTGAATAAGGGGCCATTGGCCCTGGCTTTTGCTTCTTTGCTAGAGTTGTCAAATTATAACAACGTTAGACTCGCCTTCAGTGGAACCGTTGGAGGAGGAACCCCGATTCTGGAATTCGCGAAAAAATGCTTGAGAGGAGATCGGATACTATCTTTTAGAGGGATCCTCAATGGGACGACTAATTACATCCTTAGCAAGATGGAGGAGGAGGGATTCACTTTTCAAGAGGCGCTAGCTGACGCTAAACAGGCAGGATACGCTGAAGCGAGTCCTAAGTTAGATATTGAAGGATATGATGCCGCTGCAAAGCTTGTTATCATGGCTAATTGGATCATGTCAAGGAAGGTCAGTATCGGAGATGTTCCTAGACTCGGTATTTCCGATGTGAATTTAAATATGATAAGGAATGCACACAACAATGGGAAAGCCATTAGACTAATAGCCTACTGCGATACTGATGAGCTTAATGTGATGCCTTTAGAAATTCAACGCGATGATCCGATCTGCGTTACTGGAACTCTAAATGCTGTGACATTTTCTTGTGAATATTCGGGAGAGAAAACAATTGTAGGGAGAGGCGCTGGCGGTTTAGAAACGGCCAGCGCAATCCTGAGAGACTTGATAGAAATTCGCGAATCAATTTCCAATCCCTTTGACTAATGGATTAAAGGATAATCTGAAAGAAAAATGATTCCCCCTTTATGTAGCCAATCTTTACACAAGCCTTCGAACTATGCATCATGAATGTCAAAAGAAATAATAGCCAGCGACTCATGTTTGTTCCTTAATGTATAGCGGGGAGTTGGAGGTTCAAGCCAAACGGAAGACCCTTGCTATACTTCATGATGAAATTGGCACGATCTTGAACTCTGCGAGAGAACTATCTTTGTTAGGCAAAAGTATCACAAAGGGTCTGACTCATGAAATTCAACCCACTTTGGACAGAATGAGAATAGGTGAAGAGGAGG
Organism: Nitrososphaeraceae archaeon; assembly: GCA_009377575.1. Lineage (GTDB taxonomy): Archaea > Thermoproteota > Nitrososphaeria > Nitrososphaerales > Nitrososphaeraceae > TH5896. The sequence goes on along the minus strand of WHTU01000005.1, from coordinate 74,733 downwards.
TGGATAATCTTAGGAGGCGTGTGACAAGAGAGGTTGCAGAAATTGGAAGTCTGATGGTGTATAGAGAGGATGTACTAAGGACAGCATATATTATGGACGATATCGCGGGTTACATAAGTGGTGTAGCCTTTAGGCTTGCGAACATGAAAGTAGACGTCATCATGATAGGAAGATTCGCAGGAGACATTAACGAGTTGATCGGTATGGTGGTTGACGCTACATTCAAACTCAATGAAATGGCAAGAGCACTGAGTATCAATCCTTCAAGTACTATTGAGCTCGCTCATGAAGTTCAAAGGTTAGAAAGATTGGTAGATGATAGACATAGGAGTCTAATAATAAAAGCAATGAACGAAATATCTGTAACCAAAGATTTGCTCTTATTAAAGGATGCGATAGAAGGGATAGAAGGTATGGCTGATAAGTGCCAGGAAGCGTCTGATTCTTTAACTATCCTAGCTTTGAGTATGTGATGGGTAAACCAGTTACAGGACAGCTGATCGAAAATAGGATAATTATTTGGAGTATCGAAGAATCCCGTACTCTCTTTGGCAATGGTTATTACGGTAAGCCAATTGGGATCTCGAAACCTAAAGGAACCGAATTTGATGTTCCCATAATTCTTGACCTAATTGAGGGTTGTTATCTTGTGGAAAGTGGGGAATTATTTATCCTTTCGAAATCCGCAAAAGCAATTTCATTCAGGAGAATTAAGACTTTGTGTAGAAAGCAGTATGACAATTTTGATGCAAAATACCTTGTGTTTAAAGTGTTAAAAGACAAGGGCTATATTGTCTCGCCCGGCATAAAGTTTGGCTGCGACTTTGCCGTATACGAGCGCGGACCTGGCATAGATCATGCTCCGTTTTTGATATCCGTATACGTTCCAGCTACAAACATTACTGCCACTTCGATAGTCCTTAGTGGAAGGTTGGCCACTACAGTAAAGAAGCAGTTTATTCTTGCGTGTCCTAGGCTAAAGAAAAGACAAGTACATTTCATAGGTATAGACTGGTGGCGGGCATAAAAGTCAACCTCTTGTAAAGTCAAATATTTGGATACCATTCAAGGATACACAACAGCAAAGAATCGAGACTATTGAATATGTTTCTGTTTCAGTTTGTAGGTACCCAACACAAATCGTTCGAATAAGTCAATAACTAAAAAGAATTGGTAGGTGATAACAAACTTCCTATTTGGCCAGCCTACCTTACTAGCGGCCAACAATATAGAAGCAGATTAAAGATGCAAAATTGGTTTAAATATGAGTTTCCAATCCCTACAGTTGTGACCAGTCCGGTGAACTCTTATTTGCCTTTTAAAGGTAAAACCGTTCTCATAACTGGAAGTGGAACAGGAATAGGCCAGGCAATAGCCACAAAGTTTGCTCAAAATGGTGCTAGCATTGTTATCATGGGACGAAGACAGAAACCATTAGACGAAACCAAAGAGATCTTATTAAAAACAATGTCGTCTGTTGGATCTTCAGCGAACGTAATTTCATTTCCAGGGGTTGACGTATCTGATGAGCAGTCTTTGATTAACATGTACAGCTCGATCAAAAGTTCTTCCAAGAGTCTGGATATAATAGTAAACAATGCTGGTGTGTCAGGCCCAGTTAAGGTGTTCACAAATGCAGATTATGGAGAATTCAAGGAATGTGTAGCGATTCACCTAACAGGTACGTTCCTTACTTCAGTACATGGTCTTAACCTATTATCGAAGAATGGCAAGGTAATTACTATCAGCACCTTTTTCACCGAAGAAAGCAAATTTGAGCAGCGGCCGTATAGATTCAGGACCCCGTATACCGCTGCGCAAGGAGCTAAAAATAGGCTTGCTGAAGCACTAGCGTGGGAACTTACTGATCGTGGAATTAGATCTATCGCGACTAATCCTGGCCCAGTACACTCAGACAGAATTTATAAAACTGTTTATCCCAAGGCAGCCGCTGAATTCCTAAGGATCGGTGGATTCAAGAACTTGAAGGCTAGCGTGATAGAACTTGTTCTATCGAAGATTCTGCCTTATTTAGGAGGTACTACGTCTGAAATCGCATCTAGAGGAAAAGAAGTTGCTGAAGAAATAATCAGATCAGGGAGCGACATAAATTCTAACCAAGATGACCTAGAGCGGGATATTTCAGAGCTTATCACGAAGTTATACCATATAGCTGAAAAAATTCAAGAGAATACTAAAAAAATGATCGTTGATGGAGAATTTCTAGCTCAAGAAGACGTAGCTGAAATGGTATTAACGTTGTCTTCGGAAACAACAAGCAGACTGTTAAACGGTCGAGTAGTACCTAATGATCGAGTATTCTACACAGTCAAACCAGCAATCTCTACTACGGTGCAGCAAACAGATTCGAACTCTAGCATGGGAACTGTCCTAATAAGCACAAGCACCCATAATTCCCTTGATCTGTCAAGAATTGAGGGCCTCTGTCATACGATGTTGAATAATGGACTAAAGAAGGTAATAATAGTCTCTCCAGAAAAAATAGGCCATTTGTCTGAATTCCCTCAATTTCAGGTGGATCTTTCAGATGAAACAAATTTACGTGACTCTTTGAACAGGATCAAAGGCGAATTCGGTTCTATCAATGGATTGATCCATTTCACTGGACGACCTGATTATTCGAAATCGTTGCTCGAGCTCTCAAAGCAGAATTGGGAATTGCTGATCAACAGATTCATTCATGTTCCAGCATTAGTAACAAAACATATGGCTATCACATTGGCATCTGAAGGCGCATTGGAAGAGCCAATCAGATTTAAGGAATCGTCAGGGAACCTGGTTATAGTTGGGCCAGACTGGCCAAAGGGTGATAAAATATCTGGACTAATCAAAGCTAGAGCCGAACTTTTTAGAGGCGCTTTGCGGCCATTCGTTGTTACGGCGAATCAAGAGCTGTCCGATGTCTTAGGTTCTAAGATTCGCCTGTATTTAGTTCTACCAGGGAATTTTGACAATGGTGAGGTAGACGAAGGACAGATGAGAGATTCCATTACCAGATTGATCTCAAGATCCAAGGATCGACACCAGAACGAAACGATTTTTTGCCTAGGCAATTAAGCTCGGCATATATTAAAAAAAAGTTATAGTTGTTAAAAAGATTTATGAAGATTGCATATGCAATGCCTCTCCCCTATTGAAACCTACCTGAAGCAGCTATCAGAACAGTTGCTCAACTAATTTTCTGTCTCAGTTGTTTGTTCTTGGTTTCCACTTGAAATTTCTTGGGTCGGAGCAGACTGCTCTGTAGCCCCATTTACTATCTCAGCTGTTGCGAACCGATTTCCAACTTGTGTCACTCTAATTTTTGCATTCTGACCAACTTTTCCGTCCTTAACAAATATAACAAATCCTTGGACTCGAGCAATTCCATCGCCCTTTCTACTTATTTCAGAAATCTGTACATCATATTCCTTTCCTGTTTCTACTGGTTTTGGTCCGAAACTATCGTTTCTTCTAAATCCGCCGTAACTCATTCCTTATTCCTTGCTAAAACACTTACTCTTACCCTATATAAATCGTGTTAGCTGCCAGATTTAACTTCCAATCTTAATTGTCTCATTGCATGCAGATCTTACCGCTTCAATAGCCGATAATACGGCCAACGTACTTGTCCTGGGGTTTTCACGGTGAGGCACGTTACTAGCAACTATTTCTAAACTGCCAAACTCCCCTTTCACATTTATTTCGTGTCGATTAACTTTTATGTTTGGATCGACGACTATCCTGACTCTGATTTTACTGATGTTACCCGTGGCTAGCGCTAATGAGGCAAAGACATTCACATTCGAGGGAAACAACTCGACTGCTCTTCGGACATCCCCTTCATATAATACTGTCCTATCAGTGAGTTCATGTAAACGAATATTTTCGTAGATATCGAAATAGGGAGCTCCAGCTAACGATTTAGGACTCTTAGTTGTAGAAATCGTAAGCTGATCTAAATGGTTTCGGACTGATTTTATGGCATCTATACCAGCGATCGCTCCCGTCGGGATATGTATAACCCCAGTGTGTTTAACAGCCTCTGATTCGAGTTCTTTCATAAATATTTCATCTACCAATTCTCCTACACTGAAAATGATGAGATACTTCCCGTCAGCTAAGATATGCCTAGCGTACTGACGGACTGCAACCCGACTAGCCGATTCTATTACAACGTCAGTACTCTTGTATGCTTCAGAGTGAAAAAGCAAATCTTGATCAGAAAAAGCTTTTGGTTTATCATTTTTCAAGGAGGACTTTGTAAACTCCAACCTGTCGAGGGACGAATCAACAATAAAGCTCAACCTTGTTGATGAAATAGATCTGTTATCAATTGATCTTGCAATTTGGTATCCTATCGTACCGCAACCAATTATGCCGACCTTTTTCAAGAGTATTCTAAGAACAACTTGCTATAGAATAATTCGCCGCAGCACTCTAACGTCTAGGCCCTCTCTCAGGTTTCCTCTGACCAGGAGCCCTTCTCTTTTCAAACCGCTTACTATAATTATTTTTGTTACGTAGCCTCGATATGGGACTATCTCTCTCTTTTCCCTGAATCTTTGGTGTCTGTCCTCTAACCTTCCCAGCCTTCGTTAACGATCCATGCGTAGGCATTTAATTGATGCATATACGTGATACACATATATAAATTCTAGATCTACTAATTGCTTAAGTCGACAAAAATGTGAAATCAGCTTATGGACATCCTCAATAATATTTTAGATTTTGGCGATCTTGGTCTTCCTTTCCAAGGGGGAGGAGAACCAGTTGTTCAAATTTATTCCATTTCCCTGAGCTCAACCCGTTTGAAAGACATGAAGTTAGAAGCTGTTGATTTTTCCAATAGAGAAGTACTGAAAGATTATCTACTCTAGTTCTACTTTGAGTGAAACCATGTCAATTTCGCACGTGTTTTTGTAACTTGAAGCTTAAAGGGGCAACTATTGCCCACTGATCGGAAGCAAGTTGCAAATCCATCCTAGATTGTACTGCTTTAAATTGTGTGGGTGTTCAATCTCTTCAAACTACAATAATGTTAGAAATCGAAAACTATGATGTAGAAATAGGACAGCTGAAAAAAGAGTTGAATGCGGTAATTCTAGCTCATAACTACCAGAACCCAGAAATCCAGGACATTGCAGATTTTGTTGGTGACTCGCTCGCCCTCTCTAGAGCAGCTGCCGGTACGGATGCAGATCTCATCGTATTTTGTGGGGTCCATTTTATGGCTGAGACAGCGGCCATTTTGTGCCCTGAAAAAACAGTATTGATACCAGATCCTCAGGCAGGTTGTTCATTGGCTTCCACTATTAATCCTGAGGAACTTATCATGTGGAAATCAAAGCATCCAGAAGCTGTCGTTATAAGTTATGTTAACACATCAGCAGAGATCAAGGCATTGTCTGATTATTGCTGCACCTCGTCTAATGCAGTAGAGATTACAAACTCCATTCCAACCGATAAGGAGATACTTTTTCTACCTGACATGTTCTTAGGGTCCTACGTCGCCAAGCAAACAAGCAGGAAGAACATGCATATTTGGCCCGGTGAATGTCACGTGCATGCAGGGATGACTCCTCACGATATTAACAGGTATCTTGATGCCAAATCCGACGCAGAACTTTTGATTCATCCTGAATGCGGCTGTACTACGTCGACGCTTTATCATTATGGAGAAGGAGATATCAACAAATCCTGTCATGTGCTCTCTACTGAGGGAATGATCAAATATGCATCGTCATCACATTCCAAGAAATTCATAGTAGCAACCGAAATCGGAATACTTCATAGGATGAAAAATCAGAACCCTGACAAGACATTCATACCGTTGAAAGAGGATGCTATATGCAAATACATGAAGATGATCACACTCGAGAAGGTGTATCACTCTCTAAGGAAAAAAGTTCATGTTGTAAGCGTTCCCGATAGGGTTAGGTCAAAAGCAAGGCTAGCGATCGAAAGGATGCTTGCCGTGTGACTTGAAAAACTTTCTTTCCCAACGCGAGGGAGATTTAAAAATAGGCATTCTACCTAGATCATTTACAAACTATGTCAGCCTATTTTTGCACTTGACAATCATACTAAAGTCGACTGCTTTAGTAGAATGTGTCATTGAGCCTACTGATAGGAAATCTGGATTTAACTGAGCAAAGTCTTGGAAGTTAGATTCATTGATACCTCCTGAAATTTCCACTTTCACACGATTTCTTAGGCCTAATTCACGTAGTTTAGACATGGCGTGCTTCGCATTCTCTACGGAAAAGTTGTCCAACATTACGATGTCTGCTCCGGCCAGAACAACAGAAATGAGTTCATCCTCTGACCGAACTTCACATTCTATTTCCCGGTTCTTTCCGACCTGTCTCCTTGCTTTGTTCACACAGTCACTGGCATCACCCACAATTTCGATATGATTATCCTTTATGAGTATCATGTCGTGTAGTCCCATTCGATGTGGATAACCACCTCCAATCATTACGGCCTTCTTATCGAATATTCTCATCCCAGGAGAAGTTTTTCTCGTAGCAGTGATTTGGGTATCAACACCTAGCTTTCTTAAGAGCACACAGTATTTTCTGCTCTCAGTCGCCACCCCGCTCATGCGCATTAACATGTTTAGGGCAGTTCTCTCGGCTTTGAGTATCGCCCTGGCATCCCCCTTCACTGCGATAACTTGTTGATTGGTGGTCACAATAGATCCATCTTCAACCAGTTTTGTAGTAGAGCAGCCGCAAATTTCCAGTGTCATACAGGCTTCCTCAACACCACAAATAACCGCGCTTCCTGTGGTTTCCTTACACCACACCTCAGCTTCCGCATTGAAATCTCTCGGTACCAGTACTTCACTTGTGATATCACCACTACCTAAGTCTTCCTCAAGGTACGAAGAAATGCGATTTCGTCGATACAGATACTCAAACAAGGACACAACGTTTTTCGGTCCTTTAAGAGAGGTCATGAAGCTTTTAATGCATATTTGTGAGGGACACGAAGATCCAAAGTGGAGGCGACATGAGAATGTGAAGGATCAAAAATCAGTATCATCCCTGTCCAGTGGGGAGTGAGATCGGTAGAACTACACACAGGGCAAACCTTTCCGATGGTCAACGCCTTACATTTCTTACAGGCGAGTTCTCTGGGCATTACTTACTGGAACCCCGCTTTTTCTCTTTTATTGGAACTGTGGACTGGGACTGTTGAGATTTAATGACATCCTGTTCAATCCACTCCAGAGCCCCTAAAAACGGCTGTCTACAAGTTATTCCTATCTTTCCCATAGCAGCCCCCTTGCCAAGACTAACTGCTGTTATCCTTCCTCTTAACCTAGATCCAATCTTGATAGACCTAGATGACTGATTTGCCAAAATTATCCCCTGCTTAACGTCACTTTTGAGAAAGTCGTCTGTTATCTGGGACAGGTGAAGTAAGGCATCGGTAGGTCCTATTCTAACAAAGGCGCCAAAGTCGGTTATCTCAACTATCTCTCCTTCTACTATTTCCTGTAATCTTGGGTAGAAAGTTAAGGCCTTAAAACTTACTCTATGATATGTTGCTCCATCACCTGCCACGAGCTTACCTATGGGGTTCGTAGATGCCTCTATAATCATGATAACATATCCAAGTTCGGGACTGATCATACTTTCATATTTCTCTTTAAGAATTCCAATGGCGGTTTTGTTAAGAGATGGAGTCATTCGATCGGGAGGGATTCTTATAACGTCACTCATATGCACGATCGCAAACATGATATACAATTGATAGCGACGGAACATCAATTTATTAACCTTTGGATAATGTTCCTGTATGTGGACCTCTGGTATTTCTCTGAATAGGATCAAGTGGGTTCCTCAATTTGTGATGAAGTTTGTCAGACTTCAGTGCTTTTCGTTTGGCAGAAGGTCGACAAGATTATTGCTCGTTGGGAATGCTAGGCAGGTAACGGGCTCAAGGACAATGCGAAAATTGTTAACGATTTAAATATTGTGAACTTTAATCTACTCTTAGCATATGACTAATGTGGATCAGGTTATGTCCTCTCTAAGGAAGATTATGGATCCAGAGTTACACAAGGATATTGTATCCATGGGTATGATTAAAGATTTAAGTATTAATGATAAAAAAGTATCATTCACTCTTGAGTTAACTACCCCTGCGTGTCCATTCAATAGCGAGATTGAAGAGGAAGTGCGAAATTCCATGCTCAGCATAGGAGTTAATGATTTGGATCTGAGGGTTACTGCAAAAGTTATGGAAGGAAGAGCGATCTCGATGGACGAATTGCTTCCCAAGGTCAAGAATATATTTGCGGTAGCAAGCGGAAAAGGAGGAGTAGGAAAGACGACCGTAGCAGTAAATCTGGCTTTGGCGTTGGCCAAGACGGGCGCTAGTGTTGGCCTTTTGGACGCTGACATTTATGGTCCAAGCGTTCCTCTAATGTTAGGGTTAAGAGATCCACCGCCAATTGTTAATAACAAGATACAACCTATCGTTTCAAACGGCGTGAAGGTTATTTCTATGGGCTTCTTCTATGAACAATCTCAGCAGGCAGGGATCTACCGTGGACCCATAGTATCAGGAATCATAAAGCAATTCATAACCGACGTAGAATGGGGGGAATTGGATTACCTTTTAATAGATCTGCCACCAGGGACAGGCGACGCTCCGCTCACGATGGCTCAAACACTTCCAATCACTGGTATCTTAACGGTCACTACACCGCAGGATGTGGCAATGAATGTTGCTATCAAATCAATTGGAATGTTTAACAAACTCAACATTCCGATATTAGGAGTAGTCGAAAACATGAGTTATCTTGTCTGTCCACACTGTGGCGAAAACACATATATTTTTGGAAAGGGAGGAGGACAGAAGATAAGCGAGAAGTTTAATGTACCTTTCTTGGGCGAAATTCCCCTGCATCCTCTTATCAGAGAAGGAAGTGACCTCGGGAGACCGGTGACGTTGGTTGAACCAGATTCCATGGCTAGCCTAGCATTTGGAAAGATCTCAAGGCTGGTTGCAGGACGTATTAGCGTAATCGCTGCCACCGTTAAGGACAATGATATTGCGGAGAAGGCTTCAACCACACCTATGGAATGAGTCACGATGTGAAGCTTGTTCAAAAAGAGATTATTGATCTTCTGAAGAAGCCTCTCGGGGATGTAATCAGGTTCGATCAGGTTGAAAAGCCAAAAATAATTGAATTGCGTCGTGCAACCCGTAAGCTGATCACTGTAGGAGATACAACTACAGCAAAGGTTATCAGTTTCAATGTCGTTCCCGATGTAAGTGTTGTTGATGGTTTGGAAAAGAGGTTTGTGTCCACTACGAGTATTCCCGAACTGAAATCTATGCTCTCGTCGCTCTCAGGTGTGAAACTAACCGAACTTTCCTGCAGAAATAAGCCGGGTTCAATATCCTTAGAAGTCATTTCAACGCTTATTCGTGCATTAGTAAGTCATGTGCCAGTCTTGGTAAGGGTGATCGGTGAAGAGGACCTAGCAGCACTCCCATTAATCGCATACGCTCCAATAGACTCGAGAATTCTTTACGGACAACCTTCAGAGGGGATTGTGGTTGTGAGAGTCAGAAAGCGAATACAAGAGAAGGCTAAACATTTAATGAGGAGAATAGGGTTCAACCTTGAAGGGGTATGATGAAGTGGTGGCTGACTGAAATAATGGGTGATTGTATGCATGTTAACTTTTCCTGACCCCGAACCTTACACATCTCACCAGCTGTGAAAACATGCTGCGTCTGAAGTTGCCATATATTAGCGAGACTGATGGCACTCACAGTTACATTTTTCAACAATCACATCAAATGAACAATCATTACTTCCATTACCCTGCTCTGCCATAGGCCATTCCCCCGGACAATCGGAGTGTCTCCTTTTCTTGCAAAAATATGTGACAAGCATCAACTAATCTATCTCGGCCCAGATATACTCGGGTAGATACTTATAGTTATAAAAGGTCGATATTAAAGAGCTGAGGAGCGTAGATTGACCCCTCTCTTACTTTCCTCACCTTTGCAACTGATAGATAGTGCGGCCAAATTGTGACCATGATTGAACCTTCTGGGACTCCCTCAGGCACTGTAATGACCAAAATGTCTTCTTCAGATACCCCCATTTCAGCCAATTTTAATTTACTCCTCTTGATCAGATCGTCAGGCATTCCGCTGCTATAAAGAAACACTTTGCCGTTATATTGTAATTTGCCATCCATTGACCTCATAATAAGCCTTTTATCCTATATGCCTTTTTGATCCTAGGTCCATTATGAAACATTCACTATTGGAAATGTCCTATTCGGCGTCGGTCGGGCACTGTTCCGACGTAAGTAGTCGAAGTCTAGAGAGTGTCGATATGAAACTTCGACATGCAGCCTGTACATTCATAAATTTCATCGCCAACCTGGCCACTTACATTAAATCTCACAATCGTCGTGCACTTAGGACATCTGCCCTCCACAGTCCTAGTCTTACGTATTGGCTTATTCCTTGATTTTCTCCGACTACCCAATTTGTAAAAATAGGAACAAACCTATTTATAAATCTGGCCAAACAAAAATCCGGTCAGATTCAATCAATCTAGTAATCTCCAACATTAGGCAATCTGATGCTTCTTTTTTCCCCGCAATGTAATGATACCTAAGATCAGAAATCCTATACCGATAGCCAAGATCAGATAATCCGCAGGGACCAAAAGAGACCAAGCCTCGTTAATTGTTCCAGCATAAAGAAACAACCCTGATAAGAAGATCAGGGCAATGCCTGTTATTATCTCACCATTGACCTCCATTAAGATGAGTTAATAAATGTCCGACTTATATACAAATCCTTCCCAAGATTAGTTGACGCTGTAGTATCATCGATAGAGTCGAGTATGAGTCGTAGGCATTCACTCTTGGACAATTAGTTCACATATAGAGATAAGACACGACGCTCCTTGTGAACTCTTTTGTAGTGAGGGTACCTCCCAGATCTTTTGTCTTCTTATTTTCAACCAGCATTCGCACTATCGCCTCCTCTATCCGATCTCCTTCTAAGATGGCTTGTTTGTCATTATGCTTTGTTCCTAACCATTGAAGCATCATTCTGGTCGATAGCAAAATAGAAGTAGGGTTTGAGACATTCTTACCTTGGATGTCAAAAGCTGCTCCGTGAACTGGTTCGAAAACCCCAAAATCGTTTCCGATATTTGCTGCCGGACCCATGCCCAGTCCCCCGACTACTTGTGCAGCCTCGTCTGAAATGATATCTCCAAAAAGGTTTGACGTTACAATTACATCAAAATCCTGAGGATTCCGAATAAGATTCATCGCACATGCATCGACGTACATCTCTTCATACTGAATATCACGATTTAATAATGCGACTTCTGAGCATATCCTCTTGAACAATCCGTCACTTTCTTTCAATACATTTGCCTTGTGAACTAAACTGACTTTTCTCTGCCTGTTTCTCAATCCGGCCAGTTTGAAGGCGTACTGAGATATCCTTTCGATAGCTTTTTTGCTGGTCCGCCTGAGGGATATAACGGTTTCCTCATCTGACCAAAATTCCCATCCAAGATAAAGGTCTTCAGTATTCTCCCTCACTACTACAAGATCGATATTGTCATGCAGAGAATTTGTGTTAGGATAAGCCCTTAACGGTCTGATATTTGCATATAGATCGAAAAGACGTCGAATAACAAGTATGACATCAGCAGCACTGTCGCCTACCGGTCCCTTCAGACATGCGTCTGACTTACGGATGGCTGATAGTGTGGATTCAGGTAGTGCCTTATTGAACTTTATAAGTGCACCATCCCCTGCTTCTAAGTAAACCAAGGAAAACTTCACTGACGAATTGGCGTCTATTGCGTTTAAGATACATGTCGCCGAGTCGATTAATTCTGGTCCTATTCCATCGCCTCTAAGCATGGCTATATTGTATCGAGTCGTTTCAAGGCACCTTTGTTCTGAGCTTATAAGCTCCGCATTCCAATCGGATCTGAGGCGTGTAGGAGCACCACCTTATTGAGCTATCCAAAGATTTGTTTTTCAACTTCGCTGATCTGATCCATAGCGATTTGAGGACTATACTGCTCCCCTAGGCAGTGCGGAGACCCCAGTACGTGCCAGTTGAACAATACCAAAATCAGATACTAAATTCCGAAATGCATCGATCTTGCTGGGAGTGCCCGTGATCTCAACCGTAAGTGTAAATTTGTCTATATCTAAGATTTTTCCTCGAAAAACGGAAGCGAGATTAGTGATTTCTGCCCTCGAGGTTGGATCTTGAGCATTCATCTTTATGAGAGCCAATTCCCTGTAAACAGTATTAGCTCTGTCCAATACCCGTACTTCGACCACATCAATGAGTTTTCCAAGTTGTTTCACAAGTTGGTCCAATGTCCGATCATCGCTTCTAGTGGTTATGGTCATTCTTGAAAGGTCAGCAAATTCGCTGTAACCTACGGTAATACTTTCTATGTTAAAATTCCTGGCCCTAAACAAGTTAGTGACCCTAAAGAGAACTCCCGGCTTGTCCTCAACTAGCGCAGATAAAATGTAAACATTGTCGGAAGACTTTCTTTCTGGAGTAGAATCGATTTGACTCAATTGTCAGGGGAACCTCAAGAGCCGACAATCATATCCTTCAGGCCTGTTCCAGGTGCAACAAAGGGATAAACATCTTCCTCCGGGTCTATTGGAATGTCTATCACGGTGGCCACATTACTCTTTAGCGCCGATCTAATTGCATTATCCAATTCCAAAAGCGATTGTACTTTTATTCCCTGAGCACCGTAAGCATCAGCAATTTTAGCGTAATCAGGGCAATTGTGAAGATGAACGCCTTCATACCTTCTATTATAGAATGTTCTCTGCCATTGTGCCACCATCCCGAGCATGTAGTTGTTCAGCAAGATGACTATGACCGGAAGATTTTCAAGTACAGATACGGCCAGAGAATTTTCACTCATATTAAATGACCCGTCACCAGCAATATCTACGACAGGAACGTTTTGCTTCGCAGCTTTGGCTCCAATTGCGGCCGGAAACCCAAAACCCATTGTCCCAAGGCCGGTGGAACTGAAGAAAGTTCCTGGAGATATGACATCAAAATGTAGCGACGTCCACATCTGACATTGTCCCACTTCTGTTGTGACGATAGCTTTACTGGGAAGGACCTGTCTCAATTTCTTTAGTACCTTCCTGGCAGTAAGATCTCTCGGGTAATCCTTGATGCTTTCAGTATAATAATCTATAAGCTCCGTCCTTCTCCTCAACCAAGGATTTTCCGCACTTCGTTTAACCATCTTCTTATTCAAAAGCTTGATCATCGTTTTCATAGATGACTTAACGTCTCCGACAATGGCGACATCAACAGATTTGTTCTTGCCAATCTCCGCAGGATCGATATCCATATGAATTATACTCATGCCCTTACCAAATTCATCAAATCTTCCGACCGATCTATCAGAGAATCTTGCTCCAATTGCCAAAATACAATCTGCTTCCAATATGATTTTGTTTGCTTCTGCATGCCCGTGCATTCCGATAGGTCCCATTGCCAAAGGGTGATTTTCAGGGAATGACCCCTTTCCCTTGAAGGTAGTAACAACCGGAGTCAATAATAATTCTGCAAGGACTTCCAATTCTGAAAAAGCCCCTGATAGGATTACACCACCGCCAGACATAATTATAGGGCGCTGTGCCGCCAACAAAAGTTCGGCAGCTTTTCCGATGGTCGAGAGATCGCACTCAATGGTTGGATTATAACCTCTCACCTTTATTAGATCAGGAAACTCTATATCCTGAGAGTCCTGCTGAACGTCCTTTGGAATGTCGATGAGTACCGGACCGGGCCTTCCGCTCTCAGCAATGTAAAATCCCTTCTTAACGGTTTCAGGTATCTCGGTAGCTTTTCTCGGCTGAAATGTATATTTAGTGCAGGGGTTTGCTATCCCTATTATGTCAGTTTCTTGGAAGGCATCCTTTCCTATCATCTCTAAAGGAACTTGTCCAGTGACCGCAACCATAGGTGAAGAATCTGCGTAGGCAGTTGCAATACCAGTTATCAAATTTGTCGCTCCAGGTCCTGACGTTGCGAAACATACACCAGCCTTCCTTTTTATCCTGGCATATCCGTCTGCCATATGGGCCGCCGATTGTTCATGCCGGACAAGAATGTGCCGAATCTTTGCATCCACCAATGCGTCATAAATAGGAAGGTTTGCACCCCCTGGGAGGCCAAAGACAAAATCAACTCCTTCTTTTTCCAGTGATCGCATCAGGGCCTCTGCCCCCTTCATCCTTGTCAAAGTAGAGCCATTCCTCCACAACAAAACAAATTACACAGAACAAAACAATCTGTCTTCGCTATTTTCCTTCCATCATACAAGCATGGATTCCTCAACAACATATTTCAAATTATGTAGCTGACCAGAGGCCAGTTATAATTTATAAGTGTTATTCTAAGCCTAAAAAGCTAAAGTTTTTACTTTTGAAGTTTGCTTGTCATATTTGAACCCGAAGGCTCATGAACGAAAGTAGTATAGGATTCCGCTACGTCTAGGCCCTCATGAACAATTGATCTCACTGCTTTAATCATCGAGACTGGGGATTTTGATTGCCAAATATTTCTACCCATGTCTACCCCGGATGCCCCAGATGAAATTGCGTCATGTGCCAGCTTTAAGGCATCTTTTTCATCGAGCTTCTTGCCTCCAGCAATAACTAACGGTACCGGACAAGACCTCACTACTGTGTCGAAGTCATCGCAATAATATGTCTTCACAATATGGGCTCCGAACTCTGCGGCAATTCTACATGCTAGCCCTAAATACCGTGAGTCACGAGACATATCTCTTCCAACTGCTGTAACCGCAAGAATTGGTATGCCGTACTTTTCCCCTTCGTCGACCAATCTAGCTAGATTCATTAAAGTTTGGTGCTCATATTTGCTTCCAATGAATACAGATACAGCGAGACAACTTGCGTTGAGCCTGATGGCATCTTCGATACTTGCGATTATTGCCTCCTTGGAAAGATCTTCTCCTACTATGCTGCTTCCCCCAGAGATTCTAAGGACTACCGGGACGCACGATTCTGGGCGAACACACGTTCTTAGAATGCCTCTAGTCAGCATAATCGAATCGGCGAAAGGCAACAGAGGGCCGATAACCTCTCTAGGTGCTTCTAATCCTTCTGTCGGGCCTAAAAAATAACCGTGATCTACTGCTAGCATAACACATCGGCCATCATCTTGACCCATAATTTGAGATAGCCTATTTTTCATTCCCCAATTCATAATTCTTCTAGCTTATACAGAGCGACTAATAGACCCTATTATTTCTTTTTCTCATTGACTATCACCACCTTCATAGCATTAAGTGCATCATGAGCACACCTAAACGCCGATTCCGAGTTTTCTAGGTTAAATTGATGTGTTATTAGGCTTCCAAAGTTCAAGCGTCTGTCGGCTAGAAGTTTTAGTGCTTGATTGGTTTCTACCTCAGTCGCCGCATACGAAGACAGGATCGAAATCTCGTTGGCATAAAGAAACGAAAGATCAATATTTACAAAGGACGACCTTGCAGGTACACCAAAGAGAACGATTGAACCGCCCTTTCTTAACATTTTTAAGGACTGAGTAAACGCCTTTTGGTTGCCTGTCGCAATAACAACAAGGTCTGCTCCTCTACCTGAGAGAACATCCTTGATGCTCCTTGTTTTCTCCTCGTCATTTATCGGATGCAGAACCTCAAATCCCATCCTTTTGCCGAAATTCAACCTGAATTCATTAGGATCAATCAATATTACTCTTTTGACTCCAGCATCCCTAGCCAACAGAGCATTCATTATACCTACTGGTCCAGCTCCCATGATTACAATATCATCGATACCCTTTAAGTCACATCTGTTGAGGGCTCTAATACAACAGGCCAGAGGTTCGATCAGTGAAGCCTCTTCATCAGTCACAGATGTTGGAAGTTTCAGAACTCCTCCTCGTTGGATGTGCATAGATGACACGAGGAACTCTTCAGATAAACCACATGGTTCCAAGTTGTTTAACTGATACGAATCACACATAGTTTCGGCGTTATGCGAGCAGTAGTAGCATGAATAACATGGAACATGATGATGGGTAAAGACTCGTTCCATTTCCTTGAAGCCGGTAACATTATTTCCCACCTTGGCTATCTCGCCGACTGGTTCATGACCCAATCTGGTCGAACCCATCCCATATGAAATTGTGGTTTTCTCTAGGTCAGAGCCACACAAGCCGCAAACTTTCATTCGTACAACAATTTCATCATCTTTTGGGTGTGGTGCGGGAACATCCTTTACAATCACTCCTTCCGGAGATGCAACAAAAACTGCCTTCATGAAAAATCACAATTCTTATTGCACATATGCATATTTCTAAAATTCGCCGTATTGTAAACTATTCTCAAACATTCCGTCCTGAATACTTTTTAGGCTTTCTGGTAAAGATGCTCTTACACCCTTCGCAACAGAAAAAGTATTCTTTGCCACGATAATTCAACGGGATTGCCAGTTCTTGTGGCAATTCTATCCCACAAACAGGGTCCAGAGGCAAGAAGTGTAATAAAATAGGTTTGTTATTTATTCTTTCGTCACCTTATTCACCAGCTCGATTGTATGAGGTCATAGGAAGTCATGACTTTTGCATTTTCTTTTAGCATAATCATAGCAAAAAGTTTAAAATAATTTACAAATCATTTCATATTTCGGAATTCGTGAATATAGATAGCTCTTAATGTCATTTCCTTCAATAGAAATAGTATGTGAAAAATGTGGCGGTAGGATCAATAGAATCATCAATGTGAAATCTCTCAAAGATGTATTAAGGCCATTTAGTGGAAGATGCAACACATGCGGCGTTAGTTTGAACCCGTCTGATTTTGAATTACATATGGAAAAAGCCTAAATGTAAATGGGATTTTCATTGAGAAAACAGAATGATCAGTTGCCCAATTCCATCTTGAATGCCTTCGAATCATGCAAAGCTAGAAGGATGGCATCTAACTTCTGCTCCGTTTCATTCCACTCAGTAAGGGGATCTGATTCCATCACAATTCCTGCGCCCGCTTGGGAATAGGCTTCGTTACCCCGCATGAAAAGCGAACGGAGTATAATTGCGAAATCACATGAGCCGTTCGAAGAAAAGTATCCCAATGCGCCTGCATAAGGACCTCTTCTCGAAGGCTCCAATCCGTTTATAATTTCCAATGCCCTCACCTTAGGTGCACCCGAGACTGTCCCCGCTGGAAAAAGGGCTTTAAAAGCATCAAACTGGTCATATGAATTTCGTAATGAGCCTGATACATGAGTCACCATGTGTTGAACGTGACTAAACCGTCTTACTGCCATCAAGTCTTTGACAGTTACAGACCCATACTTGCTAACTCTACCAACATCGTTTCTAGCCAAATCTACTAACATGGTATGCTCGGCAATTTCCTTCTTGTCATTGACGAGTTCTCTTCTGAGCTTTTCGTTTATCTCAGGTTCGGAAACAACGGGCCTGGTACCAGCAATTGGATACGTCTCCAGATAGCCCTTTGACACACGCAATAGCATCTCCGGGCTGGAGCCAATAATCTGAATTCCGCGACTCGTCTTTAAAAAATACATATAAGGAGATGGGTTGATCCTTCTTAAACTTTCATAAACGCATAGCGGATCGCCTTTAACACTAAACCGCAAATTTCGAGATAGAACGACCTGGAAAATATCCCCTCTATAGATAAAGTTCTTCGCCTTTTTGACCATATCCATGTATTGATTCCTTGAGACATTATTGATAGGCAAAGAGAAATTAAATCGCTCCTTACCATCTTCCTCGTCATGAACCTTAAGAAACTTGGTTACTTGATCTGAACGTGAGGATTTTCCCTGATAAAAGTAGTAGACCTTGTTTGCTGAGTGATCCACTATGATCCCGTCAGTATAAATTCCGAAATCAAGCGTTGGGAAGGTGTCTGAAAGGAATCTCTTTTTCTTAGTTTTCGTCCTCAGATTTTCCCAAGAATTGACGGCATCATACGAGACATATCCGACTGCCCCGCCAACGTACCGAAAGCGTTGATCCTTTACACGTGGGAGAATACTCTTGATGGGTGACAAGAGGTCATCTGGTTCATCATAATGACTTGATTCATCGCCCTTATTCACAATAACGCTATTATTTTCGATTATGACTGTATTCACTGGGTCAAAGCCAATTACAGAGATTTCAGATAATTCTTTAGGGCCATGTAAGGATTCTAACAGGAAAACGGTATCAAAATTCTTGTATATTCGCTTAAATATTTTGAATTGATTAGCACTTACGTCAATCCTGACAAAATGGAGATCCTTTTCCCTCTTTGGATGCAAAATTTGCTTTAAGTTGAATACGGACCATATTTATTTTCAATGGGGTTCAAATTTACATGTTCGAAGTGGATCAACTGATTTTCAGAAGGAAACCATTGCGGCACATGATAACAGTGAGCCCTTGCTCTTAATTTGAATTCAATGCCCATCTTAACTGAGCCGAACATGGATTGAATGCTGCCCGCGGTACTTTAACTTTCATATCAATTTGCTATTTCTTTTTATTCCTTCTTCTGGCGCCCTTTCCTGCATTCTTTGAGAGAGGGATAGTATGGCTTTGCAAATTTTCAAGATCGCCTAATCCATGGGTATACCTCTCCCAATAGTTTGATTGACCAAAGAGTTCATCCAACTGCGCAGATGCACTAAATGATATTCTATTTAGCGTAAGATGTAGCGTTTCATGACTTAATAGAGAACTAGCTATCTCAGCAATCCGACCATCCGAATTGAACTCCTTCCACGATCTGTAGTTGCCGATAAACGCCCGTGATCTCCCGTAATAAGAAACAAACATTAGCCCCCTTCTTCCAGATAGACCTTTCAATTTAAGATCCAGAACCATTTCATCTAGCACGAGCATAGTATCTCAACATCAATTCATAGATTAATGTATCTTGAGAAAAATTGGAAACTGTAAATGTGCTTCATGAAAATCCTGAGTCGTTAAGCAAACTATTGAAATGAATTGTAAAGATGTTAAAGCGTAAAGCTAATTTGCTAAGGTTTTTTTCACATTTTTTTTACAATGAGATTCAAGAAAATTCACAATCGGAATGATAATCTTGATATCTAGATTGTCCTATCCTATATTATCACGAAGTAGGTTGACAATTTCAGTTATTCGCAACAAGAATTCTATTTTGAAAAGGTGTCACGGGCTAATTTCAAGTAAATTCGTTTTGTCTGCAGTAGAAGCAGCCATTGCACGGGTCGAACCGGCAAAATTGATTTCAAAGGCCGTTAACACGAAACAAGGCAGACTGATAGTATCTGGTATTAGACATGAGAAAATGACATTTGATCTAACCAAGTATGATAAGATCTATATGGTTGGCGCCGGAAAGGCGTCCGTGCCTATGGCAGTGGGGTTGGTAGAGGCCCTACAACTAGGCAGGGCTAAGTCCTTGAAAGTTTCGGGGTCGATAATCACTCCGTACGGGACTTCAAAAAAGATCCCTGATATTGATGTAATTGAGGCTGGGCATCCCTTGCCTGATTCAAACGGGATTAAGGGTACCAAAAAAATTGTGAATATTCTTCGGCGGGCTAAGCCTTCGGACCTAATTTTTGTATTATTATCAGGAGGAGGATCTGCACTTTTGTCACTTCCCATTAGAGGGATCACATTGGATGATAAGAGACATGTTACACAATCATTGCTAGCGTCAGGAGCTTCAATTCAAGATTTGAATGTAGTACGAATGCACCTATCACAGGTAAAGGGTGGAAAGTTGATCCGATTTTCTCCACCATCAACTACCTTTTTGACTCTTATAATATCCGACGTAATCGGTGATGAAATCCAGACGATTGCATCGGGTCCCACATATCCTAATCATTCTTCCTTTATCGATGCAAAGAGAATATTGTCAAAGTATGATATTTGGGATGTTGATAACTTACACTTGAAGAGAATTCGGAAGGTTATAGCGAATGGAATCAAACTCGAGACAAATGATCGCCCTCGAAAAACTCCAGAATGTTACAGAAATACGGAATACGCCATAATTGGCAATAACGCGACGGCTTGTATTGCAGCTTCCCAATATTTGAAGTCAAAAAAAATAGATACATTAGTACTCGGTTCTCATTTTGACGGCGATGCCGCTAAACACGGAAAATGGCTCTCCATGTTGGCGAATGGAATGAGATCGTTGTCTTTCCCATTTGCAATTGTCCTTGGAGGAGAAACAACGGTCAGGCTAAATAAGGAAGGTAACAATGGAATCGGTGGTCGGAATCAGGAAGCAGCTTTACATGCTTTATTATCGCTTGATATTTCACCTGGCCAGGATGTCTCTATTTGTTGCGTAGGGACGGATGGGGTAGATGGAAATTCAACGGCAGCTGGAGCACTGGTTACCACAACAACGGTGAGTCACGATAAGCCAAACATAATGGAAGATTTGCGAAGGCGTCTAGAAAATCATGATAGCAGTACGGCATTCAAGATGTTGGGTTCCCAAATAATAACCGGGAAGACGCTGACCAATGTGAATGATTTGAATGTGATATGTAGGTTAACAAATGGGAATAGTGACTAGATACAGTCATTGCTTGATGATTTGATTTTCAATTGATACATTTTGTGTATCTGAGATTATGACTTTCTCGCCACCCGTTGTTATCAAAATCAGTGAGCCATTTGAGTCAATATCGCTGGCCAATCCGTCCAACTGGACGCCATTCAATAGTACTTTAACCCTTTTCCCCATCATGGGACATCGAAATTTCCAACGGTTCGTGACCAATCCCCAATTCTCGGCCTTTATTTCACCATAATAATGATTGAAAAGAATAAGGACAGAGGCTAGGAAGGGCTCTAACCTAATCGACGATTGTTTGGTATGATCGATCAATGAAGTTGATCCTTTTAGCCCTTTCGGCCTTGAATTCAAATTTATTCCTGCTCCCACAACACAGTATTCTAAGTCCATGCCTCGAACCGCAGAGCTTATTAGAATACCGGCCACTTTTTTTGTCTTTATTAGAATATCATTAGGCCACTTAATGTATCCCTCTATGTGGAAATTTTTTGCAATGGTTTCACACACTGCTAATGACATCGCATAAGACAGAAATATACAGGAACTAGCCTTCATATCCTGCTTCGCTATGACTGAGAACCACAATCCTCCGGGTGGAGATATCCATTTCCTACCTCTCCTACCGCGTCCAAATAATTGAGAATCTGATACTATCACTGTCCCATGTGAACAAAGGTCAGTTTCAGCAACCGAGATCGCATAATCCTGAGTTGAAGATATTGCTGTATAACTTCTGATCTCTCTCCCAAAAACGCAACCACTAATGGCAGCCCTTAAATGAGCCAAGTCCAAGGTCATAAATGTCTACACTTGTAAGTTTAGTGATATAGCGATCACTATTTTATATTTGTGAAAGGTAGTATTAAGATTGAATGGCTTGGTGACAACAAAAAAGAGATGGAACTTAGGAATCCATTGTTTGCTTGGTCTAGAATATTAAGATTAAGGTTTGTATTATCATCGATCATTGCGGTTCTTCTAGGAGTATCTATGGTTTACTATGAGACTTCTCTGGTCAACTTTTCGTACACTATACTCATTCTTACTGGCGTAGTGTTTTTACATCTCAGCATAGACCTATTGAATGATTACTGGGACTATGTGAAAGGGATAGATAAAATTACAAGACGAACAAAATTTAGTGGGGGTACAGGAGTATTGCCCCGTGGTCTACTTAAGGCGAAACATGTTTACGTCGTTGGCTTAGTGTTCCTTGTTTTGGGATCTTTAATAGGGATTTATTTTATAATCTTGAGAGGTCCGATAGTGGGACTAGTTCTGGGAGTAGCAGTTTTTTCAGTTTACACTTATTCAAATAAACTTGTTTATCATGGACTAGGGGAAACTTTTGTTGCCGTCAAAGGTGCTCTTATCGTTTTCGGCACATACTTCGTTCTAACAAATTCACTTGAAATTAACCCCCTCTATAACGGGATAATAATTGGAATACTATCAAGTTGTGTCTTGTATGTAACGTCATTCCCAGACTTTGATGCAGACAAGTCAAAAGGAAGAAAAACGCTTGTTATTAGCCTTGGCAAAGAGCGGGCGCTAAAGTTGTATCCTATTCTTCTTATATCTCCGTACATCCTAATTGTATTGGGGATACTGTTTAATCAGATTGTGAGCTATTCGGTGATCTGCTTTATTTCCACGCCTTATTTACTCAAGGCGATAAAAGCGATAAAGAAAGCATCTCCTGAAGATTTGTTAGTCGCTATGGGATCGACTCTGGTTCTTGCTCGAATTACCGGGACGATGCTGATCGTTAGCTATCTGTTGGCTGCTCATCCACCCTTGAACTTGACAAACTTGTGATAGAAATAGGCAATGACTGCGCCATAGTAGGTCTAAATGATAGGGGGCCTCGCGAATATATTTCTGGGGTCAGTGTGATACTCTACTGCCAACGTGGGGTCTTTCTGCCTCCCAGTTAGGATCCCGACTGTGATGTCATCCTCTTTTATCACTTCTTGCTCCCTTAATACTTTGATGCCGGCAGGGACGGCGCCAGATGCCATTTCACAGTCAAATCCGTTCAAACCTACGACTGCCATCCCATGACTCATCTCCTTATCGTCGACTTGTACTACTAGCCCATCTGTGAACTCTATCGCTCGAAGCGCTTTTGCAATATTGGGAGGTTTTCCAATTTGTATCGCGGTTGCTCTAGTCTTGGGGTATAAAGCCTTACTGTCCTTGGAGTCATAGTATCTGTTCAATAGATCAACGTCGAAATTTCCATCGTTCCAGACAAGTTTTTGGCCTTCAAATTTGCCATTCACTAGTTCAAAGAAGGTATTTGCACCGCTTGAGTTTACGACAATCAACCTAGGCACCTTCTTAATCCATCCCCAATCATATAACTCCATTAAGCATTTTCCACAACTAGCAGTATTTCCAAGTGCTCCACCAGGATATACAAGCCAATCCGGAGGATTCCAGTCTAGGTTCTCTAGGATCCTATATACTATTGTCTTTTGGCCTTCTAGCCTAAACGGATTCACAGAATTTACCGTATATCCATTTTTGAGATTTACTTTTGCCAACGATTGATTGAGAGCATCATCAAAATTTCCATCTACTTGTATCACTTGGGCACCAAATTGGAATGCCTGCCCTAATTTTCCAGCAGCAATTTCTCCTTTTGGGATATAGACTTCGCATCTCATATTTTCGTTGGCCGCGTACATTGCGGCTGAGGCGGAAGTATTTCCGGTTGATGCACAGATAATTTTGCTCACACCGGTAGCTTTCGCATGCGTTATTGCAGTTGACATACCATTGTCCTTAAAAGATCCGCTTGGGTTGTAGCCTTCTGGCTGTAATAGAAGGCAATTCTGATCCAAACCAACGTATCCCGCTACTCTGCTCATCCTGTAGGGTTTTGAAAGTCTCCCTTCTGCTCCATCGAGTGATACAAGTATTTTTGCGCACTCATCCAAGTCTTCTATATCAATTCCAAGAAAGTTAATAAGATCGCGAAAACGCCAAACCCCGCTTTCATTGTATATGTTTCCACCGTGATTTCTCCGTGAATAAAATTTTTCTCTTAATTCCTTTTTCGGTTTGTCAAGGTAAATAACATCTAACAAAGAATTGCATGAACACGAATAGGCTTCGCTCATGATATCGAAAGATTTTCCACACTTTGGATTAATGCACCTCTTTATCGCCTTCTCTTTCATAAATTTGAAATCGTCTACAGTTTATATAAATTGTTTTTTTCCTGAATAATTCATAAGGAATGTCAGACCATGTAAGCTGGAAATCTGTCACAATCTAATATTCGTAATGCTGAAGTAAACCCGAGTCACTGAGGCATAAGGTGGAGGAGAACGAAGTTTAAGAATGTAAGAAATATCCGAACGTATTGTCGTGATAATTTGGCCAAGCATTTTTTATTCTCTTACGTCAACTCAGGAATCGGATACCGATGAAGAACCGCTCAGACATTGAAGTTATGGCGTCAATTCTCCGATCTGCGACTAACGGCTGGGAGTATAAGACAAGCATGATGAATACAGCTGCCATTTCACACTCACAACTAATTCGGTATCTGGCCATTGGGATAGAAAAGGAACTGATTGAATACTCTGGTACTACTGGGCTATATAGGACGACTGAATCAGGAGTATTCTATCTCAGAAAATATGAACAGATGGTATCTATGCTTCCCTCCGTTCCCGAAATTTTGGATCTTGAGAAAGACCCTGATTCTCCGAAATCTCCAGATCATGTATACAGCAGTGTGAGCTAGTTAAATGACTAGTGTCCTTTCATCTATAGGGTGAGTTTCACTGGCAATTTCGAATAAGTGATATAGAGATAGCTAACCTCTTCCTTTACAATTGAAGAATGAGCTATGCAAGAGATTAAAGGATTGCGTTCGCTCTGCAGTTTGGGATGAAGTGTGCGATACTGTCCTGCTTTCAGGTGGATTAGATAGCACTATTATAGCGGCCATTCGTCAGCCTGAGTATTCCATCACTATAGGTTTTGGCTCTGAAGCAACTGACTTGAAATATGCAGATGCTGCCGCTCTCAAATTCGTCAGAAAGAAGATAACAAGAATCCTCTCAACTCAAGAAGTGTTAAGATTAATCGATAGAGTCATTATCGCATTAAGAACCTTTGATCCAATAACAATTAGGAACTCTGTTGTTCCCTATGCTGCATTGGAAGTAGCTAACTCCAATGGATTTGAATGTGTCTACACTGGTGACGGTGGGGACGAAATATTTGCAGGCTACAATTTTCTCAAAAGATATTTAGATAACTCGTCACGTCTCGAGAGCGAAATATCCCGTTTAAGAACAATAATGACCTTCCCATCATTTAGCATAGGGGATAGTCTGAAGGTGAAGATCATTGCTCCATTTCTTAATGAAAAAGTAGTTCGTATAGCCGAACTAATTCCAATTTCAGACCTGGTTTCGTTTTACAGAAATAGGATTTGGGGCAAAATAGTATTACGACGCTGTTATCGAAATGAGCTAGGAGAGGATTTATGTTGGAGAACGAAACAGGCACAGGAAGAAGGGGCTGGTATATCAAGAATTAGAGAAGTCCTTGAAAATACCTACACCGATTTTTCGTTCGTCGAAGAGGCACGTATGGCAAAGGGCAATGGTGTAATCGTAAGAGACAAGGAGCATCTACATTATTTCAGGAGCTTCATTCGCAATTTTTCTCTCCAAGAGAAGTGTGATTGTCCCGAATTGACTTGTTCTGGTTGTGGTAATTGCGTGTCCTTCCTTTCAAACTACTGCCAGCAATGTGGACAATATCCTGTAGCATAGTGAAAGATCATGTTCGGAATACAAGCATAGTCGAATGATAATACTGTAATCGTATCTACAAATCGAGACGAGAGAGTCATGAGTTAGCTTTCTGCATTGATCTTGGTTAGCCGCTTTTTTATCCTAGAGATTGTTGGATAGCTATAGCCTTTCTCTCGATATATTCGTATCATTGATTTCCAATTTTTGAGGCGACGCTTAGCCTGAGGCTTGGTTAGCAAGTGCGTTTCTCTTTTGACGATACTCTTTCTCCCAGGGAATAAGTAGCCTCCAGAAACGGCCAAGTATCTTTTGTACGCAAATCTCAGCCCGAACAATAACATGGGGGCCGGCAGCGATCTGAAGTATGTAGATATCTCAGTGTATTCGTTTTCCGAAAGATCGAGACTCAAACTAATTTTCTTCATCGCATTTTTTTAGCATGGAAACTTATTAAAATATTTCAAATTTCGTATTCTGAAAGCTTTTGTAACGCTACAAATGAATCCGAAAGTTAATTATATGATCCAGTATTCTCCCATAGATCAATGAAGGACGATGTTGAGTTCATAGATGAAATGGAGAATAAGGTCGATTCGGGTGCTGAAATACGACTTCTAGAAGCTGAGCGACTCCTCAATACTACTAACGTCCAAATCTTGGCAGAAACAGCCAACAGAATAGCTCGAAAATTTAGTGAGGATTTGATAGACGTGGAAATGCTGCTTAATGCAAAATCTGGCAGTTGTCCGGAGGACTGTTCTTTCTGTGCTCAATCTTCTTTTTATGAAAGCAAGATAACCAAATATCCTTTACTTTCTAAGAAGATAATGGTAGAAAGGGCCCAAAAAGCCAAGGATTCGGGTGCAAATAGCTTTTGTTTGGTATGTGCATACAGATCTCCGCCTGAAAGCGATTTTAATTATATATGTGATATAATAGAATATATAAAGAAGTATTTAGAGATTGATGTAAATGTTTCTTTAGGTTTCATGACGAAGGAGCGGGCGAGACATTTAAAGATGATTGGAGTAAAGAGATACAATCACAACCTAGAAACGTCTGAAAGCTATTTTTCACAAATTTGTAGAACTCACGATTTTTCAGATAGAGTGAATACTGCTCGCATAGTTAAAGAAGCCGGTCTTGAACTATGTTGTGGCGGGATTATTGGGATGGGCGAAACCACGAAACAGAGACTAGAGCTTGCATATTCTATCAGGGATTTATCACCAAACGAGGTTCCAATAAACATTCTTATACCTAAGTCAGGAACTCCTTTCGAAAACCTTCATGGAGTTAGCCCGATCGATGCAATCAAAACAATCGCCGTATGGAGGTTCTTAATGCCTACTCCAATTATCAAAATTGCTGCTGGGCGGGAAGTATACTTTAGAGACGATGACAATTTGGCATTAAAGGCAGGAGCGAACGGTATAATCATAGGTGGATATTTAACTACAAATGGTAACGATCCAAGTAGGGATATACAAATGATTCACGATATTGGTATCAACCCAGCCTAACCATTATGGTTTCGCGAAAAGAGAACTTGATTATCTAAGATCTTGTGATCTTTATCGAAGCTTAAATATAGACAATAGTCTGAAGGGATCAGTTAGAATTAGACACAACAATCAGAGTAACATTTTGAATTTTTGTTCCAATGATTACATGGGTATCTCAACCAGGAAAGAAGTAATAAAATCCACCAAGAAATCTCTGAGGCAGATTTCTCCCTGCAGTTCGAGGCTTATCACAGGAAATACACCTGAATTGGAGCGTCTTGAGGATATGCTAGCCATTCACCGAAATACACAGACAGCATTGGTTTTTCCTACAGGTTACGTGGCAAACATTGGCACCATTACCGTTTTAGGTGGTAAAAATTGTGTCATTTTTAGTGACGAGCTTAACCACGCAAGCATTATAGACGGATGTCGATTGAGTGACGCCGAAATCAGGATATTTAGACACAATGACGTTCACGATCTTGAACAGAAAATTGAACAGGCCCGGGGTTCCCGCAGAAAGATAGTGGTTACCGAAGGCGTATTCAGTATGGATGGAGATTTTGCAAATTTAAAGGAAATATGTGATATCTGTCATTCACATGATGCACTATTAGTAGTGGATGACGCGCATGGAGATTTCATATTCGGAAACCCGAGAGATCGTTCCTTTTCCGGGGTTCCCTCCTATTTTGGTGTCAACTCGAAGGTTGACTTTCACATTAGTAGCTTGAGCAAAGCGTTAGGATGCTTTGGGGGATACGTTGCCACTTCCAGACAAATGCGAGAACTACTGATAAACAGATCTAAACAATTTATTTATACATCGTCCATTCCTAGCCACCTTTGTGTTTCAGCAATGACAGCTATGGAGATTGCAGAAAGCGGTCACCTACAGTACAAGTTGTTCCGCAATATCGATTTTTTTGGAAGAGAGCTTTGCAAGATGGGACTCGTCGCTGACCAGCCTCGTACTCAGATCATTCCAATCTTAATAGGCTCTGAAAAAAATGCCGTCAGGTTCTCTAAACTAGTCTTGAAAAAAGGTATCCTAACCCAACCCATCAGATTTCCCACAGTTAAGAAGGGTTGTGCGAGAATTAGAATTAGTATTTCGGCTTTACATACGCGCGTGAACATATTGAATGCCGTGGATGCGATAAGGTATGCCGCCGCCAAACTGAAATTGATATAGAAAACTCATTTCATTTTATATTTCAGAATTCGAAATTAGAAACATTACTCAATTAGGGACAGTCAAATATAGACATTTAAAGCCGATTTGTTCAGGGGTATTTTGGCTCACGATAGATTTTTGGTTATTGAAAAATGGGACACTCTTGTATGTGGCCCCTATGTATTATTTTCGCTGACCAATATTAACACTCGGAGGAATAATGTTTCAAATATCGAGTTTTGAAAGATTGACTACGGCTTAGAACATTGTTTACTGCTCAAGGTCTAAAAGATCTCGTGCTATTAATTTTTCCACACTTTTTAGATTGTGGCCATTTCGAATTCTTGGAATTTCAATTACTCTCTTTACTCCCGTAAGTGTAGAGAGTAACGATCCGAGGCGATCTTGTACCTTGGAAGTTGTCTCTGGCTTCTTATTGATGATTATCGCATATACCCTAATTTTCCTACTGAGGCAAGCATGGAAGGTAAGCAGTGTATGGTTTATAGTCCCTAGTTTTGGCGAGGTCACGATGATGGCAGGAAATCCAACCATCTTGATAAAATCTAAAAGGGTCTCCCTCCTAGAAATGGGTACCATAATTCCCCCAATACCTTCCACCACAAGAAACTCGTGTTGCTTTGACAATCTTCGTAATTTTTTGACTGCAAAACTCAAGTTGGGGGTAGGCCTTCCGCTCATAGTTGCGGCAAGAAAAGGAGCTGTTCCAATTTGATAGAAAAAAGGGTTCATCAAATCATCGGGATCAGCTACATTGGCAGCACGGGCAAGTCTCCATACATCTTCAGAACTGAACGTAGAAGAGAAGCGTCTATGCGATGTAGCAAAAGGCTTCATTACTCCTACGTCGATACCGTATTCCTTTAAAACTCTCGTTATCGTGCATGATATGAATGTCTTTCCAATGTTAGTATCGGTTCCAGTGACAAATATTCCTTTCACAGAAATTTAATAGTGATCGAGTTCGCTTTATATCAATATGGCTTTAACCAATAACCGTCACATTTGGTATCCATATACGGATATGAACCAATGGGATAGCTCAACGCACAAGGTAATAACCAGAGGAAAAGGGTTTCATCTTATAGATTCTGATGGCCGTCAGTACCTTGACGGTGTCGCAAGTATGTGGTGCAATGTTTGGGGCCACGGAGAGAAGGAGATTGTCAGAGAAATGAAAAATCAAATTAATACACTTCAACATTCTAGTCTCTTTGGTCTAGCAAATAAACCATCCATAGAACTTTCCTTAGAGCTATTAAAGTTATCAAAAGGAATGGAACACGTTTTCTATTCCGATAACGGTTCTACCGCTATAGAGGTTGCGATGAAAATGGCTATACAATACTACAAGAATCGAGGTAAGCCGGAAAAGAAACATTTTGTCTCCCTCCGGCATGGTTATCACGGTGACACAATCGGAGCAATGTCCGTGGGTTATGTCCCTGGATACTTTTCAGTCTACAGACCACTGCTGACAAAGGTAACTCGACTTCCTAGTCCTACTCAAAATTTAAGCGGGTGTGTGTCTAAATTAGATGAGATCCTTGAGGAGACCGAATCGTATTTGAAGAAAATTTGCCCTACGACTTGCGCATTAGTAATGGAGAGCGGCGCTCAGATTGCAGGCGGAGTAAGGATTTTTCCACAAGGATATCAAAAGAAGATAGCTGAGCTATCCAATAGGTACGGGATTCTTCTAATTTTGGATGAGATTGCCACTGGGTTCGGTAGGCTTGGAAGCATGATGGAATACTTGAAACAAGATTCAATTCCGGATATCGTTTGTTTCGGTAAATCCCTAACTGCAGGATACACACCATTAGCGGTTACATTAACAAACTCCGAAATATTTCGGTCGTTCCTTGATAGGAGAGCTAAATTTTATCACGGTCACACATTTTGTGGACATCCTATCGGCTGCGCAACTGCCATTGCCAATTTGAAACTGTATAGAAAAAGAGGTTTAATAAAAGATATTTCTCTGAACTCAAGATACATAAGAAACAAGTTATATGATTTTCAGAATTCTCCAGCTGTCAGCAATTTGCGTCATAAAGGAATGCTTGCAGGTTTAGACATTTCGAGACGAGGGATAAACGCAATAAGAAAGAAAACTGGGGAACCTGTTGATTCTTTTATTTTTAAGAATGCCTTGAACTCCGGGGTTTACCTGAGGCCGTTGGGAAAGACAATAGTCTTGATTCCTCCACTTGCCATTGACAGGAAAAATCTGGAATACCTACTAAACATGGTAGGCTTCATTATTGACAAAATTGAGCGGTTACTCTAAAAAAATGAGTCAAAATCATGGTTAATTTTAGAGGCTATTACTACATTTGTCTTAATTCTTTGTATAGTGTTGCTTTTGAAATCCCGAGGTCCTTTGCAATTCGAGAACGGGGAGTATTATCTGCTAGAAGCTTGATTAGTATGTTCTTATCTATCATCGCCTGGGGTCTTCCAATGTTTTTGCCGGATTCTTTAGCCCTCAGCATCCCGTCCTTGGTTCGTTGGACTAGCATCTCTCGCTCTCTTTCTGCTACC
This sequence comes from Nitrososphaeraceae archaeon, assembly GCA_009377575.1. Taxonomy (GTDB): domain Archaea; phylum Thermoproteota; class Nitrososphaeria; order Nitrososphaerales; family Nitrososphaeraceae; genus TH5896. The sequence goes on along the minus strand of WHTU01000005.1, from coordinate 44,022 downwards.
CATGTGAGTATGCCAATCATCAACTTTCTGACACTAGGTTCTGTACTCTGAAGAAAAGTTTCCCGTGGTGAACATGAAATCAACGGAGCGTACTCTTCAATGGCTTTTATCGCATCAAGGGTGTCCCAGAAAGTTCTTCCGACCCTAGACAGCTCGTAAACTAATATGGCGTCTACGGAATCTGATTTAATGATCTCGAGCATATCCGTGAAACCACGCCTCCGAATAGCTGGAATTCTTCCGCTTACTGACGAGTCTTCGAAGTAAGAAAGTATATCAAAATCATGGTCCAAAGCCCATCTGTCTAGAACAAGTTTCTGATTCATAACAGTCTGTTCTTCGGTACTAACCCTTAGGTAGGCAAATGCATACATGACTTAATTGAAGAAAAGCATAGCTAAGAAGTTAATTAAACAAATTGTCAACCTTACAAGACAAAAAGTACTAAAAGGGTGTTCGGACCTTTTCAACCGGAGAAGCCCAAATTCAGCGTCTATGCGAGTAAAAAAAACATTGTCTTTGTTGAACGATACAGAAATGGGTCCTTTTCTGAACAATCAGTGTTGATCAAAGTAAAGCCGAAATTCGTCAAATTAAATAGCACCATATTTTTTCTTCAAAAGCTTTTCTGTTAACGCAAGCAAGGTAGTTAGATACAGAATGGAGTGACTATCCTGCTATTGACAATTCCAACTTTTGATGCTCATAACCCCTACCAAAACCGACAGATTGCAATGTTTATGTTAATTAATTACTACTACGGCGATTATATCTCATTTTCAACAGGATGGAATATCTGCTAGGTGGAGATTGTCTTCACAAGATCGTATCCAAAAAAGTCAACCGTTGGCATAGTCAATGAATCATATCAGTACGTCTAACACAACATTTAATTTGTCCGATAATATGCTACAATATTGCGCCGCTGTAGCTCAGCATGGTAGAGCAATTCTAGCGTGGTTTGGAAAAAAAACTCCTCTGGAGCTTAGCTGGCTGTTAACCAGTGGGTCATCAGTTCGAGTCTGATCAGCGGCGCTTCAATTATTTCGTTAATATACATCCATTAAAGTCAAAAGGATATAATGTCCAATGCAATGGCATCAGCAAGTAAATCAAGATGCCGATTTGCGATTATGTATCCATTCTTTATTTCATTCGATGATACCCATCTGTTTGAGGAAGAGAATAATCGCTCCTTTCTCAATTTGTTCTCAAGTAGTTCGAGATCCAGTTCTACCTCTTCTACCTCCCCTGTTTTCGAATACTTCATCGTGAGAAGAACTTTTCTGACTAGAACCCTTCCCCCAAACCGCTGGGAGAAATCTCTGGCGCCTTCATCAATTTCGACTAATTTGAGTTTCATTTGAGTAGTGTTGAGGGCATCCCTACTGGTAAGGAGTCGATCGTCGACAAATCTATCGTAACTCATAACTCGTTTTAAATACATTACTTATTCATTGTATATGAATCAAACCGATCCAAGTATTTTGAAATGGAAATAAATCTTCCCATCAGAAGATGCTCCGGTGGCTATCAGTTCTACTGCTGCACCAATGGTAATGCCTTGTCCTTCTGAAATGGAACCCAACAATAAGATCCCATCCATATCTATTAGCGCTACAATTACCTCTTGCTCTTCTAGCCAGGATCTGCTAAATTCCACGACCTTGCCGATTTTGCCAGCCGTTACCGGTGATGTTCTCCGATAACAGGCAGGACAATACTCGTACGGTGGCCAAATCTTCTTTCTACAAGCAGTACAATAAGAAATTACAAACGTTCCATTTTTTAGCTGATTCATGAAGCGTCGCATTAGGTTACCGCTAAACCTCCGATCGGAGTATCATGACTGTAGCTGATGTTCCTGCTGCCGCAAGGTTATGAACTAATCCAACGTTACAATTACCTGCCTGGCGTACTCCTGACTCATGCCTCAATTGACACACTATTTCGCATACCTGAGCTATCCCTGTTGCACCAATTGGATGGCCGGATCCGATAATTCCTCCTCTGGGGTTGACCGCAATATTTCCGTGCAAGGCATACGAAGCTCCTTCCCCTATCTTCGCAAACCCTAAATCCTCACATGCCATAATCTCCATTATTGTAAATGCATCATGAATTTCTGCCACCTGTATGTCTGAGGGTTTCATTTTTGCCATTTCATAAGCATGTGATGCGGCTAACTTACAAGATCCTATCTTAAATATTTCTGGAATAGCATGTGCCATGCTTGCACAATTTGTTTGGTGCCCTATCCCTTCTATCCAGACTGGCTGAGAACCAAGTTTTCTGGCAAGATCCTCGGAGACTAGTAACACGCTTGAAGAGCCTGAACATAGTGCACCGCAGTCTAGCAATTTAATTGGATCAACTAGTTTCCTAGAACTTAATACATCTTCAAGTGTAATTGGCTTGTTGAACATGGCGTTAGGATTGTTAACAGAGGATGATCTATTCTTAACTGCTATGTTTGCCAGATCCTCTTCAGTGGTCCCGTATTCTCGCATATGCATCCTCGCAAACACCGACGCCCAGTAGATAGAAGAAGTAAAATGGCCTCTTGATACATCCCAAATGAGCTTCGAACCAGGGCTGTTATACAACTCTGCACCAACTACCAGAACTGAATCACACAATCCTGAAGAAATATAGGAATAGGCAGTTGATATCGCGATGGTTCCAGAATTGCAGAGATTATCAATCCTGCAGGTTAGTTTGGGGCTTACGCCTAACATTTCAGACAATATTGCCCCACCATAAAGATCATGGGAACAGCTGGAAAACAATAAGCCTTCTATCCTATTTGCTGCCAAATTTGAAGACCTCAAAATATCCATCGAAGGTTCACATGCTAATTCGTAAACTGACTTGTCGGTGGATTTTCGAAATTTGGCAGTGGAGTAACCTACAATAGCTACTTTATTCATTCGAAAAAGTCTCCAAGAATTTGATGAACGATTCTTGAGTATCCTCTCCTTCTACTGGATTAATTTGTAAAATAGGAAGTGTTATGCCAGCGGAGACAAACCTTTCCATCGAGCGTCTACCATGTTCAGAACCACCGCAAATGGCAATATCGTCCAATAGGCGGTCAGAAACAACTTTGGAGGCTGCGTCTAGCCCTCTCTTATTGTACTCTGCAACAATAGCTTCTGTCTCATCCGCGAAACCAGAGCTTGAAATCAGCTTCCTATAATAGGCTCCAACTGAAATATAAAATGCAAGCGTCTTCGCTGCCCGCTTTCTCGCCCTATCAGGATACTTATCAGAAATTGAGCATATAAAGACCGAGGCCAATTCAAATGGCCTTGTTATTCCATTTCGTATCTTTTGAATGGTGGACCTCAATTCATTGAAGGGTCGCAAATAGAGCAAAAGGCCATCCGCAACTGATAACGAGAGTGCTATCATTAGTGGATTTACCGCGGCTAAAAATATAGGAATAGAAGCCCTAGGAGGAGAGTGCAAGAGTTTGAAATTCGAAAGGTTAAAGAAATTGCCCTTGAAGGATACTGGATTTCCTCTCCAAATGAGTTGAAGGAGAGCGACAATCTCCTTCATTCTGGCAAGGGGTTTATCAAAAACCATTCCATGCCAGTCCTCAATGATCGGTCTGGTACTTACTCCTAATCCCAACAGAGTTCGGTTACCTGAAAGAATATCAAGGGTAATCCCTCCCATTGCAATGGTAGAAGGTGTTCGTGAATAAATATTGAGTATTGCTGTTCCTAATTTCGGATAGCGAGCAACTTGAGAAATTGCACCCAATGTACTGAAAGCTTCACGTCCCCAGGTTTCTGGTATCCACAAAGAATGTACATTTTTATATCTATTTGTGAGATGGGAAAATCTCAAAATCTCGTCGATGGAAAGCAGAGTCCCCAGACCATATCCTATCTTGGCCTCTCCAGAATTCAATTAGTTCCCCCGCGACACTAATTGAGAACTTTGAATTTCCTTAGTAGCCTCGTCCATATCCTTATGCGAATCAATTGATCTCCAAAAAGAAGTTGAAAATGTAATACCCATTAAATTCCGGTCCTTAGCCATGATGGGTAAAGCTGTCGTTTCTATATTTCCATGTTCGGGTAGAAAATCAAAGACATGGTTTGTGAAAAAATAGACTCCCGCATTAATCCATTTGTCATTGATCTGTGGCTTCTCTACAAAGCCAGTAACAAGGCCATCCTTGTCCAGCTCAATGACACCGTATGGACTTTTCAAGGGCACCAGTGCTAGTGCAGAGTTTTTGGTGTGCTTCAGGACATTTGGATCCAGGTCGGTCAAAATATCGCCGTTTACCATAAAGAATCCTTCATCCTTGGAACTGTTGATCAAGCTTCTGGCATTCTTTAGCGCTCCGCCTGTACCGAGTGGTTCCTCTTCTACAGCATAACCAACCTTCACTCCAAATCTATTCCCACTTCCAATGTAATCTATAATGCGTTCCTTCAGATAACCTACACATATAACAATTTCATCGACCTCATGATTTTTGAACCATCTTATTTGCCATTCGATAATTGGTTTATCGCAAACTTCAATCATCGGTTTTGGCCTCTCATTGGTGATTGGCCTGAGTCTTTTTCCTAATCCGCCAGCAAGTATTACGCCTTTCACGTTAGGATACTCTCCTATTAATCAATTAAAAGGTATGCTTGAGCCCTTTTTACATCTCCGGAATGAAATGATAACACAAGAACAAGAACCCTGACGGCAAAGAACGATCTTTCTAAACTCGAGATTTGAAATATATCGAGTATCTCTACTGATTAAACATCCTCTTCATCATTAGATGAATCCTATAGGAAACACGAGCTTCTATGTTATTCCGGCTTCTCTTGAATAGATGTATATACCATCGAGAAATACCCGCTGGTCCTTACCCTTTATTTTTGTTGATGACTCAATATTGGCGGCAGTCTGGGACACATCTTCAATGCTTGGTCCAGTTACCAGCACGTCATCGCCGCTTGTCTTCACCTTTGTACTACTACCGACAATCATGGCAATTCTCGGGGCTCTCTCACCAAAAATATTCTCCACATGAACCTCAGATCCCTTTACCTTTACAGAAATGGGAAAATGAGCAAAAACAACCTTTAATCGATAAGTGTATCCTCGCTCTACGCCACTGATCATATTGTTCAAAATGCTTTTCGCAGTATTAATGATCGCAAAGTCCCTCTTCCTCTTTCCGTACGAGGAAATTTTAATGCTATCCTGAACGATATCAACTTTTATTGGTATTTTCGACAAATCTCTCTTTAAGGTTCCCAGCTTCCCACTAACTCGAATCTGGTTTTCTTCCTTCGATACAGTTACTTCTGAGGGTATCATTAAATCAACGCTTAACTTCTCAACTGGTATCTTTTCAGTACACATATCCCACCAGGACTCCACCTAAGCCAAGTTGTTGGGCTTCGTGGTGCGACATTACACCCTTACTTGTTGATACTATCAATACTCCCATACTAAATGCTGGTAAATATCGTCTTTCCCAATCAAGGTATCCATTCTTTCTAACGCTATACTTTGGAGTAACTATCCCACATTTGTTTATTGTGGCTAGAAGTTGAATACGAAATTTCCCCGATCTTCCGTCGTCAATTTGTTCGAACTCGCCTACGAAATGATGCTTCTGCATTACACGCAAAACTTCACTAGTGAATCTAGATGCAGGCAACACAATACACTCCTTCTTTCTTCGCGATTCGTTATTGTATAATGTATTCAACAAATTTGCTAACACATTTAATGCTGGCATTTAACTATTATCATCCTCCTAATCATTCGTACTTGTAAAAGCCCAAGTGCTTGGCAACCTCTCTAAAACATTGTCTACATAGAAATAATTTGTATTGTTGTATCAATCCGTTATATGCACCACACCTCTTGCACCACCTTGAACCCTTACCATGGGAAATTTTTTTCCTTTTAGTAATCTCATAATCTCTCGGTTTTGGCATTATGATATTTCAACTCCAAATCCGTTTGTAAAAAATTCTATTGCCCCATCTTTTCTAATTCTGTGCCCTTTGCCGATCTTACTTTTACCTCTTTTCTTGGAAATGCTATAACCTGGTCGCACCAAACTAACGCAGACGTTCATGCCAAAGATACCAATGTCTGGATTATATTTCGTACCAGGAATATCGATATGTTCACGTATACCAATAGAGATGTTGCCATAATCGTCGAAGGAATTGATATTCATCTTATTATCCTTTGCTTCTAGACACCTTTTCAAGAAATCTGTTGCATCTTTTCTTCTCAATGTCACCATCGCTCCAATGGGTTCCCCTTGGTGAATTCCAAAATCTCGAAAGTTTTTCTTGGCCGTTGTCACAGTTGGAATTTTTCCAGTCAAATCCTCTAACCCGTGTTTGGCCCTTTCTACAGGCTCTCCGGATTTACCGACACCAATGTTGATAACAACCTTTCCCACCGAAATCCTTCTCATAATATTTTCTGAATTCAAAGTATCCATATCCATCAACTCACCTGTATTATCGGCTCTTCAACACCGACCAACATGACCATTTGTACCGGTAACTCAACTGACCTATCACCAAATGAGATCACCGTACGTTTAGGCAGTGAGAAAAGACCCTCGCGAATCTCTTCAATCTTTCCAATAGAGCCTGCATTCTCGCCTTTCGTAACAAGGACAATAGATCCTTTCTCTAATTTCATATGTGACTTGACTTCCTTATTGGACAGGTCGATCAAGCAAGAATCTCCCACAGAATACTGCTCATTTGCAATCAAGGTCTTGCCATCGTGGAAGCCGTATTGTGTTTTTTCTCCTTTAATTTTTTTTCTAAGTGTTACCCTTAACAGCTTTTGGTTTTTTTCAGTTTGCTTTGAGAGAGGAACTGGCACCAAGAGATTCCTGTCTTTTGGTACCAAACGGAACGCTTGTGACAAAGGAATCAGTTCTACTATATCCATCAGTCCTACCGGCCAACCAATGCTTCTCCGCACTACTCCATCTACAGCTACCTTCCCGTCATTAAGCATTCTTTTTACTTCCTCCATGCTCTGACCGACTTTTAGAACATCTCTGAGTAAAATTCCCAGCGGATAACATATAACCTTTGGGTGAGGTCCTGGTCTTGCACGTACCACAAATTGGCCTTGCTTTCGTCTAACCTTCCAAAATGAGGGAGCAAGCTGCCTTTTTACAGTAGTATCTCCTCCCTTCTTCGCCAAATCTATGTCTCTCCTCCTTTGACCTTGCTCTTTCCCTTGATCTGTGAACGGCGCTTATTCTGTTTCCCAGTTCCAGATTTCTTTGCAGTCAGATTTTTTTTCTCTGATTCATGAATTTTCTGAATTAGAGCTTGTCTTAATTTATCATTCAAATCTAAATCGGTAACTACAACATTAGTAGAGTTGATTTCCACTTTTACATTGCCTCCTCGCACCTTTTCTCTTTGAATGCCTTCAATCGCGAGACTTCCCCGCTTCATGTTAACCTTTTCAACTTTACCTTCAATCCCACTATATTCACCACGCATCACTTTGATGGTATCTCCGGCAATCACTCTTACATTGCGCCTTCCATACTTCTCCCGCAGCGAGCGAGACAGAGGAGACCTGAGCATGCGTTCTGTCATATGCTTTGGGACAACGCCTATCATTCTATTTGTCAATAATATTCTTTACTCCATTCATCACTCAAACGATTAGTGCAGCCAAATTTGCAATCCTCGGCCATTTCTCAGCTGCCTCTGCAGCTACTGGCCCTTTTATGTCTGTTCCCTTGATCTCACCTTCAGGAGTGACCAATACTGCAGCGTTATCTTCAAAGACTAATCTATTTCCATTCAATCGTCTAACTGCGTATTTTTGTCTTATTATCACCGCGCCAAAAATCTGCTTTCTTAACTCTGCTGGCCCTTTCTTGACGGTTACGGTCACAAAGTCACCCACAGCGGCTGATGGTAAACGAGAATGTCGTCCCTTGAATCTTTTTACTTGAACAATACGAAGAATCTTAGCACCGGTATTATCAGCACAATTCAAGGTTGCACTCATAGGGAGTGCTCTGGTCACATAGGGCCTGAATTCTTCCACACCTTTTGCTGAAACTGCTCTTGATTTAGTAGACATCTATTGTTCCACCTCTATCACCACAAAAGCAACGGTCTTTGTCAATGGCCGACATTCTGCAATCCGTACTCGTTTGCCCTCAATCACATCCATACATTCGGGAGCATATGCATGCATTTTTGATTTGCTTCTTTCAAATCTTTTGTATTTCGTTACCCGTCTAGAGTATTGATGTTCGACCACAACCATCTTTCGAGCTTTTGCACTAACCAAGGTGCCCGTAAAAACTCGGCCTCGAACCGAGAGTTTACCATGAAAAGGACAATTTATATCTTCACAAGATCTCCGGGGCGGAGAAACAGAAATGCCAATATTTCTAACCATAATTCATCACAAACTCTTCCTTACAATTCGGTCCTCTGGTCTCCCTATCAGACTGTTGCCACTTATAAAGCAACCGCAAGAAGGAAGAGTTAACTTAAGGTTAATGGAATTCTTCGGCAAATTCTTCAGTGCCTCACCAGATCTGATGGTGATCATGTTTCTTGTTTCCCTTACAACTTGTCCAGATAATCCAGTATAAGGACCAGAATCAAATGTGCGGGCGAATAGTCCAACGATTTCATGGGAGATCAAATTGTCACAGGTTATCAATTATTTTCAACCCTCTCTGTGAGTATAGTTTTTATTCTGGCAATATCCCTTCGGGTCCAGCGAATACTTGCTGTTTCCTTCTTTAGTGTACCTTTTGCACCTTCAGATCTTAGCTTTGTTAGTTCAGAAGTTAATTCATCCATTTTTTCTGTAAGATCTCTATCATTCATTTCGCGCAAAACCTTCAGCTTAATTCTTGCCATCGTTCTTTCCTTCCACTTGTGCCGATTCGTTTCCTTCAGGAGTCTTATTTTCTTCTGCTTCCACTTGCACACCAGTTTCCATCTTCTGGTTCTCTATGGTTTTCTCACTTGTTTCGGAATCGATCATCTCGAACTCCCTTGGCATCTCATTCTTGAGCGCTATTTTTAGTTGTATACCCATCAATCCCATCTTCGTAAGCACATGGGTAACGCCATATCTCACCACTCTGTTCGCTACATCTCCACTTTTTGGGACGAGACCGGCAGCGTGCTTTTCGAAATGGGCTCTTTCACTTCTCAGTTTGCCTGCTACTGTAATCTCCACACCTAATGCACCTGCGTTCATTATCGTGTTGTTGGTCCATATCGCAGCCCTTCTGAATGCGGTGCCCCTTTCAATCAACTGAGCAATTCGATTACACATAATCCTCGGGTTGAGCTCTGGGGCCTCTAGTTCTACAACAGAGATCTGTGGATTAGACAAACCAAATTTTTGTTCCAACTTTGATGTTAAATCCTTTATACCCGATCCCTTCCTTCCAATTACCAAACCTGGACGAGTAACGCTTAGGGTAATTCTAGTTCCAATCGGGGTCTTTTGTACATCTACGCGGCCGTATCCTGCATCTCTCAGTGTTTCAGAAAGAAACTCATCTAACTCGAGATTTCTAAAATTGTTTTTCATAACATTATTGATAGCACTCATTCGTGAACCCTCTTTTCCTGAGCAACTAACTCAAAGTGTATTAGAGTATTGTACTTGGGACTAGATCTCCCCATAGCTCTAGGGGTAAATCTCTTAATCTTTGTACCTTTGTGTACTACAGCACTTGTAATCTTCAAGGCATCCAAATCCATTCCCTTATATTCAGCGTTTGCCTCTAGATTGTCCAATAATTTCAAAACTTCCTTGGCCGCTTTCTGAGGATAACGACCAGAGCAAAATCCATCACGTATATTAGATCTATGAGCAACCTCATTATTGTATCTTCTATATGGTACAGCTATTTTCCTGGCAATTACATCTTCGAGAAATAAACGCGCTTTTTCGATGGACATTCCTTTAATAGCTACTGCTACCTCTCTGGCATGCTTATGTGAGGTTGACTTGTCCCGTATGGATGCTCTTACATGTCTTGATTTGTCGAAATTCTCCAATGCATATCCATATTCTGGCATAATACATTCACTTTAAGGGGACGTATAGACTGGATCTTGATGAACCTACTCCGGGTGCCCCGTGCTGAACGCGTTTGTTGGTGATTGAGTACTCACCTACATAATGCCCAACCATTTCCGGTCTAATACTCACTGGAACAAATTCCTTTCCGTTGTGCACTTTAATAGTGACACCGATCATATCCGGGAGAATAATCATATCTCTAAGATGTGTTTTTATCTCGTCTGTCGACTTACCCTCCCTACTTCGCTTAATCTCTTCACGAAGCTTTCTCTTTTCATCGGTCATAAATTTGCCAACCCTTTTATCCAACGATCGCCTCTGTCTTGAGTTCAATAGTGGCAGAAGTGATTCTATGGGTAATGCCTGAAGCTGTTCAGGGAGATAACCTTTAAACTTAAACTCTCTAACCACGTATATCACCGTCTGCATGCGTTAATCCACTTTTAAACGTACTGGGAAATGAAGGAAATGCTACAGACACAGAATTTACACCAGGCCCAACGTTGTAGCTAAATCCCTTGCTCCATTTGGGTCACGGAACCTCACAGCAGCCTTCTTCCCTCGGATCGTTCTTGCTGTGTTGATATCAATCACTTCGACATCATAGAGAACACTCATAGCTTCTCTTATTAGTTGCTTTGTGCTCTTTTCTCTAACGATGAAAATCAACTTGTTCTCCTTTTCGATCATATTGAATGTTTTTTCAGTGATGTATGGTTGAATGAGAACCGACCTAGCATCTTCTATGGAGAGCTGATCCTTCGCAGGTGCTTCTTTGCTCATTCAGCTTTCTTCTCCAATTCTGGACGGGATTCATTGAACTTTCCTAGTGCATCAACTGCATTTTGCGAATACATCGTTAGTCTTATGGGCTTAGATCCGGGCAATAGATCCATTACATTTAAACTGTCCACAGCTTTCACATCAACTCCCGCCAAAGATCTCGAGAGTTTCATTATGTTGCTGTTTCTTGATACTACTAAAAGAACACTCACACCAGAAGATCTACCATGCCTTCTGGAGGTTCCCCGTACCGTTCGACTCTTTGAACGAGCACGCTCCAGGTCCGCTTCCATTCCTAATTTTATTAATGCATTATTAAGATCATTTGCCTTGTCTATCGATTCAAAGTTATTTGAAACAATTAGAGGAAGTTCCAGCTTATCTTCAAGCTCATGTCCACGTCGCCTGACCAGATCACGCCTTGAAGTTGCGGCAATTGCGGAACAAAGTGCTAAGCGTTTCTCTTTCTTGTTAATTTTCTTGTATATTCTCTTGAAAGAAACCGGGGGATGGGCAACCCTTCCATGCCTTGTCCCAGCAACCCCAGCAGCTTGACCGGCTCTCGGAAACCCTTGCCCCCTAGCCCTTGCAATTCTGGCAATCCCTAGACCGGTATTGCGAGACTCAGCACTAACAACTTCTCCTGCAAGGGGATACCTGCCTTGAGCCTGAAACGAATGTGAGAGTAAGCTGACGTATGTTTTATGTATAACGGAAGGGTAATAAGGTGTATGAAATACTTGTGGTAAATCTATCGTTACCACGTCACTACTATCCAGATCTAATACTCTTGCTTTCAAGTTACTTGGCCACCACTTCTACGATTTTAGGCTCGAGAACTTTAGTATTCTTCTGCCTAATCGGCATTCTCAGCTTTACTAGTCTTTTTGGAACTCCTGGAATCGAACCTCTAACAACTATAAAGTCACCATTTAATGCTCCGAAGTGATTGAACCCTCCTTTGCGGTTGATGTCAAATCCTTCTTCAGAAGTGTTCCCAATTACCAATATCCGCTTATTATATTCGGTCCTTTGATGAAAGCCCCTTTGACCCTGTCGTGGAACAGTAAACATTACAACTGCTGGAGATATAGGACCTAGCGTTCCCACAGCACGAACACTTTTTCTCGATTTGTGCTGCTTTCTCTTAACTCCAAACCTAGTGATAGGCCCCTCTACCCCTTTGCCTCGTGTAATAGCAGCAACATCTATCGATTGACCTGTTCGAAATATATCGCTCACCTTTATCTTCTTACCTAGGATCGATTTTGCGTAATCAAAGTTTTGCTTAGTATTGCTGCCCGTAAGTTCGATTTCAAAAGTATAAGGTTTCTTTTGGGACAATCTGGCATCCTTAGGAGAAACTGAAACCAAAACAGCTACAGAGCTAACATTATTGAGACGATCTTCTGCTTTACTGATCGCCTCTTCCAAGGAACCTGACTGAGTCTTTTTTTTCTTCTCCCTAAGGGTATCTTGAGAAATTACGTCAAACAGGGCATGTCTACCATAGTAATCGACTCGGTATCCCCTAATGCCCATAATAGTCAATGGCGGAGTTGACAATATTGTGGAAGGGTTTGCCAGTTGCTTCCCGAAGTTGGGAGTTCTGTCCCGATCATCAACAGTCACCACGTTCAGCATTCCTACCTTAAACCCGGCAAATGCGCCCAGGAATGGTTTAGATTCTGTACTTTGGGCCCAATTCCGAACTCTTGCTTCTAGGCTTTTTGCTCTAGCTCTAGGTCTGAATGCCATACTGCCCCTTCGTGGAGCGCTATATTTTCTATGGCCCATGGATGGAGCTTCCCTCCCCCTACCCCTTTAATAAATTTATATAAATTCAATCAAATCTCTAGTCTATGATTCTATTGACCGCCAAGCCCCACACGAAGACTGTTAATTATGGCAAGTGAGCCAAGCAAAGCCTCTTCCAATCGAACAGTGTTGGTGCTTTGGAGGGGAAACATATTGACAGATAATGATGAATTAAGAATGTTAATATCAATCTTATTTACAATTTCCCAAACGTCATTTCGTGGCGAACCAAATATGACCACCACCTCGGAGGTGTGCTTAAAACTGTTAGCGAGGGACTGATGGATGAGAGATATCGGTTTGCCCCTTCTCGAAGTTATTAAGAACTTCACATCAGAGGGCCCTCTTGTGATTTCTGATAAGGTTTGAATACAATTTATATGATAGCCCCAATATTGTGTGTCTCTTACTTTTCCATGGATCTCTTCGGCAACCAGATGCCCTTTTTGCACTGACAACCTAAAATTTGCCTTTCGCCTGATTGCGGCAGAGCCTATAAAAGGAATGGTCCTATCTAGACCAACATCCACAACCCAAGTCTCCCTATCCCTCAGCAAAACCCCAACCCTAGTTTCTCCGCCTTGGACCTCCGATGCCCTTATGAATTTCTTGTGGTGAGGGGACTGTATGGGAGTAAGCATCCCGGCATATTGTAGCAGTTTCATTTTAGGATATAACAATTTCCTCAAATATTGAGGCGTGTCCAGATATTCAAGCAGTAACGTAATTAATTTAAGATCGTCTTGTCGAACGCTTGAGGATACATCATGGTACACGTAAACTGTTTCGACTCGAAAAATAGAAAAGGAGCGAGCGAACTGAGCTACTCGTAGACTCTTTTCCAGAAGCGATTTTGAATCGATTAGCGATGAATCAGGGATTGCTACGGACAGAGAAGGAAAAGGAGATTCCATCTATTCTTTTAGTAGTAAATTGACTTTGGATTGTAGTCCTCCGTCAGCGCCAAGGGAAATATCCCGTACCAAGCCTTTTCGATCTATAAGAATAGTCGAAGGGGTTCCTTTGAGATTGTACTCCTCGAATGTAAGGGCTAAAAACTCCTTGGATCCCAAGTATTGTTTTGCACGCTCAAAAAGCATTAGTTTGTCTTGCTTGGTGTAGGTCTGGTAGCCGCTTACGTTTTCTTGAAGAAAATCTAGGACCTGCTTTTCCTGAACCTTGCCCGAGGTTCTTATTAGGGCATCCATGGCGACAGGATGCGGTATGGTATAGGGGAGTTGGTTTCCGTTCTCTACTCTGCCGTACATGCGAAGGGCACGTAATGTTTCGCCGATCACCTCGCCCTTTGTTAGAAGTAGTCTCAAGTTATCTAATGTATTTTTATCATAGTCCTCAAAAGCAGTAGCAATTCCTAAAACGTTAACCCCGCTTTTGTCAGTGTTGTTGTAAACACCAATAGCTTCCGGTATACCATATAAGAAACAACCTGGACAGTTAACTTGGAAGACCTCAACTACTACGACTTTACTTTTTTCTTTATCTATATTAGTCGGTACTCCTTGAACCCACTCGCCAATCTTTAAGTTCGGCGCTTTTTTCCCGATAAGCGAATCCAAGATCGCACCTATAGCTTACGTAGCTAGATTCACTGGCCCTTCGAGGCTTCTCTTTGCTTGGCTAATTTGGCATAGCCTTCGAGCTCTTCATCCAAGACTTTCCTCATCGTTTTGGTGTTTGTGTCGATGATAGCCATTTTGATATTCCTGGTGCTGTTCTTATCTTCGCTCACCAAATAAATTGACTCAATGGCAAGAGATCCACACTCCTCCAGACTGATGTCCATCTTATAGCTCTTTTCCAGATATTCAGTGACCTGATCACTTCCTGCGCCAATCGCAACCGCATCATATCCGATATATGTTCCGCTAGGGTCAGTCAAATATAACGACGCTCCAGTTTCATCAACCCCTGCCAAAATGAGGGCCACCCCGAAAGGCCTTACACCAGCGTATTGTGTAAATTGTTGCGCCATATCTGCAATATTCTTGGCAACGCCTTCCACATCGACAGGTTCATCATATATCAATCTATTACTTTGTGCAAAAAATCTCGCATGATCCACCTGTGACCTTGCATCTGGGATATAGCCCGCTGCAGCAACACCAATGTGATCGTCAACTTGAAATATTTTCTGCGTAACGTTTGAAATTTGCAATTTTCGGGTCTTTTCTTCAACCGCGAGGATGACCCCTCCATTATACTTCAATCCAACTGCAAGAGTGCCTCTTCTAACTGTCTCGATTGCATATTCTACCTGGTAAAGCCTCCCATCAGGAGAGAAAACTGTGATAGCTCTATCATATCCCGCTGCTGCTGGTAACAATTCATTCTAATCTACTTAGATGAGTTCAATTTAAATTTACCTTGGGTCATTTATATATGATCACGCAAGCCAAACTTATATTATGAAGGAGGAGAGGGTGACTTTTGTAGGTAATAGGAACATTCGGTGCCTCCACAATAAAACAATCGAAATTACAAAAGCGGTTTCATTAAGCACGAGGGGAGATTGTATAGCTGGAGTTTCTGCAAGCAAGGCGTGTAATGACTTTGATAAGGAGTTCAAGGCAAGATTCAGTGAGAGTGGGAGAAAGGTGAATCTTGAAATTAAAGTAGACGAGCAGACCTTTAGGATGCATGGTTTCACAGATCAGCGCTTGACGTTGTCACACGACCACGACATTGTCATCAGAAGGAGTAACTACGTATGCCCTCGAACTCTATGCGTGCTTTGCAACAAAGCCTCTTTCGATATACCAAGAGAATTAGTGTTGAAGCTACAAGACCCAGCCACAGCAGCAGTCCTAAAGATATTTGTTGAGTAATAAGAGCATGAAGAATTAAATTGAATTTACTAAATTTTTTCGCCGGTAATTTTTTCGTAGACGTAGATGTATCGCTCGCTCATTTGACTGATTATGCTATCTGGTATTTTGGGTGCCTTTGGGATTTCGCCTTTCATGGCCAAACGAGACATTTCCCTCTTAAAGCCTATGTCGATCAGCCAATCTCGCAGTAACTGTTTGTCATAGCTCCCTTGTGTTTGGCCAGGCTGGTAATCTTTCTCAAGCCAAATTCTGGATTCATCTGGACCTATAGAGTCGGCGAGAGTTAACTCACTCTGTCCATCAAAACCAAATTCCAGTTTAACGTCAGCAATTATGAAACCTGATTGTTTCGCGATGGAGAACATGGTGTCGTATATCGCAAATGATCGATCTTCTATCCTTTTAAGAGTACCACGCCCCAAGATACCCGAATCTATAATCTTTTCTCGCTCAACTGGAACATCATGCTCTTCGGATTTAGTTGTTATCTCAAAGATTGGACGGGGTAATTTTGCTCCTTTCATTAGAGATAGATTACTTCCAAATAAGGATTTGAAATCAGTGTCTGAAGCATATCGTTCCAACATGGATCCATAATAGTAACCGCGAATGATAAATTCGTATGGAATCATTGATAATTTCCTCACTTCCATTGCATTGTTTTGTCTCATTCCAATGAAATGATTGGGAACATTCAACTTATTGAACCAGTAGTCTGCAAACCTGCATAATACCTTCCCCTTATTTGGAATTCTCTGGTCAAATTTTATGTCGAATGCCGAAACTCTGTCGCTGAATACCATCAATAAATTTCCACTCCCCAGTTCGAAAATATTTTTCACCTTACCCTCGCGCAAAAGGCGCATAGTTATGATCTTCAGATAGATTGTTATTCCCACTTATATTTAATTCAGCAACCGCAATTGCCCTGGATATAAGGAGGTCATGGTGGGACTTGAACCCACGACCTAAGGTTTACAAAACCTTCGCTCTACCAAGCTGAGCTACATGACCAGTGCTTCAGTTGAACCTATTCAATAGGTATTTAATAAGTTGTTCATCAGAATAATCTGATGTTGCCATTGAGCAGTTATTGTTTTTCTTTCGGAGATCAGACATGAACAAAGGCAACAACAGTAAGAGGAAATACGTGGTGTTAGTGTCGATACAGAATAAGAAGTACCTCCCCGATCCTGAAGGAGAAACTATCTTGAAAGACCTAATCCTAAAGGGAGGCTTCGACGAAGTTGAGGGAGTAAGGTGTTCAAAAACCATAAATATGTTGGTTAGATCAAGGACAGAAGAACAAGCCAAGAAGTTGGTACTAAAGATATGTGCCGAATTAAGGCTCTATAATCCTGTCGTAAGTAAATGTGTTGTCACTACATCTTCCTCAAAAAGTTAGGAACACCCTTTCAGATGTGGTTATTCTCAACACTGACAAGTCGTAGGGTTGTTGAATCAAATGTCTGCAACATTTAGTTCATTCAATATACTTCTAGGGCAAAAATTCATTATTATGATTTTTGATTCTTATCTATTCCCGAGAAGATCCAAGGAGAACTCCAAGCAACAACTAAGTAATATTCAGGGGTTAGATAGATAAATCAAGCTTCGCACCACAACTAAGAATCTTTATTGTTATAATAATCATTATCAAGCAATAGCAGAAAGGAGTACATATTAAATATCTGTAAGAGATAGACAATAGCAAAACCGACGATGAGAAAAATCGGTGTCGTTGTATTTCCTGGCACAAATTGTGAGCGAGATGTATTCCATGTCTTGTCTGATGTACTGCATATAGAAACCGAATACATTTGGCATGATAGGCAAGACATGGATGGGTTTGCCGGGCTGGTACTTCCGGGGGGCTTTTCTTATGGAGATAGATTAAGAGCTGGGGTGATTGCAGCTCACAGCCCGATAATCTACCAAGTGAAGAAGATGGCAAAGGATGGCGTTCCAGTGTTGGGCATATGCAATGGATTTCAGATATTGATTGAATCAGGTTTACTTCCCGGTGCGTTGGTGAAAAATGAACGGTTAAACTTTGTGTGTAAATGGATTGACGCTAAAGTCAAGAACACCACGACACCCTTCACGAAATTATTCCAAAAA
This sequence comes from Nitrososphaeraceae archaeon, assembly GCA_009377575.1. GTDB lineage: Archaea > Thermoproteota > Nitrososphaeria > Nitrososphaerales > Nitrososphaeraceae > TH5896. The sequence continues at coordinate 26,350 of WHTU01000005.1, read as the reverse complement.
AATCAGAAGATAAGGATGCCCGTTGCACATGGCGAGGGTAGATATGTTGCAGATGGTCTAACCATAAAGAAGTTAAGACAAAAGAATCAGATAGTGTTGAGTTTTTTAAATGAGAATCCAAATGGATCAGCCGAGTCGATTGCTGCGATATGCAATCCGGAAGGAAATGTGGTAGGGATGATGCCTCATCCAGAGAGAGCTTCCGAGGGAGTATTATCGCCGGTGGCAGATAGCATAGATGGTTCAACAATTTTCCGGTCGCTGATGCACTATTTAGGTGAATCGTACTCGACTTGAATATTGGTGGAGTAAGAATTGAGTGCATTAACAGCGGCTGAAATCTCCCACCTGAGAAAATCTTTGAGGCGACATCCAACAGAAACTGAATTCCAAATGGTTGCTGCTCAATGGTCTGAGCATTGTTCTTACAAATCCTCAAGGAAATATATATCTCAGCTGCCCATATCGAGAACCCGAATTGGGTTAAACAGCGGTTTTGATGCAGGATTGATCGAGATAGGCAATGACCTTGTTCTAACGGTACGTATAGAGAGTCACAACCATCCCTCTGCGATTGAGCCATATGGAGGTGCAGCAACAGGAGTTGGCGGGGTGGTTCGAGACATATTGTCGGCGGGAACCAGGCCGATAGCTCTTATGAACGGTCTCCGGTTTGGAGACATTAATGGTAACAACCCGAAGGTGAATCAACACACACGTTGGCTTCTCAGAAATGTAGTTCGAGGTATTTCAGATTATGGCAACTGTATTGGGGTTCCAACCATAGGGGGAGAGCTTGAGTTTGATAAATCCTTCGATAACTATTGCTTGGTTGACGTACTGTGTATAGGCCTCAGCAAGACTAGCGAAATAATTCCAAATATTGCTGACACGGAAGATTTGATCTTTCTGTTAGGTGGGTCTACAGGCAGAGATGGAATTCACGGAGCGGCTTTTGCGTCTGCTGGGTTAATTCGCGAAGATAGATCAGCAGTTCAGATACCCGATCCTTTTCTGAAAAAGATACTCATTGAAGCAATCTTAGAGGCAACCGAGAAAGGGTATATTAAGGCAATGAAAGATTTAGGCGGGGGCGGTCTGGCATGTTGCTTATCTGAAACGTCCCACAGTTTGGGGAAGGGCTTTGATATCGATCTTTCTCGCGTTATACTAAGAGAAGAAGGAATGACTCCGACAGAAATCTTGATCTCCGAATCTCAAGAAAGAATGTTTCTGATCGTAGGTAGAGAAAATAGAGAATCACTGGAAAAAATATTTGTTAAGTATGAAATCGGATATTCCATAATTGGGAAAGTCTGCTCTGGCCACAATATCAAGATAAGGCATCATTCAAAAGTAATAGCAGACATTCCATCGCAAATTGTTGCATGTGCTCCACTTTTGAATAGAAGATCTGCTCATCCATCTTATTTGAGAAAGAAAGCGGCTACAAAGGTACATTTGCCAAAGAACCTCGGTCCAATCTTGATAGATCTGCTAGGTAGGCCTAACCTTTGCAATCGTTCCTGGATTTACGAACAATACGATTCTGAGGTCGGGTTAAGGACTGTGTTAAGACCAGGAGAAGGCGACTCTTCAATTCTGCGGTTAGTTAACGGAAAGTATCTTGCAATGTCCATGGATGGTAACTGCAGACGATGTTACCTCGACCCATATCAAGGAACCCTCGGATGTTTATCTGAAGCAGTACGCAATGTGATCTGCTCTGGCGCTTCTCCTGTGGGGCTGGTTGACCACCTACAATTCGGTAGTCCAGAAAATCCGGAGGTGTTTTGGACATTCCAGCAATCAGTAGCAGCAATTAAGGACTATTGTGATGCCCTTAAGCTCCCTGTGATAGGGGGGAAAGTGAGTTTTTATAACGAGAAAAATGATTCACCAATAAAGCCATCACCAGTTATAGGCGCGATAGGTGTAGGCGACAATCTGGAAAACATTGGCAAAGCAAGGCTAAGTCCGCGCTGCCACATATTTGTAATTGGTTTCACCAAGGAGGAGTTGGGTGGATCAGAATATTACCTATCGTTTCATAAGAGCGAAAGTGGAAAAGTTCCCAGGCTCGACTTTGCTGAGGACAAAAGAAACGCCTTAGCCGTCTCTAATCTTATAGCAAGCGGTGTAGTGAAAGGCGTTCATGATTGTTCTAAAGGGGGCATCGCAATAGCGCTGGCTGAGTCAGCCATAAATGGAAATACTGGTTTTGATATAGACATTTCGTTGGCGTCAAATACCTGTGATAGAATAGACAGCCTGATGTTTTCGGAATCCAATTCACGATATGTGGTCACAACTGAGAGACCAAAGGAATTGAGTGAGATCCTAACAAATTGCAAGAGCCGTATCCACTGCAGAAAGATAGGCCATGCTTCTGATTCAGCAGCTAATGACACCGTTCGGTATCGTAAAGGAAACCAAATTCTAGTTAACTTGGAATTAGAAAAATTAAGGCTTGCCTATAATAACTCTCTTGAAAATATGCTGAATGATGTAGGGATATGATTCCCCGCTGTTCTTCTCTGTATGACTTGTCATTCAAGATCCAGATTTACTATGATTGCAATGGATTATAGTGGGGAGATGAGTAGCTCAAATCTAATGAGAGGCAGGAAATGATTCACGAAAACTGTGGCGTTGTCGGTATCTTTTCGATGGATAGAATTAACGTGGTACCTTTCGTGATTGACTGTCTGCGAGCACTTCAGCATAGAGGCCAAGAAGCTTGGGGAGTGGCGGTTCCCCGGAAGCTTCCTTTAAAACGAATTGGATTGGTATCGTCTTCAGCAAACGAATTTGCCGCTATCACGAAGAAGTACGAATCTCACGCTGCTATTGGGCATGTGCGTTATTCTACAACTGGCAAAAGTACCTTAAATAATGCACAACCGATCAAGGTGAAAGAGCTTTGTATTGCCCATAACGGGACAATTGCAAATGTGGATCAACTGACATCATCAATGGTAGGTGGTTGCTCATTTACGCCTCAGTCAATGACTGACACACTAGTTGCAGCACAGCATCTAGCAGGGCATCTCGCAAAAAAAAATGACATAACCGAGGCGCTCACTATCCTAAAACAGGAAATGATCGGTTCGTTTTGCTTCACATTTTTAACCGGAGACGGGTCGGTCTACGCAGCAAGGGATCCGAAAGGGTTTAGGCCCCTTGTTGTCGGACTACACAAACCTTCTAACACCTACATTGTAGCATCTGAATCCTGTGCCCTCTCTGCTGTGGAGGCATACTTGCTAAGAGACGTGGAGCCTGGTGAGATACTTCAGATCAACGATTCTGGACTTAAATCTGAATATTTCGCAAGAGAAAATCCTCATGCGCATTGCGCATTTGAATATACATACTTTGCACATCCCACTAGTATTATGGAAGGTGTTAATGTATACGCAGCTCGTAAACGTATTGGTGAATTCTTGGCGAGAGAATTTAAGGTTCCTGACGCAGACCTTGTGATACCAGTTCCAGATTCAGCTCGCCCGGCCGCCCTTGGATACGCACTCGAAGCTGGCCTCCCATTCGAGGAAGGGCTAATGAAGAACAGATATAGCAAGAAGGGGTCGATGCGAAGTTTTATCGAGCCTTATCATGAGACACGGGTAGAAATTAACAAAGGGATCATTCCACTAGCCGACGTGATACGGGGAAAAAATATCGTCGTCGTTGATGATAGCATAGTTAGAGGGACAAGTTCTGCCTCGATAATAAAAATGCTTAGAGAATACGGGGCAAAGAAGATTAGTATGATAGTAACCTATCCGCCAGTTCGTTATCCTTGTTATGCTGGCATTGACTTTCCTTCTCAGGAAGAACTCTTGGCATACCAACAGGTGCAGGAAGATACGGTCGGAACCACAGATATTGCACACAAGGTTGCACACTCCTTGGGAGCAGATTTTGTAGCTTATAATAACACGTCCACACTTGCAAAGGCTATCAATATAGCAGAAAAGGAGTTGTGCTTTACTTGTACAACTGGTGACTATTCGCCACTGGGGGTCAAACCGTTGTTTAAGTCTCGTGCAGTGTTGAAGGGTAGAAGCTAAGATTTCTTAGCATTAAGTTCTTCCTCAACCTTCTCTGCGCTAGCAATCACCTTCCCCCTCATATCAACACGATAGTATTCTAGTTTAGAAAGAATTTCCTGATACTTGATAGCTAATATTTGACATGCGAGTATTGCCGCGTTGGCTGAACCATTTATGGCAACCGTAGCAACAGGTATCCCTGAGGGCATCTGGGCTATTGACAGAAGAGAATCAACTCCGTCAAGGCTAGAGGTTTTAATGGGGACACCTATGACCGGCAATAGTGTAACTGAAGCAATCATGCCAGGAAGGTGAGCTGCACCTCCTGCTCCGGCAATTATTACTTCCAACCCTCTTTCTTTGGCACCTTCCCCATATGATATCATCTCATGAACAGTCCTATGTGCAGAAACGATCCTTATCTCATGCGCTACTTCAAATTGCAGCAAAGTATCTGAGGCCTTCTTCATTACGGGAAGATCTGATTCGCTCCCCATTATGATCCCGACAAGCATACGATTCATAACTACATCAAGTCTTGCTCATGATTCTTAAATTACTCTTTGCTTTTTTCGATTTATTGATTGCATCCGAGAGGGAGCTAGCTGTTATTGTTACATGACCGAGCTTTCTCCTTGGTTTTGAAATACGTTTACCATACAGATGCAATTTCAATCCTTCTATGCTTAGAAGCTCGTGTAAGCCATCCAAATAGTATTCACCCTCAAATCCTATAGGTCCCAGTATATTGACCATCACCGTCGGAGACCTTAGTCGAGGCTTCGGAAGTGGTAGGTTCAAAATAGCTCTGATATGTTGTTCAAACTGAGAGATAGAGCAACCTTCAATACTATAGTGTCCGGAATTGTGCGGCCTAGGAGCAATTTCATTAATCAGAATCTCTCCATTTGTGTTTAGGAACATTTCAACACAAAAAATTCCTGAACCTTTTAAGACATCTACTGTCCTTTCTGCTATCTCTCGAGCCTTCTTCTCTTTACTCTTGGATATCCTCGCAGGAACCAAAGTAGTATCCAGAATACTGTTAGTATGTTTATTCTCTGCCACAGGAAAGGAGGAGACTTGACCGGATTCATTTCTGGCAACCATGACAGAGAGTTCCTTCCTGAAATGTATGACCTCTTCAACCATCCACCTTCCAGGGCTGTTCCTATTTGCTGCATTAATGAGATCCTTCTCAGAGTAAATTAGTCGGTTTCCTCTTCCGTCGTACGAATCTTCGCAAGCCTTCAAAATTAGGGGGAATCGATCTGAGATAATATTCCCACTTTGGGCAATGTCTTCCACTAAAGCAAAATTAGGAACCGGCAAATTTTTTTCTTGCAAAAAGACCTTCTGTCTATATTTGTTCTGAATTATTTTCAGAGTCTCTGGAGCGGGATGGATAGTCTTTTTGGCAAGACTTAAATCGAGAAGAACATCCGAATCTGCCAATTCTATTTCGTAAGTAAGAACATCAACGAGCTCTGACAGTTTCCTTATAGCAGTTTGGTTTCTGAAATTGGCGACCAGCAGATCATCTACTACCGAGGAAGCAGGACATTCTGGGTCTGGATCCAGAATATGCACTCTAATTGACATACGCTTTGCTTCTTGCGCGATCATCTTCCCCAACTGACCACCTCCAATAATTCCAATTGACGGCTCATGTTGAGGAATGATTCGCGTTGTATTGTACAATTGAATGTTAAATCATGTCAGTAGTTATATTAATAAACGGTAGTGTTAACTTTCAAATAGACGGATAGACTCAATTTGATAAATTCAAATAAGCGGAAAACTGCTTTTCAATGGTATGAAAGATAAAACTAATTTGTTTCAAAAGGTATGTGACGAAGTGATTTCATTAGATGATTCAATTCGATTTGCCGGCATTTCGGACAAAGAGGGGAAGCTACTCGCCGTCTCCGAGCGTCAAAATCTAAAGCCTTTGCTTTCGGATGAAGAAAGGGCTCAGTATGCAATCACGGCAGCCACAAGACAATACACTAGACTACGCTGGGAGTACCATCTCGGACGAATCCATTACGCCAGTTCCCGATACGAGCATCTTGCCAGAGCGACAATTCCTATTGCAGATATAAATAGCACATTATACTATGTGCTTTTATTATCCTTCGACCCTGATATCCAAAATCTTCACAAGCTAATAATGGATACTGTCATCCCAAAAATAAGAAAATGGAAAAAGCGGCTATTATTAGAGAATATGGGAACAAATTGAACATGATGACAAGGATAACCCATTAAAAAGTCTTTTAGTAAATTTCCGTAATACAGCGGGTGCTAGCATCACTGTTTTGCGGAGATTCCTCCATCTACCGTAATAATGCTACCCGTTACCCACCTTGCGTCCGATGAACACAGAAATGAGACAGTTCCTGATATGTCCTCTGGTGTTCCTATCTTCCTCAATGGAAACGAAGTTTCAAGTAATTTTCGGGCGTTCTCATCCTGCAAGTAAGGATCTATAATTGGGCTTTGTATAGTAGATGGAACGACACAATTGCATCTGATACCAAACGGTCCGTACTCAACTGCAATACTCTTGGTTAGCATGATTATACCTGCTTTTGTTACGCCATATATGGACAATGGTACGTTCGGTATTGCCCTGATTCCTAACAAGGAAGATATGTTAACAATACTACCGCTCTTATTCTTGAGCATAAACGGAAGGACAGCCTTTGTCATTCTAAAAGTCCCAATTAGATTCGTATTAATCAGTAGGTTCCATTGTTCCTCCGTCATCAAGTGGAATGGAGTTGGATCACTGATAATCCCAGCGTTGTTAACCAGAATGTCGACGGTTTCAAATTTGGATACCATTTGCTCTGCTGCGCTTATCACTTCACCTTCTCTTGTTAGATCTGCCTTTATTGCAAGGACGTTCTTCTTCTCCTGAATCACTTCAGCAACCTTCTCGAGACTTTTCCTATTTCTTCCAATTAGTACAACTTTGCACCCCTCAGATGCAAGCCTTTTGACGGTCGCTTTCCCAACTCCACCAGCAGCACCTGTAATTACCGCTACTTTGCCTTTGAGCTTCATTCATCTAAAATCGCCTAAGTTTTTAAAGAGTCTTTCGCCTCTTACACGTGGGTACTTGTTCTTTATGCATCCTCAACCGAACATAATAATAATACATCGTAATGTATCTTATTTTACGAAGGATTGGTTCTATGATTATGAAGATATTACTAGATACTAGTGCAATAATAGATGGCGAATTTACTAGAATACTTGAAAGAAGTAAGAATTCTGATTATACTACTATCATCATCCCAGTAGCAGCATTGGACGAATTGCAATCCCAAGCATCCACGAATAAAGAACACGGCTTCACTGGTCTGAATGAAATTAAGAAGATTAGAGGCTTATGCAAGAACAGGAATATAGAATTGAAATTTGCTGGTGGAAGACCCTCCATGAATGATATTAATTTGGCGACTCGAGGCCGAATTGATGCAATAATTAACGAACTTGCATTAATCGAAGAAGCAACTTTAGTGACCGCGGACTACGTGCAATCCCAGGTCGCAGAAGCCTATGGTATTCGAACTTGGCATATCCCTCGCCGGTTTTATAGTACAACTCTAAGCTTTGAAGAATACTTTGAAGAACATACAATGAGTGTCCACATGAAAGAAGGTGTTCTACCCGTCGCCAAGAGAGGCATCCCCGGGGACTTTCGCCTTGAAACCTTGGCCGATAGACCGACCACGAGGACTGAACTAATGTCGATTGTGAGAGAAATTTCGGAGCTATGCAGGAATCATGAAATAGGAACCGTTGAACTCAGCCTAAATGGAGCAACAGTATATCAATATGGTAACTATAGAGTTGCAGTAACGAGGCCGCCGTTTTCTGATGGCGTGGAAATGACTGTTGTGAAGCCAATTGTGAAGCTCCGAATTCAGGATTATCAGCTGTCTGACAAGTTAAAGCGCAGACTCGATGAAGCAGCCGAAGGCATAGTCATTGCCGGACCACCGGGTTCGGGTAAGAGCACTTTCGCGAGCAGCTTGGCTGAATATTACGTTGATAGAGGTAAGATTGTTAAGACGTTTGAATCGCCCAGGGATTTGCAGGTTAAGAAAGAAATTACACAATACGGCCCGTTAGAAGGAAGTTTTGAAAACGCGGTAGATATCTTGCTTCTTGTAAGACCAGATTACACAGTGTTCGACGAATTGAGAAGGAGAACAGATTTTGAAGTATTTTCAGACATGAGACTGGCAGGTGTCGGAATGATAGGAGTTCTTCATGCTTCCACCTCGCTCGATGCAATTCAGCGTTTCATCGGACGAATTGAACTTGGAATGATCCCCCACATTATAGACACGATTATTTTTATTAAAAATGGATCAGTAAGCAAGGTTTTTGATATCTCTCTTACTGTTAGGGTCCCATCTGGTATGTCAGAGCCAGACCTTGCGCGGCCTCTCGTTGAAATCAAGGATTTTGAAACACAGGAGATAGAATACGAGATTTATACATACGGCGAGGAAAATGTAGTGGTTCATGTTGGTAGTTTGGGAAAACCTGATATTCAGCAGGATGCCATAAAAAGACTGGCAGCAGCGCAGATCAAGGATACTATTCGGAGGTTTGATCCGGGAGCAGAAATTAAGATCATATCGGAGAACAAAATCCAAGTCAGGGTGGATAAGGAAGCAGTTCCTCGACTAATTGGCAAAGGAGGATCAACAATAAACGAATTGGAGAATGTTCTTGGCGTGAGAATCGACGTGGAGGCGAAAACACCGGCATTAGGTAAACAAATTGAATTTGATATTACGGAAGCTGGTTCTGCGATCACTTTTCTGACAAACGGAAATGCAGTCGAAAAAGCAATCGACATCTATGTTGAAAATGATTTTGTTCTAAATAGCCAAGTGGGGAAGAAAGCAAGGGTGAAAATCGACAAGAGGTCGGCGAGCGGCAAAAAATTGATCAACGCTTTCCTTTCCGGGCAGGAAATAAAGATCTTCCTTAGTAAATCAGTTGACTATTGATTCCATTTTTTGATTTAGGAAGTTATGAAGCAAAATACAGCGGAACTTTACGCTGAGAAGGGGTCGTTGAATTATGGGCCGACGCGCTGGGCCTACAGAAGCTTTATTTAAAAGATCAGCCTCGTTTTAAGGGGCAGGGCGATGTAATTGGGTAACTTAAGAAAAGACTATGTTCTTGAAAAGTTTGTAATTCTTCCGTATCAAATGAATAACACTGCAGGCGCGGGTGTTCAATCTGGATGTCCTTTCTGTCCTGGCAACGAATTAATGACTGAGCGCGCCACTCTTGCTCTTGTGGCTAAAGACGGGATCCTCAAGCGGTTATCTGACACTGAGGAGAGTCCGATAGAGGGATGGTGTGTTCGCGTGTTTCAAAGCAGCAATCCATCCGTCACAACATTGGAGACTGTCGATTACACAGATAAGCCTCACTATAGCGAACCAGCATACGGATATCATCAGATTGTAGTAGCTTCTCCAGATCACAACGCAAATTTATCTTCGATATCTATTGAACAATGGACTAATGTCCTGCTTGTCATTCAGGATAGGGTTAGATGGCTATACACCCAGAAAGGGGTAACTTACGTATCAATTTACGTAAACGACGGAACTGCCGCAGGTGCTGCTTTGTCCCACCCACATTTGAATCTCCTAACATTGTCCACAATTCCTCCAGTTATAGAAACTGAGGCTGAGGCGGCTCACAAATTTATGAACGAAAACGGAAATTGTCCAGCCTGTCTAACACTTGGGGTCGAATCAGAGGGACCTAGGCAAATATTATCCACTGATACTTATTTAGCATTCTGTCCGTGGGCATCAAGTTACCCTTACGAATTTTGGATTTATCCAAAGAAGCATATGACTACCTTCTCTAAGATCAGCCAAAAGGAAATAAGCGGATTAGCAATGATTCTGAGAGCAACACTGGGAGGGTTGTCGAGAGCGCTTAATAATGTTCCCTTTAACTTAGTGTTTCACCTTTCACCTGAAAAGAAAAATAGCAGGCAGATTCACTGGCATATCGAGGTATATCCGCAGCTCCATACTTGGTCCGGTCTTGAACGAGGGTACGGTGTCTATGTAAATAAAATTGGACCTGAGAAGGGCGCGGAGATACTTGGAGCAGCTTGTAGAAAGGAATTGGCCGAACTTGTGGGTATTACCTGACGCTGCATTAGTTGTTGTTGGTCTATAAATGGCGAAGTTAGAAAGCTGGACTTCTATTGGGGCAATAGCAATGGGCTCGCTTTTTGTTTCAATGATGATATCGTTTTATGCCTTCCTGGCTGGCCCAGAAGGCGAAGGTCCGAATGTGGATGTCGATCCGGGAGCATTACTTGCACAAACGATTTCAATTTCAGGGGCACCAAGCCTCATTTTGGCTGGTGTCGTATTTGGCCTGTCGTTCCGAAGTAGAAATGTCTTTGCCGGGTTCATTCTAATTCTGACAGGGTTGGCACTTGCAGTAGGAATGTGGGTTGTCGATACCATGACGCAAGGTATTGATATTCAATTTGTGACATTGGGATTGGAATATGCACCAAAAATTTTTGTTATAGCTGGGGTAGGAGTACTAGTCTTGGGAGCCTACGTTGCCAAATTTGCACCGCAGAGCAGGATCAGGCATACAAGTGACTATCAACAATAATCCTTGCATCAAGTCCGCATATTGTCGTGAAATTGAATAAGGATCGATGCAGTTCGCGGACCAATTAATGTGACTCCGCGAGAGATGTTTAATTGTTTGTCGATACAAAAAATTCTAGAATCACTTATCACGTGTATAATGATTCGAGATTTGACGAATTCTAGGTCTGAATGTTCCTTGACACATTGGCAACACATAAACTACTCCTTTGAAATAGGGGTCCAGATCTCCTCGCTTTCAAACAATTTCTAATTATTGACACATCAATCATGTGAAGAAGCTAAACAATATTTAACCTAATCAGAAGGGATACGGTCCATTAGGCCATTGCAAGCAGGAAGATGAAAGATACCTATTGTAGACAGTATACAAATTCAGGCATGAGCTCCTCGCCAAGTACCTGACGCTTCTACAGCATTCCATAGTTTAAGGGTTAACACCACACAACGTTGTTCTGAATTGATCGTATCCTTAGATCAAATAGTTAGTATCTGCTCGCTTATATTTTTCCAAGCTTTTTAACAAATTTCTTGTACTCATCTAGATAAGTTTTCTTATCTCCTATGTCTACAAAGCCTGAATCTATCGTGAAGCCTCGAACTATTTTTTTATCCTTCAGAGCTTTTTTCACAGCCTCATCCATTCCGTACGCACTGGATTTAGGTACGAGTTTAAAGAATTCTGGTTCAACAACGTAACATCCGATGTTTATTAAACCAGTAATTTCAGGCTTTTCGTTCCACGAAGCTACTCTATTAGATTTTCCGACAACTTCTATTACCCCGTACTTTAGGTTCGTCCTGTAGCGAAGTAGCGCCATGGATAAAAATGCCTTCGACTTCTTGTGTTCGCGGATCATCCTGTGAATATCGAATTCATAAATGGAGTCACCATAGAGGCAAACAAACGTCTCATCTGCAAGGAATTTTTCTGCAGTCTTCAGCTGGCCGGCCGTCGCCAAAGGTCTGTCTGCTCTAGCATAGTCGATCTTAACTCCAAATCTTCTGCCATCTTCGAAGTAATCTTCTATTGTTCTATGAAGATAGCTTACGCAAATCACAACATGATCAATCTTGTTGGAGCTTCTATTTGTCAACCAACTGATAATATGCTCTAGAAGAGGCTTATTGCCTAAAGGCAACATAGGCTTTGGAATAAAAAAAGTGTACGGTTGGAGTCTGGTCCCGAGCCCTCCTGCCAAAATAACGGCCTTCACAGCATCTTTTCACTTCGTAAGTCCTGTATATACTTAACAATCTGCAACCCCAATTTATTATCAAAGGTCAGACGGATTTTTCGAGATACGCGAACAAGATATTGTTGACCTTTCTAACTAGAAGAGATGGATTTGTATCGAATACCAAAATCATGGCTTCTTTTCCTATGTCGCCTAAATGATAGATTACATCCGCATTAGGGTTCATTTGTAGTGCCATTTCAATTCCCCAAGAGATCGACATCCCTTCCGTCTCTTTCCTCTCACGCGGTTCGACCTGCCTGTCATACGATGATACTGTAAATTTTTTTTTGCAAATTCCAAGAATTTTTTCGTCATATCGTAAATTAATGGCAGATCGAAAGAGAGGATGTACTTTCATATAACTGAGGACTGACGAACCCACGTGTTTCGACGCCCCGAAATGAATACGTCCCACAGCCTTAGATCGGTTACCCACTCGCGCAATTCTTCCTTCCACAGCAGCGACGTCTGACAGTCCTGTCGGGCGACCAATGGCATATGCTAAGTTGGACGAAGTTTCCGGTATTAGAAAACCGAAATTTTCAGTTGATTCAATATAACCAACAGCAGTATCCATCTCCTTCAGAACAAGGAATCTATCTGAATTCGAATTTAGAGAAAGAATAGGATCAACCACAGATGACCCTTTTCCTACCTGTATCGAATTGGTCATACCCGAGAAAATGTATTCATTCGCTAGGTGACAAGCTTGTTCTAAAGGGATTTGTCTTGCTAATTCGGCGGTGATGGCAGCTGAGAAATTGCACCCTAAGCCGTGTAAAGCATTCATTCTTGTTCGTTCTTTTTTGAATTTTACTACTCGTCTTTCTTGAGTAAGGAGGAAATCTGTAATACCTTTAGATTTAGTGGAATGACCGCCTTTTATTATTACATTTGCTGCACCCATATCCAAAAGTGTGTTTGCTGCATCCATTAATTCGTCCGTTGAACTTATTTTTATTCCAGAAATAGCCTCAGCCTCGGGCAAGTTAGGGGTTAGTAAGTACGACATGGGAACAATAACTTTTTTAAAATATTCAAGGTCATTCTTTAGAATCAAGCAATAGCCTGTTCCAGTGGAGAGTATCGGATCTACAACAATTGGGAATTTGGCATCCTTAAGTTTTTGGAATACCTCTTTCATTATTTCAGCGTTAAATACCATTCCGATTTTAGCGGCGGCCAATTTGAAGTCAGATAAGACTGCTTTCAACTGACTCGAGATTATTTTAGGAGGAAGAGGATATATGTCTCTCAATTCGAAGGTATTCTGTGAAGTTATCACAGTAACCACAGAACAACCAAAAACGCCGTGAGCTGAAAAAGTCTTGATATCAGCTTGTATTCCAGCTCCTCCTCCAGAATCACTTCCAGCGACTGTCAACGCTATCTTCAACACAATAGAACTTAGCATTTGAGCACATTTTATACGTTGGTTGAAAAATCGTCCCTATCCAAGCAGGACATAATTGTTTCAACGAATTTGAAATTTTCCTGTAAATAATCAGATCACAATAAGAATAAATCTGGTTCGATATTGTTCTTTAGGATTGAGTCCAGCCCCTTCAAAAGCTATTTATGTCTTACTGGATGGCGTAGGCGATTTACCAAATCCTTCACTTGAAGGACTTACTCCGCTAGAAGCAGCACGAACACCCTCGTTAGACCAGTTGACTTCGAACGGCTGTCTGGGAAGTGTGGTCAGCGTAGGAAAGGGAATTGCACCCCAATCCGATATTGCAGTTTTCAACATGCTGGGATACGATTTCAAGGATGTTGGGTATCCAGGGCGTGGAGTTGTAGAAGCGCTGGGTATGGGAATAGATTTTAAGAATGGTGACCTCGTACTCAGGGGAAACTTTGCAACTATCGACAAGCAAGGGATAATAACTGATAGGAGGGCAGGTAGGGTTATTGAATACGGTGAAGCCCTCGAGATATGCAAGACACTTGAGGAAAGCCTGAAGTTCACACGTAATATCAGCGTCACATTGCAACCAAGTGTAGGGCATCGAGTAATCGTTAAATTTAGTGATCCTTCTCTTAAGCTCTCATCAAAGGTATCGAACACCGATCCGGCATATGATCGGATTGATGGAATTGGGATAGCCAGAGATGACAAGAGCATGAAGATTCAAGATTGTATACCAGAGGAGGAAGGTGATTCTGAGGCCGCCTCAGCACAGGTAATCAATGAATTCGGCAGACAGACAGTGCAAATATTAGAAAACCACCCAGTGAATCATCGTCGGCTTGATAGTGGATTGAAGCCGATGAATGCGATCTTATTGCGAGATTCTGGAAATTATTTGCCTGCGATTGAACCAATTTCAACACGGTATGGCTTGGAGTTTGGTTCTGTAGTCGATATGCCAGTAGAGGTTGGAATTTCAAGAATATTAGGGATGCACTTCATAACAGGTGGTGACATTGACGCTTATCAAGAAAAGGCAAGTAAGTGTCTGGAACAAACTAAGAAATATGATATTGTCTACGTACATATCAAAGGCCCTGATGAATTTGGCCATGATGGTGATGCACATGGTAAGAAGGTGAGCATAGAACAAATAGATGATCTCTTTTTTGGCACGTTACTAAAGAATGTGGACGTGTCAAAAACAATGCTAATTGTTTCAGGCGATCATTCCACGCCTTGTATAAGAAAAGCACACACAGATGATCCTATCCCCGTGTTATTCACCGGTGCGGGTGCTGATAAAGATAAGAGTCAGAGATTTACGGAAAAGGAATCTTTGCAAGGGAGCAGAGGATCAATGAGGGGTATTGAAATACTACCTTTCGTTAGGAAGACGTTTTTTGGACGACTGTAAAATGATATAACTTCCCATTGATACCCTAGAACCTACCGGACATCAGATTCCCCTTACAGAGTTGACAGACTCCTTCATCTATATTTGATTCAATATTGTGGTGTATATCGCAGATAATCAAAGAGTGACGAATATAGTTGCAGAGTTCAATAAATTTTGACATAGTATAAGGTGTATATGCTTTGTTTGACGCCAAGTCTCGCGCTATATCATCAATCATTTCAATTATTTGATCCACTAGGCTAAGTTTTGACATCAATTCTGTATCTCCCCTGGTTCCCCGAACGTAATTGCTAACGGCTGCCTGTGTTACCCCAAGAACTTTAGCAACAACCTCTTCCTTCATATCATATTCACCAGTTAATTTTCGTGCTAGAATAGCTCTAACTGCGGGTATGAGAGATTTAGCTTCTATTTCCGAGGGTAGCAGCATTTGATTATAAGGAATTTCGACTTTTTTATTATATAAAGTTATTTGGTAATAAACGATTCGCCTGGAATGGGGATTGAATATTTTTAAATACATGTGCTCAGTGGATCTACTAACGGTATGCATATCCAAAATTTTGAATTAGAAGGGGGATTATTGTCATAAATGAAGATAAAATTTGGATTTACTCAAGGACTAAACGTTGCAAGACTTGGATTAGACGAAACTCAGATTATGACTGCTTGTCAGATGGCAGACAGAATGAACTACGATTCCGTGTGGATGATGGATCATTCTAACGTTCCTCAGTGGAAGAATGCGGTCGTTAATGACGCCTGGTTGATGTTATCAGCGATAGGAGCAGTGACTCAGAATGTTGAACTAGGCACTTGCGTCACCGATGCGATAAGGAGGCATCCTTCGACCATTGCACAGTCTACGATAACCCTGGACAGGATAACTAAAGGGCGATCAATTCTAGGAATAGGAGCGGGTGAAGCTCAAAACGTAGTAGACTTTGGTATTGAATTTGAGAAACCTGTGACAAAATTCAAAGAACAGTTAGAAGTTATCGAAAAATTGTTTGGGTCTGACCCAGACAATCGTGTAAGCTATGATGGTAGCTACTACAGGCTGATAAATGCCTGCCTACAAACGAAGAGTATTCGTAAACCCCGTCCACCAATTTACATAGCAGCAGGAGCGCCCAAGACATTAGAGTTATGTGCACGTTACGGAGACGGATGGATCCCCATCGGGTATACACCTGAACTTTTTAAACATCACGCCTCGGTGATCACAGAAAAGGCGAAAGCGCATGATAGGAATCTAGTCGATTTTCAGTTCGCTAATGACGTGGACATATACTTCACTGAAGATGGGGAGGAGGCATGGAACAAGATGAAGAATGCCGTGAAAGTTAGTTTGTACAAACCGGAACTACTCAAGGTCCACAATATCGAACAAGACTCAGAGTTCGACTTTCGAAGGTATTTTACAGAGTATGCAATGAACAAGCCCGAATTGATGCAGCAGATGAAACGTGCAGCTCTGAAAATTCCTGATTATGTTGCTAGGTCGGCCATAGGAGTGGGCAAGCCCGATGATGTAATAGAAATGCTTGAACGGTTCATTAAGGCTGGAACCAACCACTTTATTATACGCTTCTGGGGTGAAGGCTATTTCAAGAACATAGAAACGTTCGGGAACAAGGTAATACCGTATTTCAAAAATAGGAAAGACAACTGAGTTTCAGTTGAAGTATGAGTCAATTAAACTCTGATTTTTTGAGACCGGCTTCTTTCTTATTTGACGTGGGCTTTCTCCCTTCCGTTTGTTTTGCCACATGAGAGCCTCTGCTTCATAACCTAAGCTCCGCAGTCTCATAGCAAGATAATCTGCAAATCCGTGAATTGTGTACACTTTCTCAGGATTGCAGTGCCTCACGATTTCGAGTAACTCGTTGCAATCACAATGATCGCTTAGTGGAATCGCATAATCCAAGCCCATAACTTGCCCAAATCTTGCTCTTGTAGCCCAACCGGTGAAACCTACCGTAACAGCATTGCAACACGATTTCATAGTTTTGACGAATTCTGCACCCCTGCTCATAAAAGGAGATATCATTATCCATGGTACACCACGTTGAAACATTCCTCTTTCCCTTGCTTGTGAAAAAGACATACCTTCTTTCAATGGTACTCCCAATTGCCTATAGACAGAGTTCATTTCGTGCACTGATTCATGGACGATCAGAGGATCCCAATGCCTGAAAAATTCAGTGAGCAGTTGAGCCTTTCCTAATGGATAGCCCATTAAAATCAATGGAATGCCTCGGCTATACATCTTCGATATCAACTCATTGGTCTCGTGAATGCATTGCTCCAGAGAAGGAAAAACATATTCTGGTCTTGCGAAAGTAGATTCTACGATTAAGTTCTTAGCCTTTGGAGGTCTTACACCCTTTAAGAAAGCTCGATCACGTATCGATATGTCTCCGGTATAAAAGAGCTCATCAGGAATCAGAAAGCCTCTGGAACCTAAAATATGTCCAGTATCCACAAGATCGTATTCCTCAGGAGTCGCTATTGGTGTTTCCAAGTCATGCCCTCTAGAATTAGCTATCACTGCTGTGGCTTCAGAAGCTAATATTTTCCTTGAGCCATTTCGTTTCTTTTTACCCAAAGAAAGATGATCCGTGTGAGCGTGTGAAACAAACGTAAAATCAGAATGAGAGTCTCGCTTAGGATCCAATGAGATAGACTTACCGCCAACTTCAACTGCCAAGACTCCATCATTAATTGCGACTTGGATTCTCAATCTAGAACCCTTGACCCCTTCTTCGCCGAAGTATTTTAATGTTGATGTGTGCGATCAGCCACGTTAACCAACCTGTTTGGAGCGGACTATGCCACGATTCAGATAAATAATAGCAGGCAGGCAAATGTATGAGTTAACTTATGAAACTCGCCATACTGATATCCGGCCGAGGAAGCAATATGGATGCAATACTAACTGCTATTAGGAAGGGGCATATGCCACAAGCTCAGCCGGTTTTGGTTCTTTCAAATCTGCCGGAAGCAGGGGGTCTTACTATCGCGAGAGAAAAGTTTGGCTTGAATACCGAAGTGTTAGTTAGCAACGATCTGAAGGGTTGGGAGTACGACAAAAATGTGATGACGCTGCTTCAAAATTACGAGATATCTCCAACAAATGGTCTGATTTGTCTGGCAGGTTTTATGAGATTGTTGAGCCCTCAATTCGTCTCCCTCTTCAGAAATAGAATTATAAACATTCACCCTTCATTGCTTCCTTCCTTCCCTGGGTTACATGCTCAACGCAAAGCCTTAGAATATGGGGTAAAGATAAGCGGTTGCACAGTTCATTTTGTCGATAAGGGATTAGACACTGGCCCTATTATCATCCAAAAGAGCACCCCCGTCCTCCAATCTGACACCGAAGAATCATTATCCGGCCGTATTCTAAGAGATGAACATCTAGTCTATCCCGAGGCAATTAAGTTGATTACAGAAGACAGGCTCAAGATTTCGGGAAGGATGGTATTGATCAATGGTGAGCACTAGCAAAGAAGCAATGAGGGCTTCGGGTTTTAGGCATTTCATGGAATTAATCTAAGTTAGCTGCGTCGCAAAAAAGTGTTCATGTGTGAAGGAATACAATAAAAAGGTGTTCTGAGGATGATTAAAAGGTGACGTACGCATCGAGTTCTAGCATTACTACTAGTAAGAAAATCTTGCGGAGCGAAATGTTGGCCAAAAGGGACGGTCTAACTGAATTAGAAATACATAACAAGAGTAAGCAAATACAAGAAATATTTACAGCAAGCCACTTCTTTAAGGAATCTAGAGTATTGGGGGTGTATTTAGCTCATGGCTCAGAGGTTAGGACCCAGACAATTATTGAAGCAGGCTTTGAAAACAGGAAGATTATAGGTGTGCCTCGGGTCATAGATTCATCATCAATAAAGTTCTATGAGATCGAAGCCTTTAGTATAAATTCTCTTCTCAAGGGAAAATTCGGTATTCCAGAGCCGAAAGGAACAGAAAGAGATGTCACTAAATTAATAGATCTGCTGATCGTTCCGGGCATCGCTTTTGATTTACACGGTTACAGATTAGGTCACGGAATGGGATACTATGATAGGTTTCTAAAAAGTCAAGGAAATATGACAGTTATTGGGCTAGCATTCGATTTTCAGCTTACAAAGACACGGTTTCTGCCTCATGATAATCATGACATGAAGATTGATAATATCTTAACCGAGACAGGCTACATCCCAATGATCTAGGTTGAATACGTCCCAATATCCTTTCTAAAGTATTGCCCATTTTCACCCCAGGTAATTTCATCGACAACTTCATAAACCCGTTGCCTCGCTTCTCCCAGTTTTTGTGCAAGTGCTGTTACAGAGAGCACTCTTCCACCATTAGTCGCTATACGACCAACAGAATCATGTGTGGTTCCAGAGTGAAATATGTTGATTTCTTTCGGATATGTATTTTTCAAACCGTGTATGACCTGTCCCTTGCGGTACTCCGATGGGTAGCCCCTTGCAGCCATTACAACACAGACTGAAGTCTGTTCCTTCCATCGCATAGGTGGAAGATCGTCTAATTTGCCAGCCTCTGCAAAGGAGAGATACTCGATGAGATCAGAATCCATTCTTACCATCAAGGATTGGCATTCAGGATCACCCATCCTAGCATTAAACTCTAATGCGCTAGCTTTCCCTTTGTTGTCAATCATTAATCCAGCATAGAGGAACCCGGTAAAGGGAACTGACTTAGATTTCATAGCGGAAACTGTCCGATCTATGATATTATGAAGGATTTCTCTTTGCAAATCTCGGCTGACATAGGGGACCGGGGAAAAACTGCCCATTCCCCCTGTATTAGGACCAATATCCCCGTCAGCAATATTCTTGTAGTCTCTACAGGTGGGAAATGCCTTGATGTTATCGCCGTCTGAAAGAGCTATAAGAGAAACCTCCCTTCCTCTAATTCTTTCTTCGATCACAATTCGGTCGCCTGCTTCGCCAAAAATTCTTTTTACCATAATCTCTTCAATGGCATTGATTGCCTCTTCGTGGCTCCCGCACACAATCACTCCTTTCCCACCTGCTATACCGTCAGCCTTTATAACAAGGTCTTGGGATTGCTTTAGCACATAGTCTTTTGCCTTTTGGTGGTCGGTGAATGATGAAAATTCTGGTGTTGGAATTCCATTGGAACGCAAAATGTCTTTGGCAAATGACTTGCTTGTTTCAATCTTAGCGGCTCCTGAAGAGGGACCAAAAATCCTCAGATCCCTTGCCGAAAAGTAGTCCACAATTCCCGTTGAAATTGGTGCTTCTGGTCCTACTATCGTAAAACAATTCTTGCTTCGTGCAAACGCAGATAACCTATCGAACTCACAAGGTTGAATCGGTACATTGTTTACGGTGCCTGCGTTCCCCGGAGCATAGTAAACGCTTTCTACGAGATTACTCTGAGCAATTTTCCAGCCCAATGCATGCTCTCTCCCTCCCCCACCAACTATTAGGACACTTTTACTCGATTGGTTCAATAAGTATAGACAGAAACGCCAAGATGTATTAAATAGTTATGATACAGTTGGGTGAATATCCATTTACTTCGAATGCTTCCTTCTGATAGCATTAGCGGTATAAAATTAAGATTATATCAAATAAATGGGCATCATTTCAGTTTAAATAATATGCTATTGCCTATCAAATTCAAGGGATTTCAGTGTGAAAGACTACGAACATGTTATAATATGGACCGATTATTTTAATCGTAATTTATCTCGAAGGAAGGGGAGAAAAGTTTCGAAGGATATGGCTATCTTTGACCCTTCAATTCAAGAACTAGTTGATGCTTCCAAATCTGCTGGATTTGCGGTAAGCGCTGACAGCACAAACGAAACTGCGAGGTTTCCAAGAAGGCCATATGTGAGATCGGGTTACGTCATGTTGGCGAAAAATGCAAACTCGAAAAAATCCAATATTCTGCTCACGTTAGCAGAAAGGATAGCACAAAATCGAGCAAGGTTATCAAAAAGACGATAACTTATGTGTCAGAAGACCTAAAGAATTTATAATTATGATTATGGAAGTGGAAATGTATTGGGGTCATAGCTAAGGAATGTCATCAATAATTGAAGCTGGAGAAGTCATTCATATTGCTAAGAGTGGTCGCTTGATATTGAAGATTGGCAAAGGTATTGACTTAAAACCTGGTGAAAACCTATTCGATGATGCAGGCAAAAAGGTCGGAAGAATAACAGAACTCATAGGCCTAGTCAAGGCTCCTTATGCTTCAGTACTTTTGGTAGATAGTGGGATTAAGGGAACCTCTGGGAGTAAATTGTTTAGATTTTCATCTCAGAGAAGCGTATCTTCAAAGACTAGGAAGAGATCACCCTTTAGGAATAAGAGGCGTAGATACAGCAGATCCTAAACCAATGAAAGACCTTTACCCATTCTCTTCCAAAACGGTGTTTGACCCTAGTTCACTATTTCTATATTGACTATCGCCAAGCTTGTGTTTAGAGTGCATTTTTCTACGCCTCGATGCGGTTAGTAACATCGAGTCCTGAAAAATCTCAAGTGGAGTATAATTCGAGTGGTCGACCCTATTTACATTACAGGATTTGACGGGTTTCTAAATTTTCGAATTCCTTCAGCTTTGAGGGATGTAATAAGATAGTCTTCCACTCTTATCCCTGTAGCTGACACCAAACTCTGTAAGTTGCCTCAATCGATTCGAATCAAAAATTGTTCCATCCTGACATACTAATCTGTCGTTAATACAGCAACTTCCGCAAATCCCAATCGCACATTTCATGTATCTCTCCAAACTAGCCTCAACCGGTATAGAAAATCTTTCTCCTAATTTCTGAACTCCTTTCATCATTAGTTCAGGTCCGCACGTATATAACATTTCAAACCTTTTGGACAGCAGGATCGACTCCGCCAAGTCTACCGTCGATCCCTTGAATCCATAAGTTCCGTCGTCAGTTGAAAACGCAATGTTGCCATTACGATTATTGTCAGTAAGTATTTTCTGAGCCTTGTGCTCGAAAAGTACTTCGTTTCTAGTTCTTGATCCCATGATTAGTGTTGTGTTAACGTGATTATGTAGAAGGTCACCGAACAGCCTCACGAGTGGTACTAATCCAGTACCTCCCCCGATTATGAGCGCATTCCTTAGATTCTTCGGTATCGAGAAGTAATTTCCATAAGGGCCTCTTATACCAATTCGTTCCCCCCCTTGCTTATAGTAAAGTGCTGTCGAACCCGGTCCATATTTTCTGACCGTAACGGCTCCAAATTTATGGCTCCCCAGACTTTTAATGCCTACGCTCATAGGTAGCTCTTCGACTTGTGGGATCCATACCATCAAGAATTGTCCTGGCATGGATGCTACACTGTGCTTGTCCTCAAAAATGATAGTCCGGATAGACGGCGTCTCTACAATTACCTTTTCTATTTGCACAGACCTTAGAATATCAGTATTTGTGTGATCTACCAATTAGTTCCTTCACGCTCTGATAACCTTTCCGCTCCATGTATTTCACGATCCCATTACTTATGGAATTAAAGACACTCATACCACCAAAGCCTATAGCTGTTCCCACTTGAAACGATGCCGCACCAGCAATCATGAATTCTACAGCGTCTTCCCAATTAGACACCCCACCACATCCAAAGATAGGTACCTTGAATTTTTTCCAGAGTTCGTAAACACATCTGATAGCGATTGGCTTAATTGAAGGTCCCGAGAGTCCTCCAACCTTGTTGCTTAGAATGGGATTAAAATTATCAATACTGATCTTCATAGCTCTGATTGTATTGATTGCGGTAATTCCATCGGCGCCCGCATTTAGAGCGGCTTGAGAGATATCTAGGACATTTGTACTTCCAACGCCCACTTTTACGAAGACTGGCTTTGTGGTATTGGATTTGGTAGTCTCAACTATCGATTTTACCATTTGTGGATCGTCTCCTACTTCGAGTCCGAGTTTTTGAACGTGAGGGCAGGAAAGGTTTATTTCAAATCCGATAATTCCTGACCCGTCGAGTTTTCTCGTCATGATTTCAAAATCTGAAGGATCTGACCCAACCAAGCTCACTATAAGAGGAACCTTATCGTTTGTCTTAATTTCCTCGGAAAATGCCTCGTATCCGGGATTGGAAAGCCCTACTGCGTTGATATAGCTCTTGTTCTCTAGTACTACGATTGTAGGATTTCTGTAACCCTCCATAGGATATCTACTAATAGATTTGCTAACTACTGCTCCAGCTCCTTCATCATAAATTCGCTCAAAGATGGCTTGAGATATCCCAAGAAATCCTGATGCAAGAATTATTGGGTTCCTCAAATACATGCCAGCAACCTCGAGATTCAACATATCACTTTTAATTTCCAGATTCAACCTCTGTTCACTTTGATTCCTACATTTACAGCAAACAGATATTTTTGTGATACGCTTCGTTTGGATTTAGCATGTAAAAATTAGGTGTGGAAAGTTCACAATGGATGCGCGTGATAAAGAAATTTATTAAGCATAACTGAGATTTGCACATGAAGCTAGCATTTAGTACAAATGCCTTCAAGCAATATTCACTTGAGAATTCAATTATAGAGATAGGAGCTATCGGCTATGAAGGTGTTGAAATTCTGTGTGATATTCCGCATCTTTACCCTCCTTTGTTCCCCAAACAACGCCTTTCACGCTTAAATAATTTTTTGGGAAAGCAGCATCTAGAAGTTTCCAACTTAAATGCATTTACCCTCTATGCAGTCAATGACGTATACCACCCTTCTTGGATAGAAATGGATAAGCATTCTACAAATATCCGACTCATGCATACGATCGATTGCTTGAAAGCAGCCAGATTTCTCGGGGCAAAAAATATCTCTACTGAGGGCGGGGGTCCCCAGACGGGTAATGCACAGGATAGAAAGGATTTACTAAAACTTTTTACGAAAAACATTGAGCATGCCGTAAGGATCGCAGAGAGCGAAAAGGTAAGGATCCTAGTTGAGCCAGAACCTGGACTAATAATAGAAAATTCATCACAAATTACAGAATTTTTGAAGAGTTTTGACTCTAAAAGTATTGGAATGAATTGCGATCTGGGACATTTCTTTTGTGTGGGTGAAGACCCTGCACAAGTTGTGTATCAGCTCATTGACTATATAGGACACTTTCACCTAGCAGACATCTCCAGTGACCGGGTACATAATCATTTATTGCCAGGAATGGGATCTATCAACTTTAAAGACATTTTTGATGCAATAAGTTCGGTAGGATATCAAGGTTTCATTACAGTTGAACTGTACACCTATCAGGATAATCCTATTGAGGCTGCCAACAGGGCTTACGAATACCTTCAGAAGTTCCTCTAACAAGGAATATAGCGCGATTATTATAGATAGTACCACACTGATGAGTATGCATATATAGGATACCATTACTACCTTACGATAGTGTATACATCAGTACCACCTATCGGATGGTAGTATAGTACTCTCTTAGTTTGGTGGTATTTATTAATACATGCACCTTCTGCCCTGACGCAGTTAACCTACACAAATATACGGAAAAATAGCTCAAATGGATGAAACGCTCCTATTAATAGGGAGATTTGATAAGTTGCAGTGGTTGCGATGGAATCGACCGAAAAATATCATAAAAGAATTCATCCTGAGAAAAAAGGGATTCGTGTGTTCGGAATTGCGGAGAGCTTCACTAAGAATTCGACTTTTTCCACCCTTGGAGGTGTAGTTTTACGTCGTGACATGCTGATAGATGGAGTAGTCTTAGGAAGGACATTAGTCGGAGGGAACAACGCAACTAACCAGATTATCTCAATGTTTAAGAAATTGGATCGCAGCGACGTCAATTGTATAATGCTCAATGGTTTGATAATTAGCCTATACAATGTCGTCGCTGGAGAGAAAATACATGAATCGACTGGGATACCTGTGATTGGAGTAACATACCAAGATTCACCTGGCATCGAAGAGAGATTTTTTGATAATTTTGATAGTTCTGAAGCGATCCGACGAATCGAAGCATATAGAAAATTGGGAATTAGAGAACGTATCACATTGAAAACTGGAATGACAGTCTATGTTCGAAGTTGGGGAATAAGTTCTGCTCAGAGTCTTCACCTATTGAATAGTTTTATCATCCAAGGAAAAATTCCCGAGCCCTTGAGAATTGCCAGACTTGTTTCAAGAGCAGCTAGAAACTATCCCGACGAAGGCTGAAAGCCCCTGAACAATTTGATGAATATTATCTGAAAATCGGAGCTTATCAAAATCAATTTGATATCTAAGGTTGAAATTTTTTAACAGAAATGTCCTTATTTGCTATTAAGACTGGATTACTTCTCAGATGAAAAACTACCTGGTCCTTATCAACTGTACCAGGCTAGTTTTTCGCAGATACAACCAGATTATCCTTATCACTTTATTATTATGGCCAGTCCTGCTTTCCTATCTTCTTTATCCAGATACGTTCGTATTCTCCTGGAACGAGGGGCGAGGAGGTTTTTTGATTGCAACGGTGCTTATATTGGTTGAAATCCTTGGGTCACGACCTGTTATTCGAGGTCCTAAAACCAGGTTGCTAATTGCTTTGGGAATTTTGATTAGCTTATATTTCCTTAGTCTCCCTTTTGGTTCTTCAAATTTTCTCTCAAGTATCGGGAGATCGGCTGGAGTGCTGATAAGTGAGAGCTGGATGTCGATGTGGGATTACACAATTTTAGCAACGTATTTTCTAATAACCCTAGCGCTGATCTTTGGAAAGAGGGAATGGATAACAATCGGAGGAGCTGCTACTCTATTTCTAATAGGCTATGCTACAATTCTGCTTCTTGATTCCCTCTTTCCATATGACACGTTGGGAATCTTTCAATTTTTGGTCCCTACTTACCTCAATTTCAACGTAGGGATTCTCGAAACGATCAACCACATACTAAATCCAGAAACGGAGTTTACTTCACAAACCTTTGGTAACACGTTGGTGTTGTATAGCCCAGATGGGCCATTTGTGATGAAAGTCTACTGGCCTTCTGCAGGGGTTCACAGCATCATTATTTTTAGCTTCGTGTTGTTCGCTTTTTTACTCAAGAGTAGTATACCATGGAATAGAATTCTCATCTATTTATTTTTAGGAATATTATTGACTGGTGTTGTAAATATTATGCGAATCATGTTACTCTCACTTTACGCCATAGATCCGAACTCAGATTTACCAAGTTGGGAACAATTCCATTCTGTTATCGGTGAAATAATATTCATTCCCTGGGTACTGTTATACCTAGTATTTGTCATCTTCATAGAAAAACGGTACCATAGAGTAAAAGGAAAGACGAGTGCATGCGATAATATCTGCCCCGGCAAAGATCGGTGAGCTTTCCCTACATGGCCGATGATTTCTCTAAAGATTTTGAACTAACTCTATGAGCAATTATGCCACTGATAATCATTAATTTGCTGGGTCTCTGCGTCTTTCAATGGTTGTAGATGGTATATAATGCCATAGTTTATATATGGAAGAT
>WHTU01000059.1:1978-18209 GCA_009377575.1 Nitrososphaeraceae archaeon | reverse complement strand
TGCCATTACTAAGATCCTTGACAACTAGAATAGGCAAAGATGGCGAGATTACTCCAGCCATAGGCCCTACTGCGTCATGATCGTGGTTAGAAGAAAAATCGATGCCTCCCTTCTTTATCAATCTTACAGCGTCATTCCAAGTTGTTGCAAATCCTTCAAAGAGCATAGTACCTACGATTGCACCTCGCATTGGGCCACACATCATATTCCAATCAATCGGAGGACCTGCATGATATATTGAATTCTTCTTCATTTTAGGCAGAATATCCTTCGCACGCTTGATATCGACAAGAATGGGTCTGGATAAACGCATTCGTTCGAGCGCTTTATTATTAGCTTCTTCTATATGCTTTCTGATTCCTGCTTCGTCATTCATTGTAATTATTTCCTTCCGCGAAAGTCATCTAAAGAAATGTGTCCCAGAAAAACCAGCTAATGCGTCAGAAAGATGTTGTAGTGAGCAGACTATCGCTTCCTTTCCACCGTTCCTAATAAATGAGATAGCCGCTTGCACTTTGGGCCCAATACTACCGCTCTCCAAGTCTCGCAACCCTAATTTCTGTTCGAAATTCATGTCTATATTGACCGTATGTATAAACTCTTGATTCTTCTTTCCGTAATTTCGATATATGCCATCTACATTGGTTAACAATACCAATTTTGAAGCACCTATTGATGTTGCTAATCTTTCGCTTGCAAGGTCTTTGTCTATCACTGCATCAACTCCTAGGGTTTTCCAATTCTGCTTCATCACGGGTATTCCTCCTCCTCCACATGCGACAACAATAAATCCAGCATCTACTAGAGATCGAATGGCTTCATAATTTATTATCTTGATAGGCTTTGGAGATGGAACCAAGAGCTTATATTTTGTTCTATCAGAGCCTACCCTACTTTTTCTAAGCTGTACCATTTCGTTTCTCAAAAGAACTTCTGTCATTTCGTTGTCAAATGTTTCACCTATTGGTTTAGTAGGGTTCTGAAATGCATCGTCATTTGAATCAACAATTACTCTAGTGAGGAGAGTTGTCACATGTTTATTCATCTTCGAACGGTCTAGTTCATCTTGCAATGCTTGTTCAATAAGATAGCCTATAAACCCCTGCGTTTCCGCAGTACATACATACAAAGGTAGAGCAGGATAGTATTCTTCTGCCAACCTGTGTCTCACAAGAGTTGCTCCTACCTGTGGTCCGTTACCGTGAGTTAGGACAATTCTGTTTTTGTTGTTATCGCTCTTCATAAAATCAACGATCTGTCGCACAGCAACCTGGACGTTGTGATACTGTTCTTCAAATGTTCCTTTCTCACCAGATCTGACCAGAGCATTTCCACCGATGGCAAAAACGATTAGATCTGTTCTTGAGTTGCTCAAGAGTTACTAAACTAGACATATCTTATTTAAATTTAATGCATAGAACGTATCAAAATCTGCATTTATCATAAAATCAGAATACATTGATATATAAATCATGAAAAATCGCTATGCAAGTTAGTAAATGCTTTTTTAAATCCGAACTTTTCATTACTGATCGAATTCTGTGGCGAGCAAAGCATACTCCTGGGCTTTGAAGCCTTATACACCTCGCTCAAGAGTAAAGCCAAATTTTAATTCCCAGTTGACGCACTTTGAGATATCGTTAAAGATATTTATTTTCACTTCAATTTCCTTTCTCTAAGAAGCTTTGAACTTTAGGTAGCAACTCTGTACCAATGAATCGATCGCTGTAAATGAAAAGAGCTATTGTCAGACCGGTACCGATATCTATGCCTGAGGTATGCCCTCTGCGACTAAGTGTGGTTAATAATGACATAAATCGATCCGGACGCCTTTCACCAATAGAGTTGATCAAACCCTGAATCTGTTCATCGACGATCAAGTTCTGATAATATTCAATGAACTGGAAGCTGATCCAAGTGGTCAAATCGCAAACTCTCTTAATTGGCAACAATACTGGAGGTCGTTTATGACTTTGCGATAGCCAATTAAACAAGGAACTAAAACCACAGATAAAGTCATCCCCAGATGGAGTGAAACCCGGCCCTCTTCCACACATTTTCATCAATGAATGTGACAACTTTCGAACAAACCCATTGTTATCCTTGTTCCTAATGCCATACTCTGATATTTCAGCGATAAATTGATCAAGAAGACCTTGATTTGTAATTTCAGGCTCCAACAGGCATCCACTTCTTCTTGATTCCCTGAGGGAACACAAAATTTTTTCTGCAGCATCGCTAAACTCGTTTAGTCCTGTATACGTAGGCCTTACGAAACAGTTTTTAAAGACATTACTATTCGCTGTATGCAATACCATTCTTTCTCCGATAGAGATTCTGTCCCGAAATCTGTTGACATCATATCCGTACTCGACAAGTCCAGCAAAATTGGTGTTACTACATTGAGAGGTCATATTGATTGTGATAGGAGATTGTATCTTGTTAAGACTTATGACCAACAGTTCATTTCTCGAAGTCTTGATGTTGAGGCTAGAGGGAAATGAACTTATGACTTTACCAAGTGGATTCTTCTCGGCCGAAGACTTTAGTATGTGTTTGTACAAATCTCCTACATATTCGCATTCGAAATCAACCATGTCGTCGTTACCCTCTCCTATTGATATATCTTCACTAGATGTATTTGATTGATGATTCATTCTGGTCATTCGCACCAAATTGGGTGAGCACTGCTAATTTATCGTCAATCATAATTGGTTTCGAACCTGCTATTACATAATCTTTGATAGAATTTCCTCACTAAGTTTATCAAGCGTGGGACCGGGTTTCCAATCTATTTGAATGACTTTAACATTTTGTACCTTTAGAGCATCGTAAAAGATGCTCATACCAATATTTAGTACCGTCAAATCTGAATCCAATAATTTCTTTGATCTGTTGGTCATTATGTCAATTTGCCTCGCTGGATTTCTCCAATAAACCGAGAATATGCCTCTCGAAAGTCTATATCTCCTTTGGCAATTATGCCGGCAGCAGCGATCGCAGCAAAGGCATTGGTAGGAAGAACTGGGACGCCAGCATCCTTTAATCTTGTCAAAGAACGGTCGTAGCCTTGCTGGTCCCTACGGGTCCCGCAGACATGAGCTATGACGCTAAGGTGTCTCTTGGCTTTCGCGGCCATCAGCTTTGCTTTTTTAATTTCATCAATAACGGAACCAACTGGATCAGAATTAGAGCCATACCCGAGTACAAAATCTAGAACTAGCACCGCCACGTCGTCATATGAAGCCTCTTCAACAATTCTCAGCTTTCTTATTGTAGGATCAATCATTGGATGTGCCCTACCTTTGGTAAACTCTTCCTCACCAAGATCAATAATTGAATTCTTGAAACTTCTCATTGGGTCCTGTAGGAGTTGTGCTTTGATTAGAGGAGCATTAGAATAGAGTGGTCTTATACCAAGACCATTAAGAATAACCTGTGTTTCATATGCGAAAGTACCACCTGTATACAGTGCTCTCAGGTACTTTTGTTCATTTTTTATATTCTTCCGTTCTGTCATTACAATCCGTTTTAGATCCTCGATCGGGACGTAAATCGGATCGACTGATAATTCAGACCTGTTGATGTTAGCGATATGTTTTGCCGTCGCAAGGACCGATGAGGTAAGAGTGTTACTGATAATGATTTTTTTTGACTGATTGGTTAGCCTCTTAGCGCTTCTCGTCTTTTCCCCTTCAATATTCTTTGAAGATTCGTTACCGCCAATAAAGGTCATTACGTACTTTTTCTTTCCATGCTTAGTTGCATGGTCAATAATTTTCTGCTGGACACTAGCTGACGGAGGCTTTGACACTATATTTATCACATCGATATCCTCACATTCATCTAGAAGCTTTAGTGCTTCTGACATCATCAAACCCCCAATCTTTGCTTTAGGATCATTTCCTCCAACTCCCAACCCATGCCTAACCCCTATTCCACAATGATCTAGTAGCGTAGAAACTTCTTGTAATCCTGTACCTGCTGCTGCTACAATCGCAACAGGACCCGCGGTGACTGCATTTGAAAATCCAATTCCATTTCCATTAATAATGGATGTCCCAGCACCAGGCCCCAAGATTAAAACATGGTTCTTTACCGCGTATCTTTTTATCTGAAGCTCATCGTCCATAGGTACGTGATCACTGAAAATCTGTTGATGAATTCCCTCATCAATCAATTTGAATGCTAAGTCTTTAACGTATTCGCCAGGAACAGAAATCAATGCAATGTTTATGTCCTTAACAGAACCAAGCACCGACTCAAGATCTTGTCTCTCATCAGGTGAAGAATGGTCCAATTCTATGGTTCGCTCTCCGCCAGTCCCACGCAGAATAGCTTCGATTTTTGGGACTGTTGCAAGTAACAAGCCGTCATCTTTAGCTCTTAAGGCAATTATCATGTCAGAGCTTTCGGCCTTGGCAATTTGATTGATGGGGAAACCTAATTTAATCAAGATGTCTTTGTTAGTTTTGGTACCCATAACTAAGGAGGCTTCCATTATTCCAGGATATCGCTTAATCTCATCTGACAATCTGAGAAGTTCAAGGGAGTCTCTGTAATAGTTGTGCTTGACTAGAACATTTTGATGAGTATCCACTGAAGGTATGGATCTGCCCACTTTCGTAGTTCATCGTTCAAAGTTATGATATTTAAGCATAGTTACGTCTTCAGCTAAAAGCGTGCATAAATAAAATCATCATTTCACTATATAATATTGCAGATATTATGAATAATAATATACGGCATCTGTTCATCCCCCAGCAATTGGATCGATATTGAAGAAATTGACAGGAGACTTTCCTAGTAGGACTGGCTTACGACCATTTTTATAGTAGATCAAGAGAAGCCATAGGTTCAATTTTCCTTCCTCTGGTATCAGATGCTTAGGTATTCAAAAAAGCTTGGATTTCACATATCACCTTAACTGCATCCCTTACGCATGAAATACTTGGACATTTGACATACCACTTGTTCAATCTAAACTTTCTTTTTTATGATATATCATAAATCTTTAGCGTAGATCAGACAAACTATATTACGATCTGCAAACGCTATAACTCTTGGAGTATGTCCAAAAGATCTGAGGTAAGGAAGCTGTCAGGTGCTATAGCCGGACTTATGGTCGCTGTAATTTTGATCACTGGGTCTAGTTTTTCATACCCAACGTTGCAACTTGTCTGGGCGCAGGCGCAGGATGAAGGAACACCATTGAAAGTGGCATTGTTAACCGATGCATTATTCAGTGATGGCGGATGGGGCGCCACAGCATATAACGCCTCGCAGGCCTTAAAAGAAAAATATGGTCTGGAATTGACTACTGTTGAGAATGTTGCGATTCCTGATATAGAGCCAACGTTAAGAGATTTTGCTGATCAAGGTAATAATCTTATTATTGCTCATGGATTTGAGTGGGGCGATCCAGCTCTGAGAGTTGGTGCCGACTATCCTGTTACAAAGTTTGTAGTCTTTACAGGTCTAACCAACGGTAGTAATGTAGCATCAGTCTTTCCAATGCAGCAGGAGGGAGCATTTGTCCTTGGAGCAGTGGCTGCTATGATGTCAAAGACAGGGACGATTGGCTTTGTGGGTGGTCAGGCATATCCTAACATAATAAACATATTTGAGGGGTACAAACAGGGAGCCCGATACATCAATCCTGATATAAAGGTAATCGGACAATATATCGATACTTTCACTGACCCTGCTCGAGGGAAAGAGGCTGGAGTTTCGTTAATAAATAATGGTGCCGATTTTCTGTTTCACGTTGCTGACCTGTCAGGACAGGGAGTAATTCAAGCAGCAAAAGAAAAGGGCATTTATGCTCTTGGAGTAGTAGCAGATCAGCATAATCTTGCGCCAGATACCGTGCTAACCTCTTTTGTGCTTGATATGGAGAAGGCCTTCGATCAAGCCATAAATATGGTCCAGAATGGTAACTTCAGTGGTCAGCTTTATAAGCCCGGATTAGAGGCAGCAAAAGGTGCCTCAGGGGATGGTATCGTATTCATTGCTCCATTCCATAACCTAGACAGCAAGGTTCCAGCTGATGTGAAACAGAAGCTTAACCAAATAGTCCAAGATATAATAAATGGCAAGATCGTAGTCCCGGAACGGACAGAAGCCTCATCTTAATTTTTGTTCCCTAAAAAGGATTGGAATAAAATCATCGGACAAAATAACCTTGTAGGTTATTTGCAATGTCAATACTCCGGCGAGGAGGCAAAGAGTAGGAGAGCAAGATGTCAATATTAGGAAGGATAAACTTGTTTATGTTACGTCCTCCTCAAGTAAGGAGAGAGGTATTTAGATAAAGATGTCTGATGCTGGTCCTTTTTTTCCTGCAAACTCTACTGATGACCATTCTGCTTATACTCCTACTTCTCCTTCGGTCCCGAAACCCTCAGAATCTTTGTCAGTGGGAACGCAAGGTGACCAACCAGTGCTCTCTATGAACGGCATAACATGCAGATTTAAGGACGTCATAGCCAACAAAGATGTGCACTTCGATCTTTTTAGAGGTGAAATCCATGGTCTTCTGGGAGAGAACGGTGCTGGAAAGACGACTTTGATGAGTGTTCTCTATGGGTTGTACAAACCAGAAGCAGGAGAAATTTTTGTGAAGGGAAAAAGGGTGGACATAAAATCTCCTCTTGATGCCATAGCCCTTGGAATAGCGATGGTTCATCAACATTTCTTATTGACACCTAACCACACAGTTACGGAGAACATTATTGTTGGAGTAAAGCCTCGTGAAAGAACTATTTTCTTGAGGACGGCGGATGCAGAAAAAAGGATCTTGGAGTTATCCAAGAGGTATGGTCTTAAGATTGACCCAAAAGCCATCGTAGGCAACTTATCTGTAGGCGAACAGCAGCGGGTAGAGATAATAAAAGCACTGTACAGGGACATCGATATTCTAATTCTCGACGAGCCTACTTCAATGCTTACCCCCGTGGAAGAAAAAGCTTTGTTTTCGACGTTATCTGCTATGGTAAAGGCTGGCCTCTCTATAATATTCATCACACACAAGTTGCAAGAAGTCATTGAGGCAAGCACGCGTGTAACGGTCCTAAGAGGTGGGAAGGTTGTTGGCACAGTAATGACTGCACAGACAACCGAAACAGAACTTGCAAGATTGATGATAGGAAGGACGTTAACAGGCAGTACAGGTCATCAACAAGGTGAGATCCACGTAGGAATTGAGAAATCTCCTAATGCAAAAGCCTCTGCTGGACATGCAACAGTGCTGGAGATCAAAAATGTGTTTGCATTGAATAACTCGGCGGTCCAAGCACTCAAGGATTTGTCACTAACTGTATCAAAAGGTGAAATATTGGGAATTGCCGGGGTCGATGGCAATGGCCAGAGTGAAATGGCAGAGATAGTTTCTGGTTTGAGAAAGGTTCAGAGTGGACAAGTAGTCATTGATGGACGCGACATAACAGGAATGTCGCCAAAGCAGATTAGAGAATGGGGCCTCGCCTACATACCTGAAGATCGGCTCAATACTGGTCTTATACTAGAGTACTCTATTGCTGAAAACCTAATTCTGGATAGATGGTATAGTAGGCCGTACTCTGGCAAGATATTCTTAAACAAACACGAGATGAAAAGATTTGCAGAGGAGATCGTCACCAATTTTGATGTAAGAACTCCCAGTTTAGATATTCAAGTACGATATTTATCAGGCGGTAATTTACAGAAAATCGTACTTGGAAGAGAATTGTCAAGGGAACATAAACTGATCATAGCCCATAATCCTACACGAGGATTGGATGTGGGTGCAGCAGAGTATGTCCACAAACAACTCTTTAAACAAAGAGACTCAGGAGTAGGAGTTTTACTGTTATCCTTAGATTTGGATGAAATTCTCCTAGTTAGCGATAGGATAGCTGTGATATACGCTGGTAGGATAATGGGGGTATTCGACAGGACAACAGCAGACGTCGATAAAATTGGCCCATTAATGGGAGGCTATGTAGCGGAGGCGACTAATTGAAATGATACCTTTTGCATATGGTAATATTGGAGAGTGTAATCTGCAAGATTGACTACAACTCTCATCCTTGGAAAGAGACTAAGTTTTAAGCATATTGTCCCGTTCCTGTCAGGTGGACTGGCTTTTTTGGTTGGGGGAATTATACTATATGCGGCAGGTGTAGATCCCTTGGAAGCCTATGCAATAATCATAAAGGGTTCACTTGGATCTACTCGTGCAATTGCAGATACTCTTGTAAAGACCATATCGCTGCTCATTGCTGGTCTTGCAGTAGCTGTTGCCTTTAAATGCAAATTATGGAATATTGGTGCTGAAGGCCAGCTCTATATGGGCGCTCTGGGGGGGTTGTTGGTTGGGATTGCGGTGGTCGGTATGATTCCTGTAGTATCGGTTATTTTGGTTCTCATTGCAGGTATTGCATTTGGAGCTATGTTTAGTCTTGTACCTGCTGTGCTTAAGGTCAAATTGGGCGTAAGTGAAATAATTGTAACTGTTCTTCTCAATTTCGTAGCTCTTCTCTTTATTTCTTACCTCCTACATGGGCCGATCAAAGCGCCAGGGTTTTTGCCTTACAGTCCTGATATCTTTCCGGAGTCTGAGCTGCCTATTTTGATTGAACGTACAAGATTGCATGCAGGATTAATCGTAGCAGCCTTGGCAGCCATCTTTGTCCATTTTCTATGGAAAAGTAAGATTGGATTTGAATTGAAGAGTGTAGGCATGAATATTTCCGCTGCGCGTTATGCAGGTATGAGCATAACGAAGAGTATTCTGATAACTATGGCTATAAGCGGAGGACTGGCGGGACTGACTGGAGCAGTGCTTCTAGCTGGTGTCCAACACCGACTCATCGAGGGTATCTCTCCCGGTTATGGTTTCATCGCGGTGATCATTGCACTGTTGGGGAGAGAGAATGCCTTGGGAGTATGTCTTGTCGCTTTCTTCTTTGCTGTCTTGCTCGCAGGATCCGAGGCTATGTATAGAACGTTAGGCATACCAGTTGCCTTTGCTCAAACACTACAGGCCCTAGTGTTAGTCTTCGTCCTAATTGGAGAAGTGTTTACCCGAATCCATCTTCCAAAAAGAATCAAGAGATCTGATGAAGATAAAACAGAGAACCATGGAAAGCAGATTGGTCCACCCGCGGAGAGGGGAAAAGTGGAGTGAATTGACAAATTGGTAGAAATGATTGATTTTATTATTGGAATAGTTGCATCAGGTATTCGTATGAGCACGCCCGCACTTTTTGCTGCACTTGGTGAAAACATAGCAGAACGTTCAGGCGTCCTCAATCTAGGGGTTGAAGGAATGATGCTAATCGGAGCATTTGCCGGGTTTATCGGAACGTTTGTCACAGGGAATGTAATCGTAGGAATACTGTTTGCTATTGCAGGCCCGATGGTCATGGCGGCACTCATGGCCTTTCTAAGTGTAAGCTTACGCACGAACCAACTGGTTGCAGGTTTAGCTATCTGGCTCTTAGGGGTCGGCCTTGCAGCACTGCTGTACAGATTGACTTTTGGAGTAGTCACAGTAGCGCCCACCGTACCGACTATTCCTCTTGTCGACATCCCATTTTTGAGCTCGATTCCTATTTTGGGACCTATTATTTTTCATCATGATGCGATGATCTATCTTGCATTTCTACTAATTCCTTTGACTCATATTTTTCTCTTCAAGACGAGCATTGGTCTAAAGATAAGAACAGTTGGAGAAAATCCGAAACAGGCTGATACGCTGGGTGTAAACGTAAACAAGATCCGTTACATGTCAGTAATCATAGGTGGTGCGTTTGCAGGTTTGGGAGGCTGTTATATCGCCTTAGTAACTACAGGTTCGTTTTCTGAAAACATTGCCGCTGGTCAAGGATGGATTGCTCTTGCAGCAGTAATCTTCGGCAGATGGAGACCCTTTTGGATAGTAATAGGGGCTCTCGTTTACGGAATGGTTAATGCTACGGCGTTGGGATTACAGTCAATAGGAACGACTATTCCATTTCAGTTTTTGCTCATGCTACCGTACTTACTCCCAATCGCCATCTTGGCAGTTATGTATAAGAAGAGCGTAGCTCCTGCTGCGCTGGCAACTCCCTACAAGAGAGGAGAAAGATAGGATCGGCTGCTCTTGCTAGTGCGAGTAATTCATACTTGAACTTAGAGCGAGGGTAAGAATTCATCTTACATTTTGGATTGGCCAAATCTATCAAAGAATTTCTGAGACCAAGTAACAATTTAGCGAACAAATTTCACTTTATTTCTAATTTTGCCAATCCCTTCAACCTCAACTTCTACTATGTCTCCGTGTTGTAAATATTTAATATGTGACGACATCGATAAACCCGTTCCGCTAGGAGTTCCTGTTGATATTATATCTCCTGCTTCGAGCGTCATTACACTACTAAGGCTATTTACAATTTTCTCGATATTTAGAACGAGATTTGAAGTGGAAGAAGACTGTCTAACTTCCTCGTTTACTTTAGTGATCAGCTGCAAATCGTTTGGATCATGGATCTCATCGCGGGTGACTACCCATGGCCCACATGGTCCAAATGAATCAAAGCTCTTGGCTCGGCTATATTGTTTATCAATAAATTGTATGTCTCTAGCTGAAATGTCATCTAACACAAAATATCCGCCCACATATTCTAATGCCTTACCTATCTCGACGTCTCTGCACTTCTTGCCAATCACCAAAGCTAACTCTCCTTCATAATCAAGCTGCTTTACAAATGATGGACAGATTATATCTTCGTATGCTCCAGTCAAACTGGTTCTGGCCTTCATATATATAACAGGGTCTTTGGGAGGAAACCTTCCAAAGCGCAACCAGCTGTCTTGGTCTTTATAATTAAATGCCAAACAAATTACTTTAAATGATCTAATTATTGGTGGAAGCAAACGAAAATGGAAGATGTTGTGAGTAAAGTTCAACCCGTCAAGAACATCTCCAATTCGATCTGCATATCCTTCAAACATGAATTCTTCTAAAGTAGGAGGGATTTGTATACTCGTTTGATACTTTATTTCGTCTGCAGTAATCGCCTCTCCATTATTGTTGACAATAGCATAGGTGTCCGAGTAAGAGTCGGAGATCATGGCGGTCATTCTAGGATTAACTCTATTGTTATCCATATCTTCGACTGCAAATGATTCTTTAGACTCTATATCTTCTCTAGCTACCCTAGCTATTCTCAAATCTGTTGACTCGTCATCTTTAATGACTAACTAACTCTTAAGTAGCTTTCATCAGAATCAACCTTCTCCTCCATCTTCTGCTTGTGCGATTGAAGCTTTTCTCTTAAAAAATGATGTTTAAGACTCAGAATCTGACACGCCAGAAGAGCGGCATTATATGCGGAATCTATGCCGACCGTGGCAACTGGAACCCCTGGAGGCATCTGAATTATAGAAAGTAGTGAATCTGTGCCGCCCAACAATGATGATTCATGCGCTAATGGTATTCCAATTACAGGGAGGTTGGTAAGCGAGGCTATCATTCCAGGGAGATGTGCTGATCCGGTTCCGCAAGCGAGGACAACTTCTATCCCCCTGTCTTCAAGATTACTTGCATATTTGAATGCCTTATTTGGTGATCTGTGGGCAGCAACAATATTAGTCTCGTATGGGATACCAAAGTTCTCTAAGACTGAACATGCCTCATGAATCTTGTTAAATAATTCAATCGATGGAGCAACGACCGAAACCAAATGGTGGTCTGAAATGCGCCTTTCATCACTCCTTTGATGCTTTTTTTTAGGTATCAGTGTCGATTTCATCTAGCTACAGATATGCTAAGATTTTGTTTTTAAATCTATATTGAACGTTCTCTGACCAATGACAAGTAACCTTGACAACACTTCAAACCCAGACAGAAGCTCGCAAGCTCAACGAGTTAAACGCCACAATATCTGGTCCCCATCTTCATTGCGAACTCACAGGTTGTAAAGATTATGAAATTGGTTAACAAGGTTTGTGATATGCATATATCCACAATGGCACTTCTATTGATATATGTAATGATTTTCCAAAATGATATAATAAGGATATAAGGTCGGTACAATAGTAACTAGTAGTGTATCAAATTTCAAGAAGGCAAGGAAGAAGTTTGAATGTAAATAGAGGAAAGAATAACAATAGTAACAATAAGATTCGCCCTAACGTCTGTGAGATTAAGAACTGTTACTGCTGCTGTCAACGACTACGAGGAGAATGAACAGATTAGTGAAGGAATTTTCAAGTCCGAAAACTGTAGGATCCAGTATTCGTGAGCTCTCCGAGCTTATTTCATCGGGGTCTTTGTCACCGGTCGACCTCGTTGAAGCCACACTTGAAAGGATCGACGATCTGAATGAAAAGCTTCATGCATACATAACCGTGATGGGAGGTTCTGCCAGAAAGGAAGCGAAAAAGGCAGAGGTGGACATCAAAGAGGGCAAATACTTGGGCCCATTGCACGGAATCCCTGTGAGCTTGAAGGACCTAATCTACGTTAGAGGCGTAAGAAGCACGAGTGGCTCAAAAATACTGTCGGATTTTGTCCCTGACTATGATGCTACTGTAGTCAGAAGACTCAAGGAAGCCGGTGCGATTATTATAGGAATGAACAACACTCATGAATTCGCTTGCGGAATCACCAACATAAATCCCCATTATGGTTCGTCAAGGAACCCATGGGATCCCGCTAGAATGTCAGGGGGTTCCAGTGGTGGTTCAGCAGTTGCTGTGAGTGCAGGGATGGCCGTGGGCGCTTTAGGAACTGATACTAGTGGTTCTATCCGTGTTCCTTCATCACTTTGTGGGCTTTTTGGTCTAAAGCCCACATACGGAAGAGTCAGCAAATATGGAGTGATGCCATTGTCTCCCTCGATAGACCATGTTGGTCCAATTGCTCGAACCGCATGGGACACCGCCGCGCTACTGCAGGCGATTGCTGGCTATGATATACGGGATGAATCGACATACAACTTGCCGGTGCCTGATTACCTTCAAATTGTATCTGAAACGGTTGACAATCCTAGAAAATTTACTTTGGGTGTGCCCAAACAGTATTTCTTTGATCTTGTCGATTCAAGAGTATTGGATATTTTTGAAAGATGTGTGGGTGAGATGCAAGAATGTGGGGTTTCCACGGTTCCAGTTACCTTAAATGAGACTCACAAGATTTATGACGCTTGGAAGGCGTTCCGATTAGGTGAATCAGCCGCAGTACATTCATCTTGGTTAAATTCCAGACGCAGTGAATACGGGAGCGATGTGTTAGCCATGCTTGAAAGAGGGACGAAAATTACTGCGGTTGAATACATAACTGCGATACGCTACAAAAAAGAACTAAAGGACGCCTTTTTAAGAGCGATGAAGGGACTTGATGGTCTGTTAGTACCAACAACTGCCATTAGCGCTCCCCTGTTGGAAGAGACCTCAATAGACATCAACGGAAAAAATACAGAGGTCTATGTAGCACTCAGTAGACTTACCACGGTCTTTGATATCACAGGTCTACCGGCGCTTAATGTGCCTGCAGGTCTTGTAGATGGCAACCTTCCAATAGGAGTTCAGCTTGTCGGAAGAGAGTTTGACGAAGGTGCCCTTCTCAGTCTTGCAAACATGTACGAAAGGAGTTCAAAGATCTCTGAAAGAATGATTGCGCCATGTATGAGCGATGGAAACGTATGACCTGATTAGGCATTCTAATACATAGCAATTGGATTTTTACATAAATAAAAATTTTTTATCTTATTCATATATTCTGCAAATGCGAAAGATGATAGTTAATCCTTATATCAATCCACATGATATCGCTTATTACCTACTTGTATCGAAATTTAATATTGCTTACCGAAGCAACTGGAACTATCACTCATCTAATAGAATTCCATAGTGTGCGCCAGCAGCGTTATTTTCGAGATTGAATACATATGCTGACAATCGATACAATGGTGGTTGAATTTAGTGGCGGCGAACTTTAATGAAGAAAACTAACCCTCAAAGATCAAGAAATTCCGAGAATAGTAGGTCAGCTGGGGTTAGAGATGAAATTGTGGATAGGGTCGAAAGAGATTATGCGAAGTTTAAGGAGGATCATACATTCAAATTCCCTACCTGGCTTTACGGTCCTGTTAAAGGTAAACTTCTAACTGTAGAAGTTGAAGATTGTCCACGGTTTGGCGACAAAGCTTTTGTTGAATTTGATTCGGCTAGAACAGCATTCATAAGCGTAGACATGCAGGTTGATTTCTGCGGTCCAAAGGGATACGTAGATGTAATGGGATATGACCTGGGATTAACATCTGCTCCCATAAAGCCGATCATGTATGTCTTGGAGACAATTCGAAATGGAACCGACATTAAGGTTGTCCATACTAGGGAAGGACACCTTCCGGATCTTTCTGATGCTCCTTACAATAAGATACTTCGTAGCAAGATTATTGGAAATGGAGTCGGAATCGGTGATACTCCTAAAGGAGGTTTGGGTAGACTACTCATAAGGGGTGAAAAAAATTGGGACATTATAGATGACGTTTATCCAATCCCGGGGGAATATATCATAGACAAGGCGGGTAAGGGTGCATTTGGTCAGAGTAACCTACCATTGATTTTGCGGAATCTCGGTATAACTCATCTCATTATAACAGGAATCACAGCTGATGTATGTGTCCACACCATAATGAGGGAAGCCAACGACAATGGTTACTGGTGTCTGCTTCTAAAGGATGGTACGGGTGCCACGGATTATGACAATTATCAGGCTGCCATAAAGCAAATAAAGATGCAAGGAGGCGTCTTTGGATGGGTTTCAGACTCACGCAGGTTCGTAAAGGCAGTTAAATCAGCATTCTGAAACACAAGTCAAATTTTATTGTCCTCAGATCAGTTGGAGACGAAATTTAAGAATGTGCATGGATTAATTGTTAACATTGCCTGCTTTTATCGTGCGCGATTGTGCTGTAATTTCTATTTTGTACCAAGTCGATCGTAGTTTTATTTTATTCTCCGTTTGTTTATGAAGAGGAATAACAGCTGCAGTCGTTGATTTAGACAACAAGATAAAATTTTTCACTGGGAAGCCAAATAAATTCATCCACGGACAGGAAAAATTGTTCGATCTTGCAAAAAGTTGAGGTATATTATATCACAGATTAGACTAAAGCACCGCTACAGTCCTTCGTTCTTCATTCTTCAAGAGTCTTCAAGAAGATTCAGGATTGAATCATATGCGACAAAGCAGGGCTTCACGTGGAGGAACTACAAAACAGTCACAATAAATAATGCACATATGTCGGCGTGACCAGAAATCGTGGCCATTCGACAAGAGAATCCTCGAGGATTGCTTTGTATCGTTCGACCTCGCCGCTGTTATCATGCTCAGTGTTGTGACGCAAATATTTATCACTATCGTAATAACACAATATTTCATCGATACATATCCTGCGGCGGCAGAACTTAGAGGGTCATAGCGGCCACGTTAATCATTAACTATCTAATCCAATTACATGATAGCAAAATAAAAATCTAAAAAAAACTGAGTGTTATCGAGATTGTCTCAGGTGTAACAATCACTCTTCGTCTTGCTGATCTTCGTCGTTATTGGTTTCTCCATTACCAGGTGGTCCTGATGGTATTTCTTCACTACCAAGTGGGGGAACGGCTGAATCCGTCGCAGGAGGAATTTCGCATGATCCGATGATTGGGTTAAACACCTCGCCAGGAAGACAAGAGGGTACACCAGTTTGAGGAGCTGCTAGTTCTTCTTCGGGATCAGAATATC
This sequence comes from Nitrososphaeraceae archaeon, assembly GCA_009377575.1. Taxonomy (GTDB): domain Archaea; phylum Thermoproteota; class Nitrososphaeria; order Nitrososphaerales; family Nitrososphaeraceae; genus TH5896. Next base: position 2,443 of record WHTU01000059.1, on the reverse strand, counting down.
AATAATGATTGCTTTTGGCGGCAACTAAAACAAAAAAAGGGAAAAGATTCTTCTTTCATCCATTTTTAGTTGTTATCACCGTTGCCTCCGTCTCCGTTGTTATCACCGTTGCCTCCGTCCTGGCCTGCGCCTGGGAGGCCTGTTGGCGGTACTGCTGCACCTTCGTCAGCTTGTGGAGCTGCTGCACCTTGGTCAGCTGGAGGTGGTTGAGGAACCTCGCATAGATTTGTGTCAGGATTTAGAACTTCGGGAGAAGTACATTCTACTGGTGGAGGTGGTTGAGGAACCTCGCATAGATTTGTGTCAGGATTTAGGACCTCAGGAAGGATACAGACCGGCGTCTGATCTTGTGCCAATCCAGGAGCTGCTAATTGTTGTTGAGGGAGTCCTGTTGGTTCTTCTTCAGGAGTTGGTTCTTCTTCAGGAGTTGGTTCTTCTTCAGGAGTTGGTTCTTCTTCAGGAGTT
>WHTU01000059.1:571-1881 GCA_009377575.1 Nitrososphaeraceae archaeon | reverse complement strand
ATTGCACCATCAGGAGCTGCTAATTGTTGTTGAGGAGCTCCTTCCTCCTGCTGTTCAACACCTTCCTGAGCTGCTGCTCCTGCGGCTGAGGCTGTTTCTTCTACTTCCGCCGGTTCTGCTCCTCCTGCAGCTGCTGCCCCCGCTGCTGCAGCCGAAGCTGCTGCTGCTGCTGCGGCTGCTGGATCCTCTTCAATATTGTCAGCCTCTTCTGCTGCTGCGGCTGATGCTGCGGCTGCGCCTGCAGCATTACCTGCTGCTGCTGCTGCGGCTGCTGAACCTCCATTTTCAGTAGCTGCTGCTGCTGCTGCTGCGGCTGGATCTTCACCTGCTGCTGCGGCTGCTGCTGCTGCTTCACCTGCTGCTGCTGCTGCTGCTGCTGATTGTCCAGCTGCTGCTGCTGCTGCTGCTGCTGGATCTTCACCGGCTGCTGCTGCGGCTGCTGATGCGGCTGCTGCGTCACTTGCTGCTGATGCGGCTGCAGCTGCGGCTGCTGATGCGGCTGATGCTGTTGCAGCTGCGCCACCACCGGCTGCTGCTGCTGCGGCTGCTGCGCCACCTGCCGCTGCACCTGCTGCTGCACCACCTCCAGAGGCTGCTGCGGCTGCTGCGGCTGCTGCTGCCCCACCTCCACCGGCTGCTGCTGCTGCGGCTGCTGCATTACCAGCTGCTGCTGCTGCGGCTGCTGCACCTCCACCGGCTGCTGCTGCTGCGGCTGCTGCGCCACTACCAGCTGCTGCTGCTGCTGCTGAACTACCAGCTGCTGCTGCTGCTGCTGCGGCTCCCGCTGCTGCGGCTGCCGCAGACGATCCACCGGCTGCTGCTGCTGCTGCTGCTGCTGCTTGGCCTGCCGCGGCCGCGGCTGCACTACCTCCACCACCTCCACCAACAGCAGCTGCAGCGACAGCTGCGGCTGCACTACCAGCTGCTGCTGCTGCTGCTGCACCGTTACCACTTGCTGCTGCTGCTGCACTTCCTGCTGCCGCGGCCGCGGCTGCACTACCTCCACCACCAGCCGCAGCTGCTGAGGCGGCTGCACCACCAGCCGCTGCAGCCGCAGCAGCCGCTGAGGCGGCTACACCGGCTGCTGCTGCAGCTCCACTATTGCCAGACGAAGCTGCTGCTGCTGCTGCTGCACTTCCAGCTGCCGCTGCTGCTGCCCCTGCTGCGCCGCCACCTGCCGCTGCTGCTGCAACAGCAGATGATCCGCCAGCTGCTGCTGCGGCCGAAGCCGCCCCTGCTGCGGCTGCTGCGGATGCAGCTGAACCGCCTGCTGCTGCTGCGGCTGCGGCTGCAGCTGAACCGCCTGCTGC
>WHTU01000059.1:0-561 GCA_009377575.1 Nitrososphaeraceae archaeon | reverse complement strand
AACACCCACCTGATGTTGCTGCAGCTGCAGCTGCAGCCTGGCCTGCTGCAGCTGCAGCGGCTGCAGAAGACGATCCATCTCCGGAAGAAGCTGCAGCTGCGGCTGCAGCAGCCGCACCGTTAGCTGCTGCTGCTGCGGCTGCTGCAGAACAACCGGCGGCGGCTGATGAAGCTCCTGTGCTGCCGGCGGCTGCTGCGGCAGCACCAGACTGACCAGAAGATGCCGCAGCTGCGGCTGCAGCAGAATAGCCGGCGGCGGCTGCTACACCCGCAGCAGCTCCCCCGGCTGCTGCTGCCGTTGCCGCTGCTGACCCACCGTTGTCAGCTGCTGCTGCAGCTGCTGCAGCAGCAGCTGACTCGTAGCCAGAAGCTGCGGCTGCGGCTGCGGCTGCACCGGCTGCCGCTGCTGCGGCGGCTGACGCACCGGCTGCTGCTGCAGCAGCTGACGCACCGGCTGCTGCTGCGGCGGCTGCATCACCGTTTGACGAGGCTGCTGCGGCTGCTGCAGCTGAATACCCGGCAGCTGCTGCGGCTGCTGAGGCTGCTCGTTGTCCAGATGAGC
>WHTU01000058.1:18061-18436 GCA_009377575.1 Nitrososphaeraceae archaeon | reverse complement strand
GCGATAACGAATTTAGCAGAAGCCATACTAAAAATAACCTTGTTCATTTTCTATGATATATAACAGTAAGATGTATGATCGACTATATAAAATATTTTTAACTAACGATCCAAATCTACCAGTTATCACTCTTTGACCAGGTATTTTAGGAAGAATGGATTGAAATCAGAAATACTCCTTATGCACCGAATTACTTCCCTGATGATTTTGAGCAAGATTATAATCAAACATTCTGATATATTCGAACTACCAGTTTAAGTACATTGAAGAATTCCTAGTAAGGAGTAACTCTTTTCTGCATGTATTCCGGTTCAGTGGTATGAAGATCATTAGTGCAATTACCGGTACTCCCTCTATGAGCAAAGAAGAAGTCGA
>WHTU01000058.1:17066-18051 GCA_009377575.1 Nitrososphaeraceae archaeon | reverse complement strand
AGCTAAATTTGCAAATCGGTACTATTGATTGGTTCAACTACGATAAGGATAGAGAAAAATTTCTAATAATTACACCCAAAGCGACTAGGAAAATCAAGAATTTACGAAATAAACCTAATGTATATTTTTCAATAGATGATGGGAACTTTCCGTATAAAGGAGTAAAAGGTAAAGGTATCGCGGCCGTAGTAGATGATCCAGGTAGAACTGTTCCAGAGGCAAAGAAAATATATATGAAATATCTTGGAACACTTGATCATCCAATTCCTAGAATGATATTGGAGAGTGTACAAAAAGGAATTCATGTGATAATTGAGATTGATCCCAAATTCTTTTCTACTTGGGATTTCGCTATGCAATAATCATTATTTTAGGAATTATTCAATTCCTAGGGGGTATCGACCTGGTATCCTTAGATAGGTACTCAACCAAACGCGTTACTCTTACTAATTAGCTTACATATTAGGAAGTGTTACAATTAATACTTGGGGAAACACATTTTGACCATCAACAAGGAGGCTAAGAGTCTTGGTATGCCTTGGGAGAAAGAATACGGTTACGCCCAGGCAGTGAAAGTTGAGAACACTATCTATGTATCAGGTCAAATAAGCCATGACGACAGGGGCAATATCGTCGGTCGCGGAGATATGGAGGTTCAGATGCGTCAGGCATACACCAATATCAAGAAGGTGCTCGCAAAGTATGGCGCAAAGATGGAAAATATAGTCGACGAGATACTCTTTGTGACAAATATGGATGCAGCATTTGCTGCTGCAGTCAAATGCAGACAGGATATCTTTTCCGGAATTCCTGTTGTAGCAAGCACTATTGTACAAATTCAGCGTCTTGCCTTCCCCGAGCTTATGATCGAGATTAGGTGTGTTGCTAAGGTATAGTCTCTGCAAATGTTTCCGCTCATTGTACCAATGAACTTTGTCTTCTAATTCAAATTCAAAGCTAAAAGTTTGTCCCTTGTGGTGAGATT
>WHTU01000058.1:0-17056 GCA_009377575.1 Nitrososphaeraceae archaeon | reverse complement strand
ATCCCAGCTTTTCCTTTTTACTTCTTCAATCCCATCAAGACACTGCTTGTAATAATAGGCTAGATCTGATTTAGCTAGGTCGTAGACAAATTGTTGTGACATCTTCTTTAACACTTTGATATCCCTGCTAATAGTAGATTGGTCTACCTTCAACTCTCGTGCTATTTCTGTTTCAGTCATTGATTGCGCAAGCATAGAAGCTACTTGTCTTCTACGATCCTCGATTTTGTACTTATGCACAACCAAATTAGAAGTATGCATTTTCTATTAGTGAATGAAGGATTTATGTATTTATTAGACAACATGCGTCCCCAAATCAATATGACCGATGGTAAAGTTATATTTATAGAATTCATGCAAATTGGTCTTATGGTTTCAACGTTCTGAGAATTGACATCTATTAATTCTTGTACCTGTTTGTACTGAATATGGCACTAGCCACCTGTTGTACGTAAGGAAGAAGAAGGTGTATTCCGTGCCAAATAGTTTATTATTCTGTACTAGTATACTAGATTATATATTAAGAGGGAATTAGCAGGATTCTTGAGTCATGTATATACCTGGAATCGATTTAGTAAAAACCTTACCCTTAACCGTTGAGGTTCTGCTTGGGTTATCTCTTTTGTCAACGGCATTACATACCAGTAGTCTAGCTGCGTCTCCTGATGAAAATTGTGATCCATCATACCCCGACGTTTGTATACCGCCTTCACCACCCGATCTTAATTGTGATGATGTCCCATACAATGACATAAGCGTCGTAGGAGAGGACCCACATGGTTTCGATAGAGAAGGAGATGGAATAGGATGTGAGAGTTAATATTCGAAGTGTCATAGGCATCATTGTGGCGTTGAGCTGGAGGCAAGCAAGTTTTTTAACTATTTATCTAATGTAGAAAATGTGGTATAACATACTTTCCAAAAAGTTTTAGAGATGTTAGATTTGGAAAGTCTGCAAAATGGATGATAAAATAGCTTACACCAATATCCATATATCTCTCCATCTCTTTTATGATGCTTTCACAAGTTCCACTAACGACCAAGTCTAAATTCTCCATCCATCTACCATTCACTGACTTTTTGTCGATGACATTCTTTATTGACTCTCCATATTTAATTTCATTACCTTCAATAAGGAGTACAACTCCATGCCAAGCTTTAACGATGTCTTTATGATCCCTATTGACCATGTCACAATATCTATTAAGAAGCAATATTTTCTGCTTGTACATTTCATAGGTACAAAGTCCATAGTTCCAACCATGACAGTAAATTGCTGCTAATTGAAGAGTCTTTCTTCCTCCACCTCCTATCCATATAGGCAGGGGTTTCTGAATTGGTTTTGGTTTGCACTTCGCATTAGTTATCGTATAATATCTTCCCTTATACGAAGAACACTCTTCGTCTTCGGTCAACATTTTTTTGATTATATTGATGCTTTCTTCTAACATCTGAACTCTGGTTATTGCTTTTGGAGGATATCTGAGGCCATAGGATTCAATTTCTGTCTTATACCAGCCTGCGCTTAAACCAAACTCTATTCTACCATTGCTTATGACATCCAAGGTAGAGATCATTTTAGCAGTAATTGAAGGGCTTCTATGAAGATTTACTAGTATTGCTCCTAGTCTTATGCTATTGGTTGATGCAGCCAGTGCAGATAATGTTGTCCAACATTCGAGAAAAGATCCATTGGAATTATCTTTTTTAGATGTAGTATCCTTATTTTCTTCTACACTTTTTTGTCTGTTACAGGATAAATATGCGTCAAACCAGGAGCCAAAGTTATCCTTTAGCCACACAGAATCAAACCCAAGCTTTTCACACTCTATAACAATTCGTTTGATCTCATTATATTCTAAACCTTCCTGATAAATGTAACATCCAAAACTTAACTTTTTCTCATGCACTATGACAATATGTCTAACATTAGGTATTTATCCTATTGTTGATGTCGATAATGTGCTTATTAAACTCGATCCTGTTCCTCTGAAACCGACATGACAATATTCTCCGTATCTGCTCCTATGTCTGTATAGGTGCATATATGACGCTTTCTCAGTCTTTACTGATTAGTTGTAATAAAGATCAAAGTGGTCTAGATGTTAGTACTCCTATTATCAGAATTTAACTCAAGCTAGAGAATATGTGAATAGTCTAGAGTAGATAAGGAGTACTTAATAGAAAGCAATCAAGCATCACTTCAAACGGCTTGACACATCATACAGAAATTATTTTTATGGTAATATTGACATGTATTATATAAATTAGACAGTTGATTTACAGCAATAGTCCCTACTATCACACTTGCAATTTATTGGCTCTTTCAAACAAAATTTACAGATAACTGTTCCACAACCTATACACATATTATTATTTACGGTACAACCCCAAGGTAGCGCGACCCAATCGAAAGGAAGGACTGACTGGTAGCCACTACCCTGATCGTAGTTTGTTCTCAGGTATAATACAAATACCAAATACTAACTCCCTTGGGGCGCATTCACATTTTGCACATTTCATAGCCATATTCATTACCTAAGTGTCAGAGCAAACTGAACGTAAAGTTTTGAAGCGTAATCTTTGTCCTCTAAAGGTTCTAGATCAGGTCTCAGGCCCCCGGCTACCATCCTGCACATCCATTAGAAAAAGGAATCTCTCGCAGAACATTATGTATGGGTTTGATTAGACTCGATGTATCCAAACTTTCACTGACATGCTAACATTGTATGAAGACCTAAGAAGCATATTGGTTATGAATCAGATTATCTTGTAGACAATGAAATAAAATTCTTAAAAAGGACACAAGTCGTGCCCATTTAGTCCTTATAAAGGGACAAAACTGATTAGTACACAATGATCAAGTTGGATAATCGCCTCATTCCACGGCGACACGGAATTATGCAAGATAATCGTAGGAGCTTGATTGGGATCTGATCTTCTACCAATATTTAATCAAAAACTAAAATACTTGAATATAGATGGATGGTTGGTGCATGCCTTCCTTTCAGGAAGGTTCTCATACTCACCGAAAATAATTAAAAATTGTTATTTAATATTGGAATTACATATGCGGCACTTATAAGTATAATAGATCAATTAAAAATAATGTACCTAGCTGGCAGCAGTAAAGTACGTCGTATCAAATCATGGATACAAATTTACTTATGTATAATTATCATTACTAAGATATTTGAGGAGCATTTCCCAGTGTCAGATTAACATCCCTTCTTATTCCATCGGTTCCCATTACGTCTAAAATCATATTGTCATTAGGAACTTTTGTTTGTATATGCTTGATGAGGTCTGCCATTTGCATTATCAAATTACCATCTACACCAAAAATAATACTGTCTTGAACGATCCCTGCCTTTTCTGCGGGGCTATCGGGTACAACTTCTAGCACAACTATACCTCTTGCCTCTTCGAGGCCTACCATATCCGCAAAACTAGGAGTCACATCAGACAGCCTAGCACCGATCCAAGGATGACTATACGAACCCTCTGAGATTAGATGAGGAACAACCTTTTGAACTGTGTTAGAGGATATCGCAAAATTTAACCCTGGTAAAGCAGCTCCCGTTTCAGGATTCACCCTTATGAAATCATTTACACCTATAATCTCTCCATCTAGATTTAGAAGTGGTCCACCCGAATTACCCGGATTGATGTCTGCATCTGTTTGAAGTAAGTCACCAACCCAGTATCTTTCAGAACTCCTGTCAAGACCTATCCTATCTGTTTGACTTACTATGCCGGTGGTCACCGTGTTAATCAAGCCAGCTGGATTTCCAATAGCAATAACAGGCTGTCCTAACTCGACAGTTGAAGAGTTTGCAATCGGCAACGGACTTATTTTTTCCCTAAACATTGCAGACGGATCAACCTGAACTACAGCTAAATCTGAAACAGGGTCAGACCCAACAACTCTCGCTGAATAGATATTACCACTTGGAAATCTTGCAGATACTATGGCGGCTTCTTTAACCACATGAAAATTAGTGACAAAGTTCAGTTTATTATCATACAAAAATCCTGAACCAAAATCATGTAGATAGTCTTCTACCATAGGACTTCCCCCAAAAGTTATCTTGGGATTTTGCATCTCGGAAACAGTATTTATCTGAATGACTGATTCTGTCACCTTATTGACTAAATCCGACAATAGAGTTTGGTTTAAAAAAGTTAGGGTACCTTCCAAGCTATTAGTACGATTAGAATCACTGATTCTTGCTGTTTGTGATGTTTCTATTGTTGCCATCAGGTTAGAGTTATCTAGTTGAAAGTACAAAAGCAAGCAAAGTATGCATGCCAAAAGGATTACTGCGGCTTCATATTTCGACCTTTTTATCCAACACATATCTGCACGATGATCTTTTAGGATTTCTTGAGACGAGTAAACGGCAAGCTTCATCTTTTGCATCAAAGTACTCACGAGGGTGAATTTGAGAGAATATGAAAAGATCGATTGGCCTGTTCGCTCGACAATATTAAGAATATATCAGAAGTTCCAAGTAAATAAGTCTTTCATAAATAAACTGGTTCTGATAATTTAACCGGTCATATTCATCATACATATCTGCCAGATATTAGCAGCTATAGCCATACTTTCAGGTTAACATTCTTAAATGCCATATCAAAAAGGCTATTAACTTCTGAAGTTATTATACTTATTGGGTTAAAGCATGTGAAAGCCTTATCAATCTATTTAATAACTCTGAGCATGTTGTCTTTGATATTTATTTTGGTACTGAATATTCGGGATATGAATGATGTATCTGCACAGCTTACGTTATCTTCTAATGAAACAATAGTAACACCATATCGAAATCAAAATTCCTCAGATTTACTAAACTATAGTATAGATTATCCTGCTAACTGGACTTCGTATATTCCTGTTGACATGCCAGGATTCGGTACACCCAAAGTTGGATTCAAGGCACCTGCCGTAGAAGAGAGACTTCCCGCATACTTTGAAATAGCATCTCAATTTTTCGTTAGAAATGGAACAACACTGGAAACATATGTAGCCGAAAGCATTCAGGATCTAAGGGAGAAAATTCCGGTTCTGACTCTCCTTTACTCAGATACTTCATCTGAGTTAGCAGGTAACCCCGCCTATACCTTGCGATACGCCTATACAGATAACGAAACTGGTAAAGTCCGTTTGGAAATGCAAATGGGCACAATAATTGGAGATATTCCTTACCATGCATATTATGTCATTTATTCAGCAGATCTACCTGATTATTCTTGGTATCAGCAGTTAATAGATCAATTTGTTCTCCCTTCTTTTGAAATTCATATCAATGGTACTAACAGACTTGCAGCTACAGAAAATTTTGAACTGCCTGTAGAACAGGAATTATGGTTAAACAGTGGAGAGTTATAAAACAAGTTAGTGTATGAGGAAATCGGTGTGCAATATTATACTGCCTCATATGTAGATATCTGAGTCGTCGATTCCCTGGAATAATTGCAAAACATAGATATGCTGTAGTCCCAGACCACAAAATTAAACTCATTTAAGATTACTGACGTGACTGATACCGCTGCTTTGTCTTCTAGACGCATTCACTTCTGAGATACTATGATTTGATTTGGAACCTTTCAGCTACTACACCATCAAGATTTTAGTGCGGCATCATAATTGATATATGGTCCAATAAATGCATGTACTTCTTGAGAAAGGACTTCACCTATAGCTATTATCACTTCACCTGCATCTGATTCCTTTGTGAATGATAAAGAAATATATGGTTCATCAAATCTCCATCTTGTGTTTCTCGTGTCAATATCAATTTTACCGCTGACATCTATATATTGGGAGAGAATTCCTTTGTGGACTAATCTTAGTATCGTGTCTTCAACATCTTTTATAGTGGTAAATAAATCTCTTCTGTTCTCATATTGAGGACCTAGCAGATAGTCTACGACAGCTTGATAATAAACGTGATTACGTCCAGAACTTAAATCCGACATCACCCAGACTACGGTTCTACAGACCTGGAACTCTTGCTCATCCATATCCGGATACGTGTAGAGAAGAAATTCATTAACTACTTCATCAAATGGATTCTCTTTTTGAATATGTATAGCCATATCCTTAAACACCTGGTACATAGGACTTTGAGTAAGGGAACAGTCTCTTTCATCCACCCTACGTTCCTGCTGCTCTTGGATCTTCCAACTCTGAATGGCGTTCCAATAATTTGCCCTGTCCATCCGGTCATAATTCTCAAATGGTTGTATGATCACTTCTTCTTCTCGTTCACTCACTGAATCATCTTCATTATATTTTGAAAGACCTAATATGAACTTAAATCGTGTAAAATACTCCCTGTATCGCATATCGTAGTATGAGCCCAGTTGATAGCTAATATCATACTTCTGATTATAACCCGTTATACCATGTATCAATATTACATTTATGATCTTGTACTTATATTTATAAATCGAACATACCCATTAGCCTTTATTCAACTGGCTGATTTCAGATTATGATAACTATGATATCTTCTAATTAGAATATTATAATATTATTCGGTTCAGCACTTTTCTTAATTGGTTTGGAGATCTATCCTTTAAAAGATTAATTGTATCTAAATTTTGAGTTTTCCCAAAATGTCAAATCTTAGCTAAGGACTCCAAGAAAAGTCTTGGTAAACCTTCTCTTAGCTACGTTAAAAGCCTTCATACCTCTAGGCGTAAGATTGTAGATTATGGTCTTGCCTATCTTCTCTTCCTCACTTAGAAATCCTGCGTCTTTGAGACTTTTGAGAGCGGGATAAATTGTTCCCGGACTTGGTCTCTCACCCCTTCGTTTTCCCAGCTCATCAGCTATCTCCTGACCATGCATCGGTTTTTTAGAAAGTAAAAAGAGGATCAGAAATCCTAGCATACCTCTCATATCACAGCATTCCTCGTCACCGTCCCTGGTCATGCTTATCTATATAGGATATCCGATATATATAAATACACCTTATTACATATATCGTATAGCCAATATGACATATGGAAGCTGTGGTTATAGTAGCGGTTGTGGAACGGACTTTGGAAAGGTAAGGAGCTTTCTAACAAAAGAAGAGAAGGTTTCTTTGCTAAAAGAGTACAAAGATGACCTAGAAAAAGAAGTTCATGGAGCAACCGAAAGAATCAAGGAATTAGAAAATAAGTAAGTGATCTCTTCCTTTTATTTTTTCTTTGAGAGGGTTCGTTCGTAACACTGCTTAAAACGGGATCGACAGTATTTCGGATCTTCTAAATATGCTTTCGCTCTTACCTGATTTATCTTCTACTACAAACTTGTAACCTTTGTTCCTTAGGAATCCTTTTATGATTGGTTGGTAAGATCTTCCTTGGTTCACATTGAGCTCTTGTATTACAGGCAAGAAAAAGTCCGCAGAGATATTTCAATTTAATGGAGATTTCTGTTGTGAATGTTGGCAGAACAGAACAGAAGCATCGATTTAGTAATTATGATATATTTGTTGGAGATAATGGATCTGGTAAAAACTCAGCTCTACTCGCGATCTCACGACTAGCATATCGAGTATTTTATTTAGTATCGATACGATATATAGATAATCTCATGATTCCAGTTGTTCTGCCTTTATTACTATTTCCATCATTTTTAAGGTTCAACATTTCTTGATTCTCCTATTTTCGTATAAAGAAGAATTCTATAAGTGAAGCTGACTATAACTTAGATTATAAAACTCTAATATTCTTAGAAATCTATACCAATGAGTGTTGTTTAGTACAGGTTGGTAGACATATAATAGACTGGATCCCGGAGGGAAACAAGTAAGTTCATACATATGTACTTTCTCAGTATACCTTTTAATTTTATGCGCATGCTCAATTAACCATTATTCAGATAGCTTATTTCAGGTTTGAAATAACTAGGATATTCCGCATTAAGTACACTATTGTATGTTTCATCGCTGCTCTAAGCCTGTATGAAGAGATCTATCTTCTAACCATTCTGAAAAAAGTCTTACTTTAGGCTGAGATATGGAATATCTAATTGGACAGATTCAAGTATGTTATGATTATTCGATTATCTTGAAAATTCAGCCTTTTTTATTTTTCATAATGGGCTCAAAATGCACTTTAATTGAGATGGCGAAAATTGATGAAGTAGCAGGTATAGCAGGTAGAATAGAATACAAGACAATGTCATGTGTGCAATTGTTCCACAAACTACTGGAGCTTCATAAATTCCTGTGCATAATGTATATTACCTCAGATATCTTTCTATGGTCGAGACGACCGCTCGATAATGAGACATTACATAATAAATTTGAACATTTTTTCAATACGATGAAAGAGATCCATTTCAAATTGGTTGAAATACCTATTGAAATGGGGGTTAAACCGGAGGAAAGAGAAGAGATAATGTGCAACAAGCTTTGCAGCAGTAAATACGGGTTTTCTAAAAGAGATTTGTTCGATATGTTGAAATTTTTTGAAAAATACAACTTAGGTGAAGATTTTGAACCAGTGGTAGATGCGTTTTGGGCGTTGAGTTATTCTATACTTCCTTTAATCGATCCCTCTTACAAAAAATATCACAAAAATGGAACCCTAAAAGATTGGAGAAATATATTCGAAGGCAGCTATCAACCGAAAACCAAACAATGGTTCTTGCCAGAAGAGTATTAATTTTCAAACATCATTTCTAGTCTCTGAAACGTACCTCTTTTCTAGCACATTATTTGATGATACTTCTAGCTTGATATGGGATTTTGTTGGATAATTGAAATACTATAAAGTATTTATTCTCCTAATCAAATATGCTAGTCTTTGCTGTCCATAGGAGATATCTATCATTCGATAAGATACATTTGCAGAAGTTTTGTGTCTGAAATTTAACTCCGACCCTCATTTTTCGTATCTTTCCTTAATTTGAGTACGATGGGGGCCTGTGGCCACATAAGACTAAAGATAAAAGTGATAGAGCGAGTTATTCTTCGGGGGGTATACGAAACCGTCTTAACTACAAATTCAGCTTTGAGAAAAGAAAGATAAGAACTATCAGCAGTTCTTCGATTGATTAAGAAGAAATAGTTTAATATTATGAGTATTTTGAAACAGAAAACATGTTGAACCGGTCCTTGGTAATTTATCATACTGCCGTGGTAATAATCTCATTGCGTAAATGGAGAGTAATATTTCATTAAAGCATGCATATATAAGGTCAGAGAGTTTTTTGAACCCTTCGTATTAAAATGAAGAGATGGATCTAAGAGAGAATGATTATGTTACTCATATTACATTGAAAGATAACTATGATATTTTGTCCTAAATTGGATTCTATCAATTGGCGACTAAGACTGAGTCATTGCTAAAATATCTTGCAGATATTAGTACTCAGAAAAAAAGCTACGATTAAATAAAAATGTGAACTCATTTTATGACTAAGAGGTTCTTTTCTTTCAGCATTTCAGGTTTAATATGTGCTAGTTTAGGATTCAGCTGTATTAGAGACACAATCTTGTTAAACTGCTCTTCCATCTCTTCACGCATTGTCTTCATATCTTGCTCATATTTAGCTCTCATGATCTTCAATTCGTTGCCATGTTGACCGAGTTCTAGAATTTGTTGTCTTAGCATCTCGTTCTCTTCCTTAGTGGATTGAATAGTTAACGCTGGAATGGCTGTCGTATACCCTCTTTCTTCTCCTTTGCCTTCTAGTTTTTGAATATCTGTAGGTTTGAAATATCTGCGCTTGAGTCCAATATCATGGCCCATAAACATCTCAGATATCACTTAACTTACCCCTGCGAAAGTTAACGTCGTGTCATAAAAATAGCGAAATGAATGCCATTGTGCTATCTCGGTCTTGTCAGGTATCTTTTTGCCCTCTGTTAACTTGTGTGATGGCCTTATGCCGGTTTTATCGAGAAGTTTGTTTATTATAAAATCCATTGCTTTTAGTGTGAGGAATTGAGCTGGTGCCCTTATCTTTAATAAATCTCTGTTGTTAAACTGTTTTCGAAATAAAGGGCTTTCATTATTGAAACTCTCACCCCTTCGTTTACGCCATTCAAGATATTCATTTATTGCTTTCGTGGCTTCAGGTGTGCAAAATGCTATATATTGTTGCTCTGTTTTGGGATATACTGTTAGCTGATATAAATTGTATTTCTCTATCAGTTTCAAGTCTCCTATTCTCAGCGAGCGTATTGCGTCTCTCCTCAAGCCTGATGAGGCCGCTACCAAAATCATCGCCTTATCTCTTAAGTCAGCAGCAGCATTGAGTAACTTGTAGATCTCGTCTTTCGTATAGGGTCTTTTTTCTATCGTTGTTTTGTTTTCTCCTTTGAATCTAGCGATCTTGTCCCAGTTTATGTCTTCCAATTCTACAACAGTCTTGTAAAAATGTTTGATTGCATGAAATACAATATTTATTTTCGAACTTGATGCCTTCTTGCTGTTTCGAAGATACATAATGTAATCGATAACCTGAGATTGAATTAGTTTGGGTTGTTGCCCATTTACCAGGAGTTCAGAATAATCATTCTTATTACTTATACCCAAATAATGCATAAAACCCGTGATGGCATAATAATAGGATTCTCTAGTTGCCTCGGGGGCCCAGGGAATTTTTGAATTCTCTTGAAAGCCTTGAGGAGTAGTCACAATCTTGTAAGTACATTATATGATGAAGGTGAGTGTGAGTATAAAAGCCTAGCAAGTGATCGGAGTAAATGAAATCATGCCTGGAGCAGAGGAAGGAGAACATGGTCATGGCGCGGAGGAAGCAAGTACACCTACAGAGTAATAGAAACATTTGCACATGATGGACGGGAAGATTTGTGATCGGATTTCCACAACTTCCATTCACTATTATTTTTATTTTGGATGCATAAAGATATAATAAATAAAAGAAAAAGAATGTGATTGGGACACTAAACATATAAGATCAGAAAAGAAAGAAAACATATGTATTCTGTTGGAAAACCGCTTAGGGTTATTGACAACATAGTTTCTGATAAGCCAAAACTATTCATTCTCATTTCAATCATCGTAGTTTCAGTCCTAGCCATTCCCGTAATTATTCCATATACGAGTCATCCACAACACATTTACCACATCGTACTTCACATTGCAAGTCTCATATTTTCGCTTTTCTTGTTCATTGTTTCAATATCATCGTACATTAGAAATGGCGGTTCAAGGTTGTTGTTCATGTCGCTAGGATTCCTGTCTCTTGTCGTTGTGGAAACTCTTTTCCTTTTCTATGCTACAAGAGGTATTCGAGAAATACTGATTCCAATGATTAATATAGAACTGCCCCACGTAATCCTGTTCGCGATGCTAACTTTATTTGGTATAGGTATTTTGAAGGTAAATACGAAACAATGAATACCTCATCGAAAGACCGATTATTATCGCACAAACAAGATCTTGTCGCCAGTTCAGATGATGTCAGGGGCGAGATCTACGATTTTATAATTAAGAATCCTGGAATAAGATATAGAGAATTGATAAGGCTAGCCGGGATCTCTAATGGCGTTCTAACGTATCATTTAGGAATGCTAGAAAAATTTGGAGAGATTAGAGTTGAACGAATGAGTAACAAAAGAGTGACGAGATACTTTACCGTTAACATTCCAAAAGAAGATTCTGACATTATAAGCTGCTTTAGAAGCAAAGTAATTAGAAGTATAGTATTTTTTGTGATTAACAATGAATTGTGTACTTTTAATGAAATTGTGGATCATGTTGGGAAGGCCCCGTCTACTATCTCTTGGCATGTCAAGAAGCTCAGGAAAGCTGGGATACTTCGTATGATCCATGGTAATGACCGTCTGCTATATAGCATTACAGATAAGGCGATAATTAATCGAATATTATTAGAGTACCAAGAGACTTTTACAGACCGAGTTATTGATAATTATGCGGAGATGATTGAAAAGCTATAGCACCATTCTATCCTGTGCCTTTGTTAAATTTGGTTGCAAGATGACTTGATGAGAGATTTGTCAAAATGATATACATACTTGAAAGTTCGTTACTACTCTTATATATTTACTAGTCAAAATAGCTTATTTTTTTCCTTTATACCAACAGATCTGGGTTTAAGTTACACCTGACTGCATTAGTTGCTTTTATAAGATGATCAAAAGGACGAAGATATTTCAATTCGTAGGTATATTCAACTGCTGCACTGGCTAACATATAATTACAGTAACAAAACAAGTATCTTCATAAAGTTACCCTTTTTTGGTTCTACGGTCATTACATCATATCTTTTAATAAAATCTTGATCTGGAGATAGCTTTTATGATCCAATCTATTTGATTTCTCATGAATCTTAATCTAGGGATTATGTAATGTCTGTCGACTGGATTTTATGAATCTTATTGCTTTCTTATTTTTACTATCGTTTCTTCCAAATGAAATGAATTTCTCTGTAGTCCGAAAAATTCTAGTTTATGGTGGATATACTAAAGTTTGACCCTTTTAACAGTTTATGGTATTTTTCTCACCAAAACTAGTTTGAAGGGATGATAATGCATTTTTCTTTAAGTTCAGTTCATTGGTCTTGAAAACTCCTTTGACATCACAAACAGATACTTCATCCTTATCACTCGTGACCAGTGGGTTCATCAAATCATCGAAGTTTGCATGACCAAGACCTAATACATGTCCAATCTCATGTAATATGACTGTAAATAATGTGTTGGAATCTGATTCCTTATCAAATACCTTATCTGAAAGTATTATTTTTGCGTTCGTAATATAGCCACTTTGGTTAAGATTATTAACAGATTGTCCTGCAGTCTGTCCTGCCTCTGCGTTCTTAGCTGATTGGTCGGCATTTCCATTATCGATATCTCCAAATGTAACTACAATCTCAGCCTTTTGATCATGTGAATAAATCTCAACGAATCTTAGCATGGTCAGTTGTTTATTCCAACTTTCAAACGCTTCTCTGATCTCATTTTTCTGCTTCTCCTGCATGTCGACAAGCTTATATTTTAGTATACCATCAGAAATTTGCTTATCCCATGTACAACACAGATCTATGGACATATTTGTCGAACGATTGATAACAAATGATTCTTGGGAGGATCCATCTACAGTCATGACTTGGGTATGAAAAATACATGAAATAAGAAATAAAAATAGAGGTAAATGAAATTTACAATTAAATCCCAATGCAATAGTGATTGTTGTTTTTTTATTAAGGGTTCTAATGAAAAGAAAAATCTCATTATTATGTACTCAAAATTCATTATTTTGTTTGAATTCATACAAGAAGTGGATTGTCATATAACAATATATTCCAGTAGTTAGTTGTAACGGTATTTGATCAAAAAGAAATTGCTAAATTGATACTCCAACGTATAACTGCAATTCATTTTGATATCATATCTTTAAAGCTAGGCGAAACTAGTGGTACATTTATACCGCACCGATCCCCTTCCGACATTCCTACATTTGCCTACACACTATCCTGCGCCGTTCTAGAGTTTTGTGTTTCTGTTAGAGTTAATGCAAGACTCGAAACGTGCATTAGATATGTTATTCTCCCGGTTTCCTTATCTTACAAAAAAAGTCAACGGTACGAACGAACGAACAATAATTCCAAAAAAGTGGGAAGATATCTATACTACACGGAGGTTTGTTTGCTCAAAACTAGATTGATAGCTATCTTTTCCAACTTCAAGCTGCGTATCGTAAATACCTACATCTGATTTTGGTCCTATCTGCAAAGTAAATGTTGCGCGTCCACTGTTATCTGTATACATAGCCGGGGTTGCCTTGTCTTGTTCTACTCCTTGATTAGAGGATATGCCGGCAGCTGCAACTGCAGCACCAGCTGAACTAGTTTCGAATGAAGTTAATGATGGGGGTTTGATATCTAGTGTCACAAATGCATTGGAGATAGGATTGCCAGAGTTCTTATCCTTGACAGTTACTGTAAGATACGATTTTTCTCCTATCTTTACAGGATTCTTTGTAAATGAGTACTCTACCATGAATTGACTTGATATTTTTGAATTATCATCACACTCCCCTACTATTCCTTGAAATAATGATGAAAACTTTCCTCCTGCCATATCATTTGTAATGCTGCAGAAGCTATCACCATCCGTTGCAATGCCTTCTTCGCCATCATAAGCAGCTGCTCTGCCATCTCCAGAAGTATCAATGTCTACGGCGGCACTTATACTGGTCAATTGTAGATTAGTTCCTGAAAACGCTGAAAGCGAAATGGTAAGTAGAGAAATCAGAATAACCAGAGCCCCCACAATTGACCATTGTCCCGCGGAATTGCGGTCATTGAAGGAGATGTTTTTCATACCCACGCACGGGTCTGTTGGATTATTATTCATTGAGATTATTAGTGCGTGAAGTAATAATAAATGATAACTATATATCTTATACATATTTTTTAGAGAAAATTGTTTGTATACAAAATATTTGATTGACTTGTCTACTTTTGAACAACACTAAAGATTTTGCATTAGGTGCATTGTTTTTAGGCATTGTTAGGCAATTCTCAAAATCATCAGGAATAACTATGTTCCGTAACACATTTTATAATTGTCTCTATTATATTGTACAACTAAAATCGGCACAAAGTTCGCGGCTTAGGTAGGGTAATGGATCATTCATCTGCTCATGGCGATCAATAAGCACTACCTAAGCTGAATTAAATTATACAATATTCAATATTGCATAACTTTGATTATACTTCTAGAATGCGTTTTGCTACGCTCACGCTCTGGATCCCAGATTTAGTTAGAACGATTGCAACGCTGTTTGTCTTAGCATGGATGCGAGTAATAGCAATTAATAAAGCGTTAAATTACTTTTGCCTTTTACGTTTTAATGAGACGATATATTTCCTTTAACATTTCTTCATTTCCAATAGGTTTACGAACGAATAGACTTTTATCTAATGCACTATATTCTTTCATTCGAAACTCCTTATAATACAATTCACTTGCTGTTAGGAAGCATACCTTGACCTTCTTATCTTTCTTTCGTATTTCCGTATATAATTCAAAGCCGTCCATACCTGGCATCTTAATGTCAAGAATAATCAAGTCATAATAAGCTGTTTTGAAATTTGATAAAGCATCCCTGGGGTCATTAAATGTTTCAACTTCAAATCCATGGTACTCTAACGACATTCTATAAAACAAAGTAAGATCAGATTCATCGTCTACGACCATGATTCTTTTTCTTTTTATTTCTTCATTCATTAGCTAGAATCTGTCCCTTTTCCTTCCCCTACTCCATTCTTAGGTGCCAAAGGCAGCGTAAAACTGAAAACTGTTCCTCTTCCTTCCAATGCATTATTTTCAGACCAAATCTTACCTCCATGAGATTCAATTATATTCTTGGAAATAAAAAGACCTAAGCCTGTCCCCTGTTGTGATTTAGTGACAAACTTTGAAAATAGTCTTGGTATGATTTCGGGGTTGATACCTATGCCAGTATCTCTCACAGTAACGATAACTTCACCGTTAACATTATTAGTAGCTATATTAAGTGATATATACCCATCATTTGTAAATTGAATAGAGTTACTTAAGAGATTTGAAATAACTTGGTTTATTCTTTCCCTATCTGCTTCCACAATTATGGCATGACCAATGTTGAAATCGTCATTGTAGATTAATTCAACCCTACCATTAGTATTATCTTTGATCCTCTCTTTGTGGTCCTCAATAATAGTGGGTATCAAATCACGAATGTTGAATCGTTCCTTCTCCAGTTTTAATGTTTGACTCTCAATCCTTGTTACATCTAAAATATGAGTAGAAAGTCTTTGCAATCTAATAGCGTTTCTATTTATCACTTCTACCACCTGATCTGTCCTTTCTGGATAGTATTTCAGGAGACCACTCATACCAAGAATAGCTTGTATTGGTGTTTTTAATTCGTGAGCTGCTATACTAATGAATTCCTTTTGCATTGTATCTGCTTTCTTTAATTCTTCAACCAGCATGCGTTCATTCCAAAGTAATTCAAAAACTGACTCGAAGGAGTCCACGGTCGTTCTTCTATTAGAATATACCACTAGACCGATCGCGTCTGAGAATTTATCAGCTCCTGGTTTTTTGAGCTCCGCTCTAAGGAATTTTTCACGATCTATGATGTACATGCCATATGGAGAGTTGTTGCCATCGAGTATTCTGATATCTGGTGCGTTCTCAGATATTTTTTTCTGAATTTCTGAATTCTCGTCAGATAATGGACAGATAATCTTTACTTCTGCTCCATTCTTAGACGCTTTCAACAAGGAATTAACGATTCCAAGTCTGTCTATCCTTACCAAAGCCTTATCATTAGGAAGAAAGCTTTAATCTTTCTTCCTTACAGACTTTGTCATATCAATAAGGATTTGACTTGCTTTTTCGCTGTTAGTAATAACTTTATAAAATTCGGCTTCAATTCCTTCTTCAATCTCTTGTATTCTGTATACTGCTTCAATTCCATTTTCCCATAATCGTTGAAAAACAGAAGAAAAATGCTTTAGATATTGGAATTCGTTACTTAATAGGAGGCTTTTATGTAATCTAGAATATCTAATATACTTCTCATGGTATTAGAAGAGTGAATAGAAGCAATCGATATGTCTATCCAAATCCTTCTGAAAGGACAAGCCTACAGAAATTTCATAGAAACAGTTCATTCGCCGTTTAGTCGTATAACTTACAGAAATTCATTACAGCTATACATGCAATTTAGACAGGTACAAGACTGTGACCAATTATTAGCAGAAGATCCTAAAATAATCCAATCCCAACTTATAGATTATGTTATATCTTTGAGAGAGGAAAACAAACTTAATGCAACTACAATAAACACAAGACTGGCTGCTGTTAAGAAATTTTACGATACAAACGATATTGAACTCAAATGGAAGAAAATTAAATCGTATGTAGGTAAGGGGAGGAAAAACAAAAGAGATAGACCTTATACCCATTTAGAAATTACTAAAATGTTAGTGAAAGCAGATCAGCGGGGTAGAGTTGCAATTCTTTTGATGTGCTCTTCAGGTATCAGGGTTGGAGCTATACCT
>WHTU01000057.1:14568-19179 GCA_009377575.1 Nitrososphaeraceae archaeon | reverse complement strand
CGCAATTTATTATACTTGGATCAGGATAAGCAAAAGTGATTAGCATGAGTGATTAGCATAGTTTAAGAATCGATGTGTAAAATAGGAATTGACAGGAATTGACAAGAATATTCAAAAAATCTGTCCTAGTTTAATTAAAAATCTGTTTAAAAAAGTTTTAAGCAGATATTAAAGGATAAGAAAAAATATGCAGGAATTTTGGAAATGCTTTTTCTCCTCATATAAAGTCTGCATTTCTATTTAATTATATTTCTCATTCGATTTACTTTTTTGATTAATCTATCTACACGATTCATAGTAAATGACATCCCAGGGATTTTGCTGACTTCTTTTAGCCTTAGTTTTCTTTTGAGCCTTGTTACATTTCCATCATTTCCTAGATAAGCTATATGACTTACTCTATCATTTATAAATAAGTTCGGAGCTAAGCTACTTAGATCGCTTTTTGTCCACTTTGAACGATGTGTTTCATAGACATTGTTGAACGCATCTTTCTGACTGCTTGGTTTTTTGGGTGTTGATATCAAAATCCCATCATTCTTGCGCAATATCTTATGTAATAGATTCTCTCCTTGATGTTTATCAAAATGTTCCAAAACATCAATCAACAAAACCAAGTCGTATCTAGATTCAATTTTATCCAAAACTTCCATTATATCACTAATGTATATGTTATTGTACACAAATTTATGTAAAGGAGTAATATAATCTCCAAAAACTTCTACTCCATCAATGCGACGCAAAAATTGTGAATAGTCATGCCTTCCATCCCATAACTCCAAATACTCTCTACACAGTACGCCATACTTACCAAAACCTGTTCCAATGTCTAAAATGGACATTGGACTTATATAAATAATTATATCCATTATCTTAGAAATATGATAATGTTGACTGGAAGGCATTTATATATAATAAATGATGAAATCGTTATGCTATAAAAATTCATCTTTTATAAGGTATCGCTCCTAAATATTAGGCGCATGAATTATTTATTTGATCAAGTATAGATTGACCAATTTATCATGAACGTTGTAATACAAAAATCCTACTCTGAGATACTCAACAACCCTTAACCTTAAGTGTGGATTATGTCAATAATACATTATGAAACTTTATCTATCTAGATCTACTCAAGAATTGCCGATGGCCCTTGAATATAATAAACTTCACAATTATAGCTGCTCTATTGCTCTTGTTTCATCTGAGGAAATTTTAGCAAATGACAAGCATAATTTATCAGCAGTACTTGATTGACTTGTATATTAATAGGAGAAGAAAGCTAAAGTAATGCATATATGCTATATTTGTGGTCAAGCAGAGACTATCCCATTCAAATGTAATTACTGCCAAGAATTATTTTGTAATGTTCATAGAAATCCGATTAACCATTCTTGTCCGTTCCTAGATACTTATAATAAGAAAAGGAAGAACATGCTAATAGATAATGATTCCCAAAAATATGGCTTTCAATCGTCCTCTTCTGTGTTCAAAACTTTGTCAAGAGTTTTAACTATAAAATCTTCTAGGACTGAACTATTTCATCTTTCATTAGCAACCATTTTAGTTACTGCAGTGGGTCTTTCTTTAAGTGGTTATCGATATATTTCCTGGCAGTTTTTGGCTATATTCGTCTGTGCTTTTCTAGTGCATGAATTAGCTCACAAGTTTCTAGCCCAATATTATGGTAGTTGGGCAGAGTTTAGAGCTCAAACTTGGGGATTAATCATAACAGCAATATCTGCGCTTCCGTTTATGCCGTTCAAATTCATTGCTCCCGGCGCTGTCATAGTTGGATTATCAGATAGAAAGAAATTTGGCAGAGTAGCCCTAATTGGTCCTCTGACTAATTTGGCGATGGGTTTTTCGTTTCTACTCTTCTCTATGTTTTACGATCCATTCAATCCACTCTTTGCTATCGGAGCATCATTTAATGGTTGGATAGCGATGTTTAATCTGCTACCATTTGGTGTATTAGATGGGCAAAAAATCTTTGATTGGAACAAATTAGTATGGATAGTTACAATGGCAGCTGCTATGGGATTATTCATAATAGCATATCTATAATACTGTTGGATTATAATCGCGTGTTCCAAAAGAATCTCTAGTAGTTCGTTCTAGCAACAGTAGTTACCTATCTCAACATTTCTATTCAATTCTTTTGGTACCAATTTAAAGAACATACTAATCTAAGGCGCTAGGTTGTATATACCAACCTAAAAGTAAGAAGTGGTTAACTAATAATCATATAAAATAGAAATAAAGGTAATAATGACGGTCTGAACATAAATTGTTCTTAGTTGTTGTACTCATATCAGTATTTGTATTCTGGTCTATAAGTATACTATCTTCCATTTCTATTTCTACTCCCATTCCCATTGACGGTTTTACGATCCATGGGATTTCCCTGGATAATATACCACCTGATCTTCCAAAGATCGGAATTACATCTCATAGAAACGGGAGTTATGTATATCTTTCTCCAGAATTAACCATAAAAGGTACTTCATCTGATACGAGTAATACTGATTGCACGATTCTTACATCTATAAACAATGTTCAACCATTTCAAAATGCTTCTGCAACTGGTTCACAAGGAGTACAAGACTTTTCTAATTGGAATTCTACCTTCTTTAATGCAACTAATTTGCTAAGGCTCGGAAAAAATACGATCACTTCACTTATTGTTTGTTTGGATGTTAATAGTAATTCACCTACATCGTCCTCTCATTTAATAAATCTTACAGGGCTGCCTGGTGACGATAATCAATCTAGTTTGTCATCAGTTTCTAGGATGATATACGATAGCTTAGAGAACAAAATAGCTGAACAACACAAAAGTTCTGACCAATCAAGAACAAATCTCCAAAATAATTCATACGCAGTACCGATACATCATAATAATGATCAAAGCCAAAGGCAAAGTACATTATCTCCTAATAGTGGCCAGAGCACAATTGAAAATCCTTGATCACGTTACATAACCCCTTCTAAAAATGAAACAAAAGTAATAGTAAATGACTAAAGAGAAATGACTTCATTGTCACAAAATCCTCTCATTTAATACGGCTCTCAGTTTATCGTAATGCCTCTCATAATACCACTTTTAGTTGATATGGTTCGATTTCAAATAGTAGATTTGATAAAGATAAGATCAGTAGAATTATAGAATACCGACGGAAGAATGTATCGCTCATTCTTTGAGCAGAATACTTTTGGCATCTAGAAACTAAATTTCCCCAGATTCCAATGATTCCAGAATATCAAAAATGTTCGTCTCTTCTGATTCTAGGACCGGGATGAGGCCGGTCACGACTTCGCTCAATTCTGGGTACACGACTGCTACTCCCTCAAATGTCCTACCTGTAATGCTTTGCAGAGATGATGAATACAAGAAGGACAAATTCTAGACCGCACTACCTTTTCACATTTATCATAAATTCTAGATATAGAAACAAGATCTCCTAAGACATAGAGTTAATATGAAAACTTCAACCTTAGTAATCATTACCATTGTAATATCGATCTCTGTTGACATGGCTAATGTCGATATGGCAGTATAATGCAATGATGTTATCCATGATGACATTTTACTACAATCCAGCAGCACTATCTTTGTTTTTGGTGATATGGACAGCAGGAATGGCTGCTATGATGTTCCCCGCTATAGTACCAATGATCCTTGTTTTCAATCAAACTTATTAACACGAATAATGCTGCCATTGGTCAACGTCTTCTTGATTCACTTTTGATATTCCTAACCACCTAAGCGGCTAGAATTAACAGATGATAATGATATTAGTAAAGAGTCGCATGTATGCCCCTAATACTAGACACGTAAGACGTCAGAAGAAGTAAACACTTTCAGCCTTGTTCGTCAACGTGAAGGGTTATGAAGCATAAAATGAGGCTAGGTGCCCCCATGTCAGCGATAGCCGGTTACGTCGGCGGGTTTGCCTGCATCTTGAACTTCAGTGATGTACCTCCAGCAATCGGGCTGACTCCCGTCCAGATCGGTGAAGCCGTAGATTTTTGCCAGCTGTCCACTACTCACCGACTTTCCGCTCCAGCGCGATACGTTAGGATCTTGTGCAAGGGCCACTACTGCCCTGCCGATGAACGCCGGACTCTCGGTAATAGCGAAGTGTGGTGAGCGCTTTATCGCCTCATGCCAATTCAATTCAGTGACACCGTAGTTCTCGAGCATATTCTCTGATCTCAGCCAGCCCGGAGTGAGAGCAACGGCCGTCGCCCCATACGGCTGCAACTCGTGCGCCAACGCAAACGCCATTCGATTCACTGAAATCTTGGCCAGATCGTAGAAGAAGGAGACTCGGTAGTTGGTTGCGTTGTAATCATTGGTTCCGTCAGTCACCTCGACAATCAGACCACCTGAACTCTTGATGAGTAACGGTATTGCGAAGTGGCTAGTGATAGCGTGCGTGTCCACGCCCAGACGCAGTTTGCGCAGTCCAATATCTAAAGGAGATTCCCAGAGTGATTTGTTCCATTCCATCGTCATGGCTCCCCAGATATCGTTCACGAGGATGTGTAGGCGGCCCTGTTCGTTCTGAATGCGTTTCACTAGTGCGCGGACCTCGTCGGGCACGA
>WHTU01000057.1:2057-14558 GCA_009377575.1 Nitrososphaeraceae archaeon | reverse complement strand
TCCTGCTCCTCGGGTCGCTCCGGCGACCAACGCAACCTTTCCTACCAGCGATGTTTCCATAGCTAGCTGGTCACTTAGGTTCTTCCTTATTTTTTTTTCGGTATTCAACTTTGAGCAATCGGCATTATTGTTATAATCTGATAGCAATAAAAAATTAGTTATTAGAGGATAGAGCCAGTTGGAGCTACTATTAACAAACCTATACTACCACCACAGGGTGATCATAACGCGTTTAGAAGAGATAAAGCTTTAGCACAGGATTGATGTGGCTGTTACAGATAAGTGCTGAAACTATTGCTGTTGATTAGCCCGCATCATGCAAACCCTCAGGAATGAAAGCACTCATGGTGCCGCTCGTTTTGCCTTCAAGCGATACATTATGCATATTAATGAAAATAAGGAATTCCGAGTTTGTTATGCATTTGTTACTAACTATACTTTCGATCCCTTCTATTCTTTTATACTCTAATATCTCCATTAACCATCATGAGTAGATACGATTCGACAGATGCAAGTTTGGTTTCGCACATTCTTTACAGAGTACCGAGGAAGAATCATGATGTTATGCTGAAGATCTGTAAAGAAGCCAGCGATATGTTCAAGCAACACGGTGTTCTGCATTATGACGCTTTCAAACTCAGTAACACCGATGTCCCGATGGAAGGGTTTGCAAATATTGCGAGCACCGTTTCAGCCAATCAAGACGAGGAAGTATGGGTGGAATCAATTTATTATAAAGATAATCAACATATGAAAGAAGTAATGGGAAAGATGGAAAAAGACGAAAGAGCGGGCGCGATGATGAAACAATCTATGGATTTGCTGCCTCCAGGGGCTAAGTTCATCGTGGGGGATTTTGAACGTCTCAATGTCTAAAATAAGTAGTATAGATCTCTAATAATTATTCGTCTATTTGTTGCAAAGTCATCAGGAGATTATGAACCAATACATTAATGAAATCTTATCGGCGAGTGAACTATTGATCTACTATTGATCGTGACTAGTAGTTTTTCGCTCAATTTCTATATTAGATTGAAGAGTTATCGCGAATTTCATGTTGTATTCTTTCGTGTTCTTTTAATTCTTGGTGTGTATGGAACAAATTATTTAATGATATGCTATAGTCAGACCAGTATTCTCAGATTGATATTAATGAAATCTCGACATTCCTTTTTTTCACTCTCGTTTTTCCACTTTTCTGACGTGTTAGTTACTGGCTCAAAAGGTGCTATGATGAACTATCCCTCAAGCACCTTTTTAGAAGTAACCTAATAATCTCCAGGCGATTCTATTGTAAATTTATCAAGTCTATCTCTCTTACCGGACTCATACTCATCAAACGATCAGCTTGAGATAACGAATGGCAGGGGCTAGGTTTGGGCTTCTGTCCTTTATGATTAAAGTATGGCCTAGATCCGATCCCCCTTTGCTCACTATGTTACTACTAGTAATATAGTATTCGAAGCTTGAACTTGTAATCACTACTACTGTAATGACAAGGTTGGATGGTTAGTTGAGATTACCATTTAGTTATTTTGATGTTTCAAAATAAAATAAAGCTTATCGCTTCTCTTTTATTATCTGAGGTTTACTGGCTCTCTCCTTAGCCATAATTACTACCGTTAGAACTACGTACGCTATTTGAAATACTTCTGTAGCAATAACCATTTCACTGACTGGTCCACCTCTACCGGTGATCGGATTGTCAGGAATTCTGGTAATTACCCATATTCCGATGAGAATAACAGTACCTGCGATTCCAATAGCGTACCAAATCCTTCCCCATCTCTTTACCATTGGTAATATCCAGAAGAGTTGAAGTATGCCCGCCACCAGGAAAAAGATAGCATTATTGATATTGGAATTAATAGCATTAGATACAAGAACAAGGTGTAAAATTCCAGCAACGCCGGTACAGGCTGCTGCCCCATAATATAGAAGATTTCTATTAGCAATGATCATTGGTTAATTCATCAAGTATCTTACAATATAAGTTATAAGAATATCATTAAGCTTGCTAGAATTTGATTTCCCTGCCATAAGGTCAAAGAAAGATCCAATTAGACCTTTCCGTAAGCGAGGGCATAATTAGCCAGATTAATAGAATAGACCTAAATATAATAACTGGAAGATTCTGGACAGGGAGTCTCATTCAAACAGATGCAGCCATAAACCATGGTAATTCAGGTGGACCTCTCTTGAATTTACAAGGCGACGTTATTAGAGTGAATGAATACGATTTAGTTGACATAGCAACTGGAGCATCCGAACAAGGGTTAAACTTTGTCATAGGACCTATCACAATTCAAAGAGTAATACCTGAACTGATCTCGCAGGGTACATATAAGCATCCATGGCTTGGCATAGAAATTGCAGATGTTACTCTACTGTTTGCAGACTCTGTTGGTTTATCAGACGCTAGAGGAGTATTCATAAAAAATGTAGCTTCAGAAGGTCCTGCAGAAAAAGCAGGAATAACACCCTTTAGTATTATCTTTTCAGTTGACGGTAACGTTGTAAGAAACAAATCTGAGTTCATTGATTATGCAGAAGATAACAAACTACCTGGTGACGAAATATCCTTGAATATAATTACATCCGATGGAAACAGAAGTGATATTACCTCTGTATTAGAACAGAGGGAAAAGCCCTTCTAGTATTCGTTTGACTCCAATGCGGGTAATATGCATGCACTGATATTATGTCATAACGTTATAATGCCTCATACACTATTTTCTCAGAAAGAAATTAAATATCTCATGTCGCAGCGCCTTGCAAGGATTGTCACAGCATCAATCTCATCGCAAGAAAATAGATTCCTACAGCTTGATGTTGTACCTATTGGCTTTGACTTTAATGGTGAATTTTTTTATAGGAGGAACGAATATTCAGAGGTCTACTAAATACAAAAACACTTTGAGAAATAATAAAGTGGCTATTTCATTGATGATCTGGGAGATATTGATCCGCCAGGTCCCAGAGGCATTAGGATTTATGGTAGCGCGGATATGGTTGTTCGACAAGGTGGATATATGGATCAAACTGGTCACTCACGACACCATTATATCATGATAAATCCGAAGAAGAAATGGAGTTAGGTTATAGAAGAACCTATATTTGTAAACGGAAGATTCAATATGAAAAGAACGACTGAAAATGGCTAGAGAAGGTCATACTTTTTATTATATCACTATTCATCTCGCTATGGTATATTATATCCTTGTTGGAAAGTATTTTTCACACATTAGGGCATCATGAAAAAATGAGCTATAACTGGTACTCCAAATATTCACAGTTATATGTAATTGACAAAATTCTATTAGAGTACAGAAGCTATTTAGGTTTAGCTAAACTTAAGAACACGGTCTTATTGTCACAATTATCAACTACTCGCACTGGCAAATTTGGAAGAAATGGCCAATATAATAAACAGCGATAAGAATATTGTTAAAAGGAACTTAAAATGATATGACTACCCATAAAATGAATCAGTGGGTTTGTATTCATCTAAAGTTTAACCTTAAATTAAATGAAAATAGAACTCGAAGCTATTTAGAAAAGATTATGGATGAGTTAGGGAAGAAAAGATAGAGTAATCTAATTGTATGTGTTACATATATGGGATCAAGCTGGTGTGGCTTTCATCTTAGCGAAATTTCAGCAGATAAATGGCAATGAAAGTAAAGTTATAAGAGTTAAGAATGGTGACAAATATGGTATAGATGAGTTTTATAAAGAATATGGATTATTTGTAGCACCTGAAGAATTGGTTTATAAATCAATTGAAGAAGCAAGAAAAGCAGATGTAATACATGTTCATAGTTTACCAGAAATGGTAATTAATATTCGAAAGATTTATGGAGGGTCAAAGATTATCATTCTTCACTATCATGGTACTGATATACGAGGTTTTTCTAAGGATAATTCAAGAACATTTAGTTTACGAAATATTCTAAAGCCTAAAAACATAGTTAAAAAAATTAAAAAAAGACGTTTACATATCAAGGCACAAAGATTAGCAGATAGAGTTATTGTGTCTACACCTGATTTGATTCAGTTAGTTAAGGGATCAGTCTTTTTGCCTAATCCAATTGATACTGATCATTTCAACAACAAAAAATTGAAAAAAGAAAGATCTGTTGATATATCTAAGGGTGTAATAGTAAATAGTGAAGTCACTAATATTGAGCTTGCAATGAACTATTGCAAACATAAGAAAATTAATCTTAATATTGATATTTATGATAGAACAAAAAATCCTATATATTATAAAGATGTTCCAAATTTTTTGAAGAAATATGATGTGTATGTTGACTTAAGGTTTGTAAATCGGAAACTACTTAAGAATCTTAGTAAGACTTCTTTAGAAGCATTAGCATGTGGTTTAAAAGTATTAAATTACAAACTTGAATATATGGATAATTTACCTTCTGAGCATTGTCCCACAAACGTGGTTACAATATTGTCATCTATATATTCACATAAAAGAAATAGATCAGAACTAATTAAATTAGAACTGGAATTAGCAATTCTCAACATGATCTATGGAGTCCATATCTTGTTAAGAAAACTATTGAAATATAAGTAGTAGATATAAATAATCAATGACCGCAGCCACAACTACCCATAGTACTACCAGTTCCATGTTTATGATGACTATGACTCTGCTCTGAACATGATGGACAGGTAACAATATCTGTTTCAGACATAAACATCGTGCCACAAAATGCACATTTTATCATTTGAAGACCTTGCATTTCAAACTGCGATCTATAACATCCCTATTAAAACTTTGATTAAGAGATAATGGGACCATGAACAATTGCTATAAAAGCTATTAGAGCTACAAGATTCAATAACATTACCTATATAACACGCTATCCAGATCATAAGCAAATATCAGAATTATTTTAGTTCCGTTATGCTCTTTTGTCTTACGACCAACAAAATTGCTAAACATACCGCCAATCTGTAATCTAATAGTATGAGATATATTTTGTTACCCTTGATTCTTTTACTCTACGAATTTATCAATACAATTCTCACCAGAACCAACTAAAATTACATTGTATTTTGACTCGAGGATCTTCCCAAATAATTGGAACAATTCTCGCTCGCTCATTATCATTTATCATCACAATTTTTCTGCCAGTATCAAAATGACTTGCGAGATGATTTAACACTATTATAAAACTAGTGAATCAGATATAAACAAATGATCATTTTCTTATAGATTCATAATCTCTTCAATTTGGCTCAGAAAGATGAAAGATGATAATACATAAAAACTATAGCTGCGATTAAAGACTTTTAGGAATGTTATAAAAATGGTCAGACTTAATATAGTGTATGATTTGCTGCACACAACTAAGTTCTCATTGCATACCATAGAACACAGTGGGATTTTACAGCCTATCAATAAAATCTACTTTGTGATTTGTAATTCATGTTACTGGTTACTAGTATGCATCTTATTTCGGCATTGACGATTTAGAATCTTTATCTGCATCCTCATCATATGTTCTCGACTGTCACATTTGTAATTCTCATAATACTGAACTAATACCTATCTCTTGTTGTTAGACAGTAACCTGCTAAAGAGTATGAAACTAAACGTTCGCTGCAACAGTAACTTTGAGTTTAGTAGGTAAACAATCATTAATTAGATAGTTAGGCGATCCATATATACAAACAAAGAGTCAATGCCGATTAGCAACTCTGCCGCATTCTCGGTCATCTAATTCGTAAGATCTAGAACGTAGCTCGCAATCTAATCTAATTTAGCAGTAACATTAACTATAATATTATTTCATTGTCAGTGTTTAGTTGGCTGATTCTCCCCCAAACATTCGATCTATCAGTTTCTAGATGACAATATGCGTCATTTGCATTCTTTTGTTTCTTACATCCATTAACAAAACCCTGTATGTACGCTGTCTCTCCACCTGCCTCTTCTCTACAGATCATAAGTTGCTGCATTTAATGCATTCTCACTCTCTCCAGCGCGTTCGCAGGCATCTCTGTAACTTTCATTCCAATTGTCTTCTTCTTCTTCATCGATATCTTCATCATCATTATTATCATCATTATTATTAGTCACTTCTTCAAAGTCATTTGGTCCAATATTATTCTCCCATTGAGTACCCTTATATGCATCTTCCAATTCTTCTTGACTCGACATTTCACCTGACTGTCATTATCACTCTCCATCCAGCTATTATCTTCCGTTGTTGAATATACTGAAATGGCAGCTGATGTTATCAAAGTTAGTGCCATCACAACTAGAAGAGCAAGAGAGCTGCTGAATTCCGAATTTTATTCATTTTTATCCATCTGTAGCCGATTCACAAACGTCTCTGGTGTTACCTTCTATGGACATGCAACCATCAACGAATCCATCCAGATATGCCTTATCTCCAGTCGCTTCATCTTCGCAATGATCATATGTTACATCATTAAATGGTTCATTTCGTCCGTCTTCAAAACCTGCATCTCTGCAGCTCTCGTTCCAACCCTCTTTGTCTTCTACCGTTTGTGCATAGATTGGTAAATGATCCGATGTTACCACGGTTATTACCACTGCTGCTAAGCTAACAAACCCAATCAGTTTATTTGCACTCATATCTTGGACTTCCATGACTGCACTATAAATGTCTGGCATTTTATACTCCCATTATTGGAAATTGAATATTCTTTTATCATATATGAATGAATTCAAAAAGATAATTCTGCCATATAAGTTTTAGTGATTATTATTACTGAAATTCCATATTATATATTAAAGGTTTTAAAAGATTACTAGAATCAGTCTTCGATAGCATAATCATCAATGATTCTACTACACATTAGAAGTGCCAAGGCATGTATAAAAATAGCCTCATGATGAGATATTATAAAATAGGGATATAGTATACTAAATAAAACGTCACCGCCCCCATCGATATTGCAGAACCGAATTAAATGACGCATAAATATTGGGGTAACCAACACTTGCCTGCTAGATCTGGATTTGAGACTAGCTCATCAATTTTTGGTTCGTCGGTTTCATCGACTGCGGATTCGTTATCATTACCATTCTCTAAAGGTTCAGGTTCATCTCTAACTTCCAGTTGTTCTAGTGCGTCATCTGCTTGTTTGATCTGCTCGATTTCTGATAAATGATCTTTAAAAGCTGCATTTTATTCCTTTTTCTGCACATGCGTCACGCATGTGTCACAGTATTTTTCTATGAGTATAGCCCCATCGCCTACAGTGAATAATGCTTCCTGAGTAGCCTTATTACCACAGGTTACACAGAATTTTGTCTTTCCACCATCGTCAACAAATGACCTTAGCATTGAAAATATTCTTTCCATTCTATTGTTTCACATCCCTGAAGATTTCGTTGATTGTATTTCTTGGCAATACTGCAATTGTCGCATATGCAGCAACCATGGATTTTGAATTGTTTCTCATCATTATATGTAGTTATCATACATATAAGAACTTGCACTCCATAATAACTAAACTGAGCCTATTACTAATCACTAACCAGAATATGAGTTTTGTATTTTTGCCCTAATCTCTAATTCCATGTCTTGGATCTTGATTAGATGTTCTCTCAAACGATTAGATAGCTGGAAATTGTTGTTGTTAGCCTCTGCGATATCTATTGCTCGCATTTTATCGCCATATTTCAGATCAGAAAGGCGTCCCAAAACACTATTGAGAGTGTAAATTTTGTTTATTTATGAGAATATCTGACTCTCGCAGGTTATTAGAGTCTTTTAATTTCAAATCTGATAGTATCTGCTAACTTCTAATCACAATTTGGTTACTCTAAGCTGTTGTTGTCGTTCGTCGTTATCCCGAGCTTCCGGTAACAACCGCAATATTTAGTCATGGTGTCTTGTTCTTATTTCTCGTAAAATTCTTCTCGCCGGCCGGCTAGAAATCTCATGGGATTAAATTGTCGTCAAACAATCGTCTACTATACTTTGACGTTTAAAGATTACTATATTAATTACTAATTAGAAGAATAAAAGTCATCATATTATTTTAATTTGGTTTGTATTAGACGACAGAAACTAGTCCATCCAAAATCTATCCAGATTTGAATAGTTTGAACAATCATCCCAGGATAAATAAGCCTCTTTTTATCTAAGCTATCACATACTGGACTCGTTACAAGTTATAAGAATTCATATACACCATAATGCAATACCTTTAGAAATTTAGCCGAATATACAAGCAGCAATATTACTAAGTTTTACACCTGAGAATAGCCAATTAACTTTAATGTGAGATACATATCTTTTTTATGCTTTCAAACCAAAAATTCAGTGAATAAAAGGAAATAGCCTATTCAGCATCTGACAAAGTAACTTTGAAATATAAATAGTGTTATTGCTTGTAATTACTAGCATATAAACAAACTTTTAATATATTTTATAGCCTATCATATTGATTTATATATCAGCATCCTTGCTATATAAGGGACTTTTATTACTTTTTACTATTAGTGGTAAAATGTTATATAATTCTCTTCTATATATCACATATGTAAAAATCTTATATAAATTACATGGATAATAAGAACATTATTATAAAGGAGTACAGTATTAAAAAGACGGATATGCACGAATACCTTCGAGATACAATCACAAATAGGTATGATGAATGTAAATCCTGTAATACCAGAACTGAATTTACATGTGTTAGGTGTAATTACTGCTGGAGTTGTCATTGGAAGAAGGAAATTATGGAAAAGGAGGAAAAAGAAATGGCCTTGAATAGATCACGATCATTAATAGTTGAAAACAAATGGATTCTTAACTCATCAGAGATTACAAACCAGCATCAGGTTGATGAAAATATTTCAAATCCTGTACAAATGATTAATGTATTCGGCGAACAAATTGAGCCTGTTTGTAATTATTATAGATGCCATCATAAGTTCTCTGAACATGGATACAGAAATCATTCTACTTGTAAATGCAAGCATCCACAAAATAGCATCGTAGGTATTGGAGGAGCTAAAATGCAACTCTTATTAGTTAAAGGGGCTTAATAAGTTCAAATGTCAATAATTCAATTAATATTTATGATAAGAGGTATGGCATGCAAAAAGGTAGTTCTTTGACGCTTAAGAAGCTGATTTTCAAGTATCTGGATGTTCTCCATATCAGATTAGATCATAAAATTGGAGTGTTATCTATTCAATCTTCTGATCAAATATCACAAACCACAAATAATCTAGAATTTGCTGCTATGAAGATTATTAGCGATGCTTCTGTAAAAACAAGGCATATTTTTACGATTTCAGAAATAAATGACTTCCTCACTATATTAGCAAATAGTATGAATGTTCGTAATAGCTACAAAGATTATGATGATGTATATATTGACAATATAATTTTTGTAATTTATAAAGATCTAACTGAGAATTATTCTAAATTTGAGGATAGCCTGAAATTAATATATCCAAGGATCATACTTGATGTAGTATCTATTCTCTTCAATAAGATAGATACTAAAGGAAGAAAAATAGGAGTCTATGGTGCTCTGAATTATTACGAAGAAAAGAAAAACGAGTATAACTCTTATTATGATAACTATAAACGTCGTAATCAACAGTCTTTGAGTACAACAATAAGCAGCACTAAAATTAATAGTAAGGCGATTAAGATAGACTCTTTAGATCACCCATCAAAAGGTAAAGATATGGACATTCTCTTATCAGATGCTGATGATGATGCTAATACAATTCTTGATAGTCTCATAGAAATAACTGGTAGAAACAGAAAGGATTTAAATTCTTCTTTAAATAGTCTATCTGACATTGATCTGAAGAGACTAAATGATCTTTGTAATAATTACGACAGACTTAGGAAATATTGTAAACTCGCAATAAATGAGAAAGAGTTTAGGAAAGAAGCAGAAAAGGATACCGGTAAGAAACTAGGCGATAATCAATTATATCATGCAGTCTCATCCGTAAAGAAAGTAAAGGTATACGTTGAAAATGTACTCGATCATAAATTTGAACCTGATGAATCGCATGGCATTAATCATATAAAACATAATTTAGAATATGGATACTTACTAATGGGTTTGATTGAAAGTAGTAGAAAATCAAGAAAACTTTACTAAGAGAAGCAATAATAATTTTTTAGTATCTGACTTGATCAGAATTCACTTATACTTCTTATAGATACCGCAAATTCTGGCCTCGATAATTGTCTATCTACCATTTACTATTAGGATTCAAGCGTCTCTAAGATGATTTTAGCTGCCTTTTCACTGCCAACTTGAGTAATATTTTTATCATTTGCAGTTAAACTCATTTTATCAAATTTCTCTTTTATCAAGGATTCTAATCT
Organism: Nitrososphaeraceae archaeon; assembly: GCA_009377575.1. Classification (GTDB taxonomy): domain Archaea; phylum Thermoproteota; class Nitrososphaeria; order Nitrososphaerales; family Nitrososphaeraceae; genus TH5896. The sequence goes on along the minus strand of WHTU01000057.1, from coordinate 4,197 downwards.
AAATATGTCTTCATAATTGTAACCCATTCGTCTTGCATTTTCCTCTTGTTCAAAATGGTTCTTGATCGGGATGAAAATCCCTGGTGTTTTATATACAATAGATTCATCAATAGTTGATCTTCCAGCCAAGGATACTACCAGGTCTGATGCATATATATATTCATGCAAATTATTTACAAATCCTAAATTTATTATATTACCAGTGTCACTAGTACATAAAAACTTGTCCTTAACCTCTACAGAAAGTCCTGGAGCAATTAATAGATTGATATCTAATTTCATTCTTAATTTCCTGAATGCTTTAATAGTCATTTCAATCAAATATTTTCCGGAGGTAGTTCCTCCTATGGTAAGAAGAATTGTTGGTTTGTACATTTCAAATTTCTTACGTAACGCTCCCCTATCTATAGTAGTCAACTCCCTAACGATTGGGCCGATATATGATTTGTTATCTACGTCACTGCCATAATCTGGAATTATGACATGATCACAGCTTCTTATCATACGTTCCAAGGATCTATTCATACCGTATTCAATGATTGAAGGTAATCCCTTAAGAAAATGGGTTTTCAGTATATCGGTTATCAAGATCCGTTTCATATTCCTATTCTTTCCAACAGTAATGGATGCAAAGTCTTCGTCACTAACTATTAGAAGATTACGTTCATTATTTTTCTCAATGAATTGTTGTGCAATTATTTTACATCTCTTATAATATGAAACGTATTGTATAAGCCATTTTATCATAGATTGTAGATGCATAGAATAATTCACTTGAAAATTATTAGGAGTATAGACATCATAAGCTACATATCCTTTATTCGAAATAATAGTATAAGCAGCTCTACCAGTCACAAATAAGATTTTGTCATTAGTTAAAGATCTAAGCTTTTCACAAATGGCAATATCTCTAGTAGCATGTCCTAATCCTATTGGGCTGGTAAAGAATAATACAACCATTTATTCAGAGAGTACAATGAATGTCATATAAATTCGATGACATTATTATTGGCTAAGAATTAGAATCACGATGTCAACTATTACCAATTACCAACCGATAGAGCTGATTAAATCCTTTGTATGTATTTCTACAATTCTAAAAATAGAATCATACGTTCTGCTTGATGTAAAGTCCTATACTTCTGTTCTAAGATGTATTCTGATTATATTAACCAAAAGTGGCATTGTAATTTCACGCACATTTTAAACGCATAAACAACTCAAAAGAACAATTTTCAAAAGTGCTGAATTATTACGGAATAATACAATTTTGACAAATACCGTGATACTTGAAATGTTTTGTTATGCCTTTTAGAGTGGCATGACGAAGTTTGTTGAAATGGATGATCGAGTCACACTCTCAACACAAATGGACCAAAACATTTGCCAGTTATCCTTATCAACGAAATCAATGTGAACCCTAAAGATATCGATCAGTTTCTAAAGGCATGGGCTAAAGATGCTGCCATCATGAAAGAGCAACCGGGGTTCATCTCCGCCCAATTGTATAGAGGTATTGCAAGAAGCTGTACGTTCATTAACTATGCTGTTTGAGAGTCTTCAGATCACTATAAACAAGCTTTTGACCGTCCTTCAAATCCATCTTTGCATCCATCTTTGTCCACTTTATCAGATTTTCCTGCCAACACTGTATCCCCTCACCTCTTCAAGAAAGTTGCAGTGCCAGGTATTGTGTAGATTGAATCTGGCTAATCTGGTAGTAGACGCCAACTGTGGTACTTTACTCTTGCTTCTTGATTGCTGTTTTTGTCATTGTCGCTTTGCTTTATGAAGTCTGTGAAGTTTGTCCTATCCATTATACTGTTACAGTGAATACATTCCCATCTCATCTCTTCTCTCATCATTTCACTGTAAAGTACCAATAATGCCGACATTATTTATATAACATTCTTCTATAGTTCTGGAACAATCTTTCATCCATATCAACACCATAACTACCAAAAGAATGATGGTGAGTATTCATCCTAGAATACAACCATTGATTACCGGAATCAGTTTCCTAAGTTTTACAGATGTTGATATTCGGCGAGACTGATCCCAACTTGATTAACAGCAGTAGGTTCTGTGACCTTCGTCTGCCAGACCAAGCCTGTTATTCCGATCTCTATAGATTTGCCCA
>WHTU01000057.1:0-1960 GCA_009377575.1 Nitrososphaeraceae archaeon | reverse complement strand
CCACTATCCTTTAAACTATCTAAATCGTCTATTATTTACTTTCTACTTATTTTTGTGCTAATGGCTATTGTATTAGAATACATCCATGCCGAACAATTAATTTTATTTGTAGTTGCTGCTATTGGACTGATACCTCTTGCAAAATTAATTGGAGATTCTACAGAACATCTAGCATCTCATTATGGTGCAACTTTAGGATCTTTGCTTAATGTTACTTTTGGAAACGCAGCTGAAATCATCATTGCTATTGTAGCTATTAATGCAGGATTGTTAGAACTTGTTAAAGCATCTATTACAGGGGCAATCCTTGGAAATATCCTTCTGATCTTTGGTTTAAGCATCATGACAAGTGGATTCAAGTTTAAGGAACAATTTTTTAACAAAGAGAATGTCAGTATGCAGGCATCCATGTTATTTCTGGCTGTTATAGGATTAACTATACCAACTATCTTAGCAAGTACAGTACTAAACACAGAAGACGAATTAAATCAAATAAAGATTCAATTTCTAAGTGATGCACTTGCATTTCTGTTATTGGCAGTTTATGTTGCTGGTTTGATCTTTACTTTTTTTACCCATAAGCATCTATTTACTTCTAGATTAGTTAATCAAGATGGTAATGGGATAACAATTAAAGGAAAAAATTTGCAACAACTTGAAATACACAAAGAGTGGAGCAAGAAGAAATCGTTTCTTTTACTTGGATTGAGTATGGCTGGTGTGATAGTAATAAGTGAAATTCTTGTGGGATCAGTAGAAGTTGTAACAGCTGAATTTGGATTTGGAGAATTGTTTGTAGGCGCCATAATTATTGGGATAGTAGGAAATGCAGCTGAGCATAGCAGTGCTATTTTTCTTGCAAGAAAAGGAAAAATGGATCTGTCAATTGGTATTGCTGCAGGTTCTGGTACCCAGATCGCATTGTTTGTAGTCCCTATTCTAGTAATTTCAGGGATATTGTTAAACAGACCATTTAATTTGGTATTTACAGTATTCGAGATAGCGAGCATACTTTTAGCTGCTATAATATTGAATCTAATTGCTCATGATGGAAAAAGTAACTGGTTTGAAGGGGTCATGTTAATGGCAGTCTACTTAATCATAGCTATTGGATTCTTTTTTATTCCTTAAAGAACAACAAAAACTCTATTTTCTAAAAATATTAAATAAACCTTTTTTTGGGTATAAGATATTGAGGAACATAGAGCAACGGTAGATATCCTAATGAATATGATTGCTGCGTCAATAATATCATTGGCGGACCGAAGAAAATGTACAGGGACAAATCATTCTTCGATTATGAAAAGATATTGTTTGATACTCTTCAACAGAGTATACATATCTGGACATAGAAAGCTACCGGCCTTGATATCACAGAATCCATGTTTCGAGATATGGCCTAGCTTTACTTAAAAAATAATGATCTAAATGGCACTCAAATATGCATTATCACGGGGGGGAGGGGTCAAAGAACAGATCTTGTAATTACACTTATAGACAGAATTAAGAAGTTATTTGCAGATAATATGCTTTGTTACTTTTAATAGCAAGGAAAGAGCCATTAACGCAATAAAAAATGTACTCAGGCGCGAATGCTGCTCAAATTCCATTGTATAAAGTTATATGTACTTTTCTCAGATAATTATCTACTTATGAATCTAATATATGAACATATTTGATCCCAAACAAAAAAAGTCACGGTTTATTTGCATAATTTGACTTCATTAATATTCTTATAATATTAATGCATTAGTTCATATTACCATAATGCTTACAATTCTCTGACTTTTAATGAGTTACGGACAAAGTACGAGAGGTTCTGGAACAACAAAAAACAGCTTCTCAAAACCTGTAGAAACAGGCAAAGAATATACAGTAGATGTTACTGATAACGGTAGCGCGGGTGACGGTATCGCAAGAATACAAGGCTTTATAATATTTATAAAAAGCGCAAAGGCAG
>WHTU01000056.1 GCA_009377575.1 Nitrososphaeraceae archaeon | reverse complement strand
TGACAAAGGACTACTTTCGCATTACATTTTGATATTATCATAATGGCCTTCTCTATATCATCCAAGGAACAAAATGTTAGATCGTTACTTGATGCATTTTTAATGTCTTTAATATCGTAAATGCATGTGGAATCGAAATCTTCCTTTGAACTATAGATAGAGTATTTGATTCTTAGTTCTGAAAGAATAAATTCTATATCATATGCTATAGCATGTTTACCGCTAAGTCTATTCTCAGACAATTGAATATGATTAAGGTGATAGGTCATTTAATAATTTAATGAATATACTGTTTGAATTATCTTATATAAGAACTGCCGTTCTTGTTCTAGATTGAATATTAGATAATTTACTAGTTTAAGCGATAATCATACTATAGTGGCAACAAGTAGGCAGATGATGGAAAAGTTAGCTGTTCATACGATAGGTAAGTGGTAAACATAATTCTTGACTTCCTAGTACCGTCATCTTTAGCAGCCTCTAATACTGAAGCAATTATTTCAGTTCGATTTCTATATTTTGCTTTCAATACTGACTTATCCTCGAACCCACTCATCACACATCAAGAATTCAAATGAACGATTATGTAAAAGTTCATGAATTACCCGTCTTCGGAAGATCTAACTTCCTCTTGTTCCTGGGGTGATGTGGTATCATATAGATGACCATGTGTGCCATTTTCTAGATGATGTTTCCTTTCTTCATTTGTCATGAATTTCGTACCGCACACAAAACATTCAAAATCAGTGGGCATTTTTAGATCTTCTTTTGCTCTTGTCTTGTCTTTTTCCTTTATTTGTTTCACTCTTGATATTTGTCTTATCACATGCTCTATACCCATCATAGCAAATAATATGAGTATATTATACACTTATAATATTTAGACTTAAGTAATCATTATCTTTAAATAGATTGTTTATTTCTCTAAAACAGATAACAGAATCCAATCAAATATGGCATATTTATATAAAAATTATAACTCATTAAGTAACTTACTGGGCTTATTAATTTATATGAAACAGACTGTATAACAATAATTCTACTATACGTTTTCTGATGTAACTGTAGCAAAAGAAGAATGATAAATAGATGAGATCAAAACATAAGAGGGATTGAGGCTTTTCCTATACTACACGAAAGTCTATTTGCTCAAAACTTGATTGATAGCTATCCTTTGCAACTTCAAGTTCTGTATCGTAGATACCTAAATCTGATTTAGGTCCTACTTCTACAGTAAATGTTGCATGTCCATTGTTATCTGTATGCATAACTTGAGCTGTTTTTTCTTGTACTATCTCTTGATTTGAAGATATACCTGCAGCTGCTACTGCGGCACCAGCTGAACTAGTTTCGAATGAAGTTGATGATGGGGGCTTGATATCTAGTGTCACAAATGCATTGGAGATAGGATTGCCAGAGTTCTTATCCTTGACAGTTACTATAAGATACGATTTCTCTCCTATCTTTACAGGATTCTTTGTAAATGAGTACTCTACCAAGAGTGGGTTTAGTGATTTATCTTCACAGTCTACTATTCCTTCAAATAATGATGAAAACCTGCCTCCTGCAATATCATCTGTAATGTTGCAGAAGCTATCACCTTCAGTGGCAATTCCTTCTTCGCCATCGAAAGCAGCCGCCCTACCATCTCCAGAAGTGTCGATGTCTACCGCAGCGTTGACGTTCAACGGCAAGACCAAAAATGACAATAATAATAACAATGAGAAACCGACTAATGTACAACCAGCTGGCACATGGTTCAGAGATAATGATTTCATTTTATTTATTTTCATATTATTATTCATCTCAAATCATATTTTAACTTACTATCGTTAACTGATTGGAAGTTAGCTAAAAAAGAAAAGATAGAGCGGTTTGCTCCTTAGTCGTCGTCCAATACGAACCAAATTGGAACAACATGAGGGCTTCCATCTTTCTTGACTGTAGCAAGTTTTGCTGTAAAAGTACTTTGCATAAGAAACTTTTTAATTTTTTTATTGGACACTTCCGTCATTATTATTATTTATCTAGTTCGTTGAATATAATATATGAAGAATTTTGATAAGCGATCCTACAATTTTACTTGACCTGAATGCTATCACATCTTGATAAGGATGTCTTCTACAGGGATTAGTTATTTCACAGAGCATTGATATGATAAGGCTTAAAAGTCTTAGGTTTCATGTTAATTTTACAATATGTCTGTAGATGAAAGGTTAACTCTATTTTTGGAAGACGCCAGAGATTGGGAAAAAAGGGCTACTAGCATACCTGATTTATTCCTACTCAAACTTCCTGGTTTAAAAGGCAACCCACCATCAATTGCTATTGAGATTAATCCTGTAGATACTTCAGGTTTACCTACAAAGAAGAGAGGAGTTGTTATTAGATCCGCTGCAGAATTAGAATGGATTAGAGATATATTGTCAAATTCTAAAGCTGTTGAATTAGTACAGAGGATGGACAAAGTTAATCCTCAGAGGAAAGAACCCTCTCCGAGGACCGGTGCAGACATATTTGAAGTCTAGGACCACTTTTCCTAGGAAACTACGAGAGAATCGCATATTACTTGAAACGAACCTAGCACCTTGGAGTTCGGCATAAGTTGTGGTTAGATGCCTGACGTAAAGATAACTGGATTATGATGATTCCTACGACATAGACCATCAGTTGCGAACTATTCACAGCCAGAAAACATATCAAGAACATCTAGATATTTTGAGATATGGACATCAGGTGTGTCGATTGTGGCTGCAGCCCAGAAGAATGCATTCAGAGCAAATCCTCAATCGAGTGTCCTCATTGCCAAATTCTGAAATGTTGTTGTTGGTCTGTCATTCATGGGAGAAATCCTACATAAGAAGGTCTTCTAAAATAATCTTTAACTACAGTCAATGATTTCACCAGAATATATACCACAGGATCGGCTTGGACGCTTTCAGAAGATAAAGGAAACAATCAAATTAGTATACAAGCGAGTGATTGAATCATTAAGTGAAAAAAGCGCCTTATCATATGTGCCAAACATCTATCCAGTTCCGTTCATGATCACAAAGACATATACTGTTCATGCGAGAGTGGTCAAATTATTATTTTATAGAGAGGAGGTATTAAGAATGAAACTACTGCTGTAACATGATAGCCGCAATTCCTCCTTCCCTTCTCCTTCATTGAAAATGTGTACCGTCCTACTTTATAGCTCCCAGAATATTCGTATAGAAGTAACTGAAATTCAAAAGAATCTTATGATTTCCATAGCTGCTAATAGTTAATATTCTGATGTGTGTCTTGACCCACATAATCCCTTATGTATACTTCGTGAATTTAACTATAAAGTATATCAAAACAAGAAGTATTGTTCTTGTTTCAAACACTAGAAACAATACCATTGTTCATGATATTCTCTGCCATGTCCACACAGACAGAAATTTCTAGCAGGCATTAGATAAAATAAGATAACATAATAAATAAAGCCAAATTCTTTCATTAGATATGTTGAGAGAATCAATCCGCAAATTGACAGAAGCAATGCCATGAACCAACGAATAAGCACAAAATGTTTTTTTAAGTAATATTAACTCTAACGTGCTTGTTACAGCAATTAATTCACTGAAGTCTTTCAGACGAATGTTTCACACATATTTTCATATGTGATATCTATATTCATATCTTTTTGACGAATTATTAAGGACATTCTTAATAGCTGTTCTTGTTATTTTCATTAGCTCTTATTCTATTCACTATAACCTTTAGCTATTCTTTCCAATTGGTTTTTAGATCCACTTCTAATAAGTAGATTTTAAAAATATTGAATGAATAGATCTAGATTATTATCATATGCACTAGTTTGATTGAAATTTCTTATCATGGTTAATTCTATAAGCTGTGAATAACTATCATATACGTAAGTAATTATGTTTGACGTGCATGAAAGTTTTCAATAATACTATCCTACTATAACAGAGTTATCAAAGATTTTTAAAAAATTGGGTGTCAAAGAAGAACGCCGAACCCTTCTAAATATTGACGGAGTATAGTTAATGTTTCTTCATTCTACAGCCAAACCTGCTTCCAAGGAAGATGGTACCTGCAGCTGCGGTCTAGTAGTTTTTCCATTACTACTAAAGCATCAGTAGCGGCTCGCCCCTATGATCGTAGCGAGTAGGCCAGCTTCAATTAGCCGAATATTACCAACATCTACTGTTCACAAATATGGTTTGATTCTAAGATAAACAATTATGAATCTACGCATATCTATCTTAATTCCTTCAATAGCCTAGCAGAAAATTGGGAACCAGAAGGATCGATTACTTCCTTTATGAACTGTTCAGTTTTATGATTCATATCTACTTCCATATCTATACTTGTCATAATTATTGTAATGCTTCTTACACATTATCAATGATGTTTCTACATCATTCCATTTTAGCAAGCAATCGCATGGTAATAATAGCCTGTGCTGGACTTTCAGCAGTAGCAGCACCTCCTGATCAGATATTGTTTCACTTAACTATGTCCTTACACAATACCTCTAGCTCAACTCTAGATTGTCTCTGTCTTCTGTAATCTTGATCTACTTCTAATGCTGCAGTCAATATCTTGCTCTTTATTGATTTAGATGACTGCAGAAACATCCTAGTGTCCTTAGGTAGACAATGTCCTCCTATTCCATCTCTGGGCTCAAGTATGTTTACGTTCCATTTGGTATTGATGGCTTCCCGTAATTGTGGAAAACTTAGATTATTTGTTTTACAATAGAGATAAAGATCTTCTGCAAAGGCTATTTGCAAATACCTATGAGCGTTTTCAGCAATTTTAGTTATCTCTGCTATTTCAATATCTGATACAGGATGTAAAGGAATTCCTAAATTTCCATTTTCATTGCTATTATTACTATTATTACTACCATCATTACCACCACGAATACTCTCCCTTTGGCTTATATTATCTACACTAACATCGGCATCTGCATTATTATTATAACTACTATTGCTAACATCTCCGGTATAAAATTTCAAGGCCGCTCTAAGACAACAATCATGAACTCCTCCTACAACGCGCAACTGATTAACTCCGTGTTCCATCTCTTCTAAAGCATACCATCTATGCGGTGCATGCACAACGTGTAATCTATGGTTAAGCATCTCAAACACTTTCTTTGATGTTCCTCTAGGAATAGTACTTTCTATCGACACAAGAGCACCATTTTTGGCTTTCCTTGAAATCTCTTCTATTATGTATAGTAATCCATCTATCTGAGGTGCGAAAATGTCATCTGGCTTATGTGTAGATACACAAATAATGTATACATCAAAATCACTAAAACTATCTGCTCTTTTTATTGATGCTACTTTTTCTGCACGTTCGATAGCCTTCTGTTCGATATCGTATCCATAAGTATCAAATCCTTTCTCTTTTACATATTTTGCAACTGGAAGACCAAGTTGACCTAGACCTATTATTAAGACTCGAGAATTTCGGAACTCGTTTCTATTTGCTATTGTAGGATTCTCATTTGTTACCGTCAGGTCCGAATCAGTAATAGTGTCTGAAAATATTTGCCCACTTATCCTGTTGCTTTGCATTAGTTTATATTTGAAAATATAGGCCCCTTTATATAAACATAACTGACCAGTCAGTTATGTTTATTAACTAGCATTCTATATTACAGTTATGCATACGTTACGAGGCAAAGTCATGGTTCTCAACGACATTTTTTCTAAGAAGCATAGTATGACCACAATCATAACTATGTTAATTATAGCTACTTGCGGCTCATTTCTGCAAATAGCAGGTACAAGTTGGGATGTTACTTCTCATATTATGCAAGAGCCTGAGACTTTCTTTACGCCATCGCATACGGTTCTTTATGCAGGAGTCGGTTTACTAACAATCGCAGCAGGAACAAGCGGATTCTTGTTAATTAGAAATAATGAACTTAGAGGAAGGTCATTTGCTACACCAATGAAACTTCTTATTATAGGATCAACAATTTCTTTGGCAGCTGGACCGTCTGACTTTCTTTGGCATGAAATCTTTGGTGTAGATGGGCTATTGAGTCCACCACATTTAGCATTGATTACTGGAATGCTAATAAACGCAGTCGCAACAGTTGTAGGCCTTGAAAGGATAGGTGTACATGTAACTTCGTCTTCTAGGCAGCGATTGATTAAAGCTGCAATGGTTCCCGCATTTGCAGCATTATGGTTCACAACTATATGGTATGTTTATATGTTCTCTCTTCCGTTTTCGGATGGGGAAAACTTTCAATTTAACCTGAATCCTAACATTGCTTCATTAATTGCAATTGTAACATTACCACTACTCAGCTCTATCATATTCCTTATTGCATCCAAGAGTATAGGAAAGTTTGGTGCTGGAACTATTGTTTCAGCTTTGGTAGTTGGCACCAATATCTTTGCAAATATTGTTCCTAGCCAAGGTATGATGATCTCTATTCTACCTTGGTATTTCATAATAGCTATCTTACCTGCACTAATTGCAGATATTATCTTGAATAATTCGACTATAAAATCAAAGTTAGGACTGAGAGCGTCAGAATTAATAGCTGGGATATTAGTCAGTTCAGTATTCTATATATTTAATTATCCGATGCTTACATGGGCATTTGCAATTCCTCTTGATATGCCAATAGCCAATCTACAAGGGATGCAAGCAGTAGCTAGCTTAACATCCAACTTTCTTAGCACATTGCCTGCTATGCTATCAATAACTTTAGTGCCAGCCGCATTGATGGGATTATTAGGAGCCCTTTTTGTTTCAAAGAAGATAACTATTCCTACCTTTCAAAAGCAACAATTGCAACAACCTGAATTCATACGCAAGAAAAACGAGGAAACAAATCGAATAAGGTAACTCCTGAAATGATTTTTGTCCACTATAATATTGTTAGGAGCATAAAGGAAAAGAATAAGAAAGGAAAAGAGGAGAGGAGAGAGTAAAATATTTTGTGTCCAAAAGTGTCTGCTCAGTATAAAATAGAAGTTAAAGGTAAAATAGTTGAATCAGCATTGATTGCTTTTTCAAAGTATGGATATGATAAAACCAGAATGGATGATATAGCAGAGACTGCTAGGGTAAGCAAGGGCACATTATATCTTTATTTTAGAAGTAAAGAAGAATTATTTTATGCTATATCTGAAACAAATATTCTAAGATTAAAGGAACAGTTATCCACATTAATGGCGACTAGGAAAGAAGAATTGGTATCAAACGCAGAGAAGTTTTATGAAAACTTTCATAACGAAACGGGACAAGACTTTGAAAAAGTATTTTTTGAAATAATTGCTGAATCAGCACGTAATCCTAGGTTAAAAAGGATGCTTTATGAACACAGATTAAGAACAATTGATATAGTAACAGAATATCTAAATTTACAAGTGGAAAAAGATCTTTTTGCCAAGGATGTGGATACTAAAGCTATATCAGCCGGTCTTGTTTCCCTTTTCAATGGGCTATCTATAAGCAAAGTATCTGGCATGAGTGAATCTAGCAACAAGCAAGCATGGAAGGAAACAATAAGAGCCATTTTTAAGGGCATGAGTTAATAATCATCTCCCTAACAAACGTGATATTATCAAGCTTTATCGACAGATTTTTTTAAAAGATGTTTGTTAACATGTTGAAACCTATAACTATAACTATATTATTTATTATTTATACAGTTGCACAATTAAAGTACTTTTATAGTTGTTATAATGGCAGTCAGTCTTGCATTTCGGGAAACTCACATTTTTCTATACATACCAGTTTCTGTACAATGAGCTTGAATACAACATTAATATTAACATACTACGAAATGTGCCTCTGGATATTCTGGATTATTACCAGCATCCACAAGTCTCCAATAATTTGCTGCAAGTACTCCATTGATTTCACAAGTAGATATGTTTTCTGTGCCACCATCGGTGCTCTCAGACATAAGGTTACCGTCAAAATTCGCATGGCCTAGGCCTAGGACATGTCCGATTTCATGTCGTGCGATTTGTTCTAGCTCAGAATTCTGAAATCTATTGCCAAAAATGCCCCCAGAAAGTGTCACTTCAATGCTATCAATAAATCCCTTGTTATCAAAAATAAATTCCGTTTTTCCAGCGGCTACAGGACCTCCATAATCAAATTCTTCGTCGTTAGCATCTTCATCGCTATCAGAGAATCCTATTTCTACGTCAGCCTCATTGCTGCTGTCATCTTGTTTCTCTACAAATATTAAATTGTCAATCAATAGATCCCAATTCTGTATCGCATTACGAATAGATTGTTTGCTATCTTCATCTCCTTCATCGCTTATTCTGTATTCTAGTGCACCATCTAAAATCTTGTCTGACCAAGCACAGCATATTTGTAATAAATTCAATTCATCTAGATCTATATCATCATTGGTGTCGTCGTCATCTTCATCATTATCCCTAGTATTCTCTTTGCTATTATCATCATCGTCTCCTTGATTATCATCCACAGATGCCATTACTGGTATTGATGATGAGATTATTGTTGCCGAAGGGATTACGGATGATGACAGTAAAATCAAAGCAAGCAATAGACACGGAGTAGAAAAAGAGAAAGCAAAGATAATATTATACTTCATTCTCATTCCATGAATTCTATTCTTCTTATTGTCAATCCCAGGATATATTTCTTAATATTTAAAGGATATCCAGGTGTTATCCTGGGAATCCAAGGAAGCAAACACTCAAACTCAAAATTGGATAAGTATAAGAAAGATAGCATACAAAAGGTAGATAATGTAGAATACAATAACATTAATTAAGTTAAAACCATGTGAATGTTGCAGAAAAAATTACCATATCATATTGGTTATCTAATATCTTCCGTTATCTGATTTTCCGTATAGATTACAAGCTATATGACTTTTTACGAAATAAATCAATTTTGATCACATAGGTTCAGCCTGGATAGGTGGGGATGCAAAGATCCAGTCCATGGAAGGGATTTCTTTTAAACGATGAATCTTGATCTTGACAAATTTCGTGTTAGTTATTTAGTTATTTGTTTGTTATTCCTCCTAATGACTCTAACTCAAGATCAAGAATAATGTGATCACGAGAAGAGTTGCATACTTTAATCAATTCTTCGATCTTTTCATAAACAGCAACGTCATTTTTAAGTTTCATTGTAAGTATTTCTTCAATCTTTGCTAATTTGACCCTTGACGATTCCGGTAGGTGTTCTACTTGGTGGCCATGTAATGGAGGACGCTTATTCGCCTCCTTAGGTGGAGCACCGAAAAGATAGCGATATGCTTCCTTCATGTTCATCTTATTTTCTAGTGCTTCAAGACAGCTGTCCAAAATTTCTTCTTTTTCTCCATTGTTGATAATTGCGATATTTAGCTCCCTTAGTAAAGCCTCCGCCTTTTCAGGGCCATAGAGAGTTTGGGCCAATCCTTGGATTCTTTCAACCTTCGTAGTAAATCCACTGATGGGAGTGATGGAAGGCTGAACCGAGTTAGTGTTCGGTTGTTGATCTGGCACGTGTTCTTTGTTATGTGGAAGCGCACTTGAGGAGTTTTCTTGAGAGCTGTCGTGTGCTATGGATGCAAATGGGAAACTGAATGATTTAGCATCAGAACGGACGAAAGTTGGATTTTTTTGCTTGTTTCTTGACCGGAAGGTTAACGGGTTGGCTGGATTATACTCGCCTGAAATCCGTCCTATTACATAATCGATCATTCGAACTATTTTCCCTTGGCCATGATGAAGATCCCGACTGTGTCGGTAAGCGCTATATTTTCTCGTAAAGTCCTGTGAACATAACGCGCAAACCCATGTCTTGCTGCTCATTTATAAAAATATATTAGAACTTATTTTTAAACCGATCGGTAGAGCGCAACGTTGTGCAGCATTAAGTAATAAGAGTTCACTAAGATCCTCCACAATGGCTATTGAAAATAGGGCCCAAAGCCGATGAAAGTTAACTGCCGCTTGCCTTAGCAGGCGGTTATGTTGTACGCTTAGTATTAATGCTAATCTGACCATTTATAATTCCTATACAAAATATGCATTTTTCACTGAATTCTATCATATACCTTGTAACAAGAGGTGATTTATATAAAATAGAGATTACTTAAGTCTAAATATTCGTATAGGTATATTATATCCATATAAAAATGCTCTCAAGATCATTAAGGGAGACCATTAATATTAGAAGACCATCTGGCATCATCGCCGGTCTAACAGCAGCTTGGGCAATATTTGGTCTATTCTTAGCTGTGGATTCTCAACTAAACGTTCCCCCGGGTACTTTCTATAAGACAGTTGGAATGGTCTTTGGAGCCAATTCTGCTTATGCAATGTATGTAGGCTTTATTCTATTCATGGTAACAGCCGTAATCATTTCAGTGATTTACAACTATATATCAGAACGTATCAGAATATTTCGCATAAGTTCTATGCATAAGGGAATAGGAACAGGCATACTTGCTGGGGTGATAGTCTGGGGTGCTCTGTTTCTGCCAATGCATTATTATGTGATACAGCCTGCACTTTCTAGTATGGCTAATGGCTTGAATCCAAGCAATCTGGATTCGTCGATAGCAAATCAGCTGATTCAGTTGTCAGATGTGATTATCTTGGGTTCACTTGCATTGCATATGCTGTTTGGGGCAGTAATGGGATTTTGCTCCAGGCTAGCTGTAATATGATTAACTTTGAATTCCTACTACCGATGACAGTCTACTAGCAATCTTTTTTTCCTTTTGTATTAAAACTAGTTCTGAAGATTATGCCTATCAATGAATTACAGCAAATAAGAAGGGTCTTCCAAGGACTTCAGACCTTGTATCAGACGCATCTTCCGAAAATGGATCCATCTCTCATACACGATTTACTTGTTCGTGAGCTAGATGAAACATCTAAGAATACGTCCTCGTTACCTCCGTTCTATATAGTTGGAATAAGAACAGAAAAGGGAACAGATATGGGATCTACCTAAATAAATGATCGTGAATGTATCAAAACTTATTTAATGGTCATGATTACGAAATAATTTATGTATTCATTCATAGAAAAATATTAAAAATCCAGATGCTAGTATACAAGAGTTCATTTGATCGATTACTTTAGTCTAGCTTAAAAATAACTTGTGAACATTTTCCTTTGTTATATGGAGTTTGTATACCTCATCTTCTTTTAGTATGAAAATTTGATCATGCATTTCAAATAACTCTATCAGATCTTTTATTTCTGAATTCAATAAGTTATCTGTTTTATATGTACAATACATTAGCCCAGCTATTCTGTTGTCATCATAAGCTTTCTCTACAACCAATGCCTGTTTTAGGGAGTCTTTTCCTACATCATTAATTACAAAATCCATACAGCATACCTGTTTGTTATTCGCATTCCTTACAACATTTTCTATTACTTTACCACAGTATTTCATGATGTTTTTCTGACTTTGAACTTGAATTTGAGCTTGGGTTTGTATTTGGTGTTGGTGTTGTTGTTGTTTTTGTTGCTGTTGCTGTTGTAATAATGATAGTCCATGCTGTTCATCCTTAGATTGTGTAGCAAAAGAATAAGGATAAGGTCTTGCAGTACCGTCATACCATTTAAGTCTAGACAGAAGTTCGGTGGAAGGATCACGCGGCGGTCCAAAGAAACACCTAAACAAGTTACCTTCTTTTGCAAGTTTATCCATAGATTTTAGTAATCGCATCATGGATTCATCATCTGAATAGATTACTAGATGATGCTTTCTAGGTATTTCTGATTGTTGCTTCTTTAGCCATACGTCTACAGCATCTTTTACTATTGAATTTATAGAGACCCCTCTTTGATTTGCTATCTCTCCTAACTTCTCATGAATTTGATCGTCGAAACCTCTTATGATGAGATTATGCGTCAATGAAGATTATCTTCTCAACAAGTATTTATAGATATTGCTATCAAGATAGCAATATAGATATAAACTTATATAACGCTATCATGGTATCATATGATATGGATAAAGATGATATGGATAAAGATGATATGGATAAAGATGATATGGAACACTTAAATCATAACGTGAAAAAACTTTCTTCAATCGAAAGAACAAAAAAAATTTGCTGCTATCATCTCCAATGGTTACGATGTCAGACAAAAAGACCAAGATCAGCATGAGTAAGCCGATAAAAAATAACGATGTTTATGACCTGCTCCTAAAGATTCCTGCAGGAAAAGTTTCCACTTATGGGGATCTAGCAAGAGCACTTGGAAATCCTTCAGCCTCAAGGGCAATAGGTAGAATACTTGGCGAAAATCCAAACCCAATTAAAGTGCCTTGCCACAGAGTAGTGCTGTCTAACGGTAGAGTAGGGGGTTATGCCTATGGAACTGCTAGAAAAAGACAATTACTTGAAAAGGAGGGAGTATCATTAACCAATGGAATCGTTCAGAATTTCAAAAATGTCAGAGTTTATCCGCAAAGCAAAGACTGAGATTATGAACTGTTGAATACTGGCAAAGTTATACGGGAAAAGATTTCAGCGATTAATTGGCAGTCCGTAACGGATGAAATGAATGAAAAAGGATACAGTTTGGTGCCACAATTCCTTCATTATCGATATTGCAAAGAATTTATTGACGAATACGACAATACCGATCTATATCGCAAGACCATTACAATGGAGAGGCATAGGTTTGGATTAGGCCAATACAAATATTTCAAATATCCGTTACCGGATCTTATCCAAACAATCAGAGAAGCGGTTTATCCAAAACTTGTACCGATCGCGAATACGTGGATGAAGATGTTAACCATAGAAAGACATTATCCGGACAAGTTCGATGAACTTCAAAGGTTATGTCACCAGAATAATCAAATAAAACCTACCGTTCTCATTCTAAAATATGGGAAGGGGGGTCATAATACATTGCACCAGGATCTATATGGAGACATTTTCTTTCCCTTTCAATTAGTTTTCTTTCTAAATGAGGTTGATGATGATTATACTGGTGGAGAATTTGTGTTAACTCAGCAAATTCCAAGATCACAGTCAAAAGCCATTGTATTGCGACCTCGTAAGGGCAGTATGCTGATAATTACTACTAATTTTAGGCCTGTGAGAGGGAGCAAAGGCTATTGCCGAGCACAAATGAGGCATGGTGTAAGCGAAGTGCATGAGGGACAGAGACATGTTCTCGGAATTATTTTCCACGATGCTTTAATTTAATACATATATTTATACAATAATATGAGATTAGAATTACTAGAAGCAAAAGAGATGAAGTAAGGAAAATGAGATTATGCTTTAACGAAAGAGCAATCAGCGATCTTTGAATCCTTCAAAACTGAAACAGATCTGCAAATCAAATAAGAAGCGATGAAAAATGAAAGTGCGTACATTCTTTTTTATCGGAACAGAAAGCCATATTTCAGGGATACTATCTAGATAGAGTCGACCTCTCAATAATGGTTGTAATAAATGGAAAATTACATATGTTTAAAGTGGACGGGACAGCCAATCTTCTACACAAAGACGGAACAGCACACTATTATGGGAGAATTATGCCATACAAAGAAGCAAATAGATATTTTGATCTATTATTGAAAAATATTCTGTGGCAAAATGATGAAGCCATAATTCTTGGTAAACATATCATTACGAAGAGAAAAGTAGCATGGTATGGTGATTCTGATTATTTGTATACTTATTCAAATGCGACAAAGCAAGCATTGACCTGGACTAAAGAACTTTTAGAGCTTAAGCGATTAGTCGAACAAATTACAGGAGCAAGATTCAATTCTTGTTTGCTAAACTTATATCATAACGGGAATGAAGGTTTGGGATGGCATAGTGATGATGAAAGATCAATAGGAAAGAATACTCCTATTGCATCGCTAAGCTTTGGAGCAGAACGAAAGTTTTCATTCAAGCATAAACAAACTAAACAAACGGTATCGCTTATACTTGAACATGGCAGTTTGCTTGTTATGAAAGATGACACACAAACGAATTGGTTACACGGCTTACCCAAGTCTAATAAGATCACCCAAGCAAGAATAAACCTGACTTTTCGAATGATGTTGTAATCTCTAATTAGGAGTCGGATGAAAGACTAATGTATTACAGATACGAGACTATCAGCACCCGTAAGTGTACTAGTAACATATGTGTCATTGTTGGATAGGTTAAATAGTAAGATTATTGGTTCGCTGCCAAAACTATATTTTCGTATTATTATTCATTTAGCATACCAACTCCATCTGTTATACTACAATAGTTATAGATTATACTAGGAATACAACTAATTTCGCATAATAAGATATATATTTTAAAAAGTGCCAATAAAAGGAAAATCTTTAAACCTAAGTTTGTATAAAATATCCATGATGTAAATGAAGAGGTTTAGTGATACAATTTGTGCTTATTCTGGCTCCCCGCATTTCAAAGGGTTAAGCCTTGATGGTTGACCTTGAGTCGATACTTTTTCCCTCTATAAGCGATAGACAGGCAACAGTAGTAATCATCATCGTGATTGCTTTTTTGATACCTGATACCATGATAAATACTGTTTCAGATTTTCTAGTCCCTCAGACTACTTCTGTCTGGGGTATTTCATTCTTTATTGCAATATCAATTATGTTTGCTATATCTCAGTATTTACTACTTCGGTTTGTATGGTTGAAAACAAAAGACATAAGATCAAAATCCTTTCTCTTTAACGGTTTGCAAAAAATTGTGATAGCGTCTCAGTACATCATGCTATCGATTATCGTAGTGATCATATGTCAGATACTATTTTTGTCGCAATATTATATGGCGTTTCTGATTTGGTCAACTGTGATAAACCTTTTATTAACTATAGGTCTGCTTGGCATCCTTGCCAGGCAGTTGTTCTTATGGTATCTATATTATAAGAGAGGCTCCTTTGTGATACTCAGCTATGCCGTGGGATTTGTTATTATGTCAATGACTTTCTCTCTTGCATTATTAATAGATCTCCATAGCTTCTCCAGCAAACAAGACATAGTAACACCATATTCAGAAGTTGTTTTCCCTGACTTTGATAATGCTGATTGGTTATTACTTGTGTTTCATTATATATATCAGTACTCAGATCTTATTTCATTCATTTTCATATGGGGAGCAAGCGCATTACTTCTCCTCCATTACCGTAAGAGAATAGGATTAGTAAAGTTTTGGATAGTAATTAGCCTTCCTTTAGTATATTACTTGGGTAGTATTGTAGAGGTAATAGGATTATATGAACCACAGTCTGATACAGAATTCTATTTCTTCTATCTGTATATCTCTCTATACTCAATCGCTGGAGGAATAATGTTTGGAATTACATTCATAAGTATAGCACGTAAGATTGACAACCCAAGGATAAAGGGATACATGACTCTAACAGCATTTGGATTTATTCTTCTCTACATATCAAGCCCGATGACCCTGGTAGCATCCACTTATCCACCGTTCGGAATTGCGTCTCTATCATTCTCTGGGTTATCATGTTATCTATTGTTGATAGGATTGTACTCTACTGCAATATCATTATCCCAGCATGCACAATTACGGAAGGCAATTAGAAACTCGATAAACGAACAGCATTCTAGACTAATAGATGGTATTGGAATGTCTGAATTGCAAAGAGAGATAGATAAGAGGATTACACCGTTAGTCCAACGAAGATAAATAAGCCTGCATTAGTATTCGTCAATAATGTCAATAAGTATCCTAAGATTAGGAACGACTGGAATGAAGGACGCATTCAAATGGTATGTGAAAGCACATGCTAATGAAATGACAATCGTTGGAGTAATGGTCGCTATAAGTGTGGCTGTAGCAATGCTAGCTACAGGAGATATCACGGAAGCGCTTGGTAGAAGGGGGAGATAGCAAAACAGAATGAGTTTAAGTTCATAGAGGAATAGCACGTGTCTCCTTAGTCTGTTGCACTTGCTGTAACTGAACAACGTAATATCGTCTTCTATTTCTATTGCCTTAGTAACTATCACCAGCTTAATTAGATAATATTTGTTTTCTAAAATTAGTAACTGAAAATCATGGTTTTCTGCCCACTAAGTTAAATAGTTTAAACCTATTTTCTAAACCTTGGGTAATACTTATTGCTGAGTTTGTAATATTAATTCTTTATAATAGACTCGCATTTAATAGTAATTAACATTAGATACAAGAATCGTCGATGAGTCTAGTTTGGTATTGAGATATTATAGCAATTTCTTTGAATAAGGGGTTAATAAAAATAACCATCTAACAACAGATTTCTTGGACATATCATCACAATAGTCAATAAATGACTACTATGACAATGCCGAATAAATCTTTGGAAGAGATACATCATACCTATAACTTATGCTCATGTGACCATCATCAAACTCTTCATAAACATGCTTGATGCGCATCTTTTCTAGTTTTGAATGAAGTATTCTAGCGCCCCAATGAAGATTAAACTCATCTCTGGTGCCACAATCAATGAAAATAAGTTTAAGCTTTTTCAAGTTCTCGCGATATTTTTCTATCATTCTCACTGGATCCCAAGCAAGCCATCGATTCCATACTTCTGGTAACGTCTTACCAGTCTTGAGATCGAATGGCAAATCCACACCCATTTCTTTTGATTTAGGATTTGGTGAATAATGACCCGCCATTCCAAACGTATTCAAAGGTGGCCCGTCATTTTTTTGATGACGATTAGGTTTCTTCCAGAATTCATTTAGCCACTTCTTAGGGCCCCCATATTCTCTAAAAGCATCAAGGGCTTTCGGAAAATCTGGAAGATAACAGTATTCAAAACCGGCATCCCCAGAGTGATCTACAACACCTTGAAAGACATCAGGATGACGCATGCCCAAAACGATAGAACCATAGCCTCCAGAAGACTTTCCCCACACAGCATGCGCAGAAGTGTTGTAGTTTTTATCTATAAATGGCACAATCTCATCTATAATATAGTCTTCGTACCTGCCTGTCGCCGAAGAATTGATATATTGATTTCCGCCAAATCTTGTGAAGCAATCGAGTAGAACCAAGATCATTGGACCACATTTTCTTTCTAAAATCAGGCGATTCATTCTATCTTCTATGTTTTCCGCAAATGGATCTGCGTTTAGTAGCATCTTTCCCTGACCTCCAAATCCTACAAGACCAAAAGCGGCAATGTAGCCTTTAGAATCACTTTGTGTATATTCTGGAGGAAGATAAACCAATAGATCTCTTATATATGGATCTTTTAAAGGGTTAGATTTTAGTACCTTGCTTGCATATCGATGCGTAATTATCTTCCCTTTTGACTTGTTTATTAATCTAGCCAATTATACACAATATTGAATGTGTTGGTTATTAGTTTTCTACTATTTTCTTGAATATTTATCTAATCCCTGGTATGATACACCATAACATTGATTCTCTGCTCTTGTTTACAAGGCTTATTATAATGATCTTCAGTTTTTGTGAAAAGCTGTATTTTAGAAAAGAAATATCTAAACTACAGAAAAGTCTTCTGGATGTCCTGATAAGACGCTTATATAATCTATCACAATCATTTCAAGTAACAAATGAATAGTGCAAAAACCTTAGCAAATAGTACTGGACATTTAGTACCCGTTGTAAAGCCTGATAATTACTAATAACTTGCTCTATATCTATATCTTAACAAATAAGAGACTTTGTCAATTAACATAGGTTAAAAGTGAACATTGAAAATCAAAACTATTCAAATCCTGAACTGGGGTAATTGCTATTAGGAATTTCAGGTATCAAGTAGCCATCAGCATCAGATCTTCGTCCTCATATAGCTTATCTGTACTATGGGCTGATAGCATCATAATTACCCTATCCAAATTAGGATGCCAGTCATTTTCTTGGAAGTGTTGTTGCCTTAATTCCACCAGATTTGGATAATCAAAGATGAATCCATTACATTGCTGACCTCTGCGCAGATCATTTAGATGAGAGATAATATATATGAGAGTGCCATCACAGCAGTCACTATCTGTAATTATGAGCCCACCATTTGATGGTTTTCTATTCAGTGAAATTGAATTTGTGGATTTTTAAACAAACTGAAAGAGATATCATCAAGCTGTACAATTCTTTGACTCCGTATGTCCGGACAGCAGTAAATGATTCTAACGATTATATGCTCAACTTTGGTTATTGGGAAAAGAATAGTAATAATCCGGTCCACGCACAACATGAACTCAGTGCGATATTTGCCAAATTTGCTAAATTCGATACCGTGGAGATGATTGCTGATGTTGGAAGTGGATTCTCAGCTCCTGCAGTTCAATGGAGATCAGAGTATCCTCATCTAAGGATTTTGTGTGTTGACATCAATTACATGGAGTTGAGTACAGCTAGAAAAATGGTAATTTTTCCTCCTCCTTCTCCTCCCAATTCCTCTCCTGCTTCTTCTGATCGCATATCTTTGATAAATGCCAGCTCAGCCATGCTGCCATTCGGGAAAGATAAGCTTGACATGATCGTTGCATTTGAATCAGCACAACATTTCCAAAGCATAGCCAATTTTCTAGAAGTATCTAGATCCATTTTAAAGCCTGGTGGATTAATTGTTCTTGCAATTCCAGTTGTAGATTTAAAATCATTAGAAAAAGGGGAGGAGAATCAGAATGTTAGCGTTGTAAAAAAATTGAAGCTAATGAAAAAACTTGGAATTCTATACTTTAGTTGGGCCTCCCAACAATATGATATAGATGCAATTTCAAAATCTATCATAAACCGTGGTTATCAAATAGAAGAATTTCAACGAATTGGACATCATGTGTATGAACCCTTGGCAGAGTATTATGTTAGAAACAGAGAAAACATTAGACGTAGACTCATACAATCATTTGCAACGTACAAACAGAGAATGTTCTTCGAGTTTGTTGAATATATGGTGTACAGGTCAGCTTTAAAGATGAAGGATTTATCCATGAATGGAATGTTGGATTATGTGTTAATTAGGGCTAAGAAAGATAGTCTAAAGGTAGATTCATGAAATGTGTAATTCGAAGAATAGTTAGTCAGTGAGTTATCATACGGGATATTCTGAGATAAGATCATTTTGGTCATTTAGGCAACTAACTATCGATGATCAATGCTATAGCGATTCCGATTGCAAACAATGCACATAGTAGGCCAAATGCTTTTCCCATATTATTATTATCCTAGACCCGGCGTATAAAACTACATTAAGTATGATTGAAACAAATCATAAGAGATCACTATAACAAGATATGCATGACTATCATACCTTATTAATGCATGATAACTAATTCGTAATTATATCACTCGTGATATTTTAACACTTTCACGAGGGAGACTTTGTTACTCTAGAACTAGTAACGATATGAATTTGCTTCAACTATGGCTTGTGGTATCCCTTTCTTTAGGTCATCAAGGCTCATTAC
>WHTU01000055.1 GCA_009377575.1 Nitrososphaeraceae archaeon | reverse complement strand
TTTAATATGAAGTTGCAAGGTATTTTAATATGAAGTTGCAAGGTATTTTAATATGAAGTTGCAAGGTATTTTAATATGAAGTTGCAAGGTATTTTAATATGAAGTTGCAAGGTATTTTAATATGAAGTTGCAAGGTATTTTAATATGAAGTTGCAAGGTATTTTAATATGGACTATTATTATGCTAGCCAATGATTACCCCTCTTTCTTTGCGAAGGAGTGTAATGCATGGCACCCTAGACTGCACTATTAATCAATCAGATATCTGTCGATAGATTCATTTCATCATTGATCTTGTCAAGCAATATAGAACCCTTATGAGGTATCTTTGTCAATTACCTTCAAGCAATAATTGCAGATCCACTTCATAAAAGAATAACGATAGTATTATAGAAATGTATTTCTGTTCCAATATCAGCATTAATGGTATTCGATAAACCTCAATCCGATTTCGCAGGAAAACATCAAATAACGTTTAGAGGTCAGTGAACACCTGTGGAGGAAATGACAATTTGTGATGGCATATAAACTACTACATTAATTCATATGCATGACTGCAACTAACTATGGTCTTGCTTCATAAATAATGTTAAATTGCGTTTCCGTAGCTCTTCTAAATTGCTTAAAGCCTCCTGCCTTGACAACTTCACTTATTTTTGCCTCTCCTGCTTGCGCTCCCAGTGCTGGTCCATTGAAAGCCATTGAACCAGGAACACAGACCATTGTTGAAGCTGCATAAAACATTCTGCCTACTGGATTTAAGTTATCTTCTACCTTGTCATTTGCAAAAGGTTCTACGATCATTACTGTTCCGTCTGGTTTGAGTGATTTTAGTGCATAAGAAGTAGCACCTACAGGATCTCCCATATCATGAAGACAATCAAAGAAAGCTATAAGATCATACTTTTCATTAGTCTTAGAATAAGGGGGATAATCATTAGCAGAGAAAACTTCGAATCTTATTTGTTCTTCACTTAGACCTTCCTCTCTTGCTAATTCTCTTGCTCTTTCTATAGAAGCTTGATGATTATCATATCCAATAAATCTGGAATTAGGATACGCCTTGGCCATGATAATAGTTGAAACACCATGTCCACATCCGACATCTGCTACAAGTGCACCCTCTTTTTCTAGTTTTGCCTGGACTTTACCGTTATTAAGAGATGGTATCCATGAACTGACAAGGTTATAATTATAATTTGGTTTGTAGAACTTTTCTGTACCTGTGAACAGATCTGGATCGTGTTCTCCCCAAGGAAGCCCTCTACCTGTTTTAAACGCTTCGATAATCTTTGGGGCGTCTTTAAAGAATGACATCGTACCTTGAAAAGCACCCATTGCAAATACGGAGCTATTCTCGTCTACCAGAGCTAGTGCGTTTTCTGGAGGTAACCAATACTTTTGTGTTTCAGATTCATAGATAACATACCCTCCTGCTGCTTGATTACCTAACCATTCTCTCACATTACGTTCAGTGGTTTTAGTCAGAGCTGCCAGTTCGTGTGAGGTAATTGGTTTCCCTGCATCACTCATAGCCTTATATAATCCAAGTTTATCGCCAATATATACAAGTACAGCACTATATGCTCCGCCTAGATCACGCATCAGCCCATCCATAAATCTTTGAAGCTTTTTTTGATCAATACTGTTTTGATTTGTTTGAGAATTTGACGAACTAGTCATTTTTCTATGATATTTAGATAGAAGAAGAATATAAATTCCTCACTCAAGTTTCACTGTATCAACTATGAATAAGTTATGTGAAAAACTAGGAATCAAGTATCCAATTATACAGGCAGGAATGGCTGGTGGTGCAGCTACGCCAGAGTTAGTATCTGCTGTATCGAATGCAGGTGGACTTGGTATTTTAGCTGCGTCACGATTGACCCCATCTCAACTCAAAGAGGTCATACTGAAGATTAAATCTAAAACTCAAAATCCTTTTGGAGTTAATATTCTTCTTGCTCCTCCTGAGGATGGAAATAAAGACGTAGAATTGGCGCAAGATTATTTGGATAATTTTAGAAATGAATTAGGGCTCTCAACTAACTCATCGAATATATCTATACCACCGTCAATGACCTCGCAATATCTTGAGATAATTTTTGAAGAAAAAGTACCTGTATTAAGCATAGGCCTTGGCGATCCAACAAACATTACTGAATTAGCTCATTCTCATAATATTACTGTAATGACAATGGTGACAACAGTAAATGAAGCGATTCAGGTGGTAAGAGGAGGTACTGATATTATAGTAGCTCAAGGAGCTGAGGCAGCAGCCACAGGTCGACTTTTAAATTAATGGATTCAAATACTGTTTGACATTATGCATTAATTCAGTTCTAACTGATTCAATATCTTCCTTATTACCCAGTTTGTCACTCATAGAGTTTATGGATGACATTGTAATGTGAATCATACCAAATAGTATTTGCATATTAAAATATATTGTCCCCTGTTGCGAACTTCTAATTTTAATATCCAAATCTGATGTTTTGTCTGCTTCCTCGTAAAACTTCTTGCTAATTCTTTCACATTCTTGAGTCATATGTAAAGCAAATTCGACCATGTTATTTGGAATAGCGCTATCTTTATCTTCCAAAGTCATATTCGTTTCACTTTATTTTCATCTTATATTCTAAGTACTTATTGTCCCTCATCATCGCTCTCGTCTTGATTTCCTTGATTATTATCATTGTCTACGTTATCTTCATCTCCGTCATCTTCTTCTGATATATCCTGTTCTTCAGTATCACCTTCATCCTCACCATTAATAATAGGTGGAATAGTAGATGTAGGAGGAGGAGCTGCACTGGCAGATGTATCTCCTTCGCCAGTAGGCAATATCCTAAAAATCTTACCTTGTCCTAGGGATACTACATACATATATCCATCATAAGGACTTACTTCGATATCTGAAATGCCAGCAAAACCTGTTGCAAATAATACAGTGTCTGAAGCAGTTTCTTCTTCTGTATCTGCTATTTTGTCATTCAGAGGTTCTGTAAGTGCAAGTTCAGTTCTGTCTTGATTAAGTTTAAAATGATACATATTTCCAGCATGTATATCTCCAACAAAGAGGTCGTTTTCATAATTAGCGCCATATTTATCTGAATCTAAAAATTTGATTGCTGTAGGACCTATCGTGTATAACCATGTTAGCTGTGGAGAATGATATTGACCTCTACCACCAAAGGTTACCAGACCGTCAGGCTGTTCAGAGGCGAGAGTACTTTCGCCCTCCCTGGGATCTCCTCCACCACGTAACCAAATCCCCATCACTTGATTCCATCCACTATTAAAGCCCGGTTTCACTAGGTTTATCTCATCACTATGTCCGGGACCATTTTCACTGTCCCATAAATTACCAGTAACAGGGTCAAAATCAATACCAAAACTATTGCGAATACCATATGCATAGTACAGATTAAGAGGATAGCTATTACCAAGAATGTACTCTCCTGTGGCAGAATCTACGACTGGTTCTCCATTCTGAGTCACACGTAGAATGCCACTTGTTCCATCAGCTGGGAAGTCTGGTTCGTTCTGTGCTTCAGTTTCATCTTCCATTTTATCGGTATCTCCAAGAGGTATGTAGATGTTGTTATCAGGTCCTATGGTGATAGCGCCTCCATTGTGACGTGGACCGGGTAGTGCAGGCAAATCTAGAAGAAGTTGAGGAGTGATAAGTCTAAGTGGAAGGGCAGGGGAATTGGAGCTGTTGTTAATTCCTTCTCCTCCACCATCGGATACAAGCTCATACCTGTACAATCGATTAGCAATAGGGGTTCCTCCATCCTGTCCTTCTGCTTCAGTATAATATAGAAAGACATTAGTTTTACCTGTCTCATTGTTTTGAGAAATAGCAATTCCGCACATACATCTCTCTACTTCTGTTGCTACATTGACATCAAGCAAGGGCTGAGGTTGTAACTCTCCATCGATGACTCGCATGACGGTTCCCTTATCTTTTTCTAGGACAAGAATGTCATTTTGCGATAGAAATGCCATAGTAGTAGGTAACATTAGGCCTTCGGCCACTACTTCTGCAGTGAAACCAGGTAGATTAAAGACAGGATTGCCGATTGCATCTGAAAACCTGAGAACAGGCTCATCAGTAGATTGAGCAAAAACAAGGGTAGAATGTAATGATGATGACGATGTATGGAATGAGAGTGCGGGAATGAAAAATGACTGATACAAACCTGACGATGATATTACAAGTACTAAAGAAGATACAATAACTGTTAGAATAATAACAACAACAAATATCTCTTTATGTCCCATACTACTGATTCTATGGATCAACTTGTTCAGAGCTTATAATGATTATGGTTTATCCCAGTTCTATCTGCATCCGATTTATAGTTAAAGGAGAGCACCAGTAAGTTAGACCTGTATCTAATCAGTTTTGCTAGATAATCTACATGTATATTAGTGATTTGTTCGAAATAAATGTGAAGAATGTTCCCGAATTTCCATGATAAATTATGTTTAACTTCTATTGGTCATTATAAAAAATGGAGTATGGCATTCATTTTTCTTCTATGTTCATTAATCCTTGTAAGCTTAACGTCTTTGTATATTTCAAAATCTCTTTTACCTTTGATAATGGCACAGGATCGGACTTTCCAGCCATCATCACTATCCAATATTACTACGACGGATGATGCTTTTGGAATTAGCGAGATTTATCCGACCAAGGAGAATGGAAGAGAATGGTATATTAATATGAGTAGGCCAGAAAATGATAGTCTCGTTTCCATCACCTTTGATCCTAATATTACTAGAAATACGGATGGCTCCTGGCGTGTGTCATATCCTCATTTGAGATTTAATGTTGATACCCCCCAGGAATGGAACAGTGGAAGAATGTAGAAATGACTGGTTATGTAAAGTAGTATCAACCAATTTATCTATACTTACACCTAATAATATAACAGAGAATCTCGAAGATGAAGATGATGATGAGAGTGACATAGCATGGTATGCTCGTGGTGGAAAACGTAATAGTGAAGTGCCATGTGAAGGCACGGCATATTTTGGAGGTATACATCCTGAAGGCACAGTCCGGTGGAAGAAATCTCTGCCACTGTACTTTGACAAGTCATTCGGCAGGTATACATCGGTCCCTTTCGATTTAGGAAACACTAACTGCACCCTCTTACCGTTTGATTTCTGTTCGTTAAATACTAAATTAGTTTTTGTCATTACATTACTAAATAGCATATAAACGATTTATCCATAGTGATATTACAGCTATACATACCGCCCAGATATGATCTTCAACGATAATTATGTTACCCCTCACTAAACAAACTAGACACCTATTATTAAGAATCTACCACTAGAACGAAAGCGAAAACATAGAGTGATTCTATGAAGATATGAAGACAGTTGGTTTGAAGATATCTTAAACTTAAAGCTAAGAGTAATATAAAGAAAGAGGATTTAGAGGTATAGAATGATGAGGAACAAGAATAATGATAACAACGGTAACAGCCTCAAAACCAAGTGGGGAAATAGGTTTATTATTGCAGCTATAATCCAGGGAGGAATAATGACTGGAATGGCCTTAACCACTGTAGCATTTCAGCTATTAACTACAGATGTCGATATAATCCAATTCCTGTCCTTATCTTTTGAAGGACCTGCAAAATGGTTCTTTATTGGGATCATTCTATATTTGATACTAATTGTTGCTATAGCAGTAACCGCTGTATTTTATACCCATTTGGAAATCAATCTGAAGAGAAAGTTCTCCAAGGTTTCAAATATGCTTGCTTGGATTCACCTGTTTGGTATGAATATCGGAGGTCCTGGTACTACCATACTTATGATATTTGCAGGCCTAGCTGGTTCTGGAGTCCTCTCACTTTTTATCGAAGGAAAACTGGGGAATCAAGATGTAGCCATACTGACTTCCTTTATACCTTTTATAGCGTTTTTTATTGTGATTTTAAGTATAGGGGTAATATGCGGCGGTATTGCTTATCTAATGGCGTACAGATCGAAATCATAACATACATTATCAAGATCTCCAAAACGTAGACCTTCCAATATTTCAGCATATGTCCCCGATCTACCTTCAATTACTCTTGTTATGTCATGTTCTATGGGCTTACTATTATATCTGAAGATGAAGAGTGATGAAAGACTATTTACAAATTCTTCAGCATCGGAACAAACTTTTCTATTATCATGAACTGTTATTTCTTTACTACTTTTGTCTTTGATCATCTGCTTACCATTATGTTTATTTTCACTTGAAAAGTCAATTATTATTCCATGTTTATCGTCACAAGATTGGTTTATTCTTTAATGCTTCGCATCTACACAAGTCGACTCCGCGTATAATTGAAAGTTGTTCACCTTCCGAATTTTGAAGATTTTCAATAACCTTAGATTCTACATTGTTTAGTAGATAGTTACGTCCGTTAGGAAGCGGCAAGATTTTTGGCTTTTCTCTTAATTGATCTTTTTATACTTCATTATTTTTTTCCACTGACATTTATTAATCTAGTTGATTAATAGTCCTTATTCCTTATTCCTATAGGTATAGTTTTACGACTATCATATTTATTCTTTGAATATCTCGTCTACATAACACCATATCCAATTTTCACCTGGTTCAAACGACTTAATGGCAGGATGACTAGTTGCTTTGAAGTGTTTGGTCCCATGCTTGTTTTTAGAAGAGTCACAGCAGCCAACATGACCGCATGATAGACATAACCTCAAGGCTACCCAATCATCTCCAATCTTTTCACATTCTTCGCATCCTTTTGTTTTTGCTCGTGTTTCAAGGTTTACCTGTTCCAGATGACTACAAGATTCCATCACGTTATATTAGCTGAATATTATATTTAAGTCCATTAGTAGCTCGCAACTGATTTGGTGTGTTCAAGGTGGGACTACGTCTGTATCCGGATCTATAACAATAGTTAAGATTCAGAACATCATCATGACATACATTGGTTTACAAATTTATTCATACTACAATGGCTAATTACGATTCTAGACTCCTCATCGGCTATTTATTCATCATATTATCTTAATAGTCTGAAGGACAAGATAAAAACTGTGAATATTACTGCCTGATGTATAACACAATACTCTCAGAAAATAGTAGGTAGCAATTAACTGGCAGACTCGGTCAAATAACTTAATGGCCTGAGATCAAACTCTTATCCTTTTGATGACCTGCTTCATTGTCTTAAGTAATACCAGCTTATCCTGCTTCCTTAGAATAGGTCCTCAATCCCAAAAGTATTTGCGAGAATATATGGAAGGTTTTGTACTGTCAAAGGAACATCTTCCGATGAACTGGTCCAATAAACTGCATTCAAACTGTTACCGATTGAACCAATCAGTGTATATTCCTGATAGTCAGTACTGTTAGGAGCTGGAGGGTAGAACCTGTTTGAATCGAGAAACTCGCTGTTGTTCAAAATTCTTCTTGCAGTATCTTCATCTGACTCAGATACTTCTTTGATGGTCTGGTTGTTGTCCGTACTAAACACGGCCCTATTTGTAATAGAATTATATGAAAGCTTGGTATTTTCTCCTGACGATCCTCCTGTCTTTTCAATTGCCAATATAAAAGGTTCATCAGCCTCCTGTCCAATTTCATCCATTAACCGATTATTAGGCAAGAGATTTATGATGTCGGGTGCAAAGCCCTGTCTGATTTCTTGTTGCATATCACCACTTTCTTGTTGAGGACAAGGGTTTGTACCTATTCGAGATTCCTGAATATTTGAAATGCCATCATTATCAGAATCTAGAGGTGCTTCGCTGACAATCTCTGTTATATCCATAAAGTGAGAATCATCACTCAACGGATCCAGACATGATGAAGTTGCCTCAAAACCATCAAGTATCGTATCTTCATCCGTATCGTTAACCATGGGATTAGTCAAAAGTATGTCAACTTCAATATCGTCTCTAGCACCATCTGAGTCTTGATCCTGGTCTTTCTCAACTATGAAATAATTCCAAGAGTCACCACCAAACATGTTTCCAGAGGTATCAGTAATGTTTCCGGCTGACATCTTGATATTTACAGGACCTAAACCAGGAGGATCGAACCCTATGAAAACATATGGACCTGATCCTGTGCCATTAACATGTTTTGCGAAAGATCCATTAACTGAAAAATCAGCCGGCTTAACCCCTGATACCGGTTCACTAAATTCTACGCTTATAGCTTCTACACCAGTGATCCCAAATAGATCTTTCTCCTGCTGGGATATCCTTGGTAAATCTGTAATAAAGGGATTTAATCTGAAAGGATTTTGTGATATAAGCTGAGGAGGTGAGATATCATTATCTATCTGACGAGATAAAGAAGCCATAACAGAAGGAGGAGGGCTGGGAACAGCTGCAAAAAGCGTTCTCTCTACATCTAGGCTGGTTCTGTTTAATGAAACTTCATCCACAAATTTATGAAACCGCCAAAAAATAGGGTCAAGGGGAGCGGTCGCTGCTTTGCGCATATCTCCCAATTCATTGGTAGTAAACTGTCCATTTCCATCTCTATCTATTCGTTGGCCTACATCTCTGTGTACCGTGTTATGGAAAGGACTAGTCAGTACGCAGCCAAGTAACATTCTATTGCTATCGAAATCTTCTAATGAATTCTCGACTGCTCCGTTAGCATTTTGATATCTTCTTTCACAATCAGTACCGCTGGCATTGCGTATTGCTGAACTATCGTTGCCTGCATGCACTTTGAACCATTCGGGTAAGCTTTTAGCGAGAAAGGGAAAATATGGAGTGCCTGAAACCTCTCTATTATCATGATTGACGTCGATTAGGATAGGTTCAAGTCCTGGAGTGTTTTCAATAGTCTGTGTAAAAAAGTCTATTATCTGTGTATCAGACTGGCTATGAGAAATGAAAACAAATGCCATAGAATGGCTAATCAGTGACACTTATTTAAAGGTCGAAGAAGGGCAATCTTTGAGTTTAAATTCTATTGGTAACAGTTTCCTGTGCTGGAAGGTGTATCATATCTCTAGTGGGTTAAGGGTTCATTAATCGTTTTATGTACTGTCTTTTACTTCTTTCTTCTTCCCTATGCTTATTCAGAAATGATTAATTATCTGCATGAAAAGAGAGACCTAGAAACGCTATGGAGCCATGTTACTCTGGCGGAGGAAATTCCCTACATGTATGAGATTGAAGATAAAAGAGAATATACTAGTACACCACTCTCCCCCCCCTCAAAGTCAGCTGGCATATAATAGTCATTTTTGATAAATATTCTATATGTCAAAAAATAGTCGTACTAAGCTCGTTCCGCAAAGCATGAGTCTACCAGAGAAACAGAGTGTTGAAGCTATAGAAGAGTGTAGTCTACCGGAGCAAAGTGAAGTGCCAGTGACTGAGCTTGATATTGAAATGGAATGCCCTAGATGCAGTGAGATTATGGAGCTCTATTCTAACTTTGATGAATTAGTGTACTCTTGTGAGAGCTGTAGCTTCTTACTAAAATGTGGATAGTTGATAGATTTCTATCCTGTCATTTATCTTAACTCTAGTTTGGTATTTGTGCACTAACTTTAGATTCAAGATCCTGCATCTTGATTAACTGTTTTGTCTCATGGTTAGTTTGCTGAAAATTGTTGTTAATCCCTCCGATTTCTATAGCTCGTGTTTCATCACTACCAGATTTCAGATTGAACAGATGCCCAATCGATTTATGTTAGTGATTTTCGTGCGCATATTGGTAAGGAAAGATTAACCTTAATAGGGGAAATTTGCGAGGTTTTATTAATTGTGATCTCAAAGATTACAGGATGCCATTGGTAAGTACCGCGGTGCGTTGAGTATGTCGCGTATTTTGATACTTGATGCTCCATCAGTCTTGGGATTGAAACCTACAGGAGTGGAAAAACTACCAGAAGCACTCAAAGCGGCAGGTTTGCTTGAGGCACTAAACGCTCAATATTTGGGTAGAATACAACCGTTATTTTCATATAGTTCAGAGCGGGACAGCGCTACTAAGTTATTAAATGGTAAGGCCATCAGGGCATTTTCGTTGCAACTTGCCGAATCACTAAAGGAGGTTGTTGGTAAGAGAAACCGCTTCATAATAGTACTTGGAGGGGATTGTAGTATTATTATTGGCACGCTTTTAGCCTTGCGTCGTCTCGGAAGGTATGGATTATTCTTTATCGATGGTCATGCTGATTTTTACCAACCTGAAGCTTCTGTCAGCGGAGAGGTTGCTGACATGGATCTAGCTATCGTATCTGGTCGGGGTCCAGAGATACTTACCAATATCGATGGACTAAAGCCGTTCGTCAGAGATGAAGATATTGTTGTATTCGGGTATCGCGATGCAGAGCAGGCTGCAAGTTATGGAAGTCAGGACGTAATAGATACAAACATGGATGTGTACGATCTTTCACGTGTAAAAGAATTAGGAATCACCAATGCTTCATCTCTAGCTATCAGAAAGCTGCTAGAGAATGAGATAGATGGATTCTGGATTCATCTAGATGCTGATGTTTTACACGATTCAATTATGCCTGCAGTAGATTATCGTCTAGCGGAAGGACTAAGTTTCTCTGAACTAAGTGACTTATTGAGAATATTATATTCATCTGGACATGCTGTGGGAATGTCCATTACTATTTTCAATCCTAATCTTGATTCAGATGGTTCAATAGCGAGAAAATTTGTCTCTAGCATTATTAAAGGCCTTTTGTGATGGGAGCGATATATAGATTCGTGTTCTGGATACGGCCTAAAAGAATGAATCAGGTTAAATAAGTCCCTATTATTATAGGAAACAATTTTTTACTTAAGATACTTGATACAGTCCTACAAAGTACTAGTGAAAACTCTCTGATCGCTTTAGCGTTCAGTAGTAACGTGCTGCTATCACGTTCCGGATTGTATGGGGACGATGGATCAACACGACCTGCGTATTTGGCACCTAATTTCTCATGCAAACCTGCTGCTTTGAGTGCTTCTGGAAGATCTTCAACACCTGTTGGCCGTAGTCCTAATATTGAAGGAGCGTCAATGATCGCAAACTTGGGCATATACATATCAATTATCTTGTTACTATAATAAGAATAAAAACAGATTTAGCGTCAATACTCATAAAGATTTCATATTCCAAATTAGTTGTTTTGACTTCCGCTTTTTATTGGGGTACATTATCTGACTTACATAATACCCTTCAACGAAGCTCCGCATAACATTAGCGAAATCAAAATTAGTCTACATATGAGCTGGAACTTGATGTCTGGTAGTAGTAGTAGTAGTATTCATGAACTCAAATGGAATTCAGCATAAATATCACTAGCGATTTAAATTACAGTCAAAAATTGGAATAGTTCGATTTCTCATCTTGTTAACTGGCTCTTACGAACTGTCTTGAAATATACCGAGTGGCTGCAATATGTCAGTCGATCTGTCTTCTCCATGTTAGGGCTGAAGGGCTATTTATCAATTGATATCAATTGAAATGTGTTTTCCTTGTATTGGTTATGCACACAAAAATCATGATTTGAGACAAATATTATGTATAAAAGTTCAACAACAACAACAACACCGACCGCAATCTAACGACTCTAGGGCATAAGGGTGGTCAACGTCCTTGATCCCAATGAGAGAAAACCCGATAGTACTACAAGTAAAAATTGAGATTCATTCATACTTTTATAGTTAATCTTGGACATTAATTGATAATTATGAGTAGAAAAGCATAGGCAAGAGAATGAGAATGAGAACAGGAAGAAGGAGAATATCTTATTTTACAATTAAACATACTACCACAATATTGTTTTATAATTTCCCAAATAGTTTAACTTCTTATAGAAACATGGATTTAGTAACGGTTTTGGTTCTGACACGTATTCATAACAAAATTTCAAGTAAGACAATATCAATTCCAATTTACGAATTTCCTTTTCAAGTTCTATTTTTCCCTATTTCTCTTTGTGATAGAAACCTATTTTATCTATGCCTTCAAACAGTAAGAAGAATCGATTATGAAAGTTACAAAAGTAAGTAGACACATTGGTCGAACGTCTAAAACTACAATAATCTCCTTTAAGGTGGCTGCTGTATTAACTTGCTTGATTTTCCCACTCTTACAGTTACAGTACGAACCAAACGCTGTATGGGCTCAATCAGTTAATGACCCAAATTTGGGGGTTGAGTCATTTGTTGAAGGTTTGAGTTCACCCACAAGCATGACATTCTTGGATAACGAAAATATCCTGGTATTGGAAAAAGAAGGCCAAGTTCGACTAGTTTCAAATGGAGAACTTGTACCCGAACCGATATTACAAATACCAGTTGATACAGATAGCGAACGTGGACTACTTGGAATAGCAGTTATGAATGGCAGCGGTACTAGTTCTGGTCCTGGTCAAAATGCAAATGCCCAGACCGTTTTTCTGTACTACACTGAATTAGGAGAAGGGGGTGAGTTAAGAAATAGAGTTTACAAATACAGTTTAGACGGTCAGACGCTTGGTAACCCAACCTTATTAGTAGATCTTCCAGCAATACCAGGTCCTAACCATGATGGTGGCAAGCTCATGATAGGTCCTGATAACTACCTGTACGGAGTTATAGGAGATTTAAATCATGATGGAAAACTTCAGAATTTTCCTGGTGGTCCAGATCCGGATGACACTAGCATAATATTCAGAGTAAATCCTAACGATGGGACACCCGCTCCAGATAATCCCTTATCCACGGATCCAAATAATCCATTAAGTAAATACTATGCATATGGAATAAGAAACAGTTTTGGACTCACATTTGATCCTGTTACAAAAAATGTCTGGGATACTGAAAATGGCCCAGCGTCAAATGATGAGATTAATCTGGTAAAGCCGGGATTTAATAGTGGGTGGCAAACTATTATGGGTCCAATTTCTGCATCCGGCAGTACAGAAGATGAATTAGTCAGATTTCCTGGCTCTCATTATGCAGATCCTCTTTTGACATGGTTGGACCCGATTGCTGTAACCGATATAGAATTCCTAGAATCATCAAGTTTAGGAGAAAGCTATTCCAATAATGTATTTGTAGGAGATAACAATAATGGAAATCTATACTATTTTAGAATGAACCCCGATAGAAGTGCCTTCGTCCTTGACAATCTACCTGATTTAGTGGTAGACAATGAGGATGAGCAATCTTCCTTAATCTTTGGTAATGGGTTTGGACCTATTACTGATTTAGAAACTGGGCCAGATGGATATCTATATGTAGTGTCACATGACGATGGGATTATTTATAGAATAGTTCCTTCATCATCAGCACTATCTTCATCACCGACAGCAGGAGCTGATGAACCAACAACAGCAGGAGCTGATGAACCAACATCAACTATGTCTCCAATAGAGGAACAAGAACAGGATGACCAAGCTGAAGAAGACTCAACAAATGACGACAATGAAAATGGTAATGAAAATAATTAGAATGATGTGGTTAAAGCCCATGTAAGATAACGGTGTAATGAAAATAATTAGAATGATGTGGTTAAAGCCCATGTAAGATAACGGTGAAATCACATCCTTTAATTAAAAAATAATCGCCTCGTCGATACAAGAGATTTATGGGTGCTAAAGTGACGCAGAAAGTTACCTATTATTCTCAATCCAATCATTGAGGATATTACAAGACAGACAGACCGATTAGCATTCGAAGGCGTGGTTTCCTGCAAGACTACTTTGATAGGCTATATTGTAATCCTGTGGTTTGCCCATACTATCTTATGCCTATACTTCCATCCTTGTTAAAGGGATGGCTAACCTACTACATATGACAGCATACATCATTCCCGGAGTACGCACAAGCCTTAACTTCCACGATCCTCCAGAGCGATGTCGACCTACTTTTTCGGCTAACCGATCTTCTATTATTATTACATATTACAAGTAAATAAAGCTAATTGTCAAATAAATGTAAGAATATTTAATTTATAATCACAATATAGAATAAAACATTTCGAATAATGGAAATACTCTAACCATTCGATTCAGTAATCTCTCAAATAGATAGTTTGGAATTATCTCCTAATGTTGTCATTTGTACCCAAACAAATAAGCCCCAGTAGCTGTCAAAACAAGTGTTTTTTTACTCAGATACATCACAAATAATCTATACAGTAAACACAATATTTGATATTTCAAAATTGATAACCTATGTTAGTTCTTTGTTATCACACGATCTCGTGTTGTAAGTTTATGAAGATATGAATTGGAGTTATCTATTAAATATTGTTGATAATCTCCGCAATCGATTAAAGAAATAAAGAAATTTCATCGGCTAGTTGTTTGCATTTGGTGAACACTTAAAGCAGTTCTGTATAATATGCTATAAATGTGCAAAAGAGACAATCATTTGAAAGCTCTACACGATCTTTTCTAAAGGAAACGCAATAATAGTAGTTGCTGGCTGTATTCCATAAAAATACTTCTGCCAGATCAGTTTGTATACAAAACTTGGACATAAAATACGATTTCTAAAATGGACTCTATGAAAGACATTCTAAATCGAGCTTAAATCTAAAAAGCCCTCTAAGAAATATCTAGAAATGTTTAGAGGACAAGAATTACCTAATTGTCATTGAAACTCAAAAAAATGTTATGAATACAACTCCCTCACCTACATTATCTGTTATGAAGGCTGTAAAACATACATATATAGATAAATTAACGTTATCGTATTGACACGAAGAATACCATCATCGGCGTTCTACTATGAGTAAGACACAAACAATAAATTCCTCCCAGGTGACAAGGAATTTCCCCTTTCCACAGAGAAGACACAAGCAAGATCAAATTCTTAAGGAAATTTGTGACGCTTTTAACTCCGGTCATAAACATATTATTCTTGAAGCACCCACTGGATTTGGGAAAAGTCCTCTAGCCGTATCTTTCGCACTCACTTTGGGATCAAGCTATATATGTACTTCAACGAAGGATTTGCAAAGCCAATATGCCAATGATTTTTCATACCTAAAGGTAGCCAAGGGGAAAAATAACTTTCCTTGTTTGGTAAAGGAAGATTTCATAAGAGATGGTAAATATAGATGCAAAATCTGCCTTTCATCCATAGTGCCACGGCAAAGTGAATCACTAGAAAAAAGAGATCCTCTTATTAGCGAATGCAAACACACAACGGTCGAATACGGCCCTTGCATGACTGATGAAACATTTAGAGACAACGGTTGCAGGTACAGAACTTTTTCGAAGGATTATGCTGTAATCAAGAAAGGCACACGAGACGAATCGGTATTCATTCCTCTGGTAAACATCAAAAATTATCAAGAAGATTATTCACATTGGCTTCACCTAAAAAACTTCAAGACAAGCGATTCTCCAATTACAGACTGGCGAGCATGCCCATATTTTGATCAATTAAACATCGCCCTAAGTGCTAGTCATTCCATATTCAACTATTCTAATTTTTTGGCATTGCTTCCAAGCAAGAAAAATCTCCTCTCAAGAGAATTACTTGTACTAGACGAAGGACACTTGTTAGAAACAGAACTTGTAAAGTTTAGAGGATTGACAATTTCAAAGAAGAGATGGAGAAGATATATTTCTAATCTAAATCTCATTGACTTCGGATTTGATGATAGTAAAAGATGGGTTGATTTTCTTATAGAAATTGAAACCAAGATGCTTAATCTACTTGGTAACGGTTCAGTGGCCGAATCCTTGGCCATTGAACGCAAAGTCAAGTACGGCTGGTCTAGTAACAAGAAAAAGAAACTGAACGAAAATACCAGGATAGTATCCTCCTCGGATTTATTTGAGAGTGATGAACAAATTTCTAAACAATATGAAGACCTTTCTGTCCATGTAAATAATACATTAGCAGATGAGGTTGCAGCTGACGCCATTAGAGATACCGAGAGACTAACACGCACGATAAATAATATCATATCAGATCCGGAAAATTGGATAGTATCAGATATAATAAAAGAGAACTATGAAGTGGTAAAAGTTGAATTCAAACCATTAGATATATCAAAGTACTGTAAGGCTGTATTTGACAAGTGCCCAAAGACAATTATAATGAGTGCTA
The DNA here is from genome assembly GCA_009377575.1 of Nitrososphaeraceae archaeon. Taxonomy (GTDB): domain Archaea; phylum Thermoproteota; class Nitrososphaeria; order Nitrososphaerales; family Nitrososphaeraceae; genus TH5896. Next base: position 3,597 of record WHTU01000055.1, on the reverse strand, counting down.
CAATACTAAATTATAAGACCTTTTGTAGAAACATTGGGATCTCTCCTGATAATGATAAAGTAAAATTTATACAGGTTCAATCAGACTTTCCAGTAGAAAATAGACCCATATATCCTATGAACGTGGCTTATCTCAACTACAATAATCTGCAATTACAAGAAACTAAGTCAGCTATTACAAATGCAGTTGATAATTTAATGACAATACACAGTAAACATAAAGGAATAATCCATACTACGTCTTATGAGCAACTTAATTTTATCAAAGGAAATATTTCTAAGGACAATGCGAGAAGACTCATTGTGACCGATCCAGAAATACAGAGAGACGAAGTCGTCCAAGAACACATCTATGCTAAAAAGCCTACGGTCCTAATTTCTCCGTCACTACACACTGGACTAGACTTAAAAGAGGATTTATCGAGATTTCAAATAATAACCAAAGTTCCTTATCCTAATAAAAGTGATAGATGGATAAACGCGAAAAGAAATAAAGTTCCAGAATGGTATTATTGGCAGACAGGTTTAAAACTTGTCCAGGCTTATGGCAGATCAGTTCGGTCTAAAGATGATTGGGCAAGAACATACATTTTAGATTCGGCGTTTCAGTATTTTCTAAGAAAGAATAGAGACATCTTGCCTAGTTGGTTCCTCAGTGCAATCAAAAATCATAATCTGACCTAATTGCGCTTTTCAAAGCTGGAAATTTTAAGAAAGAAAAAAGCATTAGACAATTTAATACATAGAGGATTAAATAAGATGATTTGTCAAGTATTTCCTTTGCCAAGTATCAATCAATCGTCGAGTAGAACACGATAAATTAGGTCTGTCCTTCATGTTTGCAGCTATACATTATATGCACAGCGCACATTAGAAACAAATAATTTTCAATAAAGGGGCTAGAAAATTTAACGCTAAAATACCACCACTATTATTGAATTAATAGGATATGGCAGCTGCAACAACAACAACAACAACAACCGAAACCGCTATGGCCGCTACTGAAGGGAAAATTCCCAACTGGAGAGTTACAGGCGATTGGTTTGATGTTTGCAAGTGCAACATACCATGTCCTTGTGAGTTTGCCCAAACTCCAACTTACGGCGACTGCGAAGGTATTTTGGCGTATAATGTCAAAATAGGCAATTATGGTGAAACATCCCTTGATGGCTTAAATGTATTAGCCGTGAGTAGCTTCAAAGGTAATATCTGGGCAGGCGATGGCACAACAAAAGTGGATCTTGCATTATTTTTCGACGAGAGAGTAAATGAACAGCAGAGAGAAGCACTGAATATGATTTTTAGTGGAAAGGCCGGTGGTTTTATGGCCGAGTTTGCAAAGCTTATCGGAGAAGTTCGAGGAATTGAATATGCTTCTATCAAGTTTGAGTTGGCAGATGATTTATCCTATTGGAGTGCAGAGATACCAGGAAAAGTTTTAGCAAAGGCTGAAGCATTAACTGGACCTACTACCCCGCCTGGTAAACGCGTTCAAACTATTAACCCGCCTGGGAGCGAAGTCGGGCCTGGAGGAGTTGCAACTTGGGGGATATCACTTGCTGACGAAGCTGATACAATAGGCTTCAAATGGAAAAGAAAGGGTAGATCAAGTAAGCATATTACATTTGAATGGAGAGGCCCATGAAAACTACTAACTTATAAATGAACTCAATTACTCAATATATTGACCAATATTAGCATTATGAAAAATATTTCATCTATAATAATTATTGTTGTAGTATCAATCTCTGTATTTACTTGGTTTGTATCGATCTGGCAGTATGATACTATGATGTCTTCTATGATGACATTTTACTATAGTCCAGCAGCATTATCTTTGTTTGTAGTAATATGGACAGCGGGTATGGCTGCTATGATGTTCCCAGCTATAATACCAATGGTTCTTTTCTACAATAGACTCATTGATAGTAGCAAAGGTAGTAAGGATAATTCCCATTCTAATCATATCAGTCAGAAGTTATATCATAGACAATATAATACTTGCAGCGATAATAATAATGGCATACCAAATACAATCAATCAAGGTCAAAATAAACGTAGGAAGAGCTACAATCTAAGCAATGTGTTAAGACTCAAGACCTACTATATGATGATTTTCATATTGTCATATCTTGCAATTTGGGCAATAACGGGGATAATACTCCTGATTGGATGGTCCTATGCCCTAGACATATTATTGTCACAATTGGGAATGAACGACATTCAACAACAGCACCAACAACAGCAAAAGGAGCAGCTATCGATAAATACTATATATGGAGTCTTACTGATTGTATCTGGGATCTATCAATTTAGCTCGCTAAAAGCTAGGTGTCTTGGATATTGTGAATCTCCTCTTAGTTTCTTTATGAGAAGATGGCGAAAGGGGGGAGTGGGAGCAGTGAAGATGGGAGCATATCATGGACTATATTGTCTCGGTTGCTGCTGGCCCTACTTCTTACTTATGGTAGCATTAGGATGGATGAATATTTTCTGGATGGGATTGTTTGCCTCCATCATCTTTGCTGAAAAGATATGGGCTAAAGGTGGGCTCTTGATCGCTAGAATTACTGGTATCTGTTTTATATCTATTGGAATCCTGTCTTTGACAGGGATGATATTGCTTCCTTCTGATCCTATGAGTAGTATTAGTGATAATAATATGATGTCAATGGACAAGTCAATGGATATGGATATGTCTGCCTCGCCATCAGATAATATGATGTTCCATAACGAGATTGACGAAACCAGATCAATTATGAATATGTAGACAAGAATAATCTGTGTGAACATCATCTTGATTCTCAATGTCATGAGGCAGAAAATTCAATACTGCATTAAGGTTAATGAAATCCACTAAAATACTGCAAGAAGACAGTTCCGCTGATTTAACGATCTTATTAAGCTGATTTTAAAGGAAGAGAAAATTGAAAAGTTGCGCCTTGTCTTCCTTTATTATTGTAGGCCCATATCTTGCCTTTATGTGCTTCTATGATACTCTTTGAGATAAATAATCCTAATCCTGTACCTGTCTTGAAATTGGTAGCAAATCTTTTAAATAATTTTGGCATTATTTCTAGATCTATTCCTCTTCCAGTATCTGTGATCGAAACAATTACTACTGTATCATGTAATAAAGAATGGCTATTTTTGTAGCGCTCATCGCTACAATTGCTATCAGTAGAGCTATTATTATATTCAATTTGATATTCAAAACATGTAGGATGTTGATACTTGTTGCCATAGCTCACCGATACTATTATCTCATCTGTTCTTTCCTCATTTATTTCTGTTCCATCATCAATTGATTTGATTGCATTATTTATCAAATTTGAAATAACCTGATAGATTCTATCCCTGTCAGCTTCAATTTCAACACTATTTTCAAATCCACGTTTGAATTGAGAGTCGTCTATTTCTATATCATCCTCATCATCATCTGCAGCAGATTGCTGATTGTAATATCTTAATTCTATCTTAGACCCGGCATGTTTTTGTTGATGCTTATGATGATCCGCAAGTTGTTTTTCGAAATCAGAAACTGGTCTTTACAATCAGTTTCATGAGAAGAAAAATGATAACGAAGAATACAGGTATA
>WHTU01000054.1 GCA_009377575.1 Nitrososphaeraceae archaeon | reverse complement strand
ATATTTCCAGGTCCAGAGAAAACATTTCTAGTATTCCTTTGATCTGACTGTGCAAACAAAATATCAGATGACCTTTGATCATAGTTGTTTAAGGCTACTATTAGATATAATATTATCAAAATACAACTGAGAAAGGCTAGCAAAGTATTGATTTGTTTTTTGGGCAGTTGTTTTTTATAGTTTTCCTATGGCGCTTTAAGTAGATAATACAGAAAGGCAAACCAAAAAATACAAGTACTGTTCATTGTAGGACGGACTTCAATTATGGTGTATATTATGTTTTGATGAAATACTTTATTTGATGACTTATTACCAGTTATGAAATATCGTCAGCGATATTCTAACAGTGTCACGCCCAGAACTCTACTTCTCTAACTATATCAATAGAAATAGTCTATTCAGAAGCAGAGTATATAATTTCAAGTTTTACAGTAAGGGTCAGATAGCAGAGGATTTTATTATTTTCTTTCAGGCGTCAATAGACTGCTTTCCATTCAGTATGAATGCCAACAGTTAAAATGTTTGAAATTATTTAGCATCAATTTGTTATAGTTCTATTAATAATCAAAATAACATGACTTCGTTGTATGAAATAAACATGCTGAATCAACCGGCAGTATGGAAGAAGTTACTTGATACCTATATACTACGAAATCTAAACATCGATAACGCCCAGAAGGTCATTTTCGTAGGAATAGGTAGCAGCTTTTGGATGGCAAGGTTTGCTGAATTTCTTTGGAGAGAGTATTACAAAGGAAATAAATCCACTTTACCCTTGTCAGTTCAGAGTTTTGATTTCATCAAATCAACATACTTGGTATCACACAAAGATATAGTAGTTGTATTCTTACACCGTGGAACAAAAACTTTTAGTATAAAAGCTCTAGAATTTGCAAAAAAATGTGGGGCTACTACGATTCTCGTAACCGGAATTGATAGTCCTTCAAATAATAATGCAGACTTTCGACTAGAAACCTGTACTCAGGAGAACTGTGGAGCATTCACAGTGTCTCTTACCTCAGCTATAACAAGGATTGTTCAATGAATAGGTTTAAGCAACAAAGAATTATTGAAGAAATTCAAAGAATCAATTAAAATTCTAGAAAAAGGTCTGCCTTTTGAAATTTGCTTGCCGAAGTTTCTAACCAATCTTGTTATTGTAGGCGACCTGATTCGAGAAGTTGTAGCTCACGAGATAGCCCTTAAAATATCAGAGACAAGCTACCTTCCCGTAAGGAGCTATGGAATTGAAGAATTTTTACATGGCCCTCGAGTTACATTAGATGTGGATACAAGCCTTGTAATATTTTCATCTTTACACGAATCTAGGAGAGAGATATTGATAGACTATGCAAGAATTATCGACTGCGAAATATTAGATACAAATGAGGAAATCTTTGGCCTTCCGAAGGAGTTTGGTTGGTTAGCTCAACTTGTGTGGGTACAGTAACTTGCATTGGAATTGTCCAAAAAATTGAAGACTAATCCTGATACGGCTAGAAGTGATCAGCACATATATCAAGAAGCCAGAAAGGCTTTAATATTATGAATTATCAGATTAATTTATTTGCACTATTCCAGAGTCTGATGCTAAAATTCCTAGCATTCATATGCCAATTTTTGTGGTGCTTTGTTCGTCCCTTAATCAATGTACAAACAACCTATCAGAATTCATACTGTTTTTCAAGACAGATATAGAACTGAGATTATCCTAGATGGGGGAACTCAGCGAGGTGTGAGATGCTCTCGAAGAGAATTATAGCGTACTACGTGAGCCTTATGTTCAAGCTGTAGTTTGATTGGCTTTGAGTTAACTCCTGAAGAATAAATATGAGTACCACAGAAACCTACTCCTATCGACTGCTCTTGTGTAAAATCACATGATCATTATCATATTTCTCTATGTCCTTTTAGGTCAGCTTAAAAATAACCTTCAGAACACAGAAAATTTGCACAATAAATGGCAAGTTTAGGTTAGTAATATATTTTGATCGAGATAATAATATTTCATTATACATTTTTCACAATTTTTTGACAACTTTACAGCATTTAAAAGTTAAATAAAACTAATAATGAATTACAAACTTCTCTCTTCCTTCAAAGCTTCTCTTCGTGTCCTTAAATATGATGAAAGTCTTTGATGAATATATGGTCAAATATGCAATACTAAAAAGTACCGTACTAGTAATTGGAATCATATTGTTAATATTTACTTCATTAGACACGGGAACTTATACGTCTGGTCAATCGGCATTTGCCCAAGACACAGATACAACATTTTCTCATCCTCCACTACGTTCTTTTGAACAACTTTCAGCTCAGCAAATGGCCACGTCAACAAATAAGACGTGTACATTGACACCCTCATTAATAGAAATAGAGGGTACACCACAGCAGACTCAGGGCCCATACTTTGTTGATGGCATGCCTAATCGTTCGGACCTCAGATCTGAATCCTCTGATGGTTCAATGCAAGAAGGTATTCCATTACATCTTATCATAAATGTTTACGACGTAGATAGTAATAACGGTAACCTGAACATGGATGGATCCTGTATTCCTTTTAACGGCGCAAAGGTGGACCTCTGGGAGGCAAATTCCCAGGGAGTATATTCTGGTGCCGTAGAAGACGGTACCGAAGGAAAGAACTTCCTTCGTGGATATCAGATAGCTGATGAAAATGGAACCGTTCGATTTACTACGATCTATCCAGGATGGTATGAGGGAAGAGCAATTCACATACACGTTAAGGTCAGATCATTAGAAGGTTTACAGGATCCCTTCGAATGGACTTCACAATTCTATCTTAACAACTCCATAAATGAACAGGTGCACAAACAACCACCTTATATTAATCATGGACCTGTTAACATGATTAATGAAGAGGATGGAATTTATGCAGGACCTTCAACAGATGGACTAATACAAACCAATGCTGGTAGACATTTAATGCTCAATCTTGCCAACTACCAATTGGGAGGATACATTGGAACCTTCAATATCGGAGTTAACGCTACTCAATCGGGGTAGCAAAACACTGGCTAATCTTTTTCTTCCTTCTCTATCAAGTTTTGAAGAACTAAATCCCTCAGCTTGCTCATTCGTTACTTAGCAGAATTGGCATTTAGTATTATTCCCTCTATTAATGAATACGAAATAAGTTAGATACTGCGTGGATTATATAGATATAATGGACAGGTCGGTTTTATATGTTACTAGTAGATAGTAACGATTATTAGAAAGAGTATCTATTGTATAATATGAACGGTGATAGCTATGAACAGGAACTGAAAGCAGTACCTTATGCAAACCTACTATCAATTACGAGTGGAGTGCAAGAATCACATGTAAGCAAGCAAAAGAAGTGGATTTACTACATAGAAGAACGTAGGAAAGAAGTGGCACAAATGCTAGCACAAGGTCACACAGAAACAGAGATAGCCCAATTACTACTATTCAGTCAAGGCTTGTCACATTGGTTGTAATGGTCACATGTAGCAAGTGCGGACATGAATACCAATCAAAGGTGTTACAAACCCCCGATGAAGAGACTCTTAGATCCGAGCCCCGTGAAGATATAATGGAGAACTGTCCAAAATGTAACCAGATCTCAAGTCATAATGGACCGGACTTTTATTGGGAATAATTCATCGAATGTGTCCAGCTTACGAAATATTATGCGTTTGATCTACGTTATTTAATGACAAATCTCATTTGTGGCCATTTTGGTTTCACAATGAAAATGATTCAACCATTAATCATTTATCCCAACGGAAGAATAAATCGTATAATCCGAATGGTTGAATTAAAACAAGATGGACGTTGCTTTTCTTGCAATCAACGTATTACAAATGATCACACTGTTGTAAGTAGTGGAAAACCAAGACATTATTATCACAAGGATTGCACTATCAAACATCACATCATATAACCCAAAGTTTTATTGATACATGCAGACAGCGCTAAATATCATGTCGCGAAACTTTTGAATGTATTATAAACATGAGTCAGCCAAATGGAATGTTTTCGTGTAAACTGGGTAATAGTGAAGCCAGATGTAGCGCCCCGGGATGTATCTGTATTCAGTACGGGTCAAACGAAAATGAGTGCGACTGTAGATGTATCAGAGATATTTATAAGACGACACCAGATAATTCCAGAGAAGTTTCTGAGATAGATGAGTTCATTGATAAAGCAAAGCAAAATATTGATACCGCAATTTTTACTATAAACATGGCTGAGATGCCGTTGTCTGAAGTGGCAGACTTTTTACAGATGTTTGTCTCTGAAATTGAAGTGCCAGAATCAATTAAAAGTAAAACTGTTTCTTTAAGTGCTGACATGCAGACAATGAAAGAAATAATACACGATCTGGGTCTAGAAATGGATCAGATAAATAAGTAACTAAATGAACGATAATTGAACGGCGACCGAACGATCGATGAATGGCAATTGAACTGTGGTTGAATAATGATAAGGCGAGTAATTTTTGTACAAGTTGTTCATTCAAGTTTACTCAGTGAAGATTATCTTCTAGTCCCAAATGCAACTTAGAATAAGATTGGTTACGAGTTAAACATCTGTTGGCTTGGAGTTAGACTCGTTGGATTCGGGTTCTGGTGCTGGGACGTCTAACCCGGCTGTTGTGCTTGTACTACTAACGTTCTTAGCCGGCAGCTGGCGTTTGTCCGATCTTGTGCTTCGAAAAATATTGCTGATAATTACAGAACTGGCCATAAATACAACCGCAAGTCCCGTTAACAATTCTCTAAGCATAATTTATCGCCGCCGAGTTAACCATGGTGTATGCTTCTATATTCTTAGTGATAGCAAAATCATTGCAGATATCCACATTATAAGATAATCTAGAAAGTATATAATAATTATATGGCCAACATTCAGTACGCATGACTCAAAATGTATTTACTACGATAGATCAACATCGAGTACTATCTTATTTTTTCCATAATATATAGAGAAAGTGGATGCGGTAATTCTTGTGAAGGTGATAGAATTTAAGGCAAGTGATTTAACAGAGCTTCATCGTGGCAGATGTAAAGGTCTGATTGGGTGGTATGATGAACCGCTGCGAACAAGAAAGGTAATGCCATTCAAGCGAAAACGGTCTTAAGAAGAGTCTTTGGCCATGCGCTGACTTCTTGCAGTTCTAATAGAAAATATATCAGATATAAGTGTAAGCCCGTTTTTGCTTAATGCAGATAAGCATAACTTTCGCTCTTGTATCAAATGAATACCAAATACATGGTAATTGTAGCAGCAATGGCAGTAATGCTAATTGGCGCAACAGCACTTTCTACAACAGACAGCGCGTTTGCAGACAAAAAGAAACACTATGACAAGAACCAGGCAATCTCACAAGCAAACGCTTGCGGAAATGGTAAACTACCGTTGAATGTCTTCTGTCAAAATATTGATTCACAAGTTCAGGGCGAAGAAAACGCAGTAGCATTAGACGGCGTCCAACAAACTATCGAAGAAGAAGAATAAGTAAGCAAACTTAAACTCTCTTTTTTTATTTGTTATGTGATAATGATATATTGATCATTCACTAATTTTTAAATATGTTATAGCTAATACGATTCTGGTTGACACTAAACTTATTTTTTATATTAAAATAATATATATGATTTTGGTATTCTAGTGAATCTAATGGCGTATTAATCATTTCATTATGTATGTTTATGTGTTCATTCTGTCGTGTCAGATAGTTGCCGCGTCTACATCTGCTGTTCAAGATAGCTCTTTATTACAGCGGTAGGCGCAACTATCTCACGACCACGACCACACCTGACTTGGTTGCAATTTTATTATCTAACAGAAAAAATATCAGATTTATGAGAGCGTCTGAATTTGCTTAATGCAAATAAACAAAAGTTTCTTCTTTGCTATTAGTATGAATACTAAATACATGGTAATTGTAGCAGCAATGGCAGTAATGCTCATCGGAGCAACAGCACTAGCAACAGAAGATGCATTCGCAGGAAAGAAGAAGTACGGAAAGAGTCAAGCAATCTCGTAAGCAAACGTCTGTGGCAACGGATTCTTGCCAGAGAATGTTGGATGTCCAAACATTGCATCCCAGATTCAGGGCTGCGAAAACGCAGTATCACTAGCAGCAGAGCAAGCATTCCCATAAGACATACATAACAACTGTAATTGGTTCAAAAACCAAAACTTTTTTTGATTTTCAGCTGACAATACACATATTTATTTACACAATATTAATTTGAGAATGTATGCTATAACAATTATTTGATTTCTGTATTCTATTGTTTTTTCTTAACTCACAATAATTACGGCCAATATCATGTATTACTAGAGTATGAATTATAGAGCGATAGCTACATTCGGAGTATTTGTGATCTTACTAGCCACTATGCTACTCATATCTCCACATTCAGTATTTGCTGATAGTTATGAAAAGAGTCAGGTCGTATCGCAAATTAATGAATGCGGCAATTACTGGTTTCCAGTGAATATAATATGCTCTAACTTAAACTCACCAACCCAGGGTGATCAAAATGATGTTGCAATGGCAGCCATTACCACTACAGATTCTAACATAAATTATGGGGCTCCATTTCCGTAGAAGCTGTATTTGACATGAAAAGGTCTCTAGCGATTCCAACCAGAACTAAAATAGCGAGTTTAGACAGATCAATTGAATTGAATGACTGATAAAATAGCCGAGATTTAATTAGATCTCAAATTCTTTCAAAGAATTTTCTGACATATTAAGATAAACTTGATTATCACCATAACGATGTACTTTTGTCTTGGGAATTAAATATACGCGTTCTTTTTTATTTTGACCATCCATTACAACCAGTTTATCTCTGTATTCCGCAAATACTCTTCCAATGTCTCTACCTTGGGTAATATTTTTGCTAATTTCATTATAGTTTATGATGGCAGAAGCTCCATGAGATGCATAATACTCTACTAATAAATCATCTCTGCTATCTCTCATTCTAAAAGTTATTCATAAAAGTATATAGTCATTATATTGCTTTATTTCAAATTCATACACCGATTTATGACGTAGATCAGATAGCATCAACCAATAATCCATAAGAAATATCAATAAATTAACATCTACGACTAAATATTCTGAAATTATGATGTGTTAGCAGAAGTTCAATATCATATGACATAATTCGTGCTTACTGGACTGAATATACTATCGATGGCTAGCCCAAGACTTCATCGATTATAATAGTTTTATTCAATATTGCTTTTATCATTTCATAGTATCCAATCTCAACCATGAGATCAAGTTGGTGGGCCCGCTCAACAGTTCCACTAACTATGATCCTTTATCTGTTTTAATTCATAGATTTCATCAATTAATAGCCGACCGACCGCTATATTGTGTTTTTCATCTTATTGACAACAGATGTTGCACCATTCTTTACATCATGTATACCTGTCTCGTGCTCAGCTAATTCTGTATTTTCTTTAATCCCATGTCCAATAAGCTCCGTGCCTTTCATTATCTCGTGCCCAACAAATTCAGCAACTTTCTTTATCTTGGCCATTTTTCTTAATAAATCCCACTCAACTTATTATAAGTATCTTGTACGTTCAACAAAATAGACAGTAAATTAGATAAATTTGACTGGCTGCTGTGAATTAGATTAAGACAGTTTGCCAGTTTGGAGTTAATGACTGGTTCATCAAGATAAATGGCTTAAGCATAGTTTTGGATTTTCACGAAACCGTTTAGTTATTATATATTTAGATTTGTCTGATAAGTTGGGCTCTTATCATTTCAGGCATTATTTGCTATCTTGTTACACATTTTGGGCTGTATGATGTATTATGCGTAACTTAAGTAATCTTTTGGAAAATTCGTCAATGTCCCCCGATATATTTTTATAATTCTCTGACTCACTAAGGTATATAATCATTACACAAATCTTACATGTTGACAATCAATAATGCTATCAAAAACTCTAAAGATTGTAAATACTACTAAATTATTATATGAATCAAGTAGTACTCGATTGGATATCGATTTTCAAGTTAAATACTTTGTCGTCCATATCCAGTGAGAACAATTCGCTAGAAAATGATGAGTATAATTGACATTCTGAGTGCGTTGTCTGATGAGAAAGCATTAATTCTTTTTAACACTATAACTCTCGGCAAATGTTATGATTTCAAGACTCTGATAAAAAGTATGGGAATTACGCAAAGTCAATATTACTCCAGGCTTCGTAGAATCTCCAAGATGGGATTAGTCAAAAGAGAGAATGGTAAGTATATGGCGACTACTCTGGGTAACGTAGTTTATGAAGCAGTTTCAATGGTAGCTAAAGCTCTGAATTATTATTGGGCACTTAAAGCAATCGAATTGGTTCTGTCATCATCACCTGCTGCAGATTCAAGGGAAGATAAATCAATGCTTACATCAATGCTTATAGATAGTCTGATTGATGACAATCAGTTAAAGAAAATACTCACAAATACTCCGACCGCGTCAACATCTTAAACTTCCCTGACGTTTTACAAAATTAGATTAGAGTCATAAAAAATGAATCTAATTTCTTAAATAGAGTATGGATTGTAAAAGAGTGGTAATACGGTCAAAATTTAATCTAATAAAGAGCATGAAGTCTGACTAAGTCATCAGATTGCTACAATGCTTATATTATTTATTTCATATACCAATCCACTTTTGTACCGATGTACTCCAACAAGCTGGTTGACAGGTTTTGCCCATCCCTGTCAATCGCTGGTCTTAGCCATTCTAGCCGGTAGTTTCCATGATCAACTTTTGTAAGAATACTAGTCTCTGTCAGTGATTGAAATTTAAAAAATGAATGATTAAAGAAAAGATAATACATGTAAGAGTTAACAACTCATTCGTCACTCACGCCTGATAGTATACTTAACGTAGAATTAAGAGATGAATCAAATATGTACCAATTTAGCAATTGTTTTTATCTAAGTGTAAGGTGTGAAACTATAATGACCAGACCTATTGAGCATGACAAGGTTCGTGATGCTTTATTCTTTCAGCTCGAACCAATTCTTTCAGCCTTTGAAAGAGCTTATCATATCGATCCGGAAGATTCATTCGAAGCTATCCATATCCTAGAAAAGTTATTGGAAGAACGATTGAAGATAGAAAAGGGTTACGATGATAAAAAGATTGAGGATTTCAAAAAGCATGCAGAACTGGAAATGAATAGACTAAAACCAAGGGCTTCGGATAGCGTATGGAAATAGTCTCAAATCTGTATGTACCAACCACGTGATTCTCTAATTCTATACTATACTATTGATTCGTTCATGCTGCAGTTATTTACTACAATATCAATTTGTCACGCTTCTAGTTTTGGGCAATACATTACAGTGTAAATATGATTCATAAGCGTAGAATGTACAATTTTTTTATGTAGTAATCCTTCTATCCGATCCTAACTGTTCCTCTTAGATTAATTGTTTTTATCATGACTAGGGAGAAAAATTTAGACTGAGAATACTTATATTATTACTTATTGGTTTAAACAGATAAAAACATTATATATTGTATATCATTAGATAGTTTGAATGATAAGTCAAGGCAAGACTGTCAGGAAATGAGTATGACGAGATAGCATGTCAAATTATTCAAGGATTTCCTCTTATTTTTTGTTATATTAATATTAATGCACTGCCAGAAGTCAGATGATTAGCTCCATATTGGCTAATTAGAAGTAATTTCGGATTTTGGTTCTCTTAATGTCTTAAAGAGTTTTAGTAGTGACACAATATGACAAAGATTCTGATTCTTTAACTTTTATATGTAGTTAAACCTTAGTTAGTTCTAATTGTGAATGGAAAAAGAGCCAGAAAATGATATCATTGAAGAAGAGGATGATATAGACATTGATGACGAGTTTGAAGAGGAAGAGGAAGAAGAAGAATTTAGTGATAATGACAATATTTCTGAATGAAATAAGAATGGGCTCGATTATGATACCACCACAACCTGAAACTTTTTGATACAATACAAGTCACTATTTCTTTCCGAGATTTTAACTACCTTTACGAAATGGTAGGACGGCCAGGGATTGGAAGAGTGAATGAAAGGGACCGTCCTACCTGTCATGAATTTGTTTCTGTTAGCTCAGGTACACAATATGAACTAGCATAAAAGGTATTCTGGAACTTGGTTATCTATGAAATCAGGGGAAAAACAACTAAGCGATAATTTGGACCTGTCGCATGGTTTGCCTATCATCCTTTGTGACATGATAACCTACACCTTCATCTTGATATGGAATAGCTGCATAATTTTGCACAACTTTTTCATAAAAAAAGATTCAAGCTTGGACTGCAAGGCCGCAGATACCTAACCGGCTAATGACGAAATAAAGTGGGAAACAAGAAAAAATATTATGAGACAACCGCTACGGCACTAGCAGAAGTACTTTACCTTTCGGCAGCAGAAGTACTCAACTATGCCGCAGCGGGGGGAACAACATCATATATTCTTATAGTGTAATATAATTGAATGCAATAGTTATTTGATAAGCCGCTCACCTAATATGGTAATAACAACTTCTTTAGTATGAAGTGCCGCTAATCTTTACAAAGAGGAGAATATATGAATACCCTAAATCCTAAAAATACGCAAAATAGAACCGCATTAATTACTGGGAGTGGAAGAGGAATAGGAAAAGAAACTGCGATTATGTTGGCTAGACAGGTAGAAAATATTGTTGTATGTTCTAGAACTAAAAATGAAATCAATGAAGTAGTGAAGGACATTGAAGAAATAAACGATCAAGTAAACATTATAGGGACAAAATGTGATGTTAGCATCTCATCTCAGGTGAATTCTCTTGTCAGATCAGCAGTAGACAGATTCGGAAGTGAATCCATAGACATACTTGTGAATAATGCTGGGGTTGCCTTTGACAAGAAATTAGTAGATACGTCTGAAGATAAATGGGATCAAACGATAGATACCAATCTAAAAGGTGCATTTCTAATTACAAAGGCTATTCTTCCTTACATGATTAAAAGAGAATCTGGAACTATATTAAATGTAAATTCTGGTGCAGGGAAGGCTGGTTTCAGCTTTTTATCATCTTACTGTGCAAGTAAGTTTGCACTTGCAGGTTTAGCAGAGAGCCTAGCATTAGAAGTTGATATGTATAACATTAGAGTGATGACAATATTTCTTGGACAAGTAGCTACAAAAATGTGGCAATATTACGATTACAATTATTATGAAAAAAATAAGAATAAGATGCTTAGTCCTAAGAAGGCAGCAGCAAAAATTGTCGAAATGATACTGGATGTTAAAAAATACAAGAACGGAGACTCCGTAGAGATGTATAATCCCTGAATACCAGGAAGCTAATAAAATAGATTTTATTAGTTATATAATTCCAATTAGGATCTTCGTTGATTGATCTCGATAAGGAGGGAACAAGTCGATAGGAAATGACTGATGGTGACGATCCTGATAGAATACTGATGGATGAATTGAGGTGCAAAGACGAAAGTTTAACCATAGAAATGTTCGATGTGGTTTCAGATCCGAAGGAGATGTTAAATGTTATGTTAAAGAAGCTCCAACTTTATAACGAAACTGAAGCTGTCTTGAAAGAGTCCAGGATTCTAGCGAGTTCATTTTTTTTGACCATTTATAACACTTTTTGACTTGGCTATTCGATCCCATAGGGGACTGGCGGGGAGATATAAGAAACCATAGAATCAGGGCTGAAACCATTAAGAACTATTGTGTATATTATTAGATTATGAAAGAAAATGAAAAAAATAGAATTGGATTTGTAAGATAAAGGAATATAAAGGAAAAGGCAAAGCTAATAATTCTATCCCGACAAAATCGAAAGCAATAGGCAGGATACTGATAGCCGATGACGACGCGGATACGGCACTTACATACAAGACAGCTTTGGAAAAAGCCGGATATGAGGTTATCGCAGTCGATAATGGAGAAGATTGTGCAAAAGCTTACATGGAGGAATTTCAGAAATTAAGGATTTCAAAAGCTGGAGATCCCATAAATATATCAACTCATTGGAATCAGCCATTTGAGGCAGTAATTCTGGATTATAGAATGCCACAAATGAACGGGATGGAAGTTGCCAAGGAGATCCTCGCAGTCAATCCCCATCAAAGGATCATTTTTGCTTCGGCTTATATCGAGGAGACCGTGAGAGAATCTGTGAAAGAGCTCAAACAGGTTGTAGAATTATTGCAAAAGCCCTTTCCATATGGTCAGCTTCTCGAAACAATTTCTGATAAACAGATTTACGACCGGCTAAGAAATTATAATCTGGATATTAGAGTGCTAAAAAACGCTGAGCTCACTCATGAACAACTTACAGAAATATTGAGACTCATGAAAATTGCAAGAAAAGAGGTTGAATGAAAAGGGAACAAGATGAGTAGAAGCTTAATACTAAGCCTAAGCCAAAGCCCAAACTTAGCAGAGGTGCAAAGATCATTGTGGTTATACTCGTGCTGCTGGTCTTTGGTATTTCTCTTGGAACACTTGCTTATCTGATGTGGTAAGGGCATGTCCAGGATCAGCGCGCTTTAGATGCAGGATGCACTTTAGAAGGCGTAACCGCTCAGGGGTTGGCAATACATTATTCGTGTCCTCCAGGTGTTATGTTGGAATAGTAACCACAGTATAACTTAAAGAAGAGAAAGCCCATATTATAGATAGATAATCATATTATGTCAACACGGGAAAGAAGAAGTATGATAATGGCTGCAGCAGCATCGTTGCAGAATCCACCAACAGGTATTGTAACACAACCAACTATCTACAACGTTGGTCTAGGAAGTGCACGTAACTGGATTGCTTTTAATACAATCTCAAGGATGGCTGTCAAGATAGATACAGGTAACACAAACTT
This sequence comes from Nitrososphaeraceae archaeon, assembly GCA_009377575.1. GTDB lineage: Archaea > Thermoproteota > Nitrososphaeria > Nitrososphaerales > Nitrososphaeraceae > TH5896. The sequence goes on along the minus strand of WHTU01000054.1, from coordinate 6,780 downwards.
AGGAACTAATCCTATAGAAGTCACAATAAACTATAGGAGATACGGCAACCCAATAGGAGCTATAAAGATGGGTATAAGGAAGGCGTCAGATGATTCCTTTTTACTGAGCGTGAAACTGATTAAGTATCGCTAGTGACATTGTAGATCTTACATGTTTTACTGGGTTTTAGCGACAATATTTATGTTTAAATCAATATTTAAAGGTTGAATACATTGCTGACTTAAGAATTGAAAAGTTATATGTTCTCTGGAACGATAATTGACGATGAAATCTGCTATTTTTTCAGGTCCACTTTCTTTTAGTGTTTTGGTCTTAATCATATAGAATGGAGTAATGATTTCAACGTTTGTTCGTGTGTAGGACAAATATCGATATAATCTTTAAGAAACATGTTATACTATCCAAATTACAAAAATGGAAGAGAAGAAAGAAATCCAGAAGGAAGTTTTGAAGCCAATAACCAAAGTAAAATCTAAAGAAGATAAGGAATTGCAAGAATTAGAAGTAGAATCAACTGGAGGAGGAATGGGTGCAGGAGGAGGCTAAGCCTAGTAGATATTAGGCCGGGATTTTGCAATCTTGTTAACCATATAGAATGGAAAACAGTTAACGATGTTAGACTTGTGAATAAAGGATCTAATTGGGTGCTAGACACTTGACAATTATCTATTTTTGCGAGTTTTCACTCATTTCTTAGTTCTATTTTTATCAATATCCTGAAATCGCTAAATATTCACAACTGTCGTTGGGATCATTTATTTTCATTAAATAAGTTTCACACAAATGGTGTGAGAAACATCGTATTCTAGTTTGGAGAAGCAATCATGGTATTATTTTGAAGTATTGCATTTACACTTGGATTAACTTTTCCAGCCTCGGTCATAGCGAAGCAATGAGTAGACATAAATTCTTGTGCACCTCCAAGTCTACCTTCCCACTTCGATAACATGGTTTCCACGCAATTCTTATCTAATGCATCAATGTACTTAGAATAAAGTAACCATGGATTGTCAAACCTACCAACTTGTTTGGCGATATCACTAAATTGAACTTCGCTGTTAGCTTTGCCGGCGGCCTTTTCCAAATCAGAGACAAATTCTTGCTGTGTTATCACATCATCTCTCGTTCCCAATCTAGTCAGATGCCCGCCAACGAAGGTATCGAAGTCATAATTATTTAGGGCTATGTCATGAGCTTTTATAAAACCTGCAACATCTTCAGCTATTGCTAAATAGACAAAAGGCACCCAACCAGGAAATACTACGTCAACTAGCATAAGCGTTTTCTGATTTGGGGCATAGATAAACAAGTTTCCTGGCATGTGATTATCGCCATAATAATCCAAATTTAGTGTCTGATTTCCAATTTGCAACATATAGTTATTTGGAAAAGATATCGTGGGTATTGGCGGGATAGTAGAATCATTTTTGGCTAGACTCATAGCTCTCTTGAGTTCCGCAGATGTATCTTGATGAGCTATATAAGTTGCATTCTTCGGAAATATCCCAGCTGCACCAATATGATCCAAATGGGCATGACTGTAAATTACATGCGTGATCGGTTTGTCAGTTATTTCAGCTATGGCATTTAAGTAGTTTTGTCCGATAGATGGTGGAGCATTAATTGCGACAATGCCTTCATCTGTTACCAAAAACATAGTATTATAAGAGCCATCTGTCACCCAATACAAATTATCACGTATTTCTTCAACTAGATAGCCTTTTTCAGGTATTATAGGACCCATCGCAGCATTAGGTATTTGTGTTATTGTGGAATTAGAAGTAGCATTCTCGCCGCCAAAAGAGCTAGAAGCATTCGTCGTTGTCGAGGAAACAAAATTCAAACGACCATAATTATCTTTATCTGTTTCCATGACATCCTATGCATAAACGGCAGGTCCTGTAATAGATGGTGTTGTTAACGTTGTCAAAATGAAAGACAGTGGCATTATTAATGCTGCCATACTTATCGATAAAGTAGGTGGTAATACCAACTTATATAGGGGTGTACGCTACCCTATATCTATGTTAAGATGTCCTGCTGAAGCGCTTGAAATTGATGCCAGACTTAGTACGATAACAGAGGGATTACATAACGAATTTTTTAATGGTCTTAAAAGTATATCTAAGGAAAATGCATCCGTTATATTGGACTACATCTCGGCTATGAATACCGAAACGAATCCTTCTGATAATTATAGGAAAGATAATGTGCGATTATTATATTCATTTTCGAAATTCAATAAAGATAAGCCATTTAAATCTATAATACGAGATGAAGTCATTTCATTTCTGAATGCCAGACGGAAGCCCGAATCTTCTGATCCATTACATAAGTAGGTTGGAACCTATAATCAATATCGGATATATTTGATAAGATTTTTCAAATGGTTATTTTTTCCTAATAAAGAGCAAAACAAAAGACCTAAGCCTAAAGTTGTGAATAATATTCCTGCATTAAGAAGTAAGGAAAAATCAATCTATAAGCCATCTGATTTATGGACTGAAAAAGATGATCTCATCTTTCTCAAATACTGTCCAAGTAAAAGGAATAAATGCTTTCATGCGATGTCTTGGGATACCAGCTGTAGGCCACACGAGCTTCTGAAACTTCGAATCAAAGATATATCCTTTAAAATATCGCAGGGGAAGTGGAACATCTAGAATTCTTTTCCATTCAGCGGGTTGATGGAGTATATTAGTTTCATAAAGAAATCCCATAAAGATTATTATATTTATTATTCTGTATACATTAAAATAAACTTATGACACAATGTATTCTATCCTGTGGGTAATACACGTGTAGCTGCCATGACGACTTAAATTGTGTATGACGCATGTCGAGTGTAGTAACTCCATTCTAAATTTGTCAAAGATCGGTGCAACAGGCCTAGAAATTATGCAAAAAAGTTTATGAGCCGCTGCTGCAAGATTTCATGTAATGACTTCTGTCAAGCCAATACCCGATGGATATCATGCAGTGACGCCTTACCTTGTTGTTCATGATGCTAAAAAATTAATTGATTTCATGAGGCAAGCATTTGATGCAAAGGAAATCGAACGTATGACAATGCCTGATGGGAGTATAGGACATGCTGAAGTTAGGATTAGTGGTTCAGTTATCATGTTGGGTGAAGCTAGAGGAGAAACTTGGAAACCAATGCCGTCTTCAATATACCTATATGTAACAGATTGTGATGCTGTGTACAAGCAAGCTCTTGAAGCCGGAGCTACATCTTTGATGGAACCAAAGGACCAATTCTATGGAGATCGTAGCGGTAGTGTAACGGATCCAGTTGGAAATCATTGGTTTATTGCAACGCATAAGGAAGATCTATCTAAGGAGGAACTTGATAAGCGTGCTCAAGATTATATTACGCAACAGCAACGACGGCAATAACAATAACCAAACACACATCCCAAACGCATGATAATTACATAACACATGAAATAGTCTGTGATTCATGGGAATTAGAAATAATCCAAATATATCCGATAAGCAGGCTGAACGGTTCTCCAAATAACACGATTCATGTCTTTTTGTCACAAATAACTATCTATTTTTCCTAAATAAAAAAACCTAGCAATAACATTTACGTACAACTAAAAGGATCATTTTATTATTATCATTTATCACCCACTAGTATAGCTAAATCTCGATTGTCAGGTATTTCTTACATCTCTGGTAATTAAGCGGTCCATCTCTTTTACCAACTTTTCATTCTCGATAGGCTTGCGAATGAATAGGTCTTTTTCTAATGCATTATATCCTTTCTTTCTAAACTCCTTATAATATAATTCACTTGCTGTAAGAAAGCAAACTTTAGCCTTACTATCTATCTTCTGTATTTCACTGTATAATTCAAAGCCATCCATATCGGGCATTTTGATATCAAGAACGACCAAGTCGTAGTAATCTTGTTTGAAATTTGACAATGCTTCTCTAGGGTCATTAAATGCTTCAACTTCGAATCCATGGTATTCTAAAGACAGCCTGTAACACAAAGTAAGGTCAGGTTCGTCATCTACGACCATGATTCTTTTTATTTTTATTTTTTCATCCGTTAGATACCTCCTTGCCATTTTTTCTTTGCCTTCTGTTTTTTTCTGCTTCTATTCCATTTTTTTTATCTCTAAAGATAGTGTGAAACTAAATATTGTTCCTTTACATCAAGCCATCGTAGATAACTTTATGGCATTTCTTTGTTCCAATATAATCACTAACACAGCGTAAGAAGATTAACGCTGCTCAGCATGGATTGTAACAAATCATAACAAAAGATGACAACAACTAGCATAACCAACCCTATTACCTAGTTCATTAACATCTAGTTATTCAACTCTTGATTAATCTAACAGGCCGCCTCTTTTTTCTCAATCCAATAGTCTTGGTGGTAGCGTTCTAGATTTGTTATTAGTATAGGAAAATCTGAAATGACGATTGGGTCTAGAAGATAATAATAGTGTGCATATTGCTACTGCGGCTGAAGGAGTTTCCATAGGAATCTAGAAGATAGAAATATACATTTAATTTTCTAAATTATCTTTATGATTTATCATTCTACAACCTTATTCTCTGCATAAAATAAGCAATATTATTTTATTCTTCTATTAAGCCACAACAATGTAATATACTAATTGAATATGGAAAATAGAAAGGTTGCAGGAATTATTCAAGATGATGAGAAGATAATGAAACACATTACTATTCAAATCGATTTCAAGTTATACGTGAATTTTAAACCATGCAAAAATGAGTAACAGGCCTGAATCAAACCTAGTTATTTTCTTCGTGTGAACTTACTGTTCAAGCTTTATAGTAATAGTATTCTCTGTAATATCACAATAAGTCTTTGTTTCAAATACTACTTCCAATAGATACCTAGAAATTTCTTTGATTAAATAGGAATACTTGAATCCCATATCATGCTCGATAATAATTTTACAGCTATCTTCATTGATTTCATATCTATAAGGCATTTGCGATATTCTTAACCAAGTTTCTGTTATGTCTGAAAGGGAAGCAATTGTAAATCCGCCCCTAAGAAATAAGCTAATATCTACGAGATCGTTCTTTGCTGTTTCCAGAGCTAGATCATTTAACTCCTCTTCTGTGAGTTCATTAACTAATTTAATTAGAAATGATTTCGGCAGGTAGTAAAGCTTGGCATGTGCAGCCATACTATGCCAATTTACATGTGCCTTGACTATTTGGTTAACTAGTATATTTGGAGTAATATTTTTATCTTCAGACACTTTACGCAATCGGTTTAACTTTTCACTAGATAATCGGAAGGTACCACAACTAGTTGATGTTTTTGGCAATGCAACTGACTTCTAAGCACTATGTTTACGTCACAATTAAGTGTACAGATTGTATAAGTTGACATTCAGATAGAAAAGATCGGAGAAATCACTATTGAGGATAATCTATAACGGCATTCTCCAAATCTTGCAAAATACATTTGTCTTCAAAATGCAAGTCTTGTTATAAAGCAGTTAGTTGTAATAATCCTCTTCAAGCCCTTAGCCATAATAGTAAGGACTACGATTATCTTGATATCAAAAGTGTTAAAGAAGTAGTATTTGATTATAATCATATTGCAACAGCGAATGCAATATTACATTGGATGTTCGGGTTCTACTCATCATGACAAGGACCGTTTTATCCCAGAGCTATTGAGAATTCAAGGTGGCTGAAATATTACTCACGCATATTTGATTATGTAGAGATAGATTCATCCTTCTACAGGATTCCCAACGAATTCATGGTCAAGAATTGGTACAAACGAACTCCAAGTCACTTCCGGTTCACTGCAAAATTTCCCAAAATAATAACTCATGATAAGAGATTAAATAATTTTGACGAGGATCAATTAGGTTACTTTTTCGAATCTATATCTGAACTGAGGGAAAAGCTACTTGCACTTTTGATACAATTGCCGCCTTCTATTCAAATCGTGGAAGGACTTGATGCTCTTAGAAATATTATTCCATATCTAGATAATAGATTCAGATACGCAGTAGAAGTAAGGCATAGATCTTGGTTTCAAGACCTAGCTTACAATTTTCTTTCTAATAATAATATGTGCCTAGTTTGGAGCCAGCTTGCAGATCTACATACCCCACCAATAGTCACTTCAGACTTTGCATACGTAAGGTTAATTGGAGATCGAAGTATCCAAGAGAAAGATTTTGGTCATATTCAAATTGATAGAATAAAGGAAATGAAAAAAATTGCACGCAATTTCAAGTCTGGAATTGATCGTGGAAATATGAAGCCAGTTAGATTTGCTATCGCTGCTGCTAATAATCATTATGCAGATTTTGGACCTGGTACGGTCAATATCTTCAGACAACTATTAGGTCTTGAGGAAGTGAAATGGGGAGGTGAATATGTTATGACTGATGATCTGGCAGGAAAAGAAGATGATAATCATGATACAAGTCTAATAAAAACAAAGCAGACAAATCTCTCTGATTTTCTTTAACATTATAGGATTAAAATATCTTTGACAGATTTTGCGTAAAAGAAAAAAATGAGTCGGATTATTACTTGCTGTTACCTGTTATTTCTTATTACCTTCCTATGCATAGTCCACTTGGATTGCTTGTTTGACAGCTATTGTCTGTAAATTGGTTGGTGTTAATATTTGTAGGTAGGCCGTTTGCATTATTGATGTCGATTATGTTTTCCAATACGTTGTTGGCATTCACCGCGTTACCAGCACTCTGTCCATCAAGAAATACTCCATTCTGACTTCCAACTACATTGTTCAT
>WHTU01000053.1 GCA_009377575.1 Nitrososphaeraceae archaeon | reverse complement strand
TGATTCTGATATCCTGGTTATTAACACGTCTGCTAATTGTACTGTAGTTTGGAATCGATGGTACCTTATTACTAGCATGTGCCATGACTACACCCTCTGCTTGTCTGTATGGCAGATGAAAATATACCCTCATGTAACCTAGTAGTTGAATGAACGAATCTGGATAGTGGTACTGTGCACCCCTCTTTCCGTCATTCATTCTCTCTAATTCACTATACCAACTATCTAAGACATCAAAGTCTAGAATAACTTGACCACGTCTAACCAGTGATTTGTTATAAGAAGACCAGTTAATCATGTCCAACAATAATCTAATTACACGTTAGCTAAATCTCAATTGGTCAACAAATCACACCAATATGATAATGATTTATGCAACAAAGCAACACGATCCATTTATATATTTCATGACATCACGGATTCTATTGCGAATTTTGTTGTTAATTTTCCTCATTTTACTTTGTGGCCTTATGCTGGATTACTCGGTTTACCTTATGCCCGATGCTAGTTTTGCAACCCACCAGACTGGCAAGAAACATTGGACCTATGATACTACTGGTATTCCATATTACTTTTATGAAGGGTATGGACCCCAAAGAAATCCCCTATTTATTGGTGCGGAGGTAATCTATCACTCTCAAAATAGGGGTCTGCTGGGCGTTTCAGACTTCGATAGAGCTAAGGAACAGAACGATATAAGAATTGCATTAAGTAACGCTGATTGGCTCCTTGATAATGCGCACTCTCGAGGGAATTATTCTTTAGTAACTTACAATTTTAAGCCACCCGGATATGATATAGATCCGCCATGGGGAAATGCAATGGCTCAGGCGAGAGCTATATTAGCGATGGTAGAGGCACACAAACTAACCAATGATAGTAAGTATTTAGATGGAGCTAAACGGTTACTTAATGCTTTTTACGTCGATGTTAAGGATGGAGGAATTGCTCACAAGTCTGACCACGACGGTTGGTGGTACGAAAAGAATGCATCGAGGGAGGGTCCAGAACCAAGGATTTTAAATGGCATGATGGCTTGCCTAAGAGACCTGTACTCATATTATGAATATACTCATGATATGGATGCAAAAATACTCTTTGAAAAGGGAATACTTTCGTTGAGGAATAACATTGATAGATATTATATTGACGAACCTCCGTTCTATGGATATTCATATTACGATGCATTCGGAAAACCTGCTCCGGAACACTACCATAAGTATCACGTTGGACTTTTGTCAAGTCTTTTGGAGAAACAAGAAGATCCAGTCTTGAGAACGTATTATGATTTATGGAAGGCTTATGATGGTCCATTTCCAGAAGCAGGGATGCAGACAGTTGGAAATGCAAGTAAAAATCATACGGATTTCGGTAACTTATTAGAATTAGTAAATCCTACTCTAAAGACAATGATTAAGGCATTATCAAATGATAATATCACTCAAGCGTTAGAGCAAACTCGTTTAGTAGAGAAACAATTACTGCAAGCAAATCTAACTCATGTAATCACAACTGGTGTTGTTAATCCTTCTTGAACAGTAGTATAATATTATAGGTTACATAGATAGTTATCCTATGAAAATCCATTATTCTCAGAAATAATTCTACATTTGCGAACAACCCGTATGCTATTCGGTTTACAATATGCCCGATGTTAGTTTTGCATAATAGGATTCTTCTGCAGATACAGTTTAGTAATAGCCTCTAGGTTAGTAACGAACTTAGACTCAGGCAACTAATTATGGAGCTTTAATAGAGATGAAAGTTTTTGCTACAAAGAATGTAGAGAAAAATTGCTTACGCCTTATTGAAGAAAAGGTTCAATATTTAAGTCGAAATATCAAAAGAAATATATCAGGTCCTTGACTGATATAAATAGTTTTTAGAATACAATTCTAGATACGAAGTTAATAACCATCTTATGCATCTCAGTTTTAGTTATTACCTCGATTCTTCCTATACCTCTTGGCTCAAATGGTTTAGCTGCTTCTGGAGAACCTAGATACTGCATCAGTAATGTAAGAGGCTATTCCGCACAAGCTATTGTAGACGATTTTGGAGTTCCTATATCAGAGTATGGATATACTGTGGGAGAATATATCGGCCCGCAACGGAATCCTATCACAGTAGCACATCGAGCGTTGAACAACTATGACGTATTCGTTAATTCTAGTGCCAGCTATGCATCCTTTAATTTTCTTAGTAACGCCGACTGGCTCGTAAGTCATGCACAAGGGTATGGCAATTTTTCTGTATTCGAATATAAATTTCCTTTTCATTATCATTCTACAATCATCCTGCCTATATGGAGGTCAGCTATGGCACAAGGCTTGGTTGTGGAGGTATTATCCAAAGCACAGGTCATCACAGGGAATGCATCTTATATCGAATCAGCAAAGAAGCTCCTCAACGCATTTTACGTTGAGGCTGATGATGGAGGGGTTACTCATAAGACAAATGATAGAGGTTGGTGGTATGAGCTCTTAGCCAATGATCAAGGAATAAAACCGCGCATACTGAACGGACATCTTTTTGCACTTCTAAGGATTTATGAGTATTACAATACCACGAGTGATTCTACTGCCAAATATCTATTCGATCAGGGAATTACTACATTAAGGAACAATTTGGCTCGCTTTGATTATGAGAATGGGACATATTCATATTATGATTTATCACCGAAGAGATTGCCACCCCACAACTATCATAGACTTGTAGTGACACAGCTACAGGAACTCTACGAAATTACTAATGATCCAACTATCAAGCAATTTCTCGAAAAGTGGCGAGACTTTGAGCTTCCGGCTAACATCTATGAATCTGAAATCTGCCGCAGGACTATGCTTCCGCCCGTTCCGATATTCAAACCAGCAGATTATGGAATTCGGATTGGACCGTCCGACAACAATAGCGTAAATGGAACCGACACGAGCTCTCTTTATCGTCTAGACTTTCCTAAACCTGAAAGAGGATGGAACTTTACATCGCAGATACTCAACTACCACGCTCTTAATGTTACGCTTTTACCCTATAGTTCAAAAGGAATTATATTCACTATAAATATAGAAGAAATCTATCAACCTATTCAGGTACAGGTGATATTTGGTTCAAGCCCAACAGTCAGTGGTTGGGCAAATGAAAATCTCTATGTCATAAACGCAGGTTTAAAGGAATCTATTATAGTTCACCCATTAGAGATCGTTGGCGAAGATTACTTACGAGTTAGGAGCATCAATGTTTTCCTGCCACAGGTTTCACCGCTCGATAAAGTAACTTTTGGTGTAGACATTAGATAAATCTCAAGATCATCAAAAATGTATGGTATCTTGGACTAAGTCGAATTAAGATTAGACCCTTAATAAGAGAGATTTCATAAATCTGGACGATTTTTATTATGACTAATGATCAATTAGGTTTCACCACGATTATGACTGATACATGAAAGAGACCTTCCTAAAAGAGACTTGAGGTTTCTTAGCTCTTCATAAAAAAGATCTTGTAAGAATTTCTGAGCATCATAGCTAATGGTTGGTTTAACAATAAATTCAACAAATAGTTTTCTCCTTATCCCTGATTTTGATAACTCTGACAGAAGGAAGCTGTGCCTGCTTTCATTTCTTCTGCACTGGGGAAGTAAGCCCGTATTTTCTTGTAAAGGGACCACTTGCTCAAGATAGTAAGACGCTGTCAAAATATATTTATGCGCTGCTTACTATCTTTTTCGAGCAATTTTTTCAAGAGAAGATATGATTTTTAGGGATGGATTTGCCAAATTTTTTGGCAAGACAGAGATTGCTTCTTTCATATCTGATGAGTTTAATACCCCTAAGCTGATAAAGGCTAGATAAGAAATAGTAATACTTAGCAATATGGCCATTGCATAATGTATGTGGGATAGGAAAAGCAAGTACGAGATAACCAATGGAGTAAAGGAAATAAGAACAACCTGTTTCCATAAAATCTTGAAATTATTACTGTTGGCAAAAAATACAGACAATGCCAGCCCAACTAGCGAGCCTATTGTAAAGCTGATGGCAGCTCCAGTTCCGCCATATATAGGAACCAAAACAAAATAAAGTAGTGTACGGGGTAAACTGATCGCAATTCCTATCAGCATTACTTGACGATATATACCATACGAATAGAGTAGGTTGTTTACCCCCATCATTAGCGCTACAGGTGCCACAGAAAGTAACAGGATTTCTAAAGTAAACGATCTAGAGACATATTCCCTACCAAACAAATCTAGAATAGGAGCAGAATGAAATAATATGCTCATAGAGAAAGGTACCGATATGATTAGCGCGAGTTTGATAGTCCGCCAAGAAAAGGTTTTCCTTCCATCATCGATAGTACTTAGTACAGGGTACGTAATAGAGAATATAACTAACACTCCTGCTGAAATAGCCGTGTAGATTGAATAAGATATGAAGTATATACCTGCACTGCTTGCTCCATGGGATCCAAAAATCAATATTGTACCAAGTTGTGTCCCTAGGACTGCTACCAAGCTAGGCACCCAACTGGGAAATCCGCCTTCGAGCAGTTTCCATGATGTATTCCAAAATTTTGCTTCAGGAGGGATACTTTGTGTTTGTTCTCTCTTTTGGATTTTAGCGACGGTCAGTGCGAAAAATACTGATTCCAATATAGTAAAAGATGCAACACCTATTGTCAATCCTAATGCTCCAAAACCAGCTATGATCAGTAAAAATGAAAGGACGAACTTTGCTACTGAACCTGCAATTGATGCTATAGGAATAACTTTAGTATTGAGTGTAGATATTATTATACCGCGGAGAAGTCCGACCACGGAAGTACTTACTATTAGTAGTATTGTGACAACAAGAAAACTTGGATCCAAATCTATCCCTGTAAGAAACGTGATCGAAGAATGAGCAATACTAATTATTACGATGCTTGTCAATATAGTGCACATAAGAAGAAACAAGGATGATCTTATGTAAGTCCGTGTATCGTCAATACTCTGTTTAACAAATGTCTTGCCCAGAAATCTCTGAATACTGATAGGTATGCCCATGTTAACGATTGTTACAACTATCACAGAAAATGAGACAATAGTCGCAGAGATTCCTATAACATCAGGGCTTGTAATCTTTGTAATAATTAGCCAAAATATATAACCAGAAAACATTGCTGCGATATTTTCAATATACAGATATACGGCGCCTCTTCCAACCTGAGTCTTGGTGAAGTGGTTCATGAATCAGCCCCAATCTCCTAGATATTCAAAGGTATCTAAACCTTCACTGTATAGCTTGGAAAAAATTCACTCAGACGGCTTTTTTCGATGCCGATGATACCATGATGATAATGATTCGATACTACAATGATAAGCTCTGCATCATCAAGAAAGGTCAGTACTAAGTAAAAAGGTAATGTTATTTGCGTTACAGACCTGGCATTTAACTACGCAGTAACTAGCATAAACTTGCAATAGCTTGATAAAAGAATCAGGAATAGAGGAATAATACTAGTGGTGATATCAACGCCTATCATTCAAATATCTCAACACGATTGAGTAGAACTCTAGTGCTAATTTATTCCTGTCGTAATCTTGACGAATAATAGAAAGAGCTTTTGCACTAGCGTTAACTCTAAGATCTTCACTTAATTTCAATGTGTTAATTGCTTCAGAGAGGGAATCTATATCTTCAGGTTGCGCTACTAACCCTAGATCGTTTTCAGTGATCATTTTTCCAAGAAGAGAATCCTTGTGTGCCGTAGCAATAACAGGCAATCCGCAAGCTAGGTATTCTAAAGACTTGACAGGCAATGAATTCTTCCATAATTGATTCGAGTTATAAGGGATAATCCCAACATCGGAAGCACATAACGCGTCTACGAGTTCTTCTTTATTCATGATTTTTCCGATATAAATCACCTTATCCTGAAGACCTATATCGCGTGCAAGTTTTAATACATCTTGCAGACCAATTCCCCGTCCAGCTATTATTAATTTTACATTTGCATCATACTTTTCTGTTATCTGCTTTAGCGCATGAACCAATATATCGAGTCTGTAATAGCCGCCAACATTACCACTGTATACTAGGACAAAATCATTATTTGAGACCCCAAATTTATTTCTAGATAGGATCCTGTCCTTGGGTCTAAATACTGCTATATCAGCACCATTTCGAATAATCTTCACATTCTCTATTCCACGACTCTTGAGACTCTTTAAAAAAGGCTCTGTTGGTGTGATCACAGTATCGCTGTTACGGTAGCATTTTGTCATTGCATTTTTAATTATATTTAGAAAGTTTTTGGAAATCTTTGATTGTGACAAACTGTAGGTATAATCCTCCCATTCATCACGGTAATCAGTTATTATACTACACCTGAATAACCTAGCAACATTATAGCAACCTAAAGGATTTCCACCTGAAGGAACAGACATGATTACTACCTTAGGTCGTATGATTAAAAAAAGGAAGAAGCTAACAGGTAGAGAACAGATGATGTTTAAAATTTGAGCTATAATATTTCTCAGTATAATCACTGGGATCAAATTATAAATTTTAATTCCATTCCATTCAGTTATGCCTGCTTGGTTCATAGTTTTAGCTGAAAAAGCACCAACTATTACGACATTAGTACCAAGACCCTTCAAGAAACTTGCGAAGAATCCAATCCTGGCCCAATCAGCGCTTGCTGAGGGAAGAGGGCTCAAAAGAACAAAGAGAACTCGCGAGGAAGAGGTTTTGGATGAATGAACTGAGTTTGGGATTTCAGTGGAAACCATTGGTATTCCTTAATGTATCGTGATAAGATAAAATAACCTTTGCCTACGTAGCCATTCTTATTGTTCAACAGTTATTGTTCAACAGCGGTGAAGTAGATACGCTTAATGAAATAATTGATATATCGTGTAGTAGTGGTAACCAGGGATAGTCCTGACCGGGATCGCCTTCACGAATATCTCACAGTCTATACACCGCCGTTAACGGGGTGAGAAACAGGTCAGTCGTAACGGAAAATATGCAAATAAGTTTTCCCAAAAGGTACCTTTTAGACTAAAGAGTTTAAGGCGGAAGTCCTTCTGTGTTCCATCCAACTACTGAGTTCGATTATTTACTGGAGAAGACTACCGTATTTGTGCCTGTGTGCGTTCGTATACTCCTCTACGGTACGACCCAAACCTTGTTTCAAACTAGTTGTAGGCTTCCAGTTGAACTCGGTACTTACTTTCGTTACATCTGCTACCATGTCAGTTATATCCCCAGGTCTCATTTGATTATCATAATTGAAATGAATCTTCTTTTTCAGTAATTTTGCTAAAATCCGACACACGTCAGTCAGAAGATGACTTTTTCCATATCCAACATTGTACAGATTATATCCGACTGGAAAGTTGTTTAATATTACTTCAATAAGATTTATGAAATCGTCGATAAAAAGGAAATCTCTTCTTGTTGATTCCCCGCTTAGTATTACGTTTCCATTTTTCTTTATGATTTGTTCTAGAACACAGTAGATAAAGGAATTAGGTCGTGGAATGGATCCATATAGATAAAATGGCCGAAGTGAAACAATGTCCATGTCAAAATCATCCGAGTAAGATTGACACAACTGTTCAGCAAGTAGCTTACTTCTATTATAGGGTGAACGAGGATCAACAGGATGTCTTTCATCTACAGGAGAGTACTGCGGCTGACCATACACGTACGTACTTATATTTAGAAATTTTGGGATCTTTTTTTTCCTAGCTAATTCTAGCAAATTTAACGTCCCTACTAGATTGGTATAATAAGTATCCCTCGGAGAGAAGAAGGAATCATTAACAGAAGTCTTTGCTGCAAGATGAATAACTGCCTCTACGTCATCCCCAATAGAGAGCAATTGGGACAGGTCGGTTACATCTATTGCTGACCTACTATCTTTTGTGGAGTTACCGCCATCTATAATATCTACTCCGTTTTTTCTCAGGTAATCACATAGATGCTTTCCTACGAATCCACTCCCGCCACTGACGAGGATACTATGCTTTTTCATTTATTGACAAGCTATGGTTAATACATCCAGAGCTCTGACTTATAATTAGTATACCAGTCAACCAAAGTAGAAAGACCTTTTCGAAAGTCAAACTGTGGTTTAAATCCCAATAATTTTCGTGCCATTGAGATATCAGCAAAAAGTCTTTGTACCTCTATAGGCCGAGGCTCCACGTATATAATTTTCATATCCTTCTGAGCTGCGTACTTGATTACCAATTCAGCTATTTCATTAATTGATATTTCGGTGCCGCTTCCGAAATTAATCCCATTTCTTCCGGGGTTATTGTCTGACATCAATACCTTGTCATAAGCAATCACTGCATCTCTCACATACATATAGTCCCTCGTCTGTGTACCATCACCATAGATAATAGGTGGTTTATTTTGAAGAACTCGATTAATAAAGATCGCTATTACGCCCCCATATCCCGTGTCTTTTTGTCTTGGACCGAACAAATTAAAGCATCTGATTATATCAACACCTAGATCATAGGTCTCGTTGTATGTATAACATAATCTGTCAGCAGCGATCTTACTAACTCCATATGGATGTGAGGCCAATAATGGATGGTTTTCGTTCATTGGCGTGTATTTGGCTGTTCCATAAACCTCGCTCGTTGATGCATACAATACCTTCTTCACATCATTCATTCTTGCAAACTCGAGAACCTTCAGAGTCCCTTCAACATTTATCTTGAAGGTTTCAGCAGGGTTTACTACGGAACGATCAACATGGATTTGAGCCGCAAGATGTAGGATAGCATCAAGATCGGTAGGCAATTTTTGATATAGTTCGTCTCTCCGAATATCGTCATGCAGAAACTTAAAGTTCTTTTTGTGCAATAATATCCTAATGTTATTAAGATTTCCGTTCATCAGGTTATCCAAGGCATATACCACATGACCGTCGTTAACATATTTTTCACACAAATAACTTCCTAGAAAGCCTGCTCCACCAGTTATTAGAATTTTCATGAATTGTTCTAAACCCGAATTATAGAGACTATCCTCTATAGAACGTATAAATGCATTTCCTTCTAGGTGCTTTTTTTCAGATATTTCCCTCGACTATATGTATCTATCCCAGACTGGTGTGCGCATCTACCTATGTAAAATAATCTCCATGATATTTGGATATTGTTCTAGTATTACAAAATAGCTTTTCTATAAAAGATGTGATCGTAAATAGGTTATTCAATGTAGTTTTATAATATTTCGAAGAATTGTTTATTACTCTCGCAAGATGGAAAGGCGACATATGTCTAGAAATAATATCACAATTATCTATTTGCTGCTGCAAACATTTTATTGTATTTGATTTTCTATTATATGAAGGGCCAGTAAATGGTGTATAGAGAGGAAAAAGGGATGATTTGATAAGACGCCTTTTCAGATATAGTTGTGTATCATACATATGTCTGCTCAGTGTGCTCTGGTTTACACGTGGACGACCTACATAATCAACCGTAGCTATTGACGGTGATAATCTTGACATAAACGCTTGGTAAAGAGTATCATAAGATTTAATTTTATCGGGACATTTCATTGCATAATCGAAAAAAGGAATAGAATTAAATGGAGTCACACTCCAAAAGTAGAATCTATTTCTATCCTCCCCTTCAAAAAACCATTTAAAGGCCCTCTCATAAATCAAGAAATGTACATATTTCTGGCTTAGAGCTTTTTCAGGATATGTAGAAAGATTATTTTTGATTCCATCAATTATTTCATTTTCTGGAATGTTTGTAATAGCTGCAACATCAGATATGGAAAAAACATGATTCATGGAGATGGTGTAATCAACTAAGTCATCTAGACTGTTCATTTTCTGAGCAGGATCTAGACTAACAAGAACTTTATCTCCTCCATCTCCTGTAATATATGTGACCCTCGAGCCATGTTTTCCACTTAGGTTGTCAAAGAACTGAAGTATGTAAGCCATAGCAAGGTAATTCAAACCATTTTTTATCCTTAACAATGTATCTAGATCGTTCCCCGAAGGTGGACTAAGGTAATATCTCTCACATTCAATGTTTAATTTCCAAGCTAACTTTTCTGCAACCTCTATATCTGTACTATATTTCTTATTCGGATCAAGAAAGGTTGCTGCTATAAATGGAATACTATTTTTATCTAATGCTGCAGCGACAGCTCGCGAGTCATGTCCTCCACTTAATGATAGAATATTCTTATTATTCAAATCAACTCGATTTTTGCATGCTGTAGAGAATAATGAGACTAATTCATCAGCAACCTTTGTAATGTCTTCGTAATATGATTTTTTTTCAAAATTAAAATGATGAATATTATCGACTCTACTTTCCAAGGAATTACCAAATATCCTTAGTAGAGTTGCTGGTTCTAATCTATAGACATTGGTCATCAAAGTTTTTTTTCCCAATGAATAATTAAAAAGCAGCTGTTGTGCCATTGCCATTGTATCGAGCTCAGGTTGAATTAAATTGATAATGAACTGCAACTCTCTAGAAATTATTACTTCATTATGTAATAGTAAGTTGGCAATCGGCCCAGAGCATCATTTAACACAATAAAATCCTGATTTGTCTTATTCAATGCATATATTACAAACTCTCCGTCTGTTTCTAACAGCCAATTTGTAATTTCATCAGCTATTCCATTATCGAAGACTCTCATGAGTATGCTATGGGGTTTCTGGTTTAATATGGAACGTTCTTTTCCATATATTCTTCCTTCCAGACAAATCCATAGCTTATCACTCTCAAAAGTTTGTACAGGATACTCTTTATATTTTGTACACCCTACAAAGTACAGGTTATTACTGAGCAATATCTCTGAATTGTAACGCTCATTATGAATTAACGAGTTCAAGGATCGCAAAGCAGCTTCATCTTTTGCAATTGTACTGCATCTCAAACTAATAGCTGGCATTAAGACAATTATCCTACTTTTGGCTATTATGCGTTATCCCATGTGCGTAAGAATCAATATGACAACTGGATTGGCGTGATAAGAGAAAATTCTATTGAAATCTGAATCATGGTTTAGTAAAAGCTGGATATAATATAAAATTCAATATTGAAAATAGAGCAGAGGTGAAAAGAAATTGTTGAATCAGTTAGTTAATCCATTCTAACAGAGCAGGGAGAAATCAAAGGTAAACTTGGAGTTCCACATCTATTCTTAGGGAATGTGGAGAGATTGATGGAGGATGGAGGACGGATTTTCAAGATACATTGTCATCATCTTCACCATCTCGATTCTCTATAGCTAAGGTGATAGGTCTAAATAAAACTAACAGTTATCTTTCGTAGTGTAGTACAATCCAGTATCCTTTTTTTGCCAGCCCAAGAATATCATTTACCAGTAACCATAAACGTAGAGGAAGAGGTTCGAAAATAGTTTTGCATGATATGACTTGAATATTTGGTAGCCGGTATTTTTTCACTAACAAAAAGTGCGAACTACGCGGCAGTTTAGATGTTATATATTCTTCCTCCATCGAATGGAGATGTCCATACAATGGAGTGATCTTGCCGCAATGGATGCATTTGGTTCTAATGATATTTTCCTTGTACGGGATCGAGATTATTAGCGAGCCCTTATCCTTAAGAACTTGCTCTGCCTCGGCAATTCCTTTCTTTTGTATTTCAGCAGGTAGATGCTCGAGCACTTCTAAGATGCATACCGCGTCAAAGGATCTATCTTTGAATGGCAAATATTCCATAGATGCATTTATGAATTCAGAGTTAGGAACCTTTTGTTTCGCAACCTTGATGTATTCCATATCGATTTCAATACCGTACGTCATGGCAACTCCACTTGACAGGATGCTAGTTACGAACCCTTTTGCAGATCCAATATCAAGTAGCGTCTTTCTCCCAGATCTCTTAAGAAATGACCTAACGAGTTCCGCACGACGTCTCTGTTTATGTATTACTATTTTATCGCCTTGCCAAACATTTTGCCCCAAATACTACCATCCAATTGCTCAATGCTCCAAATAAAAATGTAGGTTATTCATCAATGAGGGAATACATGAGTTCACTAATCCGTGGGTAAGTATTATCCCATTCACAATGCAGGTAAGCTGTGATCGTGCCTATGAGTTACAACTATAGCCGTCGTTCAGAGTTATACCCAGCTACCAATTATTAATGGTATAGTTCTTTTCTGTTACCCGCGGCAGTCATAGTTGCAAAAAAATTAGATACATTTACATGATCCCTAAAAAATAAAACGGCCTGTTTCAGGCAAGTAACATTCGGATCAAAAAGAGGGTTATGACAATAAGGAAGCACGTTTTAAGAGTAAACATAAATACACACACACACAAATATTCTTAAACCAGTACAAAATATTCCTCGTATTGCAATTGCAGAAAAAGATCAACAGGTACACGTATTTGCTCAGACTGTACCCACAGGGGTTAATAGGGTAGATGGAGATCTTAGCCCGGCCGATTCTGGAAACGGCGTAGATGCGGATATTGCAATACTATACACTGGCGTTGACCTTAATCATCCTGACCTTAATGTCTACAGAGACTTTTGCCTTTACCTCTATTAAAACCTAGGTTGGGTAAAATAGAACTCTGATACTTTGCCGTCAAGGGGCAAATATCTCTCTAATGCTCAGCTTGTAAAAATGCATCTTGTTTATGTTGTCCCACCCAAAAAAAAATGAGAGGACCACCCGACGTTCATAGAAAACAAAGAAATTATGGGACGGATTTCAGATTTGTCGTCTTAGTTATACAGTGAGCTACCTCTCTTCCATTACATTCATTCTTGCAGTGAATATATCCATCATGAGGATCGTACTTTCCGTTTAGGCCTTCTTTTGGCTTCTTTTGATAGACAAAAAATGCCAGTATCACAGTTACCAACCTTCATACGCCTTAGCAGAACAAAAAATAATGACAAGCGTAGTGATCACTTAGGTTTATTCTGTTTTTTTCTGTTTTGTTCCCTCATTTGCATCGATTATATTACAACTTTCATGGTTGGTTTATCACAGTATAGCGTAGGACAGATCCGTCAGCGGGTGGTGCATTGCAGACCACTTGAAACTGATTGTTTACTATGTCTTCAACCATACATACTACATTCACAGCTAGCGGGCCAACGTCAGCTGATTCGTCTACACTTACATAGACGTGAGAATTGCTCGCCTTGACCGCACTGTCAGTTATTGTGAACGTGTCTAGGCCAAAAATGGCATCTGGATTCCATCCATTTTGACCATCCTGTAATATCTTCGATGTCATAAATGTTGGTGAAATCTTGTTCGCTGTTACTGCATTATTAGCAATTTGGTCTGTCACTATCTGCCTTAGTGTATATGTAGCTGACACTGTTGGACCATCTATTACAATACTCGAGCTATCTACTGTGGTAACAGTAACTGTATTGGAAAGACTTGGAGTTGGAGGATTGCCAATATTTGCTAAGTCTAGTCTTATTAAAGTACCTGCCGGTACAACTTCAGGAAAATTCACATCATATATTAGTATATTGCTGCCCCACTCTCCCACTGGACGGCCTTTCCCGATTCCTTCAACCTCTAATACTTTTGCATTTCCCAGGTAAGTACCTTCGGGGAATTCCATCCTGATCCTATCAATTTCACCGGTTGTCGATGGTTTGAATTGAATGTTATAATATACATTAGTACCGACAATATTACTTGACGGTCTAACCTGCAAGCTAGCCAGTGCACCCTGCGCAGTAACCACATCTTCACCTTGACTTAGCACTGAAGGTGTCGGAGAAGCTGACGATAATACTGCTGGCTGTATCTGTTCTCTTTCATCTTGTGGTTTTAGTATTGTGCCTTGGTAATCCCTTGCTGACGCCGCCTGAATTAACTGCGTTGATGAGAAAGGCGCTGCGATAAGGATGGGAATGATCATTAATGCCCCGACCGTAATCACAATCATCGAAAGAATTGCCGCATGCTTCTTGGGAGAGCTCTTTTTTTTATTCATAACTATCACCGGGTATAAAGTGGTAACTTACACTAATACGGGATAATTCGGATATCTATGTCAAATTAATCTTATATATCATCTTAAAACGAGCTAGTTAGATATTTACAGTAGATTATATCGGCTGTGTTACACAACGAATCACAAGGACCATTCGTCAATGATCCTCTAACTAACAAAACTGGTATGCACTTTTAGATCTCCGAAATAATCTCATCCCTCCGGATTGCAACTAATACCATACCTAGAATCATCGATCTCATTTTTACCTACATACGCAAAGTATCAGACGTGAATATGGCGCCGAGGAAATTCATCTCTAGCATAAACTGTCAATAAAATTTGCGCATCACCATGATGCTACCTTGGAGCAACGCCTAGGTTGGTCATCGTATAGAGCGCGATCGCTAATAACGAAGCACCGATCACGATGGAAATTAGCTTACCGTTCCTAGAGACGAAAACACTGGCTAAAGCCAGTCCTGCAGGTATCTGAAATGGGATATCATATAATACTCTACTTTGAAGTATTTTATCGCCATAGAAAAATGGTAAGATTCCTAGAGATATGAATACCATAAAAAAATAGCCAACCAAGTTTTTGAATTTAAACATCATGCTGCAATAAAGTACAAGTGACAGAATGATCACATTGCCGAAAATCCCTCCTAGAAACACATTAACAGTTCTAACCAGAACAGTCCATCTCTCGCTGAACTCCGATAGACCCACTTCGGTAGATTCAGCAATTGTAACATTGCGTTGGATTGCAGAAGATGACTCGATGAGGATGCTTTTGGCCAGATCAATGCCAACTACACATATGACAATAATGAATAGTGTCCTGATTGATTTGGATCGATAAATTTTCTTCCATCTTAAAACAATTAAGAATATTATCAGAAAAGTCGTGATTATTGTCCACGTATATGAATGACTAAATAATAGGGCGGTCATTGAGATTGAAAAATAGATCATATACTTTCTGCTTTCCGTATTGAGGAATCTGACGGCTAGCCAGAGAGAAATGTATCCCAAGACAAGTGCTATCCAGTTAGCAAACAGACCGGCATATACTCCAATCATGATCTGAAATGACAATGCCGTAACTAGAGAAGCAGCGAGAGATACTAATGCACTTTTAGAGATCTCTCTGGTTAGAAAATAGATTGAAAGTACAAGCAAAGGTGCTAATATTGCTGGCAGAAATATCTCAAAAGCAGTAACTTTATCATTATCAAATATATCGAGGATGATATACAAAATTAATAATGAAAGGGGTCTATCTCCAGCCTGTATTCCACTGAATATGAGTTCAGCGAAATGCTCAACATCTTCCGATGCCCTCAAATCTTGCGCCCAATTAAAATATATTGTAGTATCTTCACCAACTGGATTTAATTCTCCAGATGAGTGTGGCATTAGTACAATTAAAATGGACAATCCCATAAATGCAGAGAGTAAGACAGTCTTCTTAAATCGCGTAATACCTTCGTATTCTGGTATTCCGAAAGTTCTTAATACGGCACTACCTGATTTTAGCTTGGGAATAATTGAAACAATTCGTTTCAAGGAAATTCTGATGAAAAACGAGAAAATTACCAACAGCATAAGAACGGGAGCAAATCTTGAGACTAACGTCATAATATCTATAAATGGATTATTAATATCGGATGCGGATACCGAGATAAAAATAGAAAGAGTTACTAGGATCAAAAACCCTATCATAAAGTAGTTAACAGTTAATAGGCTCGAATCTCGATGCAGTAATCTGTTATTTGTTCTTTTATTTATGAGGTGGATAGAAAATATAAGCGGCAAGGAGGCCAGAGACAATAATGGCATCACAATCGAGGTAGGAAATGATAAACCAACAATAAGCAATGATCCAAAGATGATCATAAATAGCGCCTTGACCCTGGAGTCACTTAACGAAGTGAAACTCCAACCCAAAAAACCTAGACATACAATTAAGTTGTCTATTATCTGACTAAAGATGTATCTCTCTTCAAAATATTGATGGTAGGTGGTCCTGTCCTCAAATCTATAAACATCGGGGTGAAAAAATGAACCCACAGATAAAGGATAGAATAAAATAATAATCGCGAATGCGATAGAGCTAAGTAAGGCTATCCGGGAGTAATCCATTCCCAACGTACTACATAGAGAATTTTTCAATCGGGCTTGCGACAATGCTCAACCGATCCCTTCTGATTCTTATAGCTATATTATATCTTATGTAAAGAAGATACAAGTGATAAAGAATCAATGAACTTTTTGAAGTGAGAAGGATGCATAAAGCGGTCTAAAATCTTTTCACCAGACAAAATGTTTTCGAGCCCGTGATTACAAAGCAGCAGTATAAATTAGCCAGATCTTCGCTGCACGTACGCAATTTCCTATGTCGACCAGGATTCCCTAAAGGAAAAAAGTTTTTATCGAGTACATATGTAATGGACTCCTTTAAACGTCAGGATAGAATATTAGACATGCACATGCACTTCAAAGAGCAAGTTATGGCAATATGGAAGCACATTTTAGGAATATACGTAAACTGTCATTAGCATTAGAAGAAAGTTACCGTATACTTTAAAAGTAATCTGGATTAACAAATAAAAGAATTGACTTAACCAATTCTATTATAAATTTTAGTCTTGAAATAAGAAGGTCTAGGTAAATACTTTATCCTAATACATCCATGAATGTATGGTCTAAGTTATAGGAGATTTTCGATCTTACATCGTGTTAAAACGATCGGGTGTCACCGCTGTCACAATAACGGTAAGAATAGGAAATTTTCTTGCCGCGTCAGCATCCCATTAATTTTCTCATTAGTAATTATTTTAATTACCCAGAGTATCGTCCCCTTCAGTACAGGCTTTAGCAAGAGTCTTCCCGCGGTTGGAATTGATACCCTCATCCCTTTTAATGTCCCTTTTGAAAGTAAAGACAGTCGGTCCCCTGATATTTTCAGAATGCCTGCCTATGGTCAGGAAACTGGGGAAGATCAGTACATTGTTTTGTTAAATAGAAATGATTCTTTCTTATCAAGCACAGTAAATAATGATAACCAAGTCAGGCTAATGGCTGAGGAGTCAAAAAGCAGGGGAGCAGAGGTCATTCGTACGTATAACAGCTTAAATGGTTACGTAATTAGAATACCTGAATACTCTAGGACCTCCATACTCGAAGATTTGCGCAGTGATCCCCGTGTGGCTGAGGTCGAGGTAGATCAAAGGGTATATGCATTTAATCACATGCAATCGCTTCCTACTGGCGTAGATAGAATAGATGGAGAACTGAGCTATACTAAGGCTGGAGATGGCACTGGGTCAGTTCAGGTAGACGTAGCCGTACTAGATACGGGCATCGATCTAACCCATCCAGACTTGAATGTTTATAAATCAACGACCTTTGTAACTGGAACCTCCTCTGCAAAGGATGACAATGGACACGGAACTTTGGTCGCCGGAATCATAGGCGCCAAGGACAATCACGTAGGTGTAGTAGGAGTTGCACCGGATGCTAGACTTTGGGCTGTAAAAGTATTAGACAAGACCGGATCAGGTTTGATATCTGACATAATAGCTGGTATAGACTATGTCGTGGAGCATTCAAATGAGATTGACGTTGCAAATCTTAGCTTTGGATGCCAATGCACTTCAAATGCGTTGGACTCTGCCATAAATAGGGCAGTAGGATCGGGGATCACATTTGCAACGGCTGCAGGAAATTCAAATAAAAATGCAAATTCGTTCTCTCCAGCAAACAATCCAAATGTCATGGCGGTCTCAGCCATAGTAGATACTGATGGCAAATGTGGAGCTAAGGGACCATCAAGCACGTTTGGAAGCGATGACACTCTGGCCAGTTTCAGCAATTACGGATCTGTTATCGATGTTGCAGCTCCAGGAGTAGGCATACTATCAACTTCGATGAATGGCGGGTACGCCAAAGTAAGCGGGACCAGCGCAGCTGCCCCACATGTGACAGGAGCAGCAGCGTTATATATTGCACAACATCCGGCCGCAACTCCAAACGACGTCAAGTTAGCACTTTTGAAAAATTCTGTTCCACCAACTGCTGTATGTGACGGAAATGGGTGGGGCTACTTCACTGGCGACAAGGACAGCTCCAAAGAACCGCTGTTATCAGTAAAACAAATTGAGCCAGTGCCTAATAAGCCTCCTACCGCAGATCCCAAATCGGCAACTACCAAGATGAATACTCCTGTTGATATTACGCTATCAGGAAAAGATCCAGAAAATCGTCCTTTAACCTTTAATGTAGTAGATCTTCCAAAGAACGGAAAAGTGACCTCAGTTCCTGGCTCAAGTAATATAGTAAGATATACTCCAAATTTAGGATTTACAGGTTCGGATAGCTTCACCTATACAGCGAAGGACGACAAAGGAGCTACAAGCAGCAAAGCCACTGTCAAAATCCTGATAGAACTAGATGCGACCTGCACTGACCTTCAGCCAGTTGCATTGTCTGCAAGCGGAAGCGACAGTAATGTCCCTTCAAATGCTATAGACAATAATCTTAATACAAGATGGTCTGACAACGGTGTTGGTTCATGGATTCAACTTGATCTTGGGTCAAAGAAAAGCATATGCAGTGTAGATATTGGGTGGTATCGAGGCAATTTAAGGGAGAATAACTTTGTCATATCCGTTTCAGATAATGCGAATACGTTTACTAATAAATTTACAGGTACTAGCAGTGGTAGTACCACATCACCTGAAAAGTATACTTTACCTGCAGGGACTGAAGGCAGATATGTGAGGATTACCGTAAACGGAAATACAGAAAATAACTGGGCTAGCATAACAGAGATAGCAGTATTTGGATCAGCTGCTACGTCTGGCAGCAGTTGTACCAAACAGCCACCTACTGCTATATCTGCTAGCGGATTCATAAGTCCAAACTCCCCCTCCAAAGCCATAGATAACAATTTTAACACAAGATGGGCAAACAAAGGAGTAGGTTCATGGATTCAGCTTGACCTAGGATCTACTAAGAATATATGCAGCGTTGATGTAGCATGGTATTTAGGCAGTGTAAGACAATTCAAGTTTGATATTTCTATATCTAATGACGGTGCCTCGTTTACACAGGTACGCAGCGGTACAAGCAGTGGAACTACAACAGCATTTGAGAAATATACACTACCAGCAGGTACAGAAGCCAGGTTCATAAGAATCACAGTGAATGGTAACGACGTAACGACTTATGGAAATGCAGCAGAGATAGCTGTGTTTGGATCAGCTAGTGGGCAGTCTCCAACTCTTGCCGCTAGCGACTCTGACGCAATCGAGAAATTTGACGTAAGCTATTCCAAAAAACTGGATTCAACTAAACCTGGATTTCACAAAACTGGGCAATGAGAATTGGTCTAGGAACACTCACTATCCGAAAAAATCTTCCGAATCGGTAGCTTCATCATCTTTCGACAGCACCGTATCAGTCAGCCATAATCTGCATTCTCTTTTTGAAAGTCTGGAAAAATCAACTTAGGGGAGAAAATTGTGATGGCACTTATGTAATGAAGTATGTCTACTCCTACGCTGTTGAGATACTGTCTCACTTCGAGTTTTGAAGTTTGGTTGTGTCCAAGACTGGTTTGACGGTCTTTCACACCAACAAGATGCTATAAAGCACGGCATCAGCAAAGGCTCTGTCGACTCTCAGAGCTCTAGATGTTGCCAGATCAAAATGCAGCCTTTCGATCCGTGTGCAGACGGACATAGAGTTGCTATGATTATGAAGAATAAGGGCATGGCTGAAGAAGAATATGAATCTTTTATCTTCAGGCTTTGGAAACGATACTTTGTCAGTGGTTTGAGTCCAGATGTTCTCGATTCAGCCTTATCCTCTCAAAGTAGATCCAATATGAAGAAAGTCAAAACCTCACCTATCATCAGAAACGTGCGAGCTATGGTCAGGCAAGGGCGATACCCGAGACGATATAACTAATAGTGTATAATGGAATATGTCCGGAGATCGCGTCGAGACGTAGGCACAGATTTGCAGCGAGGGAGAGGACATAGCTTGAGGAACTGGTAAAATAGTACTAGTATTTTATATCCTTCAATTAGCCATTCAACTTCTATCCCATACTTCTGATATAAAAGAGGTATCCAAGCGTGTCCTAATGCATATAAAATAAGTTATGATTATACGAAGGACGAAAGCTTGATAAAGCGGCTGCCGTGTCCATCCAAAAGAAGCACACGACTACGACAACTACAATATCTTCCAAACCCACGCACTATTCTTCTTCTTGTACCCTTATTTTTAATAATATCGTCCAGCGTATATCTAGCAATAATATCTGGTATTCAGAATAAAGATCTTGCAATTATGGCACACGCGCTAGCTCAGGTGGATAATAATAATTTAGTAGATACCAGTGCTTATCATTCCAGTATTCCTTTAGCAGTATCTGAGGCACATTCGCTCTACCCTATACATATTATCCCATCTGAATCTATTACATCGATTCCTGCTGCTGGCAGTGTTGGCGATGATAATGAATTCAAAGCTCAAGCAGCTTTATCTCTTACAAGAGCAACTCAAACAAATAACATTGTAAGTGCCAGATCATATTACGACATAATGTTCAGGACAAGTACTTCAGGTGTAATCAAGACAGTAGAGATGGACTTTCCTCCCGGCACATATGTAGGTGCTGCTCTTCTGGTTG
>WHTU01000052.1 GCA_009377575.1 Nitrososphaeraceae archaeon | reverse complement strand
TGTAGGGAGATATAGATAATGTACGAAGGGATAAAATGGTTTATGCAACAGAGCTCGGCGAGACAGTAAGACACGACTTCATAGACGAAAAGTTAAGTGACTAACCACTAATGAGAACAGATTGTAGCAGCCCACTATTTGACATTATTAACTTTAGGAGTAAACACAACCTAATATTAAAACGCAATCACAAGGTAGTATCAACATACCAAATAAGGATAGACCCTATCGAGTGCATAAGGATGTGTGTCGAGTTAAGGCCGACTACAAAAGTGGACATTTAGGATTTGGATAAGAACGTCACAAGTTATTCTTACATACTAGATGACTTACGATTATCGTTACCTTGTTTGAGGAAGTAATTAGCAATGCCAATTCTAAAGGTCAACCACGGCCACCAGCCAATATGGGAATACCATATAGTCAAGAGGCACGTAATAAAATCAGTATCAATTGCAAGACAGTTGATATGGATAAGTGGAACCTAGGTAGGAAACATGGTGAGGAAACGAGGAAACGAATGTCTGAAGGACAATTGCGACGGTTAGCAAAGTTGAAGAGTAAGCGGTAGAATGGATTTATTCTCAATTCTAGATAGGTAACCTTAAGAGTGTGCATTATATTCATATGATTAGGAGAAGCAGGATTGTGTATCATAGTAATGGTGGGAAAGTTGATATATTCCCACGATAGACGACAACCGCGAATTTGATATTAACACACTTTCAGGTCTGGAACTAGCAAAGTTTGTCTTGTTAAGACTTGTAAATGATCATGACAGCATTGAGAATATAGCAGAGAAATTCGATAATGATAAACGATTGATTTCAGAAGTGGTTAAGTTTCTTAACGATATACGTTGGATTAAGCAGGACGTGAATGGGGAATACAAAATTACAACGAAGGGTAAAAATAATATGATCACACGTCAAGAACCATTAGTAAATTTAGGTAGGTAGGATAGCCTGACAGTAATATGATAATACAAGATGGGCGGCTAAAATTCGAAGTGGATTTGGATCGGAACTAGCCGCATTACCTTATGTTTGAAGTCATTATAAAAATACACAATATTGTATAATAGAGGTTCACAGACGCAGGAGGTAGGAGGCCAGGAGTGAAGCAGATAGTAAGGAATGCCCTGACACAGCATTTCCTATATCAACAGTAAGTTTCAACGTTTGCAGCATAAGCTACAGTTTCTAAAACAGAAATAGAATTTTATGATAAGAAGAATTGATTGATTAGTTCTTTCGTTGGTTAATCATTTAAACAAATTTAACCTGCTATAAAGTTAAGTCAGTTTGTTCTGAACTGAATAATTTCATATGTGTTGGTCGTCGATACCCTTCAACCTGATAATATCTGCCTTCTATAGCATTTTAAATAAAACTAATGCGGTAGCACGGTCTCACAACATGCTACCATCTTAAACCAAAGTCCAGATAAGACGACCAATCTTTTCCCGGTTCAATCTATGGGTCGTCTTCCACTTTCAACTTATCCGTTAAATTACTCATGTATCGACTAACGTATGTTGCTTGTAAAAAGTCAAAAATACTTATTGAAATCTGCATGTGCTTTCTTAGATCTTTTATATAATATGTTGTGCAAAACCATGCAGGTAGCATAGTCATGATTTGCTGCCGATTCCAACCCAAGGTAACTCCAAGTCGGGACGTATGCATAAAGGGCAGGTAGATAGTTAGGGTTTAACTAGAATTTCTCCCTAGCCATTCTACCACCTGCATTGTAAATAACCATGTTCCGGAATACCTTTTATACAACAGTGTGAACACTAAAAAGGTTTGTAAATCTGCGCATGATGGGGTAGTAGCGATCAGTCGACAAATTCTCGGTCGCACTACTACTACTATTAGACAAATATTGTAGTTAATCGTTACAATTACCAAAATCACACATAGTCGAACAAAATCGTGAAACTCCTCTTCAATTATACTGTGTTTTGTTGATACCTGGGTACAGTCTGCTCATTGCCAGGTAGTTATTTGCACCAGGTTGGGAATTGAACTGTTCCAGAACGCTATCAGTTACCATTCCAACTATCTTCGGGATAGTTCTTGCTGCCTCGACGATTTCTTTTTCTAATGATGCATCAGATTCAATGATCAATGAGCCTTGCATAATAGTTACATTAATACCAAAAGAATTATCATACCTCTTCCACTTTAGAATAGAGACCCCCGAATCGTTGATTTTCCCTACCCATCGGAGATTTTCGAACCATTTCCCCGTCAGCTTTGAGGTTACCCTATCAATATTAAACGTTGTAAAATGCATATCCAAATATGCCAATTGAGTATATTTTCTGTACTTAACGTTGCTATTCTCTGAAGTATTGGTCATACCTAGATGTCGTCCCAACTTAGTTAATCGAAATCCATAATGCTTGATTTGTTCAATTAGGCCTAGATCGACGAGTCTTTTAATCGATCTACTAAGACTTTGCTGATGCATACTAAGCTCCCTTACTAATCCATTGAACGTATAACTAGTGTCACTATTTGCATCGCCTTTCAGCAGTGACAGGATCTTGTTGTCGTTATCATGTAATTCATTCAATGCTTTTGAACTTAATGCAGAAGATTCGTTGCTATCGATGTCATCAACCAACAGCGCTTGTTGACTCGGCAGTGCACGTGATTCAGTATGAATGTCATCTGGCAACCTAGAACGGTCTCCTCCACTATCCACTGAAATACCTGCTTCGTTGCTCACTAAGTAATAATTCCTACCATTTTCTCCAATATTAGCCTTTTCGCTTCCCGATGCAGTTTAAACCGAATTTCAGAGGCAGGTGGTAGATCTAATCGATGACATTCACGAGATAAAATGAGCAGATAATTTCAAATATTGTCGATGGAACGGATATGTATGTCAAATATTTGTGCGGAAGACACAGGAGACTTGTTTTCTGGCTCTAAAAGCGCCAGCGCCAGGTTAGATCTTTTCGATACCATTACCGTAACAGCCTTAGAACCATAAAGAATATAGAATAATCCCTCATAATGCGTATAAATCTTCATCGTTAACTAATTTAGGGGAGATTGAGGCAGTGAAGGAATTAATTCATTGTGAACCGTTCTTTGTGATAAATTTAGTTTTTCTTGTGGGTGCCGCTTTTCTAATTATTCCTGAATACGAACAAAATGTGGTTAGGGCGCAGGATGAACCTAGTTTGATTGCCCTAAATTCAAGCAGCCCAAACGTTGATGAAAATGATACAGGTGTCTTCGGTAATAATAGCATGTCTGAAGAAAAAATGGAAATACAGGTCTGCGACGCATCTCATCCATGCTGAAATCTTAGTGCCAATTTAGCGGTCTAACCATAAGCTCATAATATATATGCGTATTCTCCCTTACTAGTAACATGTCTGAGTACGTAGACGGCACATTTAGATGTACAATATGCGCAAAGGAATTCCTTACAAAAAAAGACGCTGATTCTCATTATCGTAAGGATCATTCTACCGAAGTCGTCGATATTCATGAATGAACATGAGATTGGGTTGGCACGCATAGGATTGAACCATTATGATTTAGCAGAATTTCATCATGTGGCATTACCTTATTCAGGTAGGAGTAATCGAAATATGTAATTTCCGAGCTGCCAGTAGCGCCGCCCCTTCCACCAAGCCATATTTTATTTACTAATAGTCATAAGATTAAATTCTGGATAATAGACACGCGAGGAATTAAACGTGTATCCAATCCAACCCCTTAGCTTCCTTAATCTTTCGTCTGCTGTGCGATGGTTATCAATAGAAATCGATCCCTGCAGTTGCCATGTTAAAATTAATCATGGCAAGTAAACGACTCACTACTTTATGGTATCTTATTAAGGGATCTGAATGTGATTTGGTTCATATCTATTCACTATGATATTTTTTACTAATAATTCCTATATCATTTATTATAGCGTATCAATTGAAACTAATAATATAACATTCAATCGAACCTGTTATTATATTCAAAATTTCATCCATTGAATATAGTCATGCTAGAATGTAACAACAATTATGGGAATAATAGCAGAAATGATTTACGTAAAGTTTGTGAAGCGGCTTTATCTGCAAGTAGGAACGTGATATTTGCCGCTTTGGTAAATACAAATGGGATACTCATTGTTGGCAAGTATAGATGTGATTATCATTCCAAATTATTTAGGCCAGCATATGAAAGCTCTAGTACAGATGTATCTAAGGGTTGCGTATTTTATCTGGAGCGATTACTACCGTACTTAATGGGGTCTGGAAAGGTTAACAATAAATGTAACAGGCAAGGTGGCAATCTAACAAAAAAGGATGGAGAACGAATAGAGTTGGACCTATTAAATATAGATGGAAAAGTCAAGACGGCCATTACCAGGATTCCAGAATTACCGAATATGTTTTTATGTGTCGAATACGTTTCAAGTTAAGCATTTTTACAAATGAATTATTGCTTGGAATTGATTAGGACATTCGCAGGTTTGTTCACCTAGATCAATGACATTGATTTGATGTTGCATAGTCAGCCGTTTTCCATCCATTAACGTCAAAGATTTAGATGATATTTAGGAGGCAGTAAAAGATGACCGATTGTAAGATTTGGTGATAACACAAACGTTGTTTGTTGGGTCCTCCCATCGTTAAAACTTAGAGATTGGTATCGTTGTCAGTAGTGCCGGTGATGAAAATATCTATTATTATTAACAGTCCGTGCAATCATTCAGCTGAATCAATTCTCCCTACCGAAATTGTAAGAAAAGAAAATAAAGCAAAATAATTTCCAGCAAGGATAGGGTCATCTTTTAGTAGGACAAGCTATAAACAATATGAGTATATATTAAGAGCAAGAATCAGATAGCATTTGAGGGACCAAACAGATCGATTTTAATGTTAAATTCCATTGTTCTTAAGAAGGCAGTGATTTCGTTAATGCTTGCAAGAATATTCTATACTGTAAATTGGTTTAATATTCCCTCTATTTTCTTTTTCATAGCTGTTGATTTCGACAAAGACATTTCCGTATTAGGCCTTATAACTGCAAGTTTTTTTATCGGTGTTGGTCTCTTTCAGGTTCTCGCGGGAATTCTAGCCTCCAAATATTCTCCAAGAAAAATTGCCATTCTTGGTATTGCAATCGCTTCTACCGCAGTCTTTTTCTCTGCATTCTCCATAGATTTGTTTTCTATTGCAGTACTAAGGTTTATTGTAGGATTAGGCATGGCATTTTTCTTTGGCCCAAGTGTTATCCTAATTTCGGAATATGTTGGGAGGCAATCTGAAGGTTTAGGCATGGGGCTACTCAATTCAGCCCATGCTATAGGTGGAATCATTGGCCTTTTTATATGGGTGTTAGTTGCGGAGATATTTGGATGGAGAACAAGCATAGTTCTGAGCGCAATAGCTGGACTCATTACCGTAATAATTCTACAAATGTGGTTACCGAAAGGAACTGAATCTTCTCAGAAACAACGGGTGGAAACAACATTTGACATGGACGATGAACAAATGAATGAGACCCAAAACAGCGGAAGCGATATTGATGTTGGACAGAGGAGAGTTAATTTTAAGATCAATTTTGACCAAGTGCAAAACGTACTGTTTAATAAGTCACTCGTTAAACTCGGTTTAGTATTACTTGGATTTCAAGTAGGCTCAGGCCTGATCTGGTCTTTTATCGTATTCTATCTCGCAGACCATATTAAGATAGATCCAGCACTAGCAGGTCTTATTGGAAGTCTCAATCTGGTTGTGGCCCTAATATCCTCCCCGCTAGTTGGAAAGGCATATGACAAACTAGGAAATGCAAGAAAACTGCTGGCAATATCTGGAATTATATCCGCAGTTAGTGTAATGATGATTGGAGTACTGCAATCTCAAATTTACCTCATTGGTATCTCCGTTGTTGTGGCGGGTTTCTTTCTATCGTGGGGATTTGTAATAGTCTACGTAAAGGCTAAACAAGTTGACACGCAATCTCTTCCTGCTTACCAGACGCTTTCTGTAAGTTATGTTAATGGTATTTCGTTATTTGGTGCCTTTTGGATACCTATTCTTTTTGCTTCCATAATTAATCAATTTGGATATTCGACTGCTTGGATTGTGGGAGGAGCGATTTTTCTTGCATTGGTTCTTCCAATCTTGACATTAGAAGATTGATTCTATATGCAGTAAAGTTAGGGAGGTCGATAACAAAAAAAGCTGAGATCGGAATGCACATAGCCATTTCTTGTTAGGTTCGGTCAAAAAAAATCCATTTAAAGAAGGTGTCATCGCGTCTCTAAACCCCACCACGAAGAATGATATATGCATGATGATGACGCATAATATGAAATTTTTTTATCAAACATCGCATGATTTGTTAGTGATTACATGATTTGCATGACCCAACTCAATGACTAACGATAATTTAATCAATAAATATGCGCATTCATGACTATTAACAAGTTTTCGACCAAATTGTAGTTGGTGAGCTAGATATCATCTAACGATACGACAGAGGAGGATACTGTTTATTCCACTTCAGCCTATATTAATGAAAATGTTAATGATACACATGATTTAAAAAATGTCGTACACAGTAGACACAACGCATCAAATGGAAGTATCAAATATGATATGGTGGATCTGGTGGATCCAATACGACTTGCTGCGGTGGGTGATCGATATCCTTACCATACATCTACGGAAGGCATAGTACTTTATAAGAAACGAAGTAGTGAACATACCTTTTTGATGCTGTACTGGACTATTTTATCTTCCTCGTCCCGGGCTAGCGAGAAAGGAGAGCTTCAAACCAAAAAATCTCTGGAGCAGGCAAGGCTACCACAGGATCCAGAAAATAGGTTAGTATCCTGCACGGAGGAGGAAGCGTTTGATTTCCTGTACAGCTTATATGGATCTAACAGGAATTCGGACGTTACTGATGAAGAAATAGATCAGATTCTGAAAATTTATCTTTCGGACAAATCTATTTCATAATAGGTTTCTTTGTTTGCTCTAGCCTATGAAGCAGAATTCAAAAAAGCTGCATTATTAGACAGTCAATACTAACTATCAATTGAGATCATCATATCGGTCTAAATTACTTCGTAAGAGCTATTCCGATCGAGTTGTAAGAATCTGTGCCATGAAATTCTTATTCAATCCTCTTATAAGATTCCAAATCCTCTATGAAAATAATTATCAGTAGATCAAAAATTCATGCTTAGGTTCCAAAAAAATTTATTAAAATTCTGCCAAGAGTAAGTAATGTCATTGTCTATCGATGAACTATATTGATGAACTACAGGAGATACGAATCATTATTAAAGGATTGCAAACCCTATACCAAACATATCTTCCTAAGGCAGATCCATTGCTAATAAATGATTTACTATACGCGAACAAGAAAAAGACCGAACTTTTGATCCAGTATCTACATCTTCTTACTACACAGTAGAAATATCAACTAATGATGAAACAGAATCTGAGAGATTCAGAGATGTGATACACCGAAAAACTGGGTTACTTCCTTTGTTATGTATCAACGGTACCCATTATATGTTAAAGATAGGGCTAAATTTAGAATTGCTAAAAGGAATTTGCAATTCTGATGAGAGTATAATAAAGGCTTCCGGTTATCATGCTGGAATACACGAGAAATAATCAAGATCCACTATATTATCGCAGGAAACCTTCATAATGAATAGGCAGAGTGCCTGATGAGAATGCCTAACCGCCGAAATATACTACAACGGTCTGCCAATACCTATGGTTTTATTAGTCGCTCCATTTCATCGGAATGCAGTATTGCTGAAAGGTCAGTCACGATGCAGCATATATCAATTGATTAGATTTTGAATTGAATCATTCAAATTCATTTTCAATGAAATTAGTCATATTATTGCATTTTGTCTGTTGATGGAAGCTTTAAAGATGTGCCCTTAACATCCAGGCCATCTTCTCATGAATTTCCATTAATCCGGTTAGAAAATCGTTTGTACCAATATCATGATACTTTGTATCACATATTTCGAGATCTGAACGTAGATTGCGAATAACTTGCTCGTGATCACTTAATAATTTAGAAATCATCTTGAGGTCCCCTGGATACTCTCCCGGACTCTCTTTGAGTCTAGACTCTCTGACGAATTCGGTCAATGTAGCTATTGACATTCCTCCGACTGTCCTTGTACGTTCTGCTATTTCATCAATTATTTCATCAAGTTTTTCATACTGTTCTTGGAAAAATTTGTGTCTATCATTAAAGTGAGATCCTGTCACATTCCAGTGATAATTCCTAGTCTTAGTATACAGGATATACTCGTCTGCTAGTAAAGTATTTAGGATCTTGACAACACCTCCTCTATTCTGCTGCGAAATCCCTATATTCAGGTCACTCTTCGTCTTCTCAAGTGTTCTTAATATCATTATATCAGATTTATGGTATCAATGTATAAAAAGATCTCATACCTGATTTGGATCGAGATGAGATCATCATATATTCGGCAATCTGAAACTAGATATCGCGAGAAGGTAAATTATCCACCCCCCTTACCATCATAGATCATTTTGTAGCCGCCACAACTGAGATGAAATAAAATTTTTGGCGTATAATTATAGAAAACTCTTATAGAATTTACACTACATTTGTTAATATTATTCTAATAATATATTATTTGTGATGAAGCAACTAAGACAACAACATAGAAGCAGATCGGAGATAATAGCGTCTATTCTTGCAACAGCAAATGGAAATCGAATAAGGCAAACCGAAATACTATATAAAACATATCTCTCACATACTCTCTTGAAGGACTATTTGTTGTTCTTAATTGAGAATGACCTGATAGAATATACTCCCGGAGATAGAACATTTAAAACTACTGAGAAAGGCATGCGTTTTCTTAGAATGTATTCACAGATGAATGAACTGATGATTATGAAGCAGCAAGTTGTACAATTTACTCAGTAAAATCATACTCTAAATGCTTGTCACGCTAGTAACCGAAATCATAACGTGTGACGATCTTTCATGCGTAGAACGATCGTCATAGAACCTTTTACTACAAACTTGAATACAAACTTTTTTCTGTAAATTCTCACTGTATTTTCTTAGCGTATTATTATATATCCTTGTCCACCAACTAAAATTATTATCGTGGGCTCACTAGTAGATAAATTTCCGCATAGTTCAAACAAAAGTTTACCGTATCAAGGAATCACGAAGATACTTTTGGTGAATA
Organism: Nitrososphaeraceae archaeon; assembly: GCA_009377575.1. GTDB lineage: Archaea > Thermoproteota > Nitrososphaeria > Nitrososphaerales > Nitrososphaeraceae > TH5896. Next base: position 11,782 of record WHTU01000052.1, on the reverse strand, counting down.
GTGATTATGAATCTGCAATGACCTTGAAGGAAGGTTTAGAGGAATATGGTTTCAAAGTTCATTGTTTTACAAACATATTCGCAGCCTTCCAGGAGATTGAGAAAAGTAAAAAGGTAAACTACGACATGGTATTATGTGATTTCCAGACATCTAGTACTGAATATTTGGTACTTGTCAAACAAATAAGAGAATTAAGCAACACCGTGAAAATATTCCTTATGAGTTCGTGTGAAATTGGAGACATTGTAGTACGTAACGCTATGATTGCAGGTGTTAATGAGATAATAAAGAAACCAATTTCAGCTGAAAACCTCAACATAATATTACAAGATTACATAGATGGGATCAAAAATCCTCTAGATTCGGCGCTAAGACTATGATGCTCCTAAATTCCATTAGTGGATATCATGTATTGAATTGATTCAATAACACATTTCGCTCTTGGCATGCAGTGTACAAGCATTAGTATAAAAATAGAGATTCATCGCCAATCTTTCACGTAAGGGGATAAATAGAATACAATGAATAGCCATAAGATAGAAGCCATCAGATTTTTTTAAAGGTCATTAAATAATGTTCCCGTATATCTTCATTATCAATTATACACGAGGATATTTGCATATTATATAAAAGAATAATGCGTACAAAATATCCTAGGCAAAAATGCCCAGGAATACTCAAAATGGAATCTTATCGAATGAACCGATCTCGATGCAGGGGTTGGTTAAAAGAGCGAAATTTGGAAAACACCATCCTAAACCTGAAACATTAATATCGCAATTGGACATTGAAATTGAATGTCCAAGATGTAATGAGATCTTACAACTTTATTCCGATTTTGACAGACTTCATTATTACTGCGAGAGTTGTAGTTTATATCTGCGTGTTGGATAGAGCCGACAACTATTATGTTTGCGGCCCTCGAGTCGTAAAATATTCGAATGACCACAAAGCGCATCTTTAATTGTTCGAAGATACTATTTAGCTATTCAAATCGTATCATTCCCTTATTACCTAACATTTCTCCGATTCTCTGAACCGTAGTCAAGGTCAGTTGGTAACCAAAACTAAACCTCAAGACAGCAAAAATGTTAAATTACTAATATGTGTCTTTCAGTGAATACTTCTCGAACAATTTTAAGGTAGAATGACAGTTAAGAAAAATTAAATAAATGTATCAAAATAATGTATAATCTTATCTTACAGACATTCTTAACCCTTAAATAATATATATCATTCTTGCAGAAGAAGATGAAAACCATATTAGCACTAACTTTAGTAGCAATCTTGGGATTAGGTACGTTGGTACCAGGAATTCCGTTTGCTCCAAAGCTAGCTTTAGCAGATGACAGGGGAGACAACGACAACGATGGTGGCTCCGCGGCAGCAGCAGCAGCTGCATCCAGCGATGGTGGCTCCGCGGCAGCAGCAGCAGCTGCATCAAGCGGTGACCATGACGACAATGATAAGAAGAGACATAATGACGACAATGATAAGAAGAGACATAATGACGACAATGACTGCAAGAAGAGACATAATGACGACAATGATAAGAAGAGACATAATGACGACGATGACTGCAAGAAGAAACATCATGACGACGATGATAGTGATAACAGCGGGGCAGCAGCCGCAGCAGCAGCAGCAGCAGGCAACTCAGCAGCAGCCGCAGCAGCAGCAGGCAACTCAGCAGCAGCCGCAGCAGCAGCAGGCAACTCAGCAGCAGCCGCAGCAGCAGCAGGCAACAATTAGTTTGAGCGTGCTTAAAGGCCGATGACCAAGATTCCCCTATTTTATTAGGGATAAGGATTACGTCCTGTCATTCCGATAGATTCAGTTATGCTCTAACCATAATTATACATCATATCATTACGCGTTGAAGATGCGCTCTTCTTGCATTTTCTAAGAACTTTCTATCGAAGTTGGTGAATATTCCGAAGCAGCAAAGTGCCATCAGATTGTCCAAATACTAGATAAAAGTAATACTAGATAAATTAAGAGTAATTTACACAAATCGTCAAGATTGATCTATTTCAGTCTCGTGAGGGCGTCTGCAATTACTCAACCCAATACAAAGCGTTATGGTTAGGCTTATCTATATATTGATTAAAAGTCTAATCTGATTTCATGGGTACCCAAATGAGCTGTGCTAGAAAGGGTCAAACAACTGACGAAATGATTCGTGTTTCTAAAGATGAAAGGATAAATATTGAGGCCCTTGTGCATGGGATAGCCAGAGGAAGTATTATCATCCCCAGGAATCTCGCGAGAAAGCAAGAAGCCGTACGAGTTGTTGGAATAGGAAATGGTTTGAAGACCAAAGTAAATGTGAATATTGGAACTTCAACCTTGTATCAAGATCTTGAGGAAGAGGTCTCAAAGGCAAAGATTGCTGTCAATCACGGGGCAGATACTATAATGGATTTGTCAGATGGAGGCGATCTTGATCTAATCAGAGAAAGACTATTAGAAGAAGCCAAAATAACTTTTGGTTCAGTTCCAATTTATCAAGCTTATGCGCATGGAGTCCAGAAATACAAGAACCCTCTTAATATTACAGAGGATGATTTTCTGAACGCGTTTGAAAAGAACGTTAAAGATGGAGTTGATTATACTACCATACATTCTGGTATAACTAAGGAACTAGCAAAAAGAGTACTGGAGGTAAAAAGACATGGTGGAATAGTCTCTAAAGGAGGTACCATAACGGCAGCATGGATGCTAAAGTATGACAAAGAGAATCCTTATTTCAAACACTTTGATTATCTCTGTGAAATTGCCCGGGAGTATGATGTTACATTCAGCTTGGGCGACGCATTACGTCCTGGATCGATACTGGATTCCCATGATGAATTGCAGGTTGAGGAGATGTTGAATGTATCAAGACTTACAAAGAAAGCTCATGAGCAAGACATTCAAGTTATGGTCGAAGGTCCAGGACACGTTCCACTGAATGAAGTTGCTGCAAATGTCAGACTTGCGAAATCACTCATAGGAAATGTTCCCTACTATGTTCTTGGTCCTTTAGTAACAGACATAGCAGCCGGATATGATCACATCGCTAGCGCAATTGGAGCCGCTGTTTCAGCCGCTGAAGGTGTTGACCTCCTTTGCTACTTGACGCCTGCAGAGCACCTGGGATTGCCTACTGTCGACGAAGTAAAGGAAGGGCTAATAGCATATAGAATAGCCGCACATGCAGGCGACCTTGTCAAGCTGCGTGAAAAAGTGATCGATTGGGATAAAGAGATTACTGAAGCACGGCGAACTCTGAATTGGGAAAAGCAGATAGCTTTGTCTATTGATCCTGAGCAGGCTGCCAAGATACATTACAGACGACAAGGTCAGCTAGATGGCAATAATGTTCCGTGTACTATGTGTGGAGGAGCTTGTGTATACATAATGTTACCACAACAACGTAGGAATGATGAAGTAATTACGAAAAAAACTAGTATTGATGAATAGGAACATCTACAATTTCTCTGTTACCCCTGACAGTATTTACTTGAAGCGAGTCAGCTCTTTACAGAATCGAGATAATTTGACCTAGAAGTTCAAATATGATTGATTCTGCGATTTATTGTGCTTCGAGTAATAGTGGTTCAAGTATAAACATTACTGTTATTAGTATTGATTACACTATATATGCGGAAATCAATTTGAGATAGATCTTTGCATCAGCATGTATCTTATTTTACTTATACACGGTTGATAATGGAACATATGATAATACTTAATGTAAAATTCAAACCTATGATAATACCTAATGTAGAATTCAAAAATAACGGGATTCATGAGCTGTCACATAATATGTCATCTGGCATAAAATTCAAGTATACATTGCAACGTCATAAGAGCTCTATCAATTCTGCAATTACATTAAAAAAGTATACTCAGACCTTTTGATCCATACCACCATATTTATTTATCACGCATCTAAATGAGAGACTTGGGTATGAGTGATAGAGCTAAACTAGTCTCTATAGTATATGATGCAATAAACGAGATTGGCAAACATAAAATCCGTTCAGATGTAATTTCAAATATAAAAATCGCAGATGATTACATGCAATACCTCTTCAATAAATCATTAGAACAATTCAGCAACAGACTGGACGGCAATTCATTGGTTGCAATGTATGAGATATTGCTACACTTTATGCTTACAGCATGCACTATTCCCTCTCAGAGAAAGGTCAAAATTTTACATCTTTCCATTGACTTAATCATACCTAACCTTCATACCTTGTCAAGAAATCCCAGTGATGTAATAGTTGTACAGTTTATCCGGAGTCCTATCGATATGACAACGATCGACAAAATACTGTCCTTCCTTAAGCTAAAAACTGAAGATCTGAATATGTGGTTGATTACTACCATGGATCTCAAAGCTAAGGATACAACCCATGTAATCAACTTAGGCACTTCGAAGATTAGGTGTTTCCATATTATACAAGATATTGATACTTTTTTAAAAGAGAGAAGGGATAAAAGCTTCAGACTAGTACACTTTTAATCTATAAAGCTGGACGGCTTCTTATAATTGGTAATTCCCTGCAGGTGGCCAAATGCTTAGTGTGTTATTCTATCTTCTATCATTGTACTTTCTGATATTTGAAGGACATTCGTAACACTTAAAATTTTAAGCGCTCTCTTACCAACAACTTACGATTCTCTTATTTTGGATCAGATTTTTCTTCTATAAGTTATCTATCCCCAATTAGTATACCATTAAAAGCAGATTTATTTCCAAGTAGTTACTTAAAATTTACCTAAATACTTGTGTTCATCTCTAATAATGGACATAGAAAAATGAAAAACAGGGATAGAGCGGAGATAAATGCGATGATCCTTGACATTGCAACCCCCGGTAGAGTTACTAAGACAAAGATTATGTATAGAGCGTACTTATCGTATAACAAACTTCAAGAATATTTAACCGATCTGGGGGAGAGTGAGCTATTGGAATACGAAGTTGGAGCTCAAACATATCGTACTACGGAAAAAGGAAAACGCTACTTAGAGATACATAGTAGAATGAATGAACTGATTTCCATCAATAGAGAAACAGTATACTGAATTTGACTTGTACTCAGTGAAATAATTTAGTTAGTAAGAAATTTAGGAAAAGGATTGCTGGTGACAATACGTAATACAAAGCTCAGGTCAAATTCCTTTTTAATCCATAATGGACTTATTCGTGTGGCAGTGAAAATTGGATTACTATACTTATCACGTACATCGACAACAGCATCATACCCGTCTTCAATCCTATCTCTTTTTTGAGCATTAGTATTAGAGCTATTATCGTAACTATAGTCACAAGTACTACTTGGAATGCCAGTACTGGAGTTATCTCAATCACAGTAAGGAATCCTGCATGATACATTGCTCCAAAAACTGCTACTGCAAGAAGCAACGTATTATTTAGAATTTTAGATCCCAATACATTGGCTATTGCGATGGATGCACCTAACGCGCCCTTTCTGGCAAGTAACATCAAAGATATCTTCTCAGGCATTTCTCCAGCAATAGGGCTAATTATTACTGCAAGAATTATAACAGAAACTCCTATGTCAACTGAAAATCCTTCAAGTGCATGAATGAAGGGACCTGCACCGACTACGATACCAATTGTCCCTGCAATAAATACCAATAATGATCTTGTGGTGTTTCCTCTTAATCTCGAGGTAGTACCACTATTACCGCCAACATCTTGCTTTCCACTAATCGAATCCTCTCTAGTACTTTGTAAAACCTCCTCCAGTTGTCTACTAACCTCATTCGACATCCTTTTAGATTTGACCAGAGTATCATTTCTTTCTGATCTCATTTCAAATAGGGCAACTGTTAGGTATGCAATAAATAATGCTGTAAAGATCAAACCATCCAAGAAATTATATCCATCAATAAATAGTAGTGCACTGACAATAGCGGTGACAAGCAGAAAAATCTTGTCCAGTTTGAAAGTGCTCACATCGATTCCACTTAGTGGAGCCTTGGATATGCGTGTTGTTGCAATAATTAACATAATTGACAACCCCAACGTCATCATCAATAGATTACTTCCCAATCCTGCTCCTATAGCTACTCCATAGGATCCGGCAGCAGCAGCATAAATTACTATTGCGATTTCGGGGAGGGTAGTGGCCACACTTAAAATTGTCCTCCCTACAAACTTAGCTCCGTATCTAGCTGAAAGATGTTCAGCCCCGTAGGAGAGAGCCCAGCTTGCTACAATTAACTCTGCCAACCAAATGATCATCGACGATAGATTCTCGGAACTCAAAATAAACCTGTTTTCTGACCTACTTGATAATATCCAATGTAATATATTGATTTCTTGTTTCATCTGAGCAAGCTATTATCTAAATGGCTATGATCGTATTGTTGAGTTTAAAGAGTGCAACAGACATAGTCGCTTGTTGTATACTTAAAGTATCGAATTATTATTTCACACCCTGAATGAATTGTTTTGGTGTTGGTCTATTGTCTACTTATCCAAACGATGTGAGCTAGGTATTTACTCTATGATTACCATAACGAGTAACAGAACCTTGAATTAGTACGCAGAACATCTTCGCTTTTTAGTCCCTGGATCTTTCTGCAATATGAAACTATAAGAGGCGGTTTCTTATTAATTGCCGGAAGATCTTGACTTAAACTCCAAATTAGAGCTGTAAATACATATTTCATTCCAAAACTGACCTGGCCCTGTCTAACCTTTTTATTACCTCCAGGTATAAAGTGCCATATATATATGCCCAATAAGGTTTGCGTCCTCGGTGCAGGTAGTACGAGGTATGGTAAGCTAAATGAGAGTGTTGTAGAATTAGCGTTAGATGCCTCAAAAGAGGCTATCACTTCTGCCGGTATAACCCCCAAGGAGATACAGTCTGGCTACATTTCAAATGTCTTTGGAGTTTCTGACAAGCAAGTCCATATGGCACCTGTTATAATGAGTAATCTAGGCATTCCTTATACTCCCGGTTTAACGATAGAATCAGCATGTGGATCAGGCTCTGTAATGTTGAGAGAAGCATTTGCGAATGTCGCTGCTGGATTTTATGACTGTGTCTTAGCGGTAGGCGTTGAAAAAATCACTCAGGTAGGAACAGTCCAGAGTACTACGCTTTTTTCATATTGTTCAGATTTTTTTTATGAGGGAGGAAATGGGGCTTCTTTCCCTGGCCTATTCGCGTCTATAGCGAGGGCTTATCTTACTAGGTACAAGGCAACAGAAGAGGATTTAGCTTATGTAGCGGTTAAGAATCATGAGAATGGAATACTGAACCCCAAAGCACATGTACGTAAAAAAATTACAATCGAAGACGTGATGCAATCTCCTGTAGTTGCATCTCCACTAAAGCTTTACGATTGTTGTCCATTTTCAGATGGTGCATCCGCCCTGATTCTTTGTAGCGAGGAATTTGCAAAGAAAAGGGGCAAAAGCTATGTAGAAATAATCGGATCAGGCCGTGGTGCCTCTCCTGCTGCGGTACAATCGCGTGAGGACATCACGATTATACCCAGTACTGTCAATGCTGCACGACAAGCGTACGAGATGGCGAAGATAACCCCCAAAGATGTAGATTTCGCTGAAGTACACGATTGCTTTACCATTGCCGAAGTTATAGATTGTGAGGACTTAGGTTTTTTCAAAAAAGGAGAAGCTGCAGAGGCAATAAGGTCTGGCGCAACAAAGAGGGATGGAGAAATTCCAATCAATCCATCTGGAGGATTAAAATCCAAAGGTCATCCGATCGGAGCCACTGGGATAGGCCAAGTTGTTGAAGTTTTCGAACAATTTACGGGGAAGGCAGGAGACCGGACAATACAAGACGCACAAATCGCACTTACACACAACTTTGGTGCTACTGGAGCGAGTGCAGCCGTACACGTTTTCAAGAAAGTGAAATGAGATAATTTGTCCGAATCAAGAGATCCAAATCAGATCACGAACAGGAGAAGTAAGTTCATAGAAGCTGCTAGTCGTGGAAAGATTCTGGCAAATAAGTGCGCAAAATGCAATCATTCCAATCTTGAAACAGTATATTTCTGTGAAAAGTGCTCTTCCGATGTATTTACTACAGTGGAATACGCAGGGTTGGGTGATGTAGTTACATTCACAATTCAATCTGTCGCCCCAGAGGGATTCACTGATGCGGGCTTATATGCATGGGTCGTTTTTAAGGTCGATGATGCCCCATTCAAAGTATCTGGATTTCTGAAGGATACTCATACGCCTTCAGATTTACCAATTGGCTCAAAAGTACAAGTGACTGGCTTTGATGAGAAACATGGCTTGCTATTAGAACGTGTGTGAAATCCTGTCATGATATTTGCCGTGAATCACCATCTTGTTCAGAATCCGGCTGTCGATTGATCAAGAATTGTATCTACGCTTCGCCAATTTAGCCTAGGACAGGAATTCCTGTAGCTTAGCTTAAACAAATTTGTAGGTATATAGAATTTAACATTTGTTTTTACATCACGTTTTTTAGTGTATTTGCGGCAGATGGAACAGCATCGTCAGCGATTCAGTGGAGAAATTACAAATGCAAGTGCCGTTGTAAATACCCAACTTTCAAAGCTGAGGATGCTAGAAAGAAAATTTTCGAATATGGATGATAAATTCAGCATTGAAATATCCAATCTCATGAAGAATGGCAATAACGCGCGAGCAAAAGCCCTTGCAAATGAACTAGTGAATATTCGAAGAATAAAGAATACTACTCGAAACATGAACCTTACCCTAGAGATGCTAGTAATCAGGTTTAGCACTCTAAAGGATTTTGGGATGATAATGAACACGATTGAGCCTACAATTGATATGATAAAGAATATTCAGCTTGATATCTCAGCCATCATTCCTACCGCAAGTGGAGTTCTGTCCGAAATGTCTGAGGTTTCGTCAGAAGTTCTAAATGAAAGCATGAGGATAGACGGAAACTATGCTATTCAAACTAGTGTAGATTCGGATGCTTTGGACATTCTAACCGAAGTCGAATCAGTAATGGAACAGGATGCCAAAACGAAATTACCTGAAATACCTGCAGAGATTAACGAATCAATAATCCGATCAACTGATAATATTAAGATGGGGAGGTTATTAAAGGAAAGTCAGGTACTAGTCGAAACTTAAATAGACAGCATGAATTGAGGTAGGTCATATTATATCGATAGTAAAATTTAATTTACAAAGTAGTTTTAATTGTCTAGGCTGAATATCGGGTGCAATGGAACAGTTGAGTCATGATTACTCATTTCAAACAGAGAACAAAAGGTATGGGATTCTCGAATCCGCCTCAAAACGAGTGCGGATGATCTTTTCTGTTATGGCCAGTCCTAACAGAATTGATATTCTAAGAATATTGAATTCAAAGGGTCCGCTTACTTACTCTGAATTGAAATCACTCGCTGGTTTCAAATCCAAAAAGGAATCTGGAAAGTTTGCTTATCACTTAAGGAAACTGCTTAGGCAGTCGCTAGTTGCTTTAAATAAAGGAGAACGAAGATATACAATAACTAACTTAGGGAAATTAGTCTTGAGCCTTGCAAGACAGATTGAAGAGCGGTCAATAGTTGAAAGCGGTAAAATGTATGTTAGGACAAGTCATAATTCTATTGAGGAGTTTAATTCCCACAAGATCATCCAATCTATCGTTAGGGAGGCAGGAATGCCTTTGGAGCAAGCACAAAAAATCACCGAAGAAGTAGAGAACAAGATCTACAAGTTTCAGGCTGCTTATCTTACATCATCTCTGGTTCGTGAAACAGTCAATTCTGTGCTCATAGAGCATGGCTATGAAGAGTATAGGAGTAGAATGTCCAGATTGGGTATGCCTAGTTCTGATGTTCTTGATCTGGTCAACAATGCGGATGGGATTACGAATGGAATAGAGGAAATTATCAATAACGCTTCCATGTCTGTATTTTCAGAGCATCTACTATTGAATTCTCTGCCAAAGGACATTTCAGATATGCATCTAGCTGGCGACTTAAACATCTCCAATCCTGGTCTATGGGGTATAGTTCCTGACGTGGCATTCCTAAACATCAATGAATTTGCTGAAGGATTTCAAAACTTAGATGGGAAATTTCTTAACGTATCAAGGATCCGCTTCGATGAAAAGTCCAAATTTGCGGCAGCATTGCAATTAATTTTGGCTTTGATGAGCAGAGAGGCATCATCGGAGGTAGTACTTGAAGGCATTATAGATTTTCTCTTAAATGACACCTTGGATCGTGAGGGCATCGTGTCATCTTTTGCTAAGTCTCTTATCTCGTCATCTGCTACGGGTTCCTATTCTGAAGGTCTACCTTCTTTTACTATTCTATTGCCTGTAAGTACTCTCGATAAAAAGACAATTCAGGCGTTGCTTGAGGGTTACACAAAGTATACAGACTTAACCCCATTGCCAAGGATTGGTCTGGCATTATATTACAGTAAAGATTCCAATACTTTGGAAGAAGACTCACCTATGATATCATCCGTAGTTAGGTCGGGGGGTAAGATATCGATCATGCAAAATGGAAAGCGGGCGAGCAATGGCATTCGTAAATCATTGGACGGTAAGGATACACGGAGTGTTGCATCGTTACAGTCAATGTCGATTAATCTTCCGAGGCTCGCATATCAGTCAAATAAAGATGAAACATATTTCAGGGCAAAACTTGCTTTAACAATAAAACCCGCATTGGAGGCGATGTATATTAGAAAGAAGAATATTTTGAACGCGCTCAGAAAGGGGTTGTTCCCGGTCATGGGATGTGCTAATTTTGAAGATTTCGGCACAACTAATATAATTCTCAATCTCACCGGACTAAAGGAATCAGTGTATGATATCTTGGGATATAATCACAATTCTGCTGGAGAAGATGTCCTGAGAAAAGTACTAAAGACCTCAGGTGATGTAGCTTTAGATCACGGGCGGCAAATGGATAACGAATTGGTAGGAATCTCAATGATAAATGATGATAGTAGCACGAGGTTTTCAACCTTAGATTCAGAAAAATATGGCAAGACTCTGCTATCCGCTGGGACCGAATCAGCTAAACACTATTCGCAAGGGATCACTGTCAATGGCAAAGAATTTTTGTTACAACCTCAAAAAGTATTAGAAGAATGTATACCCATTGATAGTCTCCTCAGAGGTGGATTATCGACGTCAATAGATCTAACTGATATTGCGGCACAAGATGATTTGAATAAAGCAATAACCGCCAGCACTGAACTCACATTCTTCCGACCCTTTGTGCGATCCCTAATCTGTAGAGGTTGCAGCAGACGTTACGTTGGGTCAGATGTTAAGAAATGCGAGACCTGCGGATCCGTATATTTAAGGACATATTGACATGTCTTGGATGGGGAATGGTGTTCTCTATATATTCCGCATCATGCCAATAGTAGAATGCAACAGCACCACGATAGAGAAATTGTCTTAATTCTCATTTGTGATGGAAAGTTATGTTATTGGTAACCGGGACAGATCCTAGATTATGTTTTTAAGATAGTTTAGGTCTTTATGACAAGGGACAAGGGACCTAGCCAGCTCACAAGTAATGCTTCAAAAATACCTGTCTACAATGTGAATGATATTCTATCAAAGAACTACGTGGCTGGCAATCATGGCTGCCTTGCTTATTTTAGGGTGATAACTTATGGAAATCTAGCATGTCGTTATCATTTACTTATTCGTTAAGACCATATCATCAATTTTGAATAGAAAAAAGAGTGTATGTTTTGTTTGTCTGTTTGTCTGCCTATCTTCTTGTTATG
>WHTU01000051.1 GCA_009377575.1 Nitrososphaeraceae archaeon | reverse complement strand
TTTCCCTCACACCTGGAGAAGTCGAATCTCAAGCTGTACAGACATTAGGGCCTCTAGCCAAATATACCTCTTTCATTGGTGCTACTCTTGTCAACATAATTTTATATGGTCTAATCGGTATTCTTGTTGGAAGACTATATGACAGACTTCCCTGGAAGAATTATTTGGGAAAAGCGGTCCAGTCCACTATCATTGCTTATGTATTATTATTGGCCATTACTTCTGTTCTTCTTTCGCTAACCGAGGCATCTGCAGGACCAGTCTCCGTATCTGACGTAGTCATATACCTTATTCCACCTAATGTCGCGTTTGGATTCGTTTTCCCAGGGCTTTATCAAAAGATATCACTCCGTCAGCCTCTAGTATCAGATGTTGCTCACAAAAAGCAGGTATCTGCTGACCTCGACGGTGATACTCAATCAAACACAATGGCAGAGGGCGGAAAGATAAATCGGAGAATGTTCCTACGCTCGGCTGCTGCGTCGGTAGTCGCCTTACCGATTCTCTATTATGGAACTAATCGTCTACTATTCTCTAGTCAACAACAAGCGTCCCAACCTGTTGTGCCAGTATTGCCGGCATCCCAGTTGAGTTCTGCTCCAATAGGCTTTCAAAATCCTGTGCTCTCACCTCTTCTTCAGTATGAAGTCACCCCAACGGAGCTGTTCTACCGGATAGACATTAGCCCCATAATTCCATCCATCAATGCAGAGACCTGGAGGTTGAGTGTAAAAGGGCTAGTTGATAATCCATTTGAAATAACATATGAAGAATTAAAAGCGATGCCTTCAGTGGAACAATTCTCAACCCTGGGATGCGTAAGCAATAAGGTAGGAGGGGACCTGATAAGCAATGCGATCTGGAAAGGGGTACCGCTAAGGAATCTTCTCGAGCAGGCAAAAATAAAGCAAGGAGCAGAATATGTTGTTTTTAGATGCTTCGATGGATATGACGTAGGAATTCCTTTAGAGAAAGGGATTGAAGATGGTACAATCTTGGCATATGATATGAATAGAGAGACACTCACTCCTGCACACGGTTTTCCCGTCCGAGCTATCGTTCCTAACATATATGGAATGATGAACGCTAAATGGATAACGGAGATTGAGATTGTTGACTACGTATATGAAGGATTCTGGCAACGCAAAGGTTGGAGTAATACAGCAATAATTAACACTTTATCATCCATAGTGATACCTGGAAGTGCACCAATAAGGACCAGGTTCAGAGGTTTTATGCCTGCCGGTTCCAATCTTACTGGTTCAAGTAACAGTACGTCTTCCTCCTCCTCTCCTTCTGGAAGAACGACCACCGTAGGAGGGATAGCATTCGCGGGAACAAGAGGGATATCCAAAATACAAGTAAGCCTTGATAATGGGCTTACTTGGAAAGATGCATCTATCAAGGAACCCCTATCACCTTATTCGTGGGTCATGTGGGCAGCTGAATTGAATATACCAACCGAACAGAAAAAAGAATACAAACTAACTGTAAGGGCTACTGATAAGACCGGAAATGTCCAGACATCTGCGATCAGAGAACCATTTCCAGACGGATCAACAGGTTATCACATGATCAATATTCAAGCTTAGATTATTGGATGGACGAGTTAATTGGTTAATGAGCTATGGAATTTGGGGTAGGATGTTGTCGTTATTGTTCTCCAATACTTTCGATACCAACCTTACAGCACATAAGCGATGGCAGGATAGCAGATATGAACTGTGTCTAATCACCCTGTTGGACGACTCTACCCATCATAGTTTGTTGGCATCTAAATCTGTGCGGCCCGTCCCTACTGACTATTTGATATAGGTGCGGAAACAAATAGTTCGTCCATTCTATTGTAAACCTGTAGAAATTGCATGCCCTTGGGTGTAGTTTTAAACGCTCTTTCCCCTTCCGTATACTCCACTAGATCATTTTCAAGCAGGTGAACAAGATATTCCTTGAGTATGTTATAAGAAAGATATGTCTTGTATTGGATCTCTGTCACTCTCGCCTTATTGCCGTTAGTGACTTGGAGGATGGATGACATTATCTCTGATCTCGATCTGTGTCTGAGTTGTTTAGGCATCTTATACTAGTTTGATATAGTGAACATATATACTTATTTTAAACTCATGTAAATTATAGCTAAATGTTCTATAACAAACGTATTTAATTTTCCGATTAGTAGGCTGAAGAGACTAGATGTCAATAAGGTGGCGTAGGATCAGGCTTCAACGCAATTGAATATAAATGGATTATTTGTATGGCACGAAAGAAAGATGGTCTACTCAATATCTTGGGATGTTATGAAAAATCCGAATCCAAGTCTTGGAACTTGTGCAGTAACAATCACCACACCCTCATCTCCAGGATTTGCTTCGAATAGTTATCATAGCCACAGGCAATAACCATGTATAAACAAAGGTTGTAAGAAGAGTAAAAGCGGGTCGATATAACCAAAGTTTACTTTCAGGATTTCTAATTTTATAATCTACCCCGTAAATCATGGCCGTGAACAATATTCCTGCAAACCACAGCAGAGTAGAGCTCAGCTCACCTACCAATGGTAACATAAAGACTGCATGAAACACCACATAAGGACGTATGAACTTCATAACGGTCATAATGTAGTAGATCATTGCAATGTAAGCCGGTCTCCTCCAGTAGCTTCCTCCAGTCGTTGACAGACTTCTGATAAAGCTCTTTTTCCACCTAATCTGCTGCTTAACCAGTGCTTCCATCGTGTTTGGAACACCCACGTGCACCTTGATACTATAGCTGTACTTGACGTTCCAGAACCCTGGATCAGAGGGAGACTTGGTGTCGTCATCATACGCCGAGTACGTGGAGGAACCCATGGAGTAAGGCGAATTGGCATAATCATGATAGGACCCATTAGGGTATACTAATGGCTGTCCGCCTCTGTACTCATTACGCACGAGTCCTGCGCTGTTAACAGAACTAGTCCCACTAGATTCCATTACGCTTACAGTAGACTGGAGTTTTCTTCGCGGAGTACTGAGAACATGAGCTGTCATTCTCCGATCAGTGCAGAATTTGAAATCCATACCAAGGAACTGGTCGTGTGCCCATTCATGAATGAAGTCCTGAACGCATTCGCGCTTATAAAAGCTGAGAGCGCCAGAGCAACAGGTAACGGAATCAAATGAGCTCTCCGCGCCTTTAAAACCTCTGCAGGCTGCGTCAGCGTACACTGATTGCATCTTTTCATAAACATTACCTTTAGATGCATTTCGGACAGTTACGTGCCCCGTTAGCGCTCCCAGTTTCTTATCCGCCATAAAGATTCTGGCTGCGATCTCCAGAGCATCAAGATCCATGTCACAATCACTATCCATAAAAGAATAAATTTCGCCCCTTGCGATCTGACTTGCAGCTTCAACTGCTCGTTTCTTGCCTACACTTTTGGAAATATGAAGTATGTAAAAATTCTTCAGCTGTGAGTTTTCTCGCTTGATGGAATCAAGGATTTTTGGTGTCTCATCAGTACTTCCATCATTTACAATTATGACCTCTCTATTTTTATAGGTCTGATTTATACATGACTCAACACAGTTTCTAATATTTTCTTCCTCGTTCTTTACAGGTACAACTATCGAAAAGAATGGAGAATTTTCCGGAATTGTTCGGCCGTCTTTTAAGGCGGGGGGTATTTCAAAATTCGGGTCGCGGTATCTAAAGTATGAAAAGACCAGAATATTCAATAGTATAAAGCTTGAAAAGAAAGTATAAAGTCCCAGAACAAAGTCCATTACGAAGAGCAAGAGGTATACCTTAAGCGCAAGAACCACCGATACAGCCGCTATGAGAAAACACCTCACAAAGAATCCTTTTCCATTTATCTCCTTGGATACTTTCAAGTACTCTAAGATGTTGATGTGTATCGCCTTCCTGTCCTTACCCTATATTCTATACTTACTGTTTAAAAAATGCATGTCTGTTTTTCCACGTACTATCCTCTAGAACTTTTGTATGTATGACTTTTCTACGGCAGCCTTAGATCGAAATGATACTACCGCATTCTTCAATAAGTTTAATTCAATGAATATTGATTTGTTATTGAATCGAGCACGAAATTACAAGATACTAGTAAGCTTTTTATTATTCTGCTGATTGCAGCCTGGGTCGTCAGCGCAATCGTAGCTTTGTATTATTTTAGTACTGATTTCTTACATTAGAACTCTGCTGAATATGCTCCTATTCTTTTCGACGGACGACCCTGAAATCTACAGTTCGCATCCATATTTTGACTTCTCAGTACTGCTTACTTTATCGATGAGCCAACAACTGCATCCATAGATGTGGCTTAATTTGATCGAATTTTATTACGATCACCTAAGGTTTGGGCGTGGCTATGCAGGCACAAAATGGAATTTTAATAATTTTCTGGATATCTTCTATACTAATTATTCGTGAAAATTTATGATTAATTTTAATTTTTTGTGGCAAGTCTTGTTTCGGCAATATTACAAACAGTATTCACAGAATAGAGTGAAATCAATAAGTTCATTAAAGTCTGTTACTGGCCATGAGTGGTTATACATACCATATTATACCAATCTATATATAAGCGGAGAGCTAGATGAATAGTATCACAATGTCAACAGAAAATAAAAAATCAAAAGATAGCACAACAACAAGTACAAATTCAACAATCAATGTATCTCAGATAGTTGATGCTACAAATGAAAACGTCACAAAATTAATAAACGAATCCTCAAAGGTTCAACCACAGTATGCGCAAGCAATTTCCAATTTGCAGCAGGAGTATATAGACGCACTTAGAAATGCGATCCAGAGAACATTTTCAGTTCAAAAGCAATTAGTGACTAGCAATAGCAATTTCAACAACTTTGCTGTCCCAGATGCAGCAGCACCATATGTTCAAGGCTTGGTAAAGCAATCAGATGACCTTATCAATAACTTCATTAGCGTAGCAGACATCAACAACCAGCTAACAATTAATGCATTAAATGTACTAAGAGAGAATGTGAAGAACTTCAGCAGAACAGTCGAAGCCGCTGCCGAATACAACTCTAACCTTGCAAAATCTTGGGCATCTTCGTACCCATCATTTCAGCCTCAACAATTCACTGCAAGCAAATAATAACTTAGCCATCCAAGCTTACAAACATTCTTCTTTTCATTTTTTTCAAGCTTCCGTTGGTCATTTCCGTCTTCGTTATTTGACAGCCTGAGTTAATCAGCATTCGGTTCAAAGTATTCTTTTAAATAGAGTAAGACGTAGCAATTTGTGGTTCTCCCCATTGGTGTCTCGTGCTAGCTAACTCGTAAGCCATAAGCTGATCTATCTCGAGCTATCCAGTACCTAAAGGGATTAAATAGAATTATACATCAAGTTCAGTATATAAGATTATTTGAACCTTGAATCTAGCCGTCTCTGGAATGACTCATATATGAGTTCTATTACCTGGATCGAATTTTCAATATGCAAAATAAACATGAATTGCTGCTTTCTGTTCCAGGTTCAAGAATTTGGTGATTTTCCTCTAATTAGTAACAGCTAATCGATCAATGAATATTTCTACAGCAATAAAGTCTAGACTTAACCAGAAATTCTGTTTACAAACCTAATCTGCTCATTGACTAACATCATCATCAGGACGTATATAAACAGGTTATTATTTAATATTAAAATGAAAAAGGACCATAAGAAGGTGGTCAATTCATCGTATATTAATTCAGAACTGCCTATTGAAACAACGTAAAGTATTCACAAACTACGTGAAACGCATCGTATGACAATATATTGATATTTTGAGTATCGGAGTATGATGTTTACGAAGACTACTTTAAGCAAGAACCATTGTTCGGTAAATTTAACCATGACATATATTGATAAGCGTATATAAGATTTTAGGTAATGTACGATACCACAAGGATTAGACATTGAATGCTCAGAATGAATCAAAAGCTTAGGGATGAAAAATATCTAATGTACAACTGAGTGTAAGTATTTAAGATTTTTAAGGTCTTCACTAATCAGGATTTGCCAAGAAAGAATTACAAGCTTAGGGATGAAAATCTAACCGACTATTACATCAATGTTAGTATATAAGATTTTTTCCATGAGTTTAGCATACACGAAATCTCGGATTTAATACTCAGCCAAGATACACTTCATATTTACGGTCATGATCCGATCAAACATTTCTGATATATGTACTACCAATGATGACCCCATATACCCGCAATATTAATTCCTTGACGTTTTTCTCCACGTAACCCGACAGCATCTTTGTTTGCACATCGAGCTTAATAACGATCCCACCACATCCATCTTCTTTGAGACTCAATGGTAATACCAGGAGTCATTTGTTTGAGTTACTAGCCATTACTGTCTTATATATGACCCAGCATTATCGCATTTTATTCAATTGAAGCTGGCTGACTAATCCTCTTGCTCTTCTTCGCTGTCGGCAGATTCGACGAGACTACGAACTTCATTTATCTGTGAGGCATTATCAGCCCGCGCTTTAACATTATACGTCACGACAAATGGGTCATCATCGCCTGCCAACTCCAAGACATTTCCTGTAAACATAATGCTACCGGACTCTGAAGAAGTATCAAGCTCATTTAGTGCTATATCTAACCCTTGGACGGGTATGACGTCATCTCTGTCGCCAATATCTTCTGACAGGGTAACATTTGCTGGATCCAAAATATTCCAGGAAACCGCGTCTACAGGCCTACTTGCCTGAAATGTTAGAATCCCTGCATACATTGCCCCGTCTTCTCTGGGAGGCAATATTACTGCTGATTGAGTACTTTCTCGTCCGGGGAGTATACTTGTATCAGAGGAGATGATCCCTTTCCATACGAAATCAGATCCCAAAGGCGGATCTTGATTGTCTCCAGAGGTATCGGTAGTTTGATTATTAGTAAGAGTGGTATTTGAAAGAAAAACCTCGCCCTGAGCGTTGACTGAAAGTGTAGGAGTATAAGATGGAATGAGATAAAGAAATGCGAAAGTACTTATGCTCATTGACAGCATGGACAGTTCCAGGAATAAACTCTGCACTTGCAATTTCTCCCATCAGACAAGAATGTTTCATAATCGGCGGTGAAGGTGGAAGCGGCGCAGATGGAGGCGGTGGAGGTCCCGCTAGTGGAGGTCCAAGTGGAGCTGGCGGTGGCGGAGGAACAGGTGGAACTGGTGGAGCTGGAGACAATGAAGGAACTGGTGGAGCTGGTGGTCAAGGGGGAACTGGAGGAAACAGTGGAACTGGTGGAGCTGGTGGTGAATCCCCTGGTGGAGCTGGTGGTGAAGGTGGCCGAGGCGGAGACGGTGACGTCACTTGCATTATCGATGATAGCGTAAACACAAGGACGCACATAATTCAGAATACGCTTAGCCCGAAGTCAGTGATAGGTCTACCCCACGGAATAATAAGTCCAATCGCTCCGTTCATCGCGATGCCGTAACTTTTCTCGCATCCGCACAAGTGACGGTACTCTAAAAGGTACCATCACCTCCCCAATCTTTTATAATCTGAACGTATAAAATTGGCTTATTCTCCAGATCGTTTAATCTCAAAGGAGCTTAACTGAGTATTAGGATCTCATGACATAATACTTGAGTTAGTTGAGTGTGTTAATTTTTTTTAAAGAAGTGCAGGACAGGGCGAAGATCATGTTTTAAATGTTAGGGGATAGGGGAGGGCAAAGTAAGTTACACTATATAACAGGTACCAGAATCAGTCTCAGCGTCTAAAGTTCTTTTTATACTGTCACTTACTCGTTTGATTTTTCTCTACGGCTATCTATCTTTAAGATTATTGGGAAGTGATAATTGGATTCTAGAAAAATGAGTCCGAAGTGGGGAGATGACATGGTTCCTTTTGAGTAATCTTGCCTGGGGAAAGGTTTCGTCCAGGACACGTAATAGGCATGTGTTGGCAAACTTCCAGACCCAGTGGCCTCTTATAGGATATTGAAGGATTCTGCAAATCTGTCAGGTAATAAATAATGTAAGGTTTGTCTTGCCGTAAATGATATGCGCTTTTGCGGATACTTCTGATAAGGAACTAACTCTGCAGATTTCGCAGTATCCGGGTGCCTAATGCTATTATGAGAACTAGGTTTTCTAGTTCAGGAGATGCATTCAAATATTTTATCTTATGAAATCTACCTGCAATGAGTTAACTAAAATAGATAGATAATGTTTTTACTTGATCAGTGTATAAATAATTAATATCAGAAAGTAGAGGGCTATGCGAGAGTATGAATGGGTTTAGCTACAATTTTCCCTTTCATTTCAACCCTCTGCTTTCTGAATTATGATTGCAGTTATTCGGGGAAATATCCTATAGAATGTCCGTATAAGGATATACAAAAACATTTTGCCATAGCCATACTAGAAGAATCTTACACAACACAGGCATATTCAGAGGAAAAGGGAATAACATCTAACGGAGCTGTGAGGCATTGTTTAGCCGTACAGACGCCAGATAACCACTGCGACTTACGATTCTGTCTGCGTCATGCTTATGCTTGCCAACGAGGAAGTAGGACTGCGAACATCCTTTTAATAGGTTAATAGTCATCGCTGAAACCTGAATGACTAATATGACCAAGATTTAAGGTTGTCTCTCTATCTCCACCAGCTCCTCTTGAACCACCGCCTAGAGCCTCGGGATAAGCTTCAATAGAACCATAACGACTGTTGGCTCCCTCTCTTCCATTAACGCTGTCAGCATCATCCCTTCCATCAGCACCGTCTTCGATCCGATACTCATAGGGGTCTGCTGCATTCCTTGCTAGTCGCAGCATCGTACAAATATTCGAAAGCGGATCTTTTCTCCGTTAACAATGAAAGGACCGCGGATAGAGAAATTAAACAAATAAACGTAAATGAGCAGCCTAATCTAGTAACGAAAATCAGTTGACAAATCATACAGAGTTAAAAAATTTACCTAAAAAGTTGCCATATGGCAGCGATATCGGATCAGCACAGGCTCCCTTTCCTGTTACTTCAATAGCTCAGATTTCCTTATCCTCGCGAGATTAATCGGCAATGAACATAATCAATAACCAATCCAGTCGGTATACAGGTTAATGAATTTGCATAGTCTGCCCTCCTCTTCTCTTCTCTTCTCCTTTAATGCTATATATTACTCATAGATATTGAAATTCTAACTATCCATAACAATCCATTAAAACATTCTCATGAGAGATAAATCAGATTCAATCGATAGTACATACTAAATAAATGCACATAAGCCTTCAGTGACAGTAGTACTACGAAGTATTATATGACTTGGAAAACTAGACAAGGTCGAGCCACATCTGCCATATTCTTCCTGGGTCTGCTTGTTGTTTTGGCAACCGCATCCATAGACTCAGCACTATCTTTTACCGGAAGTACAGAAGCTTATGCAAAGGACTACTCACAGAGTGATTCTCAAATTGAAAATTGCGGAAATGGATCCTTTGCTTCAGATGTATTTTGTTCAAACCAGCAAACCCAGGTTCAAGGCGACAACAATTTGATCTCCGACACAGCTGAACAATCTTCAAACTCCAATGGAGGTAATAGCTCTCCACTTATCGCTAATGCAGATAATATAAATGGGCCGAATCCTGGCGATGAGATGACTCAGGAAGATAGCAATCCTGAGGAATCTTTACCTGTGCCTGAGGGGGATCCAACGTTGATCGTCCTGCCATGTTGCGACATGATGCCTGACGGCAGCATAAACAGTAGTGTATAATATCATAGACTTATTTACTTTTTTTTGTTTAGTTATATGTTACCACTAGACAGGATGCTATCTAGCTTTAACACATAAGTATAAACAAATGGATACATTCACAGATAGTTTGGTTTTTTTAGGCATCACCAAGTACTGTATTATTATCTAATTAAAAAATAGTAAAAGTTGTCCATCTTCCTCCGAGCAGGAAATATGGAGCGTGTACAACCATTTAATACATTATTCAAAGGCAGTAGCTAACAACTATTAGTACATTCTATAAATATATTTTTGGAATACTCTTTGGTAGTGCGCCTGATATACTAACTGGATTGATAATTGAACAATAACTAACAGAAACCAAATTTTTCCGGGGGCAATGCAAGAACTTGCTAACCCCTCAACTTAATTTAATTTATGATAAGTAGTCAACCGAGAAGAAGCAAATAGATTTAACAGTTAACAGGTTATAGAGCACCGGATGATATATGCTGTCATCTGCTTCTAATATTGCCTGTTCTCTGATTAGAATCTTCATAACGTGATTTAGAAGTCAAATTTTGAAATTTGTTCATTCCACTCCAAAGCGTATTTCATATTTCGCTGGTATTTCCCACAGTCCCACACGTTCGATTCGATGAAAATACTTAAGCGTGTTGTACGTAATTGAAGTCATGTATATGGGCTATGGAATTAAGGCTAACGTTAAGATTAGCACTAGACCTAACATACTGCCGTTTCGTCTGCACCATTCTCTCCGTCTTCTCCTTGGATACCATCCATAGTATCTCCTCCGTCGCCTCCATCTTCCCCAATTACACTCTCATCGCAAACAGGGTTGGGTTGGGCTAATCCAACTGCATCTCCCCCGTCGCCTCCATCTCCTCCAATCGCATAACCTCCCGTTGCATCTCCCCCGTCGCCTCCATCTCCTCCAATCGCACCTAATATGTCATTAGTCAGTTCACTATTGCTTCTTAGCGGCAAGCCCCCTTGCTGTGATTGAGATATTACATTAAGGTCTGCTTGTTGGAAGCTTGATAGATAGGCGTCTTTTGTAATTTCAATCTCTGTATCATAAATACCCATATCGGATTTTGGTCCTAGTTGCACTGTAAACGTTGCATGCCCATTGTTATCTGTATACATAGTCTGGGTTGTTTTGTCTTGTACATCTTCTTGTGCAGGTGTTGCTGTCACAGCTGCTAACGCTGTACTAATAATGTTGTTCCTTAATGAAGATGGTGTATGTTCGATAGTCACCGTTACAAATGCATCTGAGATTGGATTTCCGGTTTCTTTATCCTTAACAGTTAAGGTAAGATAGGTCATTTCTCCTATCTTTACAGGATTCTTTGTGTATGAGTACTCTACCAAGAATTGGTTTGATATTTGTGAATTATTATTATCACAGTCTCCTACTATTCCTTCAAATAATGATGAAAACTTTCCTCCTGCAATATCATTTGTAATGCTGCAGAAGCTATCACCATCATTTGCAATGCCTTCTTCGCCATCATAAGCAGCCGCTCTGCCATCTCCAGAAGTATCAATGTCTACGGCGGCTATAGCAGAACTCTGAGTAAGTGTCGATGATATTAAGAACAATAATAATAATAGCAAGGAAGAATCGATTAATACTCTAATAGAAAGTATATTCCTGTAGCTGAATGGCAGACAGTTCATAGGCGATAATCTCATTTTGATTATATTCATATTATTATCATCCCAACTCCTATTTTATGCTATGTTACTACGGCGGTCTGTTTTTATCATTTATTATTGTCTGGTTGGAAGTTGGCTATACCAAAAATGACGATTTGGGAATATTTGTATCTTGACCATTATCATCACCCTCATTATCCCCTACATCTCAGTCATCACGATCGTCTGAAAATGATCTGACTGCTACAACTGTTGTAGGTTCACTGTTAGCAGATGCTGCAGCCAAAGTATGTCCAATTGCTGCAGCCGGTGCCGCCGATAGATCATAGAAATGATATTGTGCCGAAATTCTGTTAGCCGCCGCCTGTACATCATCCCCTTCTGCAAGGTGCTACTCCCTATAGTAACCCAGCTACATTATAGACATATTTGATTAGTTGTTTCACATGACTTCGTGACACATATTTGCCGAGAGGAGAACCAGCTCTCCACGCCAAAACCTCTACTCATCCAAGTAAGTAGTTCATATAGATACTCTAAAGTTCAAGGCTCCTCAATTGTTACAGTAAATGTGCGGATTCTGTATTCAATTACGAAGAATGATGTATTAGTCAAGAGACAAACTCTAGAGATGTAGAATTGAAGACCTGCGACGTGGCTTTTCTCTTTCTGTGGATGGAGGTTATAGAGCTGAGCTTGGGATCAATACCTCAGACCAGGGAGTCATCTGATTGACGTCCCTATAGATCATAAAAGGAACGCTTGCAATTCTCTATTTTCCTTGTTTGTTCCTTATGATGATATTTCTTAAGGAAAATTGCAGATCGGCGTTTGTACCAATTTTTTAAAAGAAGTAAAGGGGCAAGAAAATATACCACAAATTCGGAAGGCTGCCTACGCGGTATTAGACATGGCGGGAACAATCAAAATAACAATCCCAGCAAGGACAGAGCAAGAACAGGATTGGTAGTTTTGATGACTACTGAAGCATAGGTGGTATAGTATTTATCACGTACCAGATTGCCGTTCTAAAAACGATCATCACCCAATTCTTTTCTAAACTCGATCAAAGGCGTTTCAAAGGCTAGATCTAACCGGGAAGTCACTGATGGTCGAATTATGCTGGAATAGATATCCATATCTTAAACTTACCTACGTCTTACACCTATGGTCTATAGTCTAGGCAATTCTATCAATTTAATCAATCCGCAACTGTTAAGGATGAGTATAAATTCTCTATACTCGTTCAATGCTAACTGCGGTGTCTGAGGAAACTGAATTAAGTCTTATTGCTAAAACAGCTTTTTACATATTGAAATTGAGGTATTGGTTCCATTTTGGACGTGCAACCCAAGAGAAGAGCCGAGTCTAATCTCCTCTCATTCTCATCCTGTCTTTAAGCGAATCAGCAATTGATTCTTGTGTCTCTGAATCCTTGTCGTCTGATCCGTTTGTTGAGGATATATTCGAGGAATTTGTAGCGATGGTTTCACAATTTCCATTGATACATTCAGTCTTTTCGCAAGGTCCTGCACCGGTGCAAGTGATTGAAGTGCTCTTGTCCTGTGCAAGGATCTCATCCTGGCCCATCGTTGTTATTCCCACGTATATAGCCAATATACACAATACAATTGCAACATCGTTAGTAGTCGTTGTTGTCCTTTTTGGCTCTAACTTGTACATGTAATACCAATGTCACTACAAGATATTTACGTTAAATCATATCCTTCCTGTAGATTAAGACCTTTGTTTTTATGAGTCCAAATATTTAGACAATTGTTACTGTATTACTACGACGGATCGCAGTACTATTTAACTTTCATGTTGTTGAATTACGTGATTAATACGCCTAATAACAGGCGGATTAAATAGTATAAATGGAACTTGATTATAGCCCTAATCCACAATATTCTCCATATACGGATATGATTTACCTTCTGACATTCTTCGGTCCACAAAGGGTATTTAGCTAAGATGTTTTTGGTAACGTTACACCAGCTTGTCATCATCATTTCTTCTTTTCGGACCATAATCCTTTTTTAGCACGTGTCATTATCAACGGCATGGCGGGAGAGAAAATGAACTTACCATTTGAAGTGTCATATTCAGAAAAACCCAGTAAGCAATCGAAAGGAATGAAGAGACTCGCGGTCATTGTAAAGCCTGAGAATCTTGACTCAATGATATCGTCGTTAAGGGAAATGGGTCTGGAAGCGACAATTTATGATGTAAGAGGGGCAGGAAAAGAAAAGCAAAGGGTTGCTTCGGGTAGGGGAAGTGGGACCTCTGATCTTGGTTATACTACAAGAAAAGTTGTTGCCACTGTTGTGAAATCTGATGATGTCGATCAGGTTGTAGAAAAAATGAAGACAGCCTTAGCCGGAGATAAAGCGGTTGTTATGATATCACAAGTTGATGACCTTGTAATGATTTGACTTTGAGACAGGTTCTCAAGGGGCAGAATAAAGAGTTAATAACAGCATATTTTTTTCTATTGGATTCTAGCTCAAAGTTATATGATACCATTTAGCCCTAGTATAGCAGTTATGTTACCATTACTGCTTTCTTTTGAATGTTTTCCCAGACTGCACGCAATAGGAGAGATATGATTGTTAGAATATGGCAAAATATGCATATCTAATGCCAAGAGCCTAAGGTCATTTGAACAATTAACACGGTAGTGAACTTTATTTACTTAGGGCTATCATTCTATTATTCGGTGAATTACCAACGCTTTCAATACCACCTTTCTCGGGTTGAGCGTCAATGCGATTAATTATCCAACCCATTATGGTCAATGGCAATAAAATACTTGAAGACATTTCCTTCATTATACCAACGCTTCTAACAGTGTTCAAATTCGAAAAAGATTCGGTCATCATCAATAAGCCTATATCTGAGATTCCTAAACATTTGTTTGACGGAAAAAGAAATCAATACCAGTCTGATCATTTACTCTCATGGTTACAGCAAACTCTACAGCCATCAAATGGTACAAAACTGTTGGCCGTTTGCGCTTTCGACGCATACTTTGGGAATTACAATTTCTGTTTCGGTGAGGCCATTATAGGAGGAAGGGTAGCAGCTGTATATCTTCGAAGACTGTTACCTCAAGATGGTATTGATGACAACAAATTACGAACCCTCTTGCAGGATCGCCTCATCAAAGAAGCAATACATGAACTGGGCCATACTTTTGGATTGCGTCACTGTTCTCTTGGTTCGTGTATTATGTACAAGAGTAAGACTATTTTGGACACGGACAATAAGAGAAGGGAATTCTGTAAAACATGTATATGTGCACTTGCCAATTCAATTGGGTCTCTCTAGCTAGATTTTGAGATACTGGAAGTCATATGAAGACGAAGAGCTGGGCCATATTGCATAGTTTTCGACCAATTGATTTGTTCCATCTGGGAAGGCCACAGTGATTTTGTATACGCCGGATGGAACATTGAGGCTGTATGAACCATCAGCAGTTACGAATGAATTTGCTGTATACCCTCCCTCCTTTACTATGGAAGTAATGACCCCCAACTCTTTTTGTGCTATGACCGATGCGCCAATAGCAGGCAATCCTGTAGGTCCTAGCACTTTACCTTCAAGAGTACCGAAATCAATGGACGTCTGCGGTACCGCGGAAAATGATTGAGGCGCAGAACTCTGAGGAGACAGCTGTTGCTCTGTAGGATAGGTGATCAAACTTAGACCTTTTTGGGCATTGGGTAAGATTCCACCTCTTAAAAAATATCCGGCTATTGCAAGTACCAACGCCAAAGCTACGATTACTGTTAGTACCAGTAGCACATAATTTCTTGTTATGTTTTTATACCTATTGTCTTGTGTTTTCTTAATACTTTCGACAGTACGGCTCATATACTACTCCGTCAAACCTCCTTTTTGGAAGATTTTGGCTTTGTCATTTTTCTAGACATATGTATTGATTCAATAAGGTTCCTCTTTTAGTCTAGTCAATCACATTTATGAAAAATAAGCGTAAATAACAATTCGTATCAATTGAAAATGATGGCGAAAATCATACGATTATTATTTAGGAGCTATTCTTCTCAGATTAGAGGCTAATATTTTATCATAATGTGTACTAAAATCTTCTTTAGCATGGATGATCGCCGCTCTATTTACCACATGTAAAGATCAAAAATGTTCTGTTCTGTTCGCACCAGTTGATCCAGATACTTTAAACTGATGAAATCAGAATTTCTGGTAAAGAATAATCTCTATCGACAGATCTTATAGCTGTGTATCAGCTCAGTATTAAAGATCTATCGAGAGTTTATGTTGTAAACATTCGCTCGGGTAAAGCTTCATTAATTCCACGTGGTCAAGCCCAGATAGCTGCAATTAATACTCTAGCTGATCCTGTAGCTCCTCCAGTGCCGGCAACGGTCGTACCTACGCCTATGTTTAACCTTGACGAGTCTCAGATGAAGACCGCTGTGTTATTGGTTACAGTTCTGTTGGTTCTATCAGTTATTAGCTAAAACGGGCTACTCTTGGGGTAGAATGTCATGTATACGAGATAATCTACAATCTGTAGACAAGTCTTCTAATATTTACTCAAGTTGTATACATTCACCCCGATGTATACAGCCGTTCAATTAGCTTTCACGCTCAGTTAATGGTAAAGAGTTGAATCATTCTGAATGAACATGATATCTGTTCAAGATATCAATGGTTTTCCCTTACTGTGCCTGTTCAGGTCTGTTCAATTGCGTTCAATGCTGTTAAATACTAACATAACAAAGTTATATAACATATGTCCCAGGCTAAAGCTAAGATTATACAGTTCTGTGCAACTGAGACTGATTACTCAACATTATGGAGGTTGGCCGAATATCTCCATTCTAACGGCCAAGCCCAGTCACCCGATCCTCATATGCTGGCTAAAGAGATACCTTCGCCTTTGCTAATATGTCAAGCTACAATACCTCTGAATCAACGAGTTCGAACTGCTTCCGTGCTGGTTGCCTAACGTGTTCGAGATCTTTCTTGCGAACATTCCTTATATTCTTCACTCTAAAGCGCTCTCAGTGCATCCACTGGAAGATAGCGTGATGCTTTCCAGGCCGGATAAAGTCCGGCCATAATGCTCAAACCGACCGAAATAAACCAGACCCTTATCATATCTGCTCCAAGATATACAGGGGTGAGCGATTCAGATTCTTGAGTCTGCTGTTCCCCTGCTACTTCGTCACCATTGCCAGAGCGCGCACTATTAGAACTTGCAACACCACCACTACCTGTCGTAGCACTATCACTCTCTGCATCCCCACCTCCGCCACCTCCTCCGGGACTGGCACTAGCAAGTAGGTACCCCATTCCTATGCCTGCTACTAGGCCTAATGAAGCTCCTATGATCCCGATAAGCAAGGCTTCAATAAGAAATAGGCCAAGGATCGTAGTGTTCTTGGCACCGATTGCTTTCAATGTCCCTATTTCTCTAATTCTTTCGACAACAGATGTATAAAGTGTAGTGATTATACCCACTGCACCAACTACCAGTGAAATAATGGCGATGCTTGCAAGGAATGCGTTTATTCCACCGGTGAATTCTTCAATAGTCTTGAGAATATTTTGTACAGTAGTTATCCCTATGTCATTACCGTACAAAGTCCTTATCTCTTCTTCAACCGCATCGACATAATCTGTTGATGAGGCAGCTACAAATAACGAATCGTATTTACCTGCACGTTGAAGCAGGTCGTCGCCCGGTTGCAAGCCAATGACAACAGCATTGTCAACTGTAGGATTTCCAGTAGATCCGATTATCCCTCGCACTACAAAGCTCTTCGACTCCTCTTTTGCTTCCCCGGTATCTGGATCAACAAATGAATAGGATAGTCTTACGCTTTGTCCTAAGTTAATAAAAGGAGTTGATTCACCTGGAGGAAATGCTATATCCTCAGCCACCAGGATCGCCGTTGGATCATTTGCTGATGGAAGTGTTGAGCCCTCCATAAGCTCGAGTGTGGGAGATATGACAAATAGTTGGCTTGGATCCATTGACAAAACGGAGAAGGATTTGGATTCACTACCAGATTGAATTGAAATATCGCCTTGATAAGAAGGGATCACAAGACTAACGAAGGGAAGGGAACGAATTCGCGACTCTACTGCTGCATTTAAAGTAATCTTTGCAGAAGGAGGAGGTGCCACACTCCCTATTCCGCCGCCACCATCATCTTGATCCTGCTGTACGCTCGAGACAAATAGAATATTTGGAGCAAGATTTGCGAATTGTTTGTTGAAAAAGTCACTGAAGCCTGCACCAAATGCGTTCACCGCTACCAGAAGACTGCTTCCTACTAGTACCATCAAAATTGTAAGGGCTGATCGAACTTTCCGTTCTCGAATGGCACCCAGAGAAAGACCGAATATTTCCTTTATGTTCAATCTTAAATTTCTTTGTCACCTCACGTATAATAGGATAGTTCCTCGCATGACATGAATAGTCATGATTGGTTAGGCATTCACAAGGTCGAAAATATGGAAGTACCGGTTAGAGATGTGCAAATTAAATATCTCTTTCCTTGTCATGTAGACGCTCCTCATTCCCACCCTGAATCTCAAATTTGGCAATTATGGATCTTAAACAGTAGATCTGCAGAATTATATGAAGAGAAATTAAAGTGATTTACGGAAAAATTTACCCTACCACAACGTAAGAAAGACCTAAATTCAGCTGATCTTATTCCAAGACTATGTTAGAGAGCAAAATCAAAGTACTTTTGTCGACAATTCCAATAGCGTTACTTGGTGCTGTGATGGTGTTGGGGGTCCAATCAGCGGCTCTACCAGCATTAGCTCAGCCTGCTCAAGAGACATTTTTCGAGTCAGACGTCCGTGGGGCGAATGAAACACAGGGAGGTGGCGGAGAAGCAGCGGCAGCTGGAGCAGCTTTGTTACGACAAGGACAGATATCATCTTCGCTAAGCGACGTGCCAGGAAGAGATGATACACAGGCGGTTGTAATTGTACCTCCTAGAGATGACAACGCAGTGCTATCAGGCATATTGACATTTCAGGCTAGCAGACCAGTAGATCTATTTGTATGGAACAACGTTGAACTTGAAAACACTACTGCAATCCCTGAAGAATTCGGCGACCTTGACGACATTGTGAATATTGGTGGAAAGACTTTTGCCTTGGCTGAAGTTGGTTCAGGAAATTCCGCATCAGTTCCATTCACAGGTAATGCTGTTGAAGTGGTTGGTGAGGACGAGCCATTTATTGTGACCTACTCTCTTAACGCATTTCCAGCACTGGCAAACCTCGTTAGCGACCTTCAAAGTCTGAACTCCTTTAATGCCACAGCCGCAGAAGAGGGAGACGATGCAGGCAATGACGACGACGAAGGATAGTGAAGCTCTGGTAAAGGGAGTTAGTTCAGTCACTCGACCGGTTATTAACGCCACCTTTTCTTTTTCGTTGCTTTGACGTCAAGTTCGATTTAGCTCTTTTTTCGTTTAGCACCTAACGCTATGCAGGTGATAGTTTACGCGTAATTAAGGATCTTAGCATTGAAATTTGGATTTTAATGCGCAAAGTGTAGCATTCGTCTACATTAATTGCCTGCAGAAGCACATCGGAGCTTTCAGTGATGTGCACATTTTCTTTAGCTAGTCATGCAACTCTTCATAGAATTGAGTAAAAAGCTTAAAATATACGTCAAATATTGATAGGAGCAATGTCAAACGAAAAGAGCTACAACAAAATAACAACCTCCATAGCAGCAGCGTTGATGATTGTGATGACCGTTTCGGTAGGATTTCAACTTGCTCAACCAGCAATGGCTCAGAATATGACTCAAGAAGCTGGTCAGGCAGCAGACAATGCAACTGGCAACCAAACAGGTAATCAATCAGGTGGTCCATTAGAGCAGCTAGGCCAAATGCTAGGCTTTGGTGGCGGCAACCAGTCATAGAAGCGTTATCTGCGTTTTTATTTGTGTTAAAAAAAACCGGAACTGGTAGCGATCTCTTTTTTTTAGTCTATGCAACGTGCAAATACGGATGACACACCCACACAAAAGATGATTTAAGAAAGTTTGATAATATGTATGAATTTGTCGTGAGCCTTTTCCGGCCTTAGGAGCTTGAATGTGCTAGTCCAAAATTATATTAAGACAAAATGCGAATACTATCTAGAGGAGATAGAGGATAGTAAAATACGAAGAATTTGAAGGATCATCTCACGAAACACAGAATCTACCATCTACGCCATCATTGCCGTCATCTTCAGCGTCAGCGTCAGCATCACAACGAAAGCAGAGATCATCTGGCACCGATAACGCCGATTCGAATATTGTTGATCAGGAACGTCAACAGTACTATGTGGATAGACTGCTGAGAATAGGAGGCTTCAACGATGCATTTGAGCTCGTAAAACTAGCAGTTGAACAAAAATTCAAGATGCACAGGGCAGGACTTGCTCTGGTTTTACAAGGGCTGCCTGGCAATCTCGGGGCCTACCATGTATTAGGCTCTAACATGATCATTGTAAACAAGCGGATATTAGGTCTCATCAAGGCGATTAAATCTACTGAACAATACAATTCATTCGTATTTACAGTTTTAACACATGAATATCTGCATAGCTTTGGTATTATTGACGAGCTTCGCGTACGAAATATGACCTACGAGATATGTAGGTCGCTCTTGGGAGAAAAACATCCTGCAACAATAATGGCAAAATACGAACCTTGGTCGGTGTTCCCTGAGCTTGGAGCACTTCAGAACAGCTTTGATCAAAAATTCGAGCTCATAAAGGAATTTGACAAAAGGAGCCAATCCTACATCTCGTAGTCCTATCTAAACGCAGTTTAGGCTTTATTTTTCGAACAGACCGGGCATACTGATATGAGCATCCACAACTCTGGTTCAGATCGTATCTATTAATCGCTAACTATTTGCAAGTATTGAGGCATGAAGTTATTCCTACGACTATACTGCGTAAAAAAACGCTCATGATTGATGAATATGCAGGTATTACATCATTGAATTATCCGAAACACACTACTTCCTCTCTTGTTGTTCTTCTTTAGTGACCCAATTATTGATATCTGGTAGCCACAATTTTTACAAGAGTTAGTCTTATCGAGGTTCCATGACAAAATATCATATCCATATCGTTTAATTGCAACGTGGTTACATTCTGGACAATAGGTATGTTCTAATGGATGACCAGGGACATTGCCAAGATATGCATATCTTAAGCCCTCTGCCTTGGCTATGGAATGATGTTTCTCCAAGGTCTCGATAGGGGTGTAGCCAAAATCCATCATCTTATAGTCAGGATGAAATCGCAGGAAATGAATGGGAGTTTCAGGGCCCAATTCATCATAGACAAATCTACAGAGTCTCCGTGCCGATTCTAAGTCGTCTCCTACCTGTGGAACGATTAAATCGGTAATCTCGGTATGAATCGAAGTTCTTTGGTGTATATCTTTTAATGTCTGGAAGACAGGATCCGCAGAGGGTATCCCTATGTACTGTCTTACAAATTCCTGCTTTCCACTCCCTTTGAAGTCGACTGTTATGCAATCAAGGAATTGGTCCATTAGGTTGACGGAATCTGGTGTATCAAAACCATTTGAAACGAAGATATTAAAAAGTCCTCTTTTTCGCGCCTCAATGCCACAATCTCTGGCAAACTCGATGAATATTGAGGGCTCATTGTACGTATATGCAATACCATCGGCACCGTACTCCATTGCTGTTTCTGCGACCTGTGACGGACTCATATCAGTTCCTTCGATCTTACGCCTTTGTGAGATGTCATAATTCTGGCAATACTTGCATAGCCAATTGCAGCCCGTGGTTGCTATCGAGTAGATGGCACTACCAGGTCTATAGTGTGTAACTGGCTTCTTTTCGATAGGGTCAATATGACCGGAGATCACCTTCCCATAAACGTACAAATATAACCTGTTATCGGAGACCCCTCTGATCCCACATAG
>WHTU01000050.1 GCA_009377575.1 Nitrososphaeraceae archaeon | reverse complement strand
CCCATTATGTGTCACCCTGAATTCCATATGGAATTCAGGGTGACACATAATGGGGTTTATCCATTACGTTACATTCGTTACTAATACACAAGAGTAACAAAGTCCTGAGCGTGAAAGTAATTATCATACCCTAATAAGGCAGAATATCATGTCTTATTGTACTATCCTTTCCGGACGTGTCAATACCCTGAAAAACTATGAGCAAGCCCTTTTTTCTTTCAGCATAAAGTCTGTACTGCAATTCAGACATTCGTTTCTTGAGGTTCTGCTTTAGTACATATTCGGCTTTTTCCTCGTCGATGTTAAAATTGTAATCTGGGCTCAGTCTTTGGAGATTTATTTTTTTACCCTCGATAGCCATAAGCTTCCTGATAATATCATTAACCTTTATCCCAGAGGAAGACATCAACATTAGCTGTTCTATACTCTATGAGTATAATTTATAGGTCACAGTCAGAATTAATTAGATTATACGTTATAGTACGACCATTTAGTTCAAAAATTATGGCAATCGTCGGTATTGCTAGCCGCCGATAGTTCCATTGGTTGCTAGTCTTAGTAATAGCCCAAATGCTGCCCCGCTATCTGTGCTTACTCTGACTACTGGCTCTTAGCTTGTTGCATTATGTTCCCACCATGTGATGATTACGTTACTACCATCTGCAGCCATCTCTGCGGCAATAGAATCTGCAGCCGTTGTATTGCTTAAATTGATCTTATCTGCAAATGTAACCCCACCATCAGCAGATGATCTAAATAGTACTTCTGAATTGTTGTTCGGTGTATTTTGATCATTGAATCATACAACGTATACGTTATCGCCTGAGATTATTACTGGTGCTTTCTTATCAATCTCAACTCGTTCTTCAATACCATCACCATCTTCTTGTTGCTCATTAGTGTCTTGTTCACCTTTGATAATCTGATCATCACTGGACTCTCGTAGAACATCGGAGTTAAATCGCTCTTGTCTTTCTGGCTTTTCTGTCTTGCCTTCTGTACCTGGGCGTTCTGGTCCAACAATGCATATTGTGACTTCTGGGTCACATGGTTGTGTTCCAGTAGCACTCTCTCTTAAAGAACCTGATGATTGCTGAGATTGCTTTCTTGAAGTGTCTGAATCTTCTTCTATAGATAGTGGAATGAAACCTGCATCTGCAGATTGTGGAAATAAATAAGAAACGATCTGTGCAGCTACTGTTACAGTTGGTGTGACAAATGAAACCAATACAAGTGTAATTACAGCGGCAGCAGCAACTACAATGACTCCGATTTCATAGTCTTTAGTTTGCATGTGTTCTGCTTTCTCTTGGCATTGTAATATAACTGCTCTCTTGTTGATTCATTCTGTCTACTCACCGGTGCCAATAGTTCCATTACTTGCTAGTCTTAATACTGGACCAAACGTCGCACCATTATCATTACTAGATATTATGACTGGCTCAGCACTTGTGGATGCGACGGGCAATAGCAATTCTTCTCTTGATAGACAATATCCATTGTTGTATAAAATTGAATTTGACACTATCAGTTTAGAAGACGCTGATATGGTCCCGTGGGTCATTGCAAATGAACCTGTGATTGGAATCGACTTTAGAATCAATAAAGCAGGTTCTCGATAGTCTATATCCGCTAATTCATCTGTCATAAATAGATAAAAGCAACCAAAACTTAACCGGTAGTAGCCAAATGACACTGAGTCTGAATTGTAAAGAAGCCGGCGACCCCGTATGCACGCATACAATGTATGGTGAAACTGAAGAAGAACTTTTAGCCAATGCTAAGAAGCATGGAATAGAAGTGCACGGATACACTGAAGAAACATGGAATGAAGAAGTTGCAAAGAATGCGGAACATTTCAGGAAGCTAATCAAGCGGTCATAAAGTGTAATCAAAGTTAAATCGGTTTCCATACTTTTATTTAACTTATTGATTCCGATATTCTAGTTTAGGAAACCTCCTTGGCTGCAATAACTTAATATTTTGACCGTTGAGCAGGCTATCTAACACACTGTACTTTTCTGGTGCCTAAATAGGCCGGCATCTTTTACTCCAGAGAACTGCTTCCCACTCTCCGCCGCGTGGCTGGGGGCACGCCGACAGTTAGCAGCAGAAAAGTATCCAAGAATACTGAAAAATAATTAATGGCTATAGACTAACTTTATCTTTATGATTTAGTCATAAGAATTGTGAAGGAATTAAGTATCTACCTTTTTACTGAAGCTGTTCCCACAGCGACCGAAATTCTTCGCAAACATGGTATCGGAGGTCCGGTCTTTTATGAAATATATGGTGCTGGTCGTACAAGACGGCATGAGATACCTGAGCTGGTCTTTCGGGATTCACGTGCCTATCAGACAGGTAGAAGAATCAGATAAAACATCTGATATTATTACAAATGATGAAAGGAACAAAACTAACTAGCAATTATGTATTACGATGAGCTATAACGACAGATTATGTGCAATTCATAACAAACATCGCGTTCAGATATTCTAGCATCAGCCAAGTAGTTTTTGAACAATATCCTTCACATAAGATATCATATTTGTTACCACATAGTAGACATTCTATTAGAACGTCAGATCCTATCATATCGGTATAAGATCACATATCAGTTCTTTTCTTTTTCTATTTCACGCCGCAAATATTGGATATTCCATGAATAAGAACAACCAAATTGCTACTCTTCTTTAAAGAGTTTAGTCATCTTAGGTTAGGTGAATCTTTCCTACTTGTGTCTATGCTATATAGCCCACATCTTTAGAGACAAGTTCAATTTTCATAGATCTATTTTCCGACAGTTATATGATATGCATTGACAAATTCTTGCTGCTGGTCTCGAATTCCTCCAGCAGGATAATGTGATAAATTAGTCGTATGGGGTAATGCTACAACTTTGACAAATACAACAAAATCTCCCTCAGAAACTGGCTTTACTTGCAGCTGAGCTTCATAAAAAGCGTTGGTAGCCCATGGACTATTGTAAAATTCGATAGATGGGTATTTTGCAATTGTTGTTTTAGATAGTCCTGTATATTCGGATCCAATTTCATCACCTTCTGATATAAAGACCGGACTTTGGGTAAAGTTATGATGTAATACACTTACAATTTCATTTTCATTTGCATTGTTCTCGTCGATATTAACAGTAATGTTAGGAAATGACACTGAAGCGATTTGAATATCTGCAGTATCTCCAAGATTGGCACTTGTTATAGTCACAACAAATGATTCTCCTAAATGCAAATTCCCTATGTCAGATAATGATGAAGTATTTAGATTGACATTGATAATCTTTGGTAATGCCTGTGACACTTGTCTTGTAGACAAATATAGATGTGGATAGAAATATAACGAAAAGGCGAAAAATACTGCCAATAAAACTGGAATTATTATTATCAGAATGATAGTAGACATTTTTGTGTTCATGTAAATGGTTTTTGAAGATTAGGTATTATCATGAGTAAATATAAACTAATTTAGTAATTCTATTTAGTTCCATTAATTTCTCACCCATAGAATGGAAATAATGATCACTACAGCCACATGTAGGAATTATATTCAAGACCGTTGGTTGGTTTTCTTGTCTATATCTTCAAACGGAGTGAAGTTCAGACTTTGAAACACTTACCTCTCCTTCTAATGCGATTATGTTAGTCATTCATGGTCTAGAGCTCCGATTAGGTAAATCAGGCAAACTTTTAATAAGATATAGAGTCAGATACGATGCTAACCTTTTCAAGATTCGTTTTAATCATGACTTTAGATTCCTTTACCTGACCAAGCCATTGCCTACCAAACTTATACTAAGACCACAAAACTAACCATTAGGGTAATAATGATCAGCTTCCACATCATTACGTCTCTATATTTTGTCTAACACAATTGATCGGGTGTGTAACATAGCTATTTATCCACTGTCCCATTTTGTCATCCAAGGATAAATTATACGTGAACCGTCTTCAGTAAATATTCCGAACTTGTTCTGAGCTGCAGCTATTGCAGAATCAGATATTACCCCATCTTTACTTTGAGATAATGATTCCTTGATGATCAATTCAAGTGCTTCTGCACCTTTAGTTTTTTGCCTGATAAGGTCTGAATCATCATGGTGCCGATCCTCAAAGTCTATGCTAAACAATCCAAACTTTCCTTCAGGTCTATAATTAGCAAGCCATTCATAGTTATCCATAAAAGACCAAAATAGATATCCCATAATATGAGCACCATCGTCTATTGCTCTTTTGGCTTGTTGAAGATGTGACACAATGAATGGAGCACGATGCCCGTCATGTTTATCAGCAATACCGTTCTCAGTTATAAAGATCGGTATGTTATTCCATTTATTTTTTATTCGCATAATCACGTTGTACAAACCCTTGGGATAGATTTCCCATCCGAGAGTATTTAGTACATTATGAGATTGGTTGTTCGCTATACTTAGATCATTTATAGGGACTCCTCCCACAAACTTTGCTGAGGATAAAGAAACGATCTTATTAGAGTAAACATAGACCCTGCGATAGTAATCAAGACCAATGAAATCAGCTTTGTTTTTCCAGTCCTCGTGTACAATAAATTCCTTACTATTCTTATTGCTTCTTTGAAGTGTGTTCAGATAGTTCAGATCTTCCTCACCATTAATGACCGCGTTAATAAAGTAATCATTTGCGAAATAACTGAAATTCTTGGCAGCTTCAGTATTATCTTTCACTGTTATACCGAAAATCTTGCTCTGTTCTGCAGGAACGATCTCCATCATTAGATGCGTAAAACCAACTCTATTTGCAAGACCATCTCCATCCGCGTCGATATTGTCGAGGGCAGTGATCTTGTTATATGCTTGAACATGCACTTCGATGAGATTGTGCAATACAATTCTTGCTTTTTTCCCTTTGAGGAAAAAACCAGGTGGCCATAATCCTGAGATATAGCCACCTCCAATTATTGTAGCTACAGGTTCGCCTATTGTGATCCAATAATCAACTAAATCTCTAAACTCTACAATTATTCGTTCTACATATCTGATGAAACTTTCAACAGTTTCATGATTTTCCCAACCTCTGAGAGATTTCCAATAAGGATCGGACGGCGGGGGATCTGCGAGTGGAAGGTCCTTTAATGGATGTGGCAGCAAATTTTGACCCGTTCTTCTTAAAAATTCCTGAGGGGGAGTCATGACCCATAAAGGGAGTGTTGCATGATTAAGTGAAACTACTGGGATTAGGTTTTTTTCCCTCATGGCTACTATCATCTCCTTATAATTATCGATAGCCACCTGATCCCAATGATCTTTCTCAGGTTCGATACGTGCCCACTCTATGCTTATTCTAAAAGCATTTAGTCCTAATCTTCTGGCAAGATCGAAATCCCTTTTATAATATTTAGAATCCCAGAATTTAGTAGCGTCTCCTGCCGGCTGTAAATCAACTTGAGTGCCTCCTTTGTAGAATATGCTTGGCTTGGTTATGGTGGAGATTCTTTTGCTAATTTGTAGTGATCGTGTAAAAAAATCCCAGTCATTATTTGTGATGTCCCCTTCAACCTGATAAGAAGAAGTTGATACACCCCATAGGAAAGTTTTGGGTAATGCTTTCATTGCGCTTTGATCTGTTGATCAATATCTCTAGCTTTAATATTTATGGAAGCCCCCCCCGGCTATTTACAACTAGGAACCATAGTTGAATCCATTGAATGTTTTCTTGAAAACCTGTAGCATATGACCACTTGAGATTAGATAAGCATTACGCATTACGCATATTTCAGATGGGAGGATCAAAAAATTCACTTTGGAACTCCCCATCGAGTGGAACCAAGACAATGATTAGTCATGACTGCGTCAGAGGACATTCCTCTATACTGAAGTTATCATCACGCAACTATAGTCGCTAAATATTAACCGACTATCAATTTCATCTAATTAGGATGGAATCGGTCGTAACTTTTCATTAATTTTTCTGTTATGAATCAAAGGCCAAATTTATTGATGGGGAAATGTAGATATCTGGATTAAAATGACCTTTACTGATAGTAAACATTCTGTGATACTTCTCTCTGTTTTTGTAATAGTTTCTCCGACTAAGAGGGAGTTTTTTCATACTCGGATCGATATAATTTATGTTGTAATTTCAAATGCCTTATTTTTTTTGAATTCGTGAGCGGGGCTCTTCTAATGTCAGTCAAAATCAGAACAATTTAGTCGACATCGGCATGAAATATGACGAATTTGAAAAAGAATATGACAAAATAGGAGAGCTAAACAAAGTTTTAATATCACAGCGCCCTTCCTTTTTCAATGATTCAGATTATATTTGCAATACAACCTCGGTTTATATCTAGTATGCTTCTGGGTATGATTTTCGTTACCTCTATGAATATGCAAAAGGTGACTGCTACTACTAACACATATACTATGAACGTAATAGGTGCTCCAAATCAGTCTGCCGCAGCAGCGGGCAATAACATAGAAATGATAAACTCAACTTTAGCAAAGAAATTGAATGTCATCACCTCAGTTTCTCCGATAACCAATATAGTAAAAAATGTGGGAGGGGAGAAGATAGAATTGTCTGGACTAGTCCCAGAAGGTGTTAATTCACATACATTTGAGCTCGTGCCATCAGATGTTGTGAAAGTAAATGACGCAGATCTTGTAATTATCGATGGACTTGGCTTAGAAACCAATGTAGAAGATGTAGTTGATGAAGCTTACAACACAAAACCAAATCTTCAAATTTTGAAATTAGGAGATAACACTATTACTCCTGATCAATACATATTTGATTTTAGCTTTCCTAAAGAAACTGGTGATCCCAACCCGCATCTATGGCTTAATGTGGCTTACGCCATGCAATTTGCCAATCTTACAAGAGACAAACTAATGGATATTGATCCCGCAAATGCAGATTACTATGGAGAAAATACCGATCGATACATTATAAAGCTAAAAGACTTGGATCAAGGTATAATGCATGCCGTGCAATCGGTACCGGAACAAAATAGAAAACTTCTTACGTATCATGATTCATGGGCTTACTTTGCACTTAGGTATGGCATGGTTGTCATAGGGGCAGTTCAGCCGTCAGACTTCGGTCAACCTACTCCTAGAGAAGTAGCCAAGCTAATCGATCAAATTAAAGCCGAGAACGTACCTGCAATATTTGGTTCTGAAGTATTTCCAACTGAGGTAGTCGATCAAATAGCTAAAGAGGCAAATGTAAAGATTGTCAGTACGCTTAGCGATGATGACTTGCCCGGTGATGCAGGAGAGCCTCAAAATTCATACGTTGGAATGATGCTAGAGAATATGAAGAATATGCTAGTGCCACTAGGTGGTAATGTAAGTGCATTATCAAATGTTAGCCCCGAAGATATTTACTCATCAAATTGATATGATATAGGAGATAGAGCAGTATAAAGATGATCGACATCACTCAGATCTTTTTTCTAGATGAGAAAGAGAAGTATGGACAAACAGGGACAGAAATATGTTTATTAGATAACGATAGAAGGATTCAGAATCAGACTTATGACTAGAATTCGGCAATCTTACAAAAGATAGTACAATATGGAGATAACCAAAATTAAGACAGATAGTAATGGTACAACCCCAGGAAATCTAGTGGAAGCAAGTGACATCACATTCGGATACGCACCTCACAAGCCGATACTAGAAAATGTAAGTATCAAGATTCCTAAAGGAAGATTCGTAGGCCTGCTTGGGCCAAGTGGTTCAGGAAAGTCTACTCTTCTAAAATTAATCATTGGCTTACAGAAACCATGGAAAGGAACAATAAGATTCTTAGGCAATAGTAGCACCAATTCCTATGCATATTCTTCAAAGAATATAGGATATGTGCCGCAAGTAGAAAGTATTGATTGGAACTTTCCTGTAACTGTTAAAGAAGTTATTGGGATGGGAATTTGGGATAGATCGGGTATTGCTCCGTGGTTTTCAAAAGATGCCGATGTAATGGTAGGAGTAATATTAGATGATCTCGGAATATATAATTCAGAGTTTAGGAATAGACAGATTCGAGAGCTTTCTGGTGGAGAGCAGCAAAGGGTATTTCTTGCAAGAGCATTAATTCGTAAGCCTATCATATTGGTATTAGATGAGCCTATTTCAGGAGTCGATTATAATACTCGGGAAAAGATATTGGAGATTTTGCGTTCATTAAATCATGACCTAGATATGACAATAATAATGACTACTCATGATCTCGGCGGGATAGGAAAACGGCTCCCTTGGGTTATATGTATGAATAAAACAGTAATT
Organism: Nitrososphaeraceae archaeon; assembly: GCA_009377575.1. GTDB lineage: Archaea > Thermoproteota > Nitrososphaeria > Nitrososphaerales > Nitrososphaeraceae > TH5896. The sequence continues at coordinate 13,823 of WHTU01000050.1, read as the reverse complement.
GCGGAGGGTGATCCTTCAATGATACTGACCAAAGATAATTTATTGAGAACGTACGGTCTCGCAGAGGACAATGATAGTATTAATACTAATGACAATAATTCTGATGGTAACACTGATACCCTTCCCATTACTACTGAACACATGTCTCCTTCGCCTGACAGGGTGAAAATAAAAAATGATGATGATATTTGAATTAGCAGGAAGATGGGAAAAAGTGAATAAGAAAATGACAAGAAGGAGGAATCAATAATTTGATTCCATTATTGTTATTCTCGATATTACCAATCCATACAACCACATTACTATTTTTAGAATCACTTCTTGAGCCATTCACATACGAATTCTTTACTAATGCAATCCTAGTATCTATTCTGGTTGGAGGAGTATGTGGCTTAATGGGTGTATACATCGTGCTGAGAGGAATGAGTTACATTGGTCATGGAATGTCTCATGCTGTATTCGGTGGAGCAGTCGTTAGCTATATTGCCGGTTTTAATTTCTATCTTGGAGCCGCAGTTTGGGGTTTTGTATCTGCATATCTTATCAATGAGATAACCAGAAGAAATAAGATAAAGGCAGATGCAGCAATAGGAGTAGTCACAACTGCAGGGTTTGCAATTGGTGTGCTGTTGATTAGTACGACAAGAAGTTATACTAGGGACTTTGAAGCTCTATTATTTGGTAATATCCTTGGAATAACAGATCAGGACTTAGCCGTTATCGTGCTGGTAACATGTATAACTGCATTCTTTATATTCTTCTATCAGAAAAGATTACTTTTTACTCTATTTGATAAGGAAACGGCCAAGGTATATGGAGTACGAACAGACATGGTAGAATTGATTTTCTCATTAATTCTTGCGACCGTTGTAATAGCATCGATGAGTAGCGTCGGAGTTACCATGATAGCTGCTGCCATTGTTGCTCCTGCCATTTCTGCCAGAATGCTTACGAATAACTTTATGAAAATGGTTGTCGCCTCGACAATTATTGGCATTTTGACGGCCTTTCTAGGTATGTATACCAGTTATTTCCTTGATTCTGCATCAGGTGCTACAATAGTATTATTTGGAACTGCAGCGTTCGGTGTGAGTTCATTGTTTGCATATATTCGAAGGTTGTATCAAACACATTCACATGAAAAATCCATCAAACATTCGCATCCTCATGTTCATGTAGGAGAACATACGCATAAACACAGGACCTAAACAAGTCATGAATCATTGCTATGTGCATAACAAAAAAACTAAAGGTAAGTGAAAAGAAGTGGGGGATTTAACATACCTAATATATTCCAGATCTTGAAGAGTTGACGTCACTTGAAGAAGTGTTACTGATATGTGTAGAGAGCTTAGACATAATCTGTGATTTAGATGCAGCTCCTATAATTCCGTCTACTGCTTTTCCATTCTTAAATATTGCGATCGTAGGAATGCTTTGTATACCAAAAGTACTTGATATCATCGGATTCTCATCTACATTAAGCTTGCCAAATACTGCTTTTCCAGTCAGTTCCTTAGACAATTCTGCTATTACTGGAGAGACCATTCTGCATGGTCCGCACCAGGGGGCCCAGAAATCAACAATTAGTAACGGATACTTACTGACCATCTCATTGAAATTATGATCTGTCAAAATAATAGGGGTGGATGTAGTTGATTGATTACCCTGAACATGATCATTTCTGTTTGTCCGAAGAGATAATTCATTCATTTTTCTTTGCATTATCCTTTCTAGTTCTTCATCATGGCCATCAGCCCTGTCATTAATGCTATTATTATAATATCGCATGTCCTTAATATTCACCTATAAAACATAGTACGATTCCACTTATTAAGTATTACGTTTTTGCCAAATGTGTACAAAACCTTTTATTGCACTTTTGCCAATAGTTATGTGAACTGTATGGTGGAAGGGAATAGTTAACATGAGATCTATTAATCTCTTTATGGATACTGATTGTACATGTAAGAACTTGCTGGAATGTCTTTATAATTTATCGCCTTCAGACTTGGATATATTAGTAGCGTTGTTTAGATCTAAAGAACCTCTTACATTAGAAGTAATTTCTAGGCAGTTAAGAAAGGATAAAGGTACTATATTTAGATCATTGCAAAAGTTGGTTAGTATCGGTTTTTGTGTGAAAGAAAGTAGAAACTTAAGAAATGGAGGTCAGTATCATACCTATCGGGCAACGAGTATCGATAGAATGGAGAGAGCTACAGAACTTAGACTAAAAGAAATACAAAAATCGTTATCTAGGCTAATAAAAAGATTTAAAGAAGACATCCAACAATTGATAGAACAATAAGCTATGCGAAATTTGGATAATAGATGAGTCTAGGTATAAAGTGAGAACTTCTTATTGATACAATGCCTTGAATCGGACAAATATCTGACTTTTGAGACAGGAGTATTGAAGCTCCAAATTATTTTGAAATAGATGAATATAAGTAGTGCAAATTCTTGAATATTAGTAGGTACCATGGCTAACGCATTTAGATCTTTATTTGGCAAGGATGATAATAATACTTTCATAGCGTTATCGATTAGTCATCTCAAAAATAGTATTAAAACAGATCCTGCTATTCCTCTACTCATTATAAGTTTGGGCATTTTATTGACTGCAAGTTCAGGCAGCTGGGATATTACTAACCACCTTTTGAATAGACCTGAAACTTTTTTCTCCCCGCCTCACGCTGGGCTATACTCTGGTGTAGTATTGGTCTTATTTGGATCATTGATGACATATCGTTACCACCGGCATAGTAGTAAAATATCTGACATCAAAAACAAAAAATCTCTTCCGACTTACTTACGGCTGGTAATCGTAGGAATTATTATGTTGATTTCAGCTGGTCCTTTGGATTTTGCTTGGCATACAGCTTTTGGACTTGACGGTTTGTTGAGTCCGCCACACGCCGTGCTTACAATGGGCTTGGTTTTATGTAGTATTGGTGCATTCCTCGGATTGATTTCAAAAGATAATTACTATGGCAGAATGAGAACAAAGACCAACATGAAAACAATGACTAATGACGATAATTATTTTATAGTTGGACTGAAAAACGCAAGTCGTAACGACACTACAACACGTACCAAAAGGTCATTGTTGTACATAATAATAGCAATTACGGCGATTTGGATTACGGTTTCTGGCATAATTCATATGGTTTCTCTTCCATTTTCCGATACTGATTACTTCAAATTTAATCCCAATCCCCTATTAGCTGGATTAATTGCTACTTTATGTTTCCCCTTTCTTGTATCTTTTATATTATTCACTTCGTGGGAAATAACCAAGAAGTTTGGCATGCTATCTGCTAGTGGAATGGTTTTTATTTTTATCAACCTAGCTACGACAATACTTCCAAATGAAAACCTGGTGCCTATGATTCCATTTTACTTATTAAATGTGATTCCTATCATATTGATTGATGTGTTACTTTCATTACCAGCTTTAGGAATATCATCACCAATATTACTTTCACAAACACGAAAAAAGATCGTTAAGATGTTAGCAGGAATTGTATTGGGACTAACATTCTTTATGTTATACTTTCCTTTAATTACTCATACATATAATGAGGTTTCAATTAATCCGCAACCGGTATGGCCAAGTGTTACCGCCTTAATATATTTTGAAATGATCGATGAGATGTTTCCCTTATTGGTTGTCTCATCAATGGCAGCAGGCATTCTGGGCGTTGTCGTTAGCTCAAAACTAACTACCCTAGCCTTGCATGATATTCATGGAATTACAAGGTAGTTTAATGAATTGGATATTCCATATCATAAGATCAAAAAGATTCCATTTCATGCAATCAGAAGGGTAAGGACATGGTATATTCTTGATAGATTTCTTAGCAGTAGCAGAAGACTTATGTTCATAATTCATTCGTAATATCATAATCTCTGTCTATTTCTCTTCTTCCTTCCCTTCCCTTTTCTTAGCATGATTACAACGATTATTATTATCGAAAACGAAATAACTATTGTAAGCACTCTCATAAGAGACTCTATCTCATTTGCAGATACATTAGGGAACGGATTAAGAAGGCTTGGTGGAGCTTGATGAGGTACGAATACATTGAATGAGGCAAGAACTTGTACATCAGCACCCTTGTCTATTCTAGTTATTACTTGGTGAGTACCGTCTTCTGGGAAGATATATTCAACTAAAAAATCTCCGTCGCGTACAGTAATGTTTTCGAATTTGAACAATCTTTGACCATTCGTTACTACTACTCTTGCGTCAAAATCTTTAAGATTTTCATTGTTAGTCATATTGATAACACTGAATTCTAGTTTAGTAAATGTGTCAATGATCGGTCTTTCCGGTTGATAAGTAAAAAGGATTTTCACAGCATCTTTTTGACTTACCCACTCTTGAGTTTCGTTAAGAGGCGATGTCACATCGCTTGATGGCTGGGAAAAGGTCACTGGGGGTAGAACATTGTTTATACCCCCTATAGCTGCTACCATCATAGCAAAAAATAACATGAGCAGAATTATGATCACACTGTACTAACTACCTATCTTTGTATATTCAAATTTTCATGAATAAAAACTTGTTTGGATGCTAATGCACGTCAGTACTTATCATGTAATAAACGATTAAGAGCGATAGCATCAGTTTTGATAACGTTAATCCATTTCACTCACAACGAAAATAAAGATAGGCATACATGGACAAATTGAGGCTCTATTAGTGAAATGGGATGAAATTTCCTGGTTCATCTCCTCGTGGTGTAAACATTTTCCTGGTATCACTAACGATATTGCATCACTGGATGAAGCAAATTGGTTATCATACCTTCTAAGAGGCGAATAACTAGAATAAGCACTTGCATGAAGAAATGCTGTGACAAGATTCGTTAAGCCGTCAAAATCTCTATAACTCCCGAATCTAGGCTGGTTTCTGCATATTTTTTACAATTAATGACAGTACTTAATCTTTTAAAGGTAACAAATCCAATGACCCGCTGGACCACGTATTCTGAATGTTGAAATGCCCTAAACAATAATAATAAAAAAAATGTCGCAGATAGTTTAACACAGTCAGTAGAAAAACCGCGTCAATGATTGTGAAAAAGTAAATCTTTAGCGAGAAGTTTGATCTCCTCTTCTACTATTAAGGGCACTCCTTTAGCATTAATGATATCTCCCTTTTCAAGTGAGGCTCCCCTTAGGTTCAAGAGTTTGCCTCCATGCGCTATGCAATGCGCACAATTACGTCTGTCATGGGAGATGCAAAAAACATCAGATTATACACCGGTGTTTTGGCAAGAAATATAGATAGATTTTTTTGATGCTCGTCCCCTGCTGAGATGAAGTATCGTATATACAGGAGGATATGATAGAGAGTGCATATGGGATTACATGTATGCTTCACTGTGTGCTGAGATATGCGAAGGTACACGCTACGATATCACATTAAAGATTTAGATGCTGAGCAGTCTTGTTCCTACGTCACAGAACTAATGGACAGATTCAATCACTAATCTAAAACGAATAAATGAAAGTTATTTAAACTGCAATCTCACTTTTATCTAAAAGTAGGAAGGAGTAGGAAACTTAGGTACTATCACTACCGCAAGATATCATTTATCGTATTTTAATACTTTCAAGTAGGAGACTATATTACACCCAGACCAGTTCCAAAAAAGGAAAATTGGCCATCTTGCAATCAATCATGGTAATTCATATCCTTTATTTGCCTCAATAGAGGGTCTGTTATGCTCTCCTTCATGAGTGTCGGAAGATCCGGTATATCCCGCCGCCAATCTTTGCCTGATTTCAAATCAAGAGATTTGAGATCTTGCGGACTCAAATCAGGTTGTGATGGGGGATCAACATGTGCAGATTTAGTATCCTGCTGAGGGGATGAAGCGGGTACGAACGCACTCAAAATAGTCTTCGTTTCTGTCGCCTCATAGCCAGGAGTATGCTTAGCTTTTGCTTCCGTTTTAGCGGACGCGGGCATCGTTGATGATGAATTGAAGAAGCCAGGAAAAATCTGATTTAGTGATGACATGACATCTACTCCGCTTAACCTGTATCTCTCAGACTTGAGTTCTGCAACACGCTTCCTTAACCAGACATAATCGTAGTAATGATCCTGAAGATCGTCGAAGAATTTTTTTACGGCGGCATTGGGGGTTAATCCCTCTTGTATAGCAACTTCAGCTAGAAGGTATCTCAATTGTTTGAATTCAGGCAATCCAAAACCGATATCATTAAGGTAACTTAGCTCCCTGACGCTTTAAGAATTCATGGCGAGTTGCAGCTCGAGCTCCCTGTTATCTGTGTCTAGCCTCTCGGACTTCAATTGAGCCATATTTGCTCGAAGCTCTATATCAGCACAGACTTTGGATATCTCTTCAAATTTAGAAAATTTTTCTGATATTTCAAAGACATCATAGCCTCGTTCCTTCAACAATATAGCGGCAGATACAAACCGTGGGACGGTTTCAAATTGAAGTCCTTTCGCTTTAATTGTCTCCGAAAGCTCCGAATCCCATTGTAGCTCCGATTCTATCTCTGATTTTTTAAGTTGCTGATCATGTATAATTCCTTCCAGCTCCTTTTTCCGGGAATCCAAAGTAGATATTTCCTCATTAAGTTTTCCCATTTCTTGTTTCTTCTTTTCGATGATTTCCTCGATCTGAGGTATAGAAGTTATTCCATGCCTTCCTCGATTTCTGTCAAGGAAAGAGTGTAGCTCATTAACTTGTTCGAAAATATGAACTGGATCATGACCGGCTTGCACATATTTTTTTGAAATATCGGTCAGAAAGCTTTCATGATCATCTTCCTCTGCTCCCATCCTTTTCATAATCATGATTATTCTGTGCCCTCGCGCGCACTGCTCGGCAGTGGTGCCTGTTTTCGATAATGTGATCGCCAGAGCCCTTAGCAGTTCTGCGCATTGTGGACCTTGTTGGTTAGTATACCCTTTCACAATACTGCTGACTGCGCCCTCGCTAATCCCATACTTTATTGCCGTTACTCGCCTAAAATCGTCGGACAACCAACTGTCGATTACTCCGAACCTTGTTACATCGTTTATTTTTGCTGGCATTTGAGACGTTATTGGTGTCTAGTCTTAATTTATGTGGCGGTCAGATAGGTCAAATAAGAGGTCAGATAGGTCAAATAAGAGGTCAGATAGGTCAAATAAGAGGTCAGATAGGTCAAATAGCAGGCCAAACAGGTCAGAACAGCCTATCTGAAGGGCATTGTTAGCCAAAAGAATCATCGCTCCTATTCCCCATCTTCGTCATCTATAATGTGCGATCAAAATATGCGCATCATTCATGCGTTCCGGTAAATTGCTTGACGGAAAGATTGGACCTAGATAGGGCGATTGAAAAGAGGGTAAGGAATTCTCATTGCTCTGAACCATGTCAGAGTTTCTGTTCGGCTATTATGTTGTTAGTGGACCCTCGCTTACAGGTATCACAAGAAGCAAGATTGAAAGCCATTTTATAAAAAATGAGGTAGATCTATAGAACAAGACAACGGGTCAATGAAATCAATCATGTATCGTACAAATCATTTTAAACTTGTTCATATTTGGCTTATGGATCTAACTCATAATGATCATATAGAGGATAATGTAGACTGGGATCGATTGATTATGAGTAAGCCAGCAATATCTGCTATGACATGTCCTGGTAGGTGGGTAGCCGGAGAGATTTTATAGGTAAGTTTTCCAAGGGATATCGCTAAATGAAATCCATGATAATGCGTAGTCAAAAGAAGGGGATTATCATCCAGGAATTAATGAAAGTATCGATATATTCCTAAATAGGAAGATCCATTTTGTTCAAGTCTTTGTGCTTATGATACTTCTCCAAATACGAAATTCCGTCTATATATGTTATCACTGTATTGATGACAATGTTTCTTTCTTTTCTGTTGGAAACAACAAATTTAGCTAGAATATCAGCATTATTACTTGCCATTCTTTCTGTCATCAAAGTGTAGTAGCTTTTGTTTAGACCATATGTAACTTCCATTATTTGCTGTCTGATCTCTATCTTATGGTGCTCATTATTGCTTGCAACTAAACTCAAGCTTATGACTCTTATCTATTGCCAATATAGCTATATGTGTTACTATTTATTTTATAAATATCATTCACATGGTGAATAGTATGGTAACATATATGATTCAGATGACTGACTCTTAGCACATATAGTAACTGGTGATCACCAAGCAGTAGCAAATGTATCTGCATTAGTTCAGTACTGATTGCATTGCAAAAAATTATATGTGAAGTCCATAGTCAATAAAAGACTAACCAATCAATCCTATATTTGCCGCACCTCTCTGTTCGCTAGAGTCAATTCACTGAAGCAGAATAAGGTATATCTTGGTATTTATTTAAATTTTGGTTTAGATGAAACACTGGATACCTGTGGGAGGGTTGTATATCAATACATTTACATTGAGCTACACGGCTCCATGGCGACCCCATGACTTTTAACGATCATGACTGTCATTGGCCTCTCTAAGTAAGAGATATAACTAAAAAGATTATTCTAATTCACAAATAGATGACTTCGTCTTCAAGAAAAGCAAAATTAGAGATCGAAATTGAGATTGATATCCCAATAGACATTATTAATGACAAACAGCGGTTCGGTTTAGTTAAAGAAGGGATTGTTAGAAGTATTTCCAAAGGTCTTTATGAACAAGGAGTATCATTTAAAATCCTCAAATCAAGCCTGAATTGATTTTTTGAAATTCATGAACCTATGAATTTCTTCAGAAAGATAGTGTAGATTAAATTAGTTTTTGCGCACTTATACTTAATTTCTTAATATGCCATTATTTTGAGACCGACTAAGCTAAGCCTGACAATAATTATCTAGTCACATACAATTTAAATGAGATGCAGAATAGTTTAGATTCAATCTTGCCTGACGCGAATATCACTAGCGATATTATTTTTGATTCTTTAGTTTTTATATACTTTGATTCAATTGTTAACTAAAATAGGCCTAATTTTGTCCTATTTTTATCCCATTAGTGAGCGCAGCAGTATAAATTACAAGATAATTCCAGGTTAACGATCTATATTTCTAAAAGGAAAGTTTAATATCCATCAATTTTTTAGTGTATCTGAGCTTGAAACAGGTAGCCAATGTCGAGAGTATAATTAATGCGTTATCTGAACTTGAAGACGATCTAGACAATATTAACAACAAAACGGATGAAATGAAAAGGCGCCTCATCAACTCGTCCCACGAACAAATTGAACATCTTAAAGAAAATATTATAACCTTGGCAAACGGAGAAGCAAAAAAAATTATTGATTCTGCTAGGCAGGAAGCTGAAAAGGAGTCATCAACCATTCTCAAAGATTCGGACAACGAACTTGCAAATATCAAAAAGAATATTGAATCTTCATATGATAAAGCAGTTGAGGTGGCCGTAAAAATTATTTTATGGGGAAAGGCTTAACTCGTATCTTCTTTTTTTATGTAAACTCTGACTTAAATTGTTACAATCTTTATGGTTTTGATAATGGAGATAGCCTTAATACTATGATAAGAAGGTTCAGCTACCAGTATTCCCATAAAGTTTAATAATTAATTTTGCCCAAGATTATGCGATGAAACGCCCCTGAGCAAGGAGCTGTTACAGCATAAAGTCACCGTTGCTACTGTGTATGGTCGTTCTTATTTTAAAATTACTAATGCGTTAAAGCTTATGGATCTTGCCTTCGAATCGCTTTTGCCCCAAGAAGCTGCGGAATCAAATACGAAGTTGGTTATAACTACAAGAACAGAAGCTAAATTTTTGACTAAAAAAGAAATACTTTTGGATACAGATCTTTTAGAAAACCCAGTACTGTCTAAAGCAAGAATATTTAGAAGTATTATGAGGGGCTATCAGGATGATCACTTGATAATTGGAATTGATCCTGGTAACCGTATTGGAATTTCTATAATATATTTGCAAAATGAAATTGAAAGTCTAGTCGTATCATCACCTAAATCCGCTATAGATTTAGTTATAGTATTCCTAGACGGAATCCAATCTAAAAATAAGATTGTCCGAATTGGGGATGGTGATATAGGTATGTCGCAATATATTGCTCGCATGATCAAATTGAAATTCAAGAACGTTGTTAACATAGAAATTGTAGATGAATACGGTACCTCTTTACCGAGAAACACGGGAGTAAATAGACGCGGAATACGAGACAAGCTTTCTGCTAAGACCATTGCGCTCAGAAGTGGAAGGCAGTTTATACATTGATGTGCGATGAAAAAACCTTTAAAATCAATAACTTTAATGAAACTTTATTTGTAGATCATCTGCCTGTTATCATTCGTACTAGTTAATAGCCTTTAGAATTTTTTCATATCGCAACTACTTCACTATCTAATATTTGCATAAATTTAAATACTATGTATTACATTATTGTATTAGGTAGATATAGGTTTTACTTAGGAATAGATGAATTGGAATGACTTGTAAAGGTATATGTGGTAGACATAGAGCTCAAAAACCGGTTGGATCTGGTCGTTATGCTAGTGGACAAAGACGTTGCCAGATATGTGAGATATTCATCAAGTGGGAAGGATTATGGTGCCCGTGTTGTGGTTATAGGTTAAGAACAAAACCCCGGAATCTGAAATATAAGGCAAGATTAAGAGCACGTAAAAAATTGCAAGAGGTTTATTCTGAGAAACCTATTCCAGTTCAAGTCTGAAGGTCGGTTGTAAAAGGACGGTAAGAGCTATTCAATGATAGCTGACCAAGGGATGGTCGATAAAACTTTTAAGTCTCAGAGCGGAAGAAATTTCGTCATCAAGTACGTACCCGTCTCCAATGGATGCATCATTTTGATATCGGAGGATTCTGACCAAATAGGAGCTATCTCAGTTTCTATCTCATCGTCTAATAAGAGTAATACAGCTAAAGTTATTCCAAGTAAATATGACTCAATATTCATAAATACTATTTCTGAGATGGTATCCAGAATGAAAAATGGAATATGCATAACTTCATTGTATAGCCTCAAACAATTAACATTGGATGATATGAAGATTATTATGGATCAGATAAGAGACCTTATTAGAACCTAAGCATGTAAATAATATGTGCTTATATGTGACTGGTACTCCTTAAATCGTAATGAATATTGCTTATGATTATGAAGATAATCCTCTTTTTGACAGAAAATCGAGAACGCCACTTCAGGTCTAAAACCAATCTGTAAGAAAATTCTGCAAAGAGTATCAAAAAATAATGCCATAATTATTGCGGACTATATCACTTCAATGCAAACAGAGATCAATCCGTCAGATCAATATTCTATAGGTTTATCCTTGTATCGAGATGATCATTGAACTTACAGTGTGTTTGGATTAATCTGCCATTTGACAGGTTTAAACAGTATGAAGGAGAGCAAATTCTATTTGCATAATTTCATGATATGTGCTTCAACGTTTATTCTATTGATGCACCATGAATTGACAATATCTTTTTTATATCTTTTATCTTCTTAACGGTTAACAATTCATTAAGAGTAAACTTAACATTAAATTTCGATTCAAGTTCATCGAACAATATTAATCCTTTGAAGGAGTCCCAGTTTTCAATATTTTCAGGACCTGATTCATCGTCAATTTCCGTAACCTGGACTTCCATAACGTTGGCTATTATGTTCAAAAGATCGCTTGACATTAATCATCATCTAATAATTTCAAATGTTTACTATGATTCTAACCGTATCTTCAGTTCGCTATTCCATTCTTGTCCTTGCCATCGTACTACTCTTTCCTTCCTTCTTCTAACTCTTTTTTCTTCCTTTTCCCCCGGCTGACTATGAAGTGCTAAAGGCAGATTAAAGATATTCTTATGGCTTAACCATATCTCTCTACATCTGTATCCGCACTTTATACATGTAATTAGCTGAAGACATAAAGTTTTATCAATCACATATCTTCTTAGACTTAAGCAATCGTGTGAATTGCAGCTCCTACATGCAAACGAAATTCTACTTTTTATCTTCAACTCCATCAACTACTATTCTAATTTCACCTTTTCCCGGGACATGATATCATTATTTGTATTCGATTCAATACATTTAACGTTTTTAATCTGATAATATCAGCATCTTTGATCCTCACGGGGGCCTGTCTGATACCTTAGTAAACAGTATGCATAACTTCGAGATCTTAGAGGGGGCCAGAGTGAAACAGGTGATGAACAAACGTTGATTGTATGGACAACGGCTGGCATGGATTTGTCCAACGTGGCAACAAATCTACAGGAATTCTCTTCAGGGCTTCCATATAGTTAGGAGGTTTTACAGGAGCTCTTCGCCATTCCGGTTGCTGCTGTTGTTACATAGACGAACTTATCTGTTGCAATCCTTCATGCCTGTGGTAATAAGATGTTGCATATTACTAACTATTTGAGTATTATGTTCAATCCTACCTTTATTGTTCTGCAAATTCTGTGCTGCAATTGTACGTTGTCAAGATGATTCTCACAGAACCGAGTCATAATTTACATCTTTTTTTCTCAATAGATATACAAAATGAACAGTGCCATGGTGGCACAGCAGTCTTAGTTTTTTAACCTAGTATTAAATAGTAAAAACATGGAGAAGCATGTCAGCTATGGACTGGTCAGTGTATTAATAGCCGCTATTATTAAAGAAAAGAATACTACGGGAAATTCAGACCCAGAAAAATTACTAGAGAGTTAGTAATAGGTTTTGTAGATTTAGCCGCGGAAGGCTATACGGAATACAATCTTTTATGCTTCTTAAAGGAGGGGGAGTCTCTAGTTCATTTGGATCGGTAATTACAGGTCTAGAGGGAAGATCATATTGATCTCTTAAAGCTACCTGTTGCTCTATTAGTCTGTCTGCAGAATACGATGGACCTATATATCCGATAAACGACCACAATACGACTATTACGGCAAGTGAGCTACCTATAACTAGAATCGCCCATGCAACAGATATTAAATAATTATGTTCATCGTGATAAGGTGATGAATATTTTTTATGATTTGTTTCCATTATCTTCTCACTATATCACCTTCATATGATAATCTAAGACAGAGGTTTCTTGATATTCAAAAATTTCATAGAGAATAGTGACAACGATCGTCATTCTAGTTGGCTTGAAAATTTTCTTAATCAACTGTTAGAACAAAAAAGTTAAAGAAAGGTTCCTATAAATGCGGCTACAAGCATAAGCGCGTAAATAGTAGATATCATTAAACGAATATCATATGAAAGCTGCAAGAATTGTTAAAGTAGACGAACCTCTACAAGTACAAGAACTTCAAACACCAAAGCCAAAAGGTTCGCAGATTCTAATTAAAGTTCAGTCCTCAGGTGTATGCCATAGCGATGTCCACGTATGGGAAGGGTATTATGAAGGTATAGACGGGCAACCATTAAGAACTACAGATAGGGGTGTGAAATATCCTCTTACCCCGGGTCATGAGATTGCAGGTATAGTTGTACATTAATTCACTGAAGCTTAAATGAAGTTCCGTAAGTCCATTGCATCGGGGATATTCTTCGTTATTTAGCAAAACTAGCAAGCTGTTTTGTTATCTCGATCATCTTTTTCATATCCTTGGCTATTGGAGAAAAGACATGACCAAATATCATATGCTCTATATCCATCGCTTTGATTTGATCAATGTCACTTCCAATCTGGTCAATGGTACCCGTCATGGGAGGCCTCTGTTGCTTGGAAAGGGAAGTTGCCGAAGAAGAGTCTAGCACATTTGGATATGCCAATACAAATACGCGAATCTTTGAAGGGTCTTTG
>WHTU01000004.1:27028-112089 GCA_009377575.1 Nitrososphaeraceae archaeon | reverse complement strand
AAATATCTCTGGATGTCTTAGGGGGAGTTCTATCATCTCCCTAACTCTTTGGATCTCATCCTTTAGTCCGCCTATGTCTTCGTATGCAACAGCTCTTGCATCAGCACCTCTTAGGGCCTGGTCAGGTGATGTTATAATGAACTGTGTCCCCTGACTAATTATTACTGCTTCGCTAGTTGCAGGTGTAAGATCTACAACCTGAAACAGTAGTCTTCCGCCAAAATAAGGGACCATAAAATTATCTCCTTTTGTCATGGAAACACTTTCAAGGGAATCTGAAAGATACCTTTCATCAATTGGGGGAATTGCTTCAAGCGGGGCGACAATAACCTTTTCTGCAGGTTTGACTTTGATTTTTCTTATATGTGCAGTATCACCTATAGCCAAGTCTGCATTGTTTCTGACGATACCATCAATTCTAATTATACCTTTGCCTTCATCTGAAGGGTATAAAGGCAAACACTTGGCTACCGTCTTTCTGGTACTTTTTTCATCTACTCTTATTTCTATTATATCCCCAGTAGTGGCAATTATAGAATCCATTGAATCATAATCAATACGGGCTATCCCTCTACCAACATCTCTACTATAGGCTTCAAGTATTTTTAATTCCAGATTTAAAGTATCATTATCATTATGTGGCATACTAAACTAAGTTGTCAATAACTCCTTATACATTTTTGCAAACTTCTTGGTATCTACTTAACTGAAGGATATCTATCAGTGAGGTTTTAGTTTGATTTAAAATATGTTCATAAAATTATCGACATTATGCCAATACCAGAGATTCCTATATAATGGACACTGAGAATACCATCCTTCAAATAAAGCGATTAATTGGAGATATGCCATTACATCTAGTTAGTATTTACAATTTTTAGCTCTTAGTATCATTATTAGTATCAATAGTAGAAAATATTATTGTTCAAATTAAGAAAATATTCTAAAATTTTAACCATTCAATTCTTATAAAAATTCCACGATAGAATTAAAATAATAAGTCCGCACTAAAAGGCAAATGGGAGATATTCTACATGTATCTGTCAAATTGTTCACATAAATGTTGTATTCTATACTTTGCCAAATCATCGTCCAGCTAACTTTAACTATATTTAGCGCTGCCTAGGCATTCATTACTATCTAATAAAGTTGTACTTTTTTCATTTATTGACTGTTGGCTGTATATATCACATTTGCATCGTGATCGCTCGGTCGACAGCAATCACAATATGCGGTATCACATTCGATGAGTGTCGAATGATTACATCTGGTACAACTGCATGGCATACTGACTCAGACATGTCTCACAAGATATATAATAGTTGTACGAAAACTAATTTTAGAACAAAAATCTTTAATGAATTAAGAATCTAGGCTAGACTTGGTTTCCACATATAGTGCTATGAACTGATTATCGGGCTCATAACGTTGTAAGTAGTTTTGTGTTTACGATGCATCAATATTGAAGTGTTCGTCAAATGTAGGCCTCTACGTATGCGCAACATCTATACTACTATATATATCATATACATTTCCTGTGGAAGGGTTAATATAATCCCAATCAACCCTACTTATATTTACTTTATCGAATTTGCTCTTATTAACAGGATCTAGGATCTCGTAAACAGACTGACCAATCATGATTTGATTGGGTGTTGTAAATCCTGTCATCTTTGCTGCAATACTTGTCGTATATCCCAGAATGTCAAGATGTGGTTTTCTAACGACACGGTCAGTTTTGATGCAATCGCTATTATCCGATGTTGATCTTACTACTTCCTTATTATCAATATAGTATTGAGCATCTCTACCATTACGATAATTGGTTTCATTACTATGATGATTATCTTCAATAAGTGAATACGAGTCAGTACTCCAACCATATTGAACTACCACATTTTCTCCTACGTCTACTCCAACACGGACTCCCATTTCAGGATAGTCATTGTCATTCAAGATTGGATTGATACCATCTTGCATTACTCTGATCATAGTTCGAGCACAATTAACTGCATTACTACATGGCAAATACAAATTATTATCACTTAGAAAGAAGAACGCCAATAATGCATCTCCTACGTATTTGAATACGTGACCTCCATATGCAGATATCAATAAGGACATTTCCTGGGTAAACGCTTGAACTATAGTCGCAAGTTTCTCAGTAGGTAGAGTCATTGATAATTTTGTCGAACCAACTAGATCTATGTGTAAAATAGCCAGTGTGATCTTTGAGCCACAAAATCTTTCAAGTATTTCTTGTGTCTGTTCTAATGGTATATCGAACTTTGGTTCTAACTTTAATGCCTTCCACATTCTTTTCTGAGCATCTTTGATTGATTTCTCAGTGTCTATAACAGAATCAAGGTAAAACATTCCTAGTGAAGATGAATCAGAAACCTGCTTGATTGACTCTTCTTTTCTTTTATCATCGCTAAGTGCCTTTCTTATGATACTAATTACTTCTCTTTTGGTTGTGTCTAATTGTAGTGCAATTATCTCTGGAGTTATTCCACAGTTATAGAGATTTAGCACGGTCTGTTGTTGGTATGATAATTTTGCTTCTAGCGGGTTTATTCCTTCTCTTTTAATTTGATCGTCCACTGATTTGTTCCTCTTTTCAGGTCCCATTGAGTTGTTATTATTTTCAGAATCCAAATATTCGCTTAATCTACGATCGTTAAATGGTATTTAAAACGTACTTCGTACCCGTAATTATAATTTGATATGATCAACATTCCTTATAAAGGAATCAAATACATGAAAATCAGTCTATAAACTTTGGATCTCAAAGAAATATGCGTTCCTTGTTAAGGAACTTATTCGGTTTTTTAATTATAATTATATTGGCTATTAAGAGTGGAAATTATAAAATGAGATACTTATATTCGAAATATTTCTCTTCTTTATCAACTAACTAATCGCGCTTACAAAAGATCTGACTGACTCAGGACTGGTTATTCTTTACATATAGCAGATATATCTTCTTTCTATTGTTAATGCCTTTAGTTCTTCAATTATTTTTGTCGTATCCTTTTCTTTGTCGTGAATTTTTTTAGTAGTGGATCGTCTCCGCATGATTTATGATAGTATTATGTATGTCGTTTTCATCAGATAAATCTTACTTCTTACTTAAGTTCGTATTAGGTTGGACATAGAGCTCGATAAGTAAATGTTTACGAAGTTAGAGTTCTCATCGATAATTAAATAGGTTTATATGTCACTTGGTCTTCCTCGTCCTGATTATATGTTTTCTATCTTTGCAAAACTTTTCGTACATCAGAAGCCCTTTTTCTTAGGGTAACTATGCTTATGTCACCAGCTTTTGCTATTCTACCTAGAGTAATTTTATGATGATCTCCTTCATTTTCTTCCGATTTGCAAGCACGATACAACACTGCCGTTGCTAGGGCTTTAGGATCTTTTCCATAAGTGATAGAATCCTTCTTTACCTCATCCAGCATTTCTACGGCTCTTTTGTACGTTTTTTGATTGACGTTAGCATTGTCTGCTATTTTTGAAATATATGCTGATGCGTCGACAATTGAGGGCCTAATCTCCAATTTACTCGCTATTATTCTATAACACTTGCCTGCAAAAATGTAATCGGCATTAGCTGCTAGAGCAATTTCCTGAAGCGTTCTAGGCACGTCCAATTCCTTACATGAGGCATATGTTGACGCAACTACTACTTCTCTTATGGATCTTCCCTTTATCAGTTTTTTCTCCAGTGCCTTACGATAGTAATAAGCAGATCTTTCCATTAGAGGATCTGTGAGAGCCAGCTTATCCTTAATAATTGCCATGATAACAAGGGCGTTTCTTAGGTTCCTAATTTCAGTCCTATTATTAACAGAAGTCTTGTCAAAATGTCTTATCCTATTTACACTAGTTATTTGATCTTGATTTAATAAAGTACCAGAAGCATCTGTATTTGAATTTGTTATAATAGTAGGTAATCCTTTGTCTGGAAAAGCGAGGGAGGTTGGCATGCCGATTTGGTTGGTTGTTTTAGGATCTTTATCTACCACTTCGTCCCTTTCTGAAATTACAGTACCACAATTAGAGCAGACAGTTTCACCAGTCGATACGTCATAAAACGCTGAATTTAACTTGCACGAGGAGCATAGTTGGGTGGACGAATCAGTGTGAGCTGACAAATCAGTGTGAACACGCGTCTTCTTGTTATCTAGTTGATATTCCTTTTGCAAATAATATTGATAGAGTAATGGTTTATTCTTTCTTTTTCGATATTGCATATCTACCGTACACTTTCAATTCCTATAAGTAATTCGGTTTACACTGTAATTAACTAATTACAATGTATTGCAGCTACAAATACGTAAAGTCTGACCTAAATACTGTGTAATAACTTTTCTAAGTGGAGACTGAGTGAATGTTATTCTATCACGTTATGCTCTGATATTTAAAACTTGTTTTAGTTTCGGTCAAGGCTTACATCACTTCTAATCCTTTAATATCCAGAAATACTTTTAGAATATTCTGTTTGGCGCATATTTGTATTTGTAATTACTAAATAGGTTGTTTATCATAATGCTGCAAAGTTGTCATCATCTAGAGTTCAAGATTTTTCAAACGAATCCAATAAAGCATCATCATCATCATACGACTCGATCTCAGACAATATGCACATAGAGAAACTAATTGAAGCAGAAGAGGATCCTCTGATGACTCTCAGTGTCGGACCTTAACATCCAGGCTCAGGACATTTTAGATTCACAGTAAAATCAGATGGTGACATGATAGTTGACTGTGATCCTGATCCTGGATACGTACATAGAGATGAAGAGAAGATGTGTGAGTATAGGAATTTCATACAGAATATTCCAGATTTGGAAAGACCTGTGATTCATGATTCAGCTAATATAACGTATTCCTATAGTTTAGCAGTTGAAGAGCTGGCTAAAATACAAGTACCAAGGCGAGGGCAGTTTCTTAGAGCTATAACATCAGAGCTCAATCGTCTTGAGTATACACATTATACTGGCTTGGAATATATGGTATATTTTTGGGGCATTCTACAATGTTTATGTGGCCTATGGGAGATAGAGAATTAATCATAGATCTATTGGAAGCTCTTACTAGTGCAAGAGTAACTCATGCTTTCACTATTCCAGGAGGTGTAAGAAATGATGTGCCTTATAGATTCAAGGAAAAAGCGCTTAGTCAGATTGGCTATTTAGAAAAGAGATTAGA
This sequence comes from Nitrososphaeraceae archaeon, assembly GCA_009377575.1. Classification (GTDB taxonomy): domain Archaea; phylum Thermoproteota; class Nitrososphaeria; order Nitrososphaerales; family Nitrososphaeraceae; genus TH5896. The sequence continues at coordinate 106,872 of WHTU01000004.1, read as the reverse complement.
GGAATACGAGGATATTTTTTATAATAATCCACTATTAAGACAGAGGACAGAAGATGTAGGCATTTTGACAAAAGAGAATGCAATTAGTTTAGGAGTTACAGGTTCTGTTTTAAGGGCTTCTGGAGTTCCATATGATATCAGACGAGCTGAGCCATATGATATCTATACTGAAATAGATTTCAAAGTGCAGCACATGAATAAAGGCGATTCTTTCGCTCGTTCGTACGTTCCATTTCTGGATATGCAAGAGGCATGTCATATACTAACACAGCTACTAGATAAAATGCCAGAATCAGGAGAAGTTAGAGCCAAATTACAGCCAAATCCCAAAGGTCCTGCCGGTGAGTCTTACAAAAGAGTGGAATCTGGAAGAGGTGCCTTAGGCTATTATATTGTAATGATGGCTCTCCAAAACCTTATAGAGTAAAAATGTCTGTAGGCTCATTTAGAAATCTATTAGCATTACCACATCTGCTTGTTGGTTCAAAAATGGCAGATATGCCTTCTATATATTGGTCGCTGAACTATTGGCCTGTTGAAGCAGATAGATGATGTACTAGGTTACTGAATATCTTAGAGATAACACGTCATGCGTAGTGGTTATAATTTGCAAGGATTTAGTAAAGCGCCATTATTTGAGAGTCGGGAGAATTGTTTTAAAATTCATATCCAATGCTTTATCAGCAGAGTTTACGCATACCTGAGTTACCGTCTTTTCTTAGTCTAATTATCATTAGTTACTACTACTGCAAGGCATAGAGGACTAAAGTCTATATGCTAATTTCGATTTTCATTCATATCATAGATATTCTTCTCCATGTCTAATGCTTTCGATATAGTCTGAGGCCCTCTTGTCTAGAATATTGTAATGAGAGTCAGATAAAGATCCCTTTTTAAAAAGGTAAAGTAACTCTCTTTTTATGCTTCGCAGCTGTATGATACACTGTTCTTTTTCTACTTCGTGCAATGTATCATATGTAGTTTGTATTCTAGTCATGTACCTGTTAATATATCTCCTCTGACCGTACTTATAATACCAACCTAGAAAGACCGATGATGCGCCTACCACACCTCCTATCATGAAAACATATGCCTCAGGAGACAGTGCCGGCTTAAAGTTTGCAGTCAATGTACCAAATTCTGAGGTTTCAAGGGTTAGAGGATTGCTACTAAGATCATTTGCAAGTCCAGACCAAGAACCTAAAATATATCCTCGTTCGGGAATTGCAGCGCATTGTAGTAGCTCGCCCTTATTATATAATGTAGAATTCCCAGATAGTCTTTTTATCCCATTACACTCTATATCTCCTGCCTCTGGAGGAATAGCATCAAAGGTTATTCTAACAGCGACTGAGTCGGTTTCTCCATCGATAACTGAAATGGTATTTGAAGCAGTGTTTGTCAAATATGCCAGGTTATCTGTGGGATCAAAAGCTACGAAACTCGCAATTAAGGGAAAATCTAAATTTGCCTGCATTTCACGGACTGAAGTTTTTTCACCATAAACTGACCTCGTACTGGGATTTACTGTAATATTCTTGAGCACCTTATAGTTGCCACTTTCTGATACATCCAAAACTGTTACAGTTTCTGAACCAATATTCGAAACATATAACTTATTGGAGATTGAATTTAATGAGATACCTACCGGTTTGTCTCCAGCAGCAGGTATGTTCTTGATTAGCTGATTGGTAGAGCCATCAATTACTGAGATATTGTCTGAATCATGGTTTGCAACATACAGAGTATTACTCCGAACATCTACTGCTATAGAGACTGGTTTTAGGCCTACTTGAATGTTTGAAACCATCTTGTTTGAGCTCCCGTCAATAACATGAACTGAATTGGATCCTAGATCAGTTACATAGATTCTATTCGTTAATGGATTGACAGCTATACCATAGGGTAATCCCGCCTTTCCTTCTCTACTTAGCCTTATAGTATCCTGTACTGTGTTGGTTATGCCATCTATTACAGATATACTTCTGGAATCTAAATTAGATACATAAATCCAGTTTGCTGTTGGATTAACGGCTATACCTACTGGAGATTGTTCTACGCTTATGTTATACAGAATACTGTCAGTAGAGCCATCAATTACTGATACAGAATTAGATCCTCTGTTAGTAACATAGACTCTATTATTTAGAGTATTTGAATCTACAGCATAAGGAAAATTTTCCACGCCAATCGACTTTTCGACTTTAAGACTTGGTATATCAACTACTGATACCGTATTAGAAAATTCATTTGCTACATATACCTTTTTGGTACTAGGATTTACAGTTATCCCAACAGGATAAGTGTTCACATTAATTCCTGATTCTAATGATGATGATAGTGCTGCAGATGACGGTGATGATGATGGGGATGACATTCTGCTTATACTATTGTTAATCTCCTGATTTTCCAGCGTATTATTGATACTGCCTGGAACACTAATACTATTACTACTTATCCCAGAGTTGTTGTTAATAGTAATATTCTCCTGTGCGCTAATATAATGAGAGCTAATGTGCGTAGAAAAGCTATACAATGCCAAATTTATAACTGCAAACAATATTAGGAAATAAAAAGATGATAATGATATCATGAAAAATCATCTCTAGTACGGCTGGAATAGTTTATAAAAATTTAGTCTTTCGTTAAATAATATACAAACTAAGCCTTGTGTCAATTATTACATGGAGTTTATTGATAGACAAATTCAGACAGTCAGTATATTAGCGATGCCTCATGATTCTTTTCATCTATATATAAATTTCTATTATTAAATATCTGCAATCTATTATTTTTTTTTATTTTTTTTGATTTTTCTAGCCTAAGGTTGTTGTTCTTGATTTTTCCCATTAGTATTGAAATTTTGTCTCTCTTCCCTCTCTTGTTCATTCAAGGTTTCTGTTTCTGTGTTAGGTACTTCTGCATCTACCGGCAGACCTCTGCTTAGGTTACTAAAAACGCTGCTACTGCTGTAATATGAAAAATGCTCACTTTCCTCTTCTGGTTCTTCATACATATTATATTCTAAAGCTTTAGCAAATACATAAACACCATTATTACTTAGTAGATTACAGTAATTTAGGACGCATACAAAAACTAAACTTACCATCAATATTGTGGAGGCGGATTTCAAACATGAAAATAATTGTAATTGTCCTTGCTGATTATCATTGAATTTCGTATTACTTCCCAATAAAAGAACTCATATCTGCCCACTATTAAATTATCATCATATTTTAAGGATGTTTTGATGTTGTTGTTCCAATTCGGCATAGGGATCTACATTTAACTTAGTGTTAAGTCCATTCCTTGTATGAACCCTTAAACCTTATTCTCGTACCTATGTAAAGGTAATTCATTTCTTTCCTGTTTATAATGTGGTGCGGTGCTAGGATCTCATAACATTGATACTATATCTGATGCATTTGTAGGATAAGCAAATAACGTTGCGCTTTCCTTGAGTTTTCTTAAGGGTATGTTTAATCTAATTGCTAGTGCAAATATATTAATCACTTCTTCAGAACTATGACCCAGTAAATGAGCTCCCAAAATTGTATTTTCATTTTCATCTAATAAAATCTTGAAAGAGGAATGATTTTCTCCTATTCTACGAGATGAGAACCATGAGGAAGTATATTGATGCTTAACTTTGAGCCTTATTCCTTTCTCTTTTGCTTCAAGTTCCTGTATGCCGACTGAGCATAAGGTAGGGATTGTAAATATAACACTGGGTATCCCAGAGTAATTGGGCTTGATCTTGCTGCTACTACTGTTATTCTTATCACCATTACTTAACAAATTATGTGAAACAATTTGCCCTTCATATATTGCTACTGGAGTCAATGGAGATCCACCAAGGTTCAATGTGGCATCACCGGCGGCATAAACATTAGGATTGGAGATACTTTGAAGATATTCATTAACTTTGATACCATGTCTATTATCGTATTCAATATCTGCTGCTGATAGATTTAGATTATCAATATTAGGAATTCTTCCGGCCCCATGAACTACCATATCAGTTTCAATACTTGATAGCCGATTTTCAACGCCAACGTCGTAGTCTGCGCTAGATTTTGAATATACTATTAATTTATTCGAAGTATCTTCTTTTTTAGAGATTTTCGTTACTTCCTTCCCAAGCAGTATATCAATCCCTAATTCTCTGGACTTTACAATTAACCCCTTAACAAGATCAGGATCGAAATGAGGATAAAGTACCTTGTTACTGCGATGCAAAATTGTAGCTTTACAACCAGCATGAGCAGCGATATGCGCTAATTCAAATGAAATATAGCCACCACCTATAAATACAATTTCTTTTGGTATTTGGTCTAGTTCAAGAAACTGATCACTGGTTGTTACGTATTTCTCTTCCCCTTCAATACCCAGTGGCCGAGGTTTTGCGCCAGTAGCAATAACAAAATATTTTCCTTCGATGATCCAATCCTCCACATCTTTATTTCCTTGGATAGCTGTAGTTGTAGTTGCTGAATTTATTGTTGTAAGTTTTTCTTCGTCATAAGTATTGCTATCTATTATCATTAGCTTGCTCTTCTCTATGAATTGAGCTGTGCCATGAAAAGGCTTTATGCCAGCTTTTGCAAATGCTTCTTCTCTATTTTTTGGAACTGGTCGGGTAAATGTCCGCTTAAATTTCATTAGTTCAGGCCAATCAATATGAATACCATTGGCATCATGAGAAATACCTTTACCTTTCATTCTTGTATTCCAATCCATAGTCTCTTCTGCTGCTACTAGCACCTTTTTTGGATCACAACCTCTTAAAGCACACGTGCCACCAAAAGGCCTTGAATCTATTAATGTAACTTTCCAGCCTTGTGAAGCACATTCATGTGCCACAGTTGAAGCTGCCGCACCAGTGCCTATGATAACCAGATCAAATTTGCTGTTATTTACATGATTATCATCATTTTTATTCAATATATATTCTAATTTTATTGCGCTACATTTTATATAATACCGATCTGTTTACAGCTAATTCTCTCTTACAAATCATGATTATGCCCGTAGATACGATCTTAGATCTATGATAAGCTTGAGCTTAACTTATAAATTTCGATGCAATATGCCACAGATTGATAAGTATATAACTTTCCTCTTAATTAGAATCTTAAGGATTTACATTTTTATTATCCGATAATTTTGATGTAAGATAATGTATTAGACTACATTTAGCATTATAAACTCAGAGTGATTCAAAATTATTGTCAGGAATTTAAATAGAATTTCTCTGTAAATTGTTTAGTTATGTAGAAAATCCTTCCATCCCATCTAAAATCATAGAATGATCACTTTCTTTGCAACAGGTGCAATTAGCATCTAAACAGTCTAACGCAATTGCATGATTACAAGATTTACATGTACAAATACTATCAGCAAATTGTATTTTCCTAGCAGTATCGTCTATTTTCAATTTAATCTTATAGCTAATAATTGGACTGTATCAGATTTAACTGTTCTAAATCTGTATATTACTCTATATCCTATTTGAAACCAATGAATTAATTGATTAGAAAAGAGCATGTTCCAACTCCGCTTTCATTACTCTCCTCACCGGTTAATTGTTCTTTTTGAGAAAAAGAGATGTTTTCTAATCACCAAATAAATGCGGGCTGTCATAATCCTGTAGGGAAAGTCTCTGGAAGGTCTTCTTTATCTTCCCCTGCTTCTGCAGGCATATGAAGTGGATGTATTGCATTTGACTTATCTAAATAAACAAATGTGTCATATCTATCCGTAAGAACAGCCTAAGCCATATCAGTATACTTATCATCGCCTATGTGTGTATTATGAGCCCAAATTATTGATTTTGCTGAATCTTTACCTTGGAATTCCATTAGGCGTGTAAGAGTATCCATCATGTGTGTATCGCGTATGTTCCATGTAGCAGTACCACCTTGTATCATTTTTTCAATAGTATAATTCTGCGTTTCTTGTAACTATTGCATTTTGTTCTGCATCAAAGTATGATTCCTTTTTTGCCGGACCATTACTTCCGTACTGACCGGCTTTGCTGTGCAAATCTATTAACATCTCAATGACCTCATCTTCACAGGAATCGGGAACAAAGGCAATTGCTCTAGCATAATCTTCAACGCTTTCTCCATATGGTTCAAAACAGCGGTATGCTTCGATTGCTGTTTGTACGGCTTCTGGATCAACTTTCTTTAAATACTTTATAACTGCTTCCAGTGACTCCCATAAACGATAGATATCTTCTACCTTGATTTACTTCTTTACTGGCTTCTTCGGTCCCGAAGCCCCTTCGTCAGATACTGCAAGGCCACCAGACACACTTCCCTTAGTAGCATTGTCGTCTTCTGTTCCTGTCATATTGCTACTAGTAGTCGTATTTGTTCCCGTCATATTCTCGCCTGTCATGTCAGTCATATTTGTCTGACCGTACGCTTGTTCCACACTATACCCCGCTGCTAGACTAAGTACAGCTGTAACAATTATAGCAAGTACCAAGTACATTAATACAACATAGTTGCAGTTATATTTAAAAAGATCGTATTTTGTATAACAGTTACGTCCATTCCCAACATACCCAAACGATTGATCATGTCATTATTTCTGTGCTTTGCTCTCTTTTCTTCTTTTTTTTCGAATAACTCTATGATTTTCCCTCGAGTTTGGGCTTCAGCGTCTAACGACGAAGGTGTTGGCAATGATGATGGGGGCGGAAATAATGGAGGAGGTGGTCCAGACCCAGACCCAGACCCAGATCCAGACCCAGACCCAGACCCAGATCCAGATCCAGATCCAGATCCAGACCCAGACCCAGATCCAGATCCAGATCCAGATCCAGATCCAGATCCAGATCCAGATCCAGATCCAGATCCAGATCCCATGGTTCTTGATCAGGTATCCTTGATTGATTTCTGCTTAATAGAGGAATGTCAACCATTAATCAAAATTATAGAAAAAGAAATATTTCAAAGAGAATTTAAGCCGCTGCCAGTAGAAAAACAAAGTCGGGTGTACCCACTAATTGTTGAAGGAGATATTAATGCAATTAGCAAGCAAATATCAGATATGCTGGGATTACAAGTCAAACAAATTATAGATACTGACGGATTCAAAGCGATTGTATTACCAGTTGGAGTTACCCGTGATGAACTCGGAGAGTTTGCCGGGTTATTTGGCACTGAAGAAATCGTTGTGCGTAGTGGTCATGTGACTACTGCTAGCTCAGATGATCCTGAGACGTACACCTGGGACCAGATATTGCCGTACAGTGTCCAAAGGACGATGCCCGTTGGTGGCAGCAGCGTTACAAGTTCAGTCGAGCGTTCTACTGGCGATGAGGGGAGTACGAGTACGATATCTAGTCCAGAAGAAGTAAATGTCCAGTCAGGTCCAGACGGTGCAAATGTAGACATCGCTGTAATAGATACAGGAATAAGTTTATCCCATCCAGATCTAAATGTCTATAGAAATGTTACTTTTGTGAATGGTGCAGTAAATGGAGATGATGATATGGGTCACGGCTCTCACGTAGCAGGAGTCGCAGCCGCCAAAGATAACGATATGGGTATTGTGGGTATTGCGCCAGGAGCAAGATTATGGGCTTTAAAAGTCTGCGATGAGTTAGGTGAATGCGATATCTTGGACCAGATAGAAGGAATAGAATATGCTATCCAGCATGCAGACGAGATAGATGTAATTAACTTAAGTCTTGAGAATCCAAACTCTCCTTCCCTTAACAAAGTTATAGATGAAGCAGTGAAAGCTGGTTTAACGGTTGTTGCCGCAGCAGGCAACTATGGTGAAGATGCTTCAAATACTACACCTGCAAATAATCCAAACGTAATCACTGTTTCTGCAATAGCTGATACTGATGGTGTGTGTGGAGGAATTGGTCCAGGCGTACCAGAGGATGTCGCAGGCGAGCCGATGAATGATGATACTTTTGCCTACTTTAGTAATTTCGGCCCACCAGTCCAGATTGCTGCTCCCGGTGTGGGCATACTGTCTACACTAAATGGAACCGGATACGGAGTAGACTCAGGGACCAGTATGGCAGCTCCACATGTTACTGGAGCGGCCGCTTTATTCAAGATAGAGAATCCAGATAGCACCCCGCAGGAAATTAGAAATATGATATTAGATTCAAGCTCTACACCTGACACGGTTTGTGATGCAGGACCTCAAGGGTACTTTGCTGGTGACCGAGATGTTTTGAGTGAACCGTTACTCTTTAGAGATATACCCACCGGCTTGGCATACTAAATAGAGAAATAGATAATCCAGTTCTTTCCAAGATTAGAATTCGGGTAACAAATTAATTTGTTCGGTGAGGTTGTAACGATGACTTATTTCAACAATATAAGGAGTCAAGGTAGTGCTGGCATACATATAGCTTCGGGTGTGAATGAGCCGCTCTTATATCATCATTCCACATTCTTACTTTCCACGAATTGAAACCCACAAAGTGCTCTGAAAGTACTCTCAATCAGGTGGCTCCAGCTACTACTTGTTCTCCAGACAAACACTTCGCTGAAGCTCCTTCGTCAGATACGGGTAAGCCAGCAGAAGCAGCTACTTCTGCCAGGTATTCTTGTCATCCCATACGGATAATCTTATTGTTTACACTGCGTCACTTTGTTAGGCTCTGTGGGTCAGTAAGCGTCATTTCCTGCTTGAAAATACTTTACCACTGACAAATGAGAAAAAAGTATACAACGAAAACATAATTGGCTAGTCTTATATTTTGTAATGATCATTTCATGCTCTACGAAGATAACTAAGTATTTATGCTGTGTCCAATCTTTTACACTAAACAAGAGTAGTATTCATCAGTTATAAACAACAATTAGCACATTTTTCGAAGCTTAACATGAACCTTCAGCAACTAAACAGCTATAGGTAGAGTTCAAAAATTAAGAGTTAAGCTAGAATTCTAGCTAATCAAATGTTGATAAGTTAGGGTTCTACAGACATATGCAGAAGGCTATCGGTTATAGACTTCATCTAACAATTCTTCACAATTAGACATGGCAATATCCCCTTCTTCTGGATGAAAGTCTTCAACAATATCATATCCTTCCCCGCAATCAAAATAGTCTGACCCAGGACCACCAACTAGGACATCATCTCCATCGCCACCGTACAATGTATCATTGCCGTTTCCACCCTCGATGTAATCTCCACCTCCATAACCGTAAATAGTATCATTACCTGGACCACCTCTAAGGTGATCGCTTTTGTCTGTTCCGTGGATTTCATCATTGCCATAATTCCCGTACATAAACACACCTCTGTCAGAATCATTATCAAGGCTATCCCTATTTCTATCGTTTATAGCGTTATCGTTAATATTCGTTGTATCTATTAAGCCTGATCGGCCTTCCGTATTTAATGAAGAGAAATTATTGGTGCTGCTCCGAGATGAGAAAATGGACATGTTGGCGATCAAAACATCATCATTATCTGTTCCGTCTATTAGACCTAGTGCTGAATAATCTAAAGAATTTACAATTAGTAGTAGAAATCCAGCCACAATTATAACCATCATTATCAAGGGGCGATTTATAACAACTGCTTTCTTCATTGCATTAATACTAGAATTGTTTGTAAAACACCTAACTTTTTTGTCTAACCGCATAACCAATTTCATTCCGTTACATCAAAAAATCTCATTACAAGTATTTCTCTAGTACTTATAATTGTCTAAGTAAAGTAATCTGAAATAATCACAGTACAAGCTAGCGCCGTATATTGATGAACTATAGAATAAAAATGAATTGTCTGTGTCTGTGAATAGATATCATTACTTATTGGGATTGGTTAGCCTATATATCCGACCATCCTGGTACGATAGGATATACAAATTTCCATCAGGACCTGTCTCTATATCAGTGATTCCACCAAAGCCTGTACCTAGTACTACCGCATCAACCTCCCCTTGGTTATCTGCTATCAGATCGTTTGCAATACCTGGAACGTCCTCAAAGTTAAGGCCGGTCCGATCATCGTTTACTTTAAAAAAGTAAAGATTGCCATTATTAATATCACCAGCAAATAGATTATTTGTATACTCAGTACCTAACTTAGATGAATTAAAAAATTCTATATCAGTCACTCCTATTGAGTTTTTCCAACTAAATACAGGATCTGAATAATGCGCCCCCTTGAACATCGCCAGTTCAGACTCACTAAAATTGGCATCTCTATATGTTGGACCCATAATTTTGTGCCATCCACTATTAAATCCAGGATTAACTATGTTAATTTCATCATATTCATCTTCACCATTTTCACTATCCCATAATTTCTTTGTAAGAGGATCAAATGCTAAGCCAAAGCTATTTCTGATACCGTATGCATAATAATAGTCAAAGCTTGCTCCTTCTCCTTCCCCTCCGCCTGCCATCGCCGTATTATTTTCAGAATAGTTCAGAAATGGATTGTCCTTTGATGGCAGACCATCATACGGATCAACGAGTACTATAACTGACGTATCGCTTATTACTGCAAGAGTCTGATTGTTATTATTTGTTATCTGTTGAGGATGGTTCTGCAGAATACTATTTGGGCTAGTCAGATCGCCTATCACAGCATAGAGCTGATTATCTGGACCAATTTTCATTTTCCCCCCATTATGATATGGCCCGGGTTCTGCAGGAAGATCTAATAAAAGCTGGGGATTAGTGATAGATTTCCCATCCCAGTCATATTTGTATATCACATTTCTCAGACTACTATTATTATTACTACTATTGATATTATTATTATGATTGGTGCTGGGACTGTTTATTACTATTCTAGTTGTCTTCGTATCTTCACTTTTTTGAGTAAAATAGATAAATATAGAACAATTGCAATACGAAGATATCGATGATGATGGTGATGATGACGGCGATGTTATATTTGATGATAAGCTTGTCCTTGAGGGTTCGTAATCACCTCCCAAAATAGCATTAATATCTCCCATCTCTTGTTTGTCTTCCCTCAAGACAGCTATACCAAGCAAACCACGCTCAGCGGTGCTGTCAACATTCAGCTTTAACACTGGTTCTTTCTCCAGTATTCCATCAGTTATTTTTCTGATACTGCCAATATCTTTCTCTAGCACAAAAAGGGTAACATTATCAACAAAAGCCATACTTGTAGGATAAGATAGTCCTTCTGCAAAAAGGTCTACCCTAATAGTCCCTCTGTGATCTCCTGTGAGAGAAGGATGTTGACCTGCAGTTGAAAAGGGAGGAGAAGGAAGTGAAAATACCATTCCAAGTGAAATAATTGTAAGTGAAACAGTTGGAATGACTAGCTTTAACAGTAGTACTTTTCTCTGGAGTATTCTCTGCCGAATGTGCTTCATTTACTAGATCTATGGTTAAGCAGTCTCCAGTTTATGAATCACTTAGGGGGTGAAGAAAAAATCACGACAGGTAATAACCAAGTAATCGCACCTACTCCTAAACACTAGAATGATAATAATCCATGTCTGTAGAGAACCTCGTGATTGCCCGGAGTAAGATCCTCCCATGTTATGTAGAGGTTATCTCCATTTACCGCTATTGATGGACATTCAGAAGTATCTGCATTATTGCTAATATTTGTAGTACTCTCAAATCTCTCACCACCATCAAGGCTGATTGCTGATAAGATATCTTCTTTTTCTACTGATGCTGTTCCAACCCTGTCCTGCCATGCTATGAATAATCTGTTAATTTCATCTACTACAATTTCAACATTTAAAGGATTGTTTATTTTACCCTGTTCAGTCTCTTCAATCTTCTTTATATCACCAAAGTTTCTACCATTATCATCGCTTTTCACAAGATATATACTCCTCACCTGGTTCTTACTAGACCCACCCCAAATTACGTAAACGGTATTGTCAAAGCCTGCAGCAACTTGAGGTTTACCAAAACCATTTTCTTCCGTATTTAATTTAGATACATTCCCAAAAGTTGAACCATTATCAGAACTTGAGATAAAGAAAACCCCCTCATTAATACCAGTACTGGCATTGGGATGATCTTCTACATTCCAGGTAACATATACATGACCGTTAAATGCAGAAATTTTTGGATAGCTCTGCGTACTAGCACTTTCACTCAATGATACAGGGTCACTAAAACTATTTCCACCGTCTTCACTAGTAGCTAACATCACACGATATGGTCCAGAAAATGCCTTCTCCAGCCAAACAGCATATACATTATTACCAAAGGCTGCTATATCCTGATTGAACGAGCTTGAGCTGTCACTACTTAGTTTTATCGCTTCCCCAAATGTATTTCCATTGTCACTGCTTGTCTTAAAATAGACTTGTTTATTTCCATTTGTATCATCAGCCCATATTACATGGACATTATCAGCGGCTGATGATACCTGTGGATGTTCTGAAAAGCCTGTGTTGTTACTAAGATTGATTTCCTGTGAAAAACTACTGCCGTTATCTATACTACGTTTAAACCGTATTTCGTAATTTCGCAGGTCACTTCCTGGCTTGGATTCCTGCCAAACAACATATACATTATTATTCGACGTACTAATCTGCCCATAGACAGAATCTCTTTCATTGTTGGTAAGATTAATGGTGTCTCTAAATTCTAACTTCTTCTGGTTTGTATTATCAAGATTGTTGCTGGCATGTACTGCAGGTAGATTTGAGAGCAGCAGCAATATTATGGCCATAGCTAAAGATAAAGAAGGATTCAGCATACAAACGACTTTCGAATAGATAGGAGCTATTGGACTAATGAGGGTCATTGATTGAGATATTGTTTCTATCCAAATATTAATTACTGTTCCTGCGAAGACTGGCTTTTTTATAGAACCAACATGATATTGCCTATTCTTTTTCCTGAAGGTTTTTACTGCTCATTTTATACGTGTGGAAATATTAAATAAGTTACAACTTCTTTAGATTACAGATACAGTGACTTGAGCAATCATATAATAAGTAAATTTCGTAACTTTACTAACGCCGCTACTGATGAACGTTGCAGATGTATACCTTATAACATAACAATCATTCCTGATTATCGTACTAGTGATAGTTTGTCCTACCAAGTATCTCGATGTAATTATTGTGGAAAAGAGTGGGGTGAATTCTGGGTTTGCTATAAGTACATATTCTTACCGCTTATGCATCAGCGGCAATACAAGCAATGAAAACTCTACATTAGATGGCATTTAGATATCCTCTCTCATCTTCCCAATGCTTACCAATGCTTACCAATTGTTTTCCATGCCTATTGTCTGTAGGCATAAGAAACAGTCCAATCTAACCCCCTTTAAACCCACTGATATAATCGTATTGAGGATAACCACTACAACAGTAACTACGCCTTGAATGTGTGTAATGAAAGACCTTCAAAGGGCTTTATGGAAAAGTCAAAGCGTGTTGCTTTTCTCCTTATCATAATTATCATTAACACTCGTCTGCCCAGGTTATATGAAAAACTGACTATAACGGCTTTGGAGTGTCTAGAATACTTCAGAAGAACGATTCGGAACAAGTAAAAATTTTTCTACTATTCCAGTTTAAGTTCCACTGGAAGCCGACCCTTAAAAGGTAACAATATTACTACGTTTGAAAGCCTTAATGAGAACTCGTTAGTCGATTATTTTTGACTGTTCAACAAAGGACGGTCTCTATACCATGTATTCACTTCTTGTCCTTCTTGCCCTGCTTGGACATCCAAATTTGGAATAACTGAATTATTAGAGGCGCTACTTTCGTTAGAAAATCTAAGCCGGCAGAAATTTCCATCAATTTCCATGAGCCATTGGCCTGGGCCACTTGCTTAGCCCTTTCAAATGATGCAAAAGGGTCCCCCGTTTCAGCCAATGTGTTCCCAAAGGTGTTAACTACCTCCCTGCCCTCAGGAGTTTCTAGCATCTTAAGAATTAGAAGTTCATCCTTAGCATCTTTTGCCATTCGATTAAAGAAGAAAGCAAACCATATTTAGGATTTTGGAATCTTGATTAGCTGAGTATACTACTATTTTTTAGGTTCTTATGTTTATACCCTGCCATGCATTGCGAGAATCCCAGACATAACAAGCATCTAAAAGCATTCCTAAAGAAATACCCTACAGCTTCACCAAATGCGAAGTTTGCAATCATTGATGTGGACCCCAAGGACTGGGCTATTGATTTGGAACACCCACAAAAGAATACAGTCAATGTTGTCAGATGTACAGTATTCAAGAAGATATAAAGCGTGCAATGAGTCCCGAGCGGAGAAACGAACCCGACAAATATTGTTCTTGTCAACGGGAGACAGTATAAGATTAGAAAAGGAATTGGGTCTAGAATGAATTACTTTGGGTCCATTCGACTAGCCACGGGTACGTCTCATTTTAATACTAAATTTCTATGACTTAAATGATATTCATTTGTCTTGGCTAACTCTTACCGATAGGATGAGGTATTAAAGAAAGACTAATCCCTCTCAGTTATTAGGAGTGAAAGCATTTGCCAGCAATCACATAAATCTGAATAAGAAGAAGCTTGCTTATCATATGTAGTGTTTGAACTTGTTGTTTTAGCTGTTCTAAGAGCTGTGAATCATTTACTCAGTCTTAGTTCCATAGTAAATCTACTTTAATTCGTAAATTCTGTTCCGGCGCCTTAATTCTCCTAATATTGCTTGTGTTTGTGTGTGGTAACGCTTCTCTAACATTTCATTCTTCTTTTTACATAGGATTAGCTCTTCGTCGCTTAATTCTTTGACGTTTGCATCATTTATCCTATGCAGAAATTCTTTCCATATATTTAACGGTGCGTCTTCTGCTGGTACTGGTGGATTCATTTCTTATCCAAGGCGTATGTCCTTTCTTAAATCTTATCCGGAGCTCTTGCAGTGACTATCAGTTTTTCTCTCATACCATTTTTCTGATTTTATAAAATAGTAATCTTACTTTTCCTTATCATTGTAATATGACCATAGATCTTCCATGACTAGGTTAAAACTATCCTTTAGACCATCTAGTCGTGGACCCATTATTTTATCGTGAATGTGAGTATTGATAAGATATTTGTATGCGTTGTCAATCGCTTTTAGGTAAGCGTATACGTATGACTCTATTGGTATATCCCTTGCTGTACTTTCACGTCCTTCACGCTCTTCTAACTCCTTGTACACTATTTCACCTTTGTTAATTATGATCTCTTCTGGCGTTTCTTTTTTATTTGACATCTTATGTCTAGATAAATTGGACATAGATATAAAATATCATGTACTCAGTAAATCAAAAAGGTAGACGACCAATGAGCGGCACGTCATATGCGTCGTGGTCACCTACCTTCTGTTGAAGTATCAATACATGATATTTCAAACTATTAGACTTTTAGTATTTTTAAGAATGGTAGAACAACCAGGACGTTTGTGAGACAAGAACCCTGGTTGCCTACCTCGTATTCTTTGATTGAACAGTGAGGTTCATGATGAGTGACTTATGTTCCCCACTGCCATTGATTGTATAACATATTATAAAACTGTTAGAAAATAAAAGTAAAGGAAGAGTTACTTGGTTATTTAATATTAGACTGCTGAAGTTTTTAGGAGCATGTCTTATGGTACAAACTATTGCCTTGTGAGAATCCTAGACATAAGGAACAAACGAATTTTGTAAAGAAATATCCTACTGCAAACGGAAGGGTGCCAGACACAATTGTGAGATTATGAAATGAGAATGGTAGTGCGGCGGAGAATTTGTCCAATTGAAAGGAAAGGACTGGCCGCCGCCACTACCAAACTACGCCGATTTCTGATACGCTCACATTTTATATTATATTTTATATAAAAGACATTCCGGAACTTGGTTACTTGTTCTTCCAAATGAATACCGGTATATTGTAAAATTTAATATCAAAGGTAGACGACCATATAGTTGTGAAGCCTAATTGTAGACGGCATTCCTTCATGAGTTTTACGCAATCTTCACTAGATACTACAATCTATAGATAGCAGCTTATAATGGATTTTGCGTAGAATCTAGGCCAGTATGCGTTACAGGTTTAGATGAGGAATCTGCTAATAACTAGGATATTTGTGAAGATAAAATCGTTAATTTCTTAAAGTCTCTGACTGGATCTGAAAGCCAGTCAAAAAGATCTTCCAGAACCGTTTGTTCCATTGGTCCATCAACATTCAACCATTGAGACGAAGGATAGAAATTATGGCCGAGATCCGGATATGTCATCAAAGTATGATCAGGATGTCTTACTTGTGTCAGTTCTTGCTGTAAAAGAAATGCTTGCTGTATTGGGACTTCTGAATCATTCTTTCCTTGTTGTATTAAAATAGATGTATCGGAAGGAACTTTACTTATGATATCCAAAGTAGGTGTCAGAGCGTAATGTGATGCAAGCCAGATAGGACATAGAGTAGATAAACCACACTTCCCATCTGGGGTCACGACTGCTATTGACTTTAGACCGTCTATTAACCTGGGTTTGAGTTCGTCATTAATACTTATGAACGTATCATTATTTGTATTATATTGGGGATGCAGTTGTACTGTTGTTCCATTGGCAGTAGTAAAGTTTTGAGTAAGATATAGAGTGAGATTTCCAGTCAAAGCGCTGAAAACAGGATTCTCCAATGCTTCTTGTACTGACACTAATCCATTGTGATTATGGTCTAGAACCTGTTGAGCGTAGAGTACTCGGTTCGTAACTACCTGGAAGTAAAGTAATTCACGCGTGTTCTGTGCTACCGCTCCCATCAGAACAATGTTATCTACTTTTCCTGGATTGTCGATTGCAACTCTTGGGACAATCATTGTACCCTCGCTATGTCCAACTAGAGTTACATGGTTAGCATCAACTTCTGGTTGCTGTATAAGTAGATCTAGTGCATTCTCTGCATCTTGTTTTAGATCGTCAAATGTTATATTCCCCCATACATTGTTATCCAAAATTGTGAAATTCGCACCTACACCTCTCTTGTCATACTGTAATACTGCAAAACCTCTTTCTGAAAGATATTCAGCGATTTGAAAGAATGGTCTAGCAGGAGGGTATACAACTGAGCCTGTTTCGTTATCGATACGAACTAAGGCTAGAGTTTCATTCATATCAACAGGTCCAGTGCCAGGTACAAGAAGAACACCTGGGAAGGGACCGTCCCCATTAGCTGGAAGATTTAGCCTAGCATTAGTCTTTAAACCATTCCCCAACTCTATAACCATATTTCTATATTTTGTTGTATGTAAGTCTGACTGAGAATGAACTGTGAGAGCTACACCACAAAATAAAAAGGATATAGAATAAACAGAAAGAACTATTGCTACTATTTTTAATGACAAACGGATAGGGTAATGGGCCGTATAACTTAAAGATTATCTGATGTGGGTATACTTAAAGACGTGGTTCACGCGCTTTTTTTGTTGTAACAGTCCGACATATACGCCTAGTCCTAGTTGTTACTTCATTTTACTACTATGTTCAATGATATTCTATTAGGTAAGCGTATGTTAATCTCTATATCCTTCTCAATTGAAGAACATCCTTGTTAGTTATGTTCTCATTCTGGCTAAGTAAAACTAAGCCTTGCCTTGCTTGTTAAAAATGGGTAATGCTCTCTTACCGATTCCTGCTTTGGTGTTGAAGGTATCATTTAGTACGTTGCTTTTTCCTTGGTTTTCTAGTACCCTCGTTTCGTTTCTTACTCTTTCGTTCTAGGCCATATTTCCAAATTCTATCCATATGCTGATGATCTATATATTGTCCTCCTTCCAGATGTTTCTTTACTATTTCTAATACTTTATCTTCTGGATAACCTCCTTTCTTTATCACATCATGGAATATATTAATGCAAATTGCTGCCTTATGATATGCTATATCTACTTCATCAACCATATCTTGCATCATTGTCCTTAATTCATCTGACATGTAAGTGATATTCCTAAGTTTGATGTAAAGTGCTTCTGCTTCCTTAGGACCAAGGCTATGTATGTATGATTCCCATTCTTTTTTAGGTGCTGTTACAGCTGGCGCGTTATGTAATTCTGCTGTATCGTCTGCTGTCATTTCTCACCGATCACTTGTATAGTCTATAAAAGTTTTTTGTAGTTATCAATGGTATACTTATGCCTATGCTTGCGTATGTATCAAGTTAAAGATGCTACCGGATATCAGCGAGCTAAACTTGACGATATATCATAATGCCTCAGATTTTACGCTCTATTTATTAGAAAAAGGCGATAGTGGGCATGGTGAGAAAGCACTGGAGGTTAAGAATAAACTGATCGGTGGCGGAGGAGATGCACCTGTTGCTGTTTATTTTGGTGTAATTTTCACTTGGGTTAATTTCTGTTTGCAATGCTTCGAATATTCGCCAATTATCTCTTTCGCTAGGACTAAGTTATGGAGTCGTTAGCGATATTTTAACACTTTTACGCTCAGGACATTGTTATTCTATAATTAGTAACAAATGCAGGTAGGATGGCCAGAACCTGTCGAAACTGGCCGTCACTACCCTGATCGTCAGTCAGTCTGGTATTCATATATAAGGTTATTCCAGACTAAAAGTTTTTTGGTGTATTATTTGAAAAAGGTAGGACGACCATAAATCGGTTGTGATAGCAGACTACGGCCACTACCTTTTCGATCATTTGATATTATTATTTTAGTTATTCAGGTTTAAAGTCTTTTTGGTATTTTCTAACGAATGAGAATAAATAAAAGATAGGTCGACCCGTTTGGATGCTCCGAGCGCAGAATACACGGGCCGCCTACCTTATACTAGACGTTACGACGCGCTGCTGTCTACATCAACAGTACTTCTGTGTACTGCGGCCGCTTCATTCACAAACATAATATAAAAAAGTTGAGTGAATAGGCATATTTGTTATGCCGAAACATATTATGGAAAAAGGTATGACGACCATTATTTATTCAGTGCCAAGAGATGGTGGCCGTCTACCTTATAGGTCGTCAGTTTGGTATTTAATTATTAGAATACAAACTATAAGTCCTTTTTGGTATATAATTAAAAAGGTAGACGACAGATAAATGAATGACGTATGATGAAACGAATGACCGGCTACCTTGACGACATTTGGTATTGTTATCAACCTAATTTTTTTGGTATAATGGTAGGATGACCATGAAATTGTGCAGGAAAGAATTGGCCATCCTACCAGAATTACCGTTGCCAACAGACTTGATGCGATACGGGTCTATTGCAACATTGTTTGTGTGTACAATAGACTATAAAATGGTTACTGGCTATTAGAAATAGTAGTTCGACCAAAGATGAAGCCTTCGAGAGCAAAATCTGGTCGAACTACCATAGTTAAGGTACTCCATATATTATACATTCAATCTTTTTAGAGTTACTGAAAGATCTTAACCATACTTAATAGACCTCCCTCATAACTTCAAATTGAATACCGAAAAACTTTACGGTAGGTTTTTAAACTTTAGTCTGATTGTAGAGCTGCTAATATGGTAGAAGTGGTAGGTCAAGTCCTTTTCCGTAGTAGTTTTCATTCTTGGCCTATTACTTCTAGACTTCTAGACTTTTGAAACCTTTTATACAATACGGTGTATTTTCTTAGTGCGACCAAAGTTTAACGAACCCTACTCGAAAGGAAAGAGACAGGTCGTCCTACTTTATGTGCGGTTCTTGATTATCAGCTAAGGTTCCTAATTAATTTTCTCCATCCGTCGTGTTGCCGCTACTGCCCATTGTTCCGTTATTAGCAAGTTGCATTAAGGGACCAAATGTTTGACCGTTATCTGTGCTTACTCTCAGAACTGGTTCGTTGCTTGTTGCATTTGCTCTCTCCCACCATGTAACTATTACATTATTTTCTCCTTGTGTTACTATCTCTGCATTTATTGAGTCAGTGTCATTAGTATTGCTTACATTGATTTTATCTCCGAAGGTGGTGCCACCATCATTTGAGGCTCTGAAAATAATTAACTGTGCATTACCCTGCAAGGGTTATTTCCAGAAAAAATACTGACAGCATCCTAATAAAAGGTAAAAAAAGTTATGGCAAGAATGTTAAAGGAAGCTACCACTCGATCTCGTATACGGAAGTTGAAATATGTGTATCACTGAAAAAGTTGTACTTGAAGGTCTCCGGCAACTTGTAATGTGTAGTTATTGATTGCATCAATACCTCCCCTTATTTCACCTCCAAATATGTCGATTTTAAAAGGCGCTTTCAGACCTGGTTGAATGCCTGATGGGGAAGTATATCCTGAACCTACACCTACGACTTGGCTATTGTTATCATATAATGTTGTTGATACTTGAACACTGTTGAAGGGGAAGGTGTTATTGTTAAAAACTTCTCCAGTTATTGTATAGATATCTCTGCCTTCTGGAACGAACGCAGATACTCCTTGTACATTTAAATCTATCATTCCAGCACCAGATTGATTCAATGGTGTTTGATTTTGCGCAAATGCTTCAGTGTTTATAATTATTATAGATATGATGCCTGCTAGCACTATTAATGTCGTCATCATCATAGCTGATGTCTGTATGAGAGGCATATTAACCATCGTCTGGCACAAGGTAGGTGTGTAGAATGCTTGGATGGGTGTTTCTAATCAGTTCCATGACATATGAGGTCTCTTGGTATTGTACCATGTTATGAATTCATCAATAGATTCAAAGTATGGTATCTTTGACTGGAATGTCTCGTAGAATCTTTCTATCTTACCATTTGTTTGAGAATGATGTACTCTTCCTAGTATATGGTTGATCTTTCTACTGACTAGTTATGCAACGTTTTACCTATCAGTTTTGTTATCTTAGTTGATAGGTCACTGGCGATGATTTAACACTTGCACTCGTAAAAAACGTTATAGATCTAACTTCCGGGGAAATGATATAGCAATAAGATGGAACACATATCCATCCTAGGATTCCAGTTCACCTTTGTTTCAACGAGATTTAGATTTGGTGATCGTTTTGGAAGATATATAATTACAGTAAGCCATTGAGCTTGTTTATTCAAAAAATGTTTGGTCTTCCTACTTAGGTTAGGTCAATTGCATATAACCAGTTGTGTTGCTTTGTTTTCATGTATGAGCTAGAATTTTGCATGGCCACATATTCAATTTTGTGACCCTTTGCACAGTTAAACGGTTCGTACTGCTTTGGAGTATCGTCATTATACAAATTATTTGGATCCACATTATCATCAATAACCACCCCTTTTCTGGCCGAATCACCACGTTAGATTCTCCATATCCGTATAGAATCAAGTTATAATTTAAAGGAACTACATAACCCGCCGCCTGTGACTCAAGACGACGGGTCGTACAATGACGAAGCGATCTGTCTTACGATATGTCTATTGCGTCACTTGTCCAAAACGGCAGAACTACCGCATTGGACCAGGTTTAGTATAAGGACACCGTACTTTAAAAAGAATTAATTATTGGTCGCCGCGTTTTTGTCTGCTTTTCAGAGTATTTCATTTCATAAAATACTGGACCCAGACTTATGGTATAAATGGGGCAGATTTAGACCATATGTTATGATGAAAACATGAAGACATTTCTAATGTTAAGTGGTGTATTAGCAGTAATAATGATATTAGTATTGTTCTTACTCTTCTAATTCCTTCTGCATTTTATTTTCTAGTATGTTATTACAGTCTTTTTTGAAGAATGGTCGCCGAGATTTTTGTCTATTTGTTCGAATACTGTATTTCATTTCTGAATCTAGAATAGATCTACACGGTGACCCAATCTATTCTACCAATAATATTACCGGAATAAGTATTAGGAACTATTTTTGGAACTCTCTAATTTAGATATGAAAAAGTTATGAATGAGTTCACTTAATGTCCTTCGTTCTTGTTTACAAAGATCCTGAATTTCTTTATAGGTTTGTCTTTCAACGTTTACGGTTATTGCCTGGCGGTCATGAAATGACATACCGAACATGCGTCTTCGTTGTCTCATTCTATAGAAATAAGAAGTCGTCTCTGGAAATATATCAACTAATGAATTCTAGGTAGTATTCTTTCCTGTGGTAAGTTGCTTTCCTTTCAATCTATCATCTATGAATTGCTTGAAATCAGAATGTGTGAACAATGGAGTGTACTTTACTTTATCTTTAAGGACGTTTGGTGTCGACTTTTCTTGTCTATCAATTATACAGACAACACCTCTAACATCGTGTCCTTCGTGCATTACCGCTTCAATGGCCTCCATAATACTCCTACCTGAAGTTAAGACATCGTCCACAATAACCACTGGATCAATGACTTCACCCTCGATTCTCTTTTGCAGTCCATGCTCTTTGCGTTCTTTTCTTACAAAAAATTGACGCAAGCCATTGCTATATTCGCCAAAATTAGAATCTTTCATTATAAGTGCCGTTGATATAGGGATAGATCCTGCAGCCAATCCACCAACAGATTTTGCACCAAACTTCTTAACTTCTTCTAACATTAGATCTGCGATTAAGTTCGCTCCGTAAGCATCGAGTGAAACCCGTCTCAAGTCATAGTAATAATCAGTTTCAATTTTTGAAAATAGTTGTACATGTTTGAATACTATGCCATGCGTCTTGATGAACTCGATTAGTTTGAATCTTCTTTCATTCCTCGATGACATCGTATTGACCATAGCACCTATAATCTATCTCGTATTAAAGTCTTCAACCTCAATTTGACAGTATGTATACGTATATAACCAACTATCCAAAACCTTTAACCTTACTCGATAAATGGGACATTGTATGCCATAATGATCTAATTATTTCCTTATCTTCCTCGGTCAACTTTTCTTTGGACTTGAACTTCTCAAAATACTTCATAAACTCATTGAATATCTGAAGACTTGTGAACGCGAACGTCATCATTTCCTGAAGTTGAAGTGTTATTAGCTTTTCACTGAGCTTAGGATCTTCTATATCTCTCGGCATATCTTTCTAAAATCGTCTTCGCCGTCTTTGCCTTCTTTAAGGTATCTTTCTGAGATCTTATCTATTGAAGTACCAGCAATTATATCAAATAATGGCCTATTTTTTCTTAGATTCTCTCCATTAGAATTGTCCTTTGATATTAGTTTTTCACATAAAGCCTTGTACGCTCCCATCTCATAAGCTCCTAAAGCTCCACCGCCTTGCAAGACTAATGCTCTTTGTATCATCTTCACAATAATAGTAACAAACGAAGGATCACTTTTCAAATTCGTGCTCTTATCGGTAACAACTAGTTGGAAAATGAGATTAGAGTATGGCTTATAATCCTCATTGGAAATAAATCTATCGCCTACATTCTCCCTGTATTGATTATCTCATATTGGTTTGAAACCAATATACGGAGCTGTAAAAGTAGGATTTTTTATACTTTTGAATTCCTGTTGGGGTATTGTCGCATCAGAACCTTCACTTACAAAAATCCAATCATATACTAGGTCCCTATTTAGTTCTAGTTCATTCTGATCCAAATTGCAGAAACCTTCCAACTGTACTTTTCCTCCTTCATATACAATCTGTTCAGGACCAGCATATGCAATAGGTTTTTTCTTCGTGCTATCTGAACCATCTGAACGACGAATCATATTTTGCTGTTGTTCCTGTCTCTGTGCAGGTTGTCCAGATTTCACGCCATTATCATTATTAGGAATCACACTAGGCTTGTGGGTTCTTCTAACACTTCTATCTTTTATTGCCAATTATGGTTACACGAAACTCTTAATGGCTAATCCCTGACATAAGTGCTTCTAAATATCAATGTTCTTATTCCCTGTAGATTAGCAGAAAGAAGCTTAAACTAGACTACATTGTGTGCATGTTTATTCTTCTTTCAGCTATGAAGCCATGTTGTTGAGCTTTCATAATGTAATCAAATCGCTTCCTGTTTAGTGATCAGAAATCTCTTGTCTTTCGTTTAGCCCTATTTACCCATGCAATTGAGCTCAAGCGTCTCATGCAAATCAAAGTGGTTCAATACAGTTTGCAACTACATTTACTGATGAAAGCCTAGAAGGCGTGAGAGCTGAAGCAACCATTACCGACCCAAATGGAATATCTTCAATATCCAATCCTATATCAGTGAACTTGACTTTGGGCCAGATAATTGAAAGATAATAGATAGCTATCAGTTCTGATATCTCAATATTTGAAAGAGTGTCGAACAAATTGGCTATTATGTAAGAAGTTGGTAAGAATCTGAAGAGACTTTTCGAGCTCGGCCAAATCCTTAACTACTAGTATTCTCTAAGTAATTATATATGCCTGAAACAGCCGCAAAACAAGAACTTCAGCAGAACCGTATGGCCAATATTGAAGGACGATTAACTCGCAAATGGAAATGCAGTTTATGCAACTTGATACTTGAGAGTGAGTATATATTTAACTACCATAGATTGTTGGAGCATAGCGAGTCCAGAAGACCTCCTGTAGGTGTAGCATAAATCTGTAATTATGGCAACGTAAGACCGAGTTGGTTCTAATTCAACCTCACTGACAGTCAGATTTGTATCACCAACACATAACAGTCATCCCCATTCGTTACCTAGTATGGCTGTCGTGCTTGCTCGTCTTGAAGACTTATTCCAAGTCGTGAAGGGATCGATAAGGCCTAAAGTAAACGATCAGGTAGACTCTTCGACAATCTCAAGGGAAGAGTACGATTATCATGAGAGTAACTCCAATTAATTGCTATCAGGATGTATTGATTGGAACATATAGATCTATTTCATCTCGCAATCATGCTTATTTCAAATAACATTGTATGATTACAACATAACGTAAGACAATCAATTTTAAAATTTTGCAAATAAGAGCTTTTAGTTAGTGGAAAGTATCACTAGCCGAGGATAAAGAGATATTCCTTTGTCAATGTACAACCGACTGGAAAAGTGAAAAAGTAGCAGATATACAAGATATTTCTTTTGAATTAAGACAAAGAATAAAATCAGACGAAGTCAAGATCTACCCTGTTCTAATTACGCAAGTCGAAGTAGATCAGATTACTCGATCTAAGGGTTCTACGGAGTTTGAAGGAGTAAATGTGGTTACTATTGATGATCTTATTATGCTCCTGAATGAGATATTAAATGGCAATAAACCGTACGAATTAGCGAAATCTATACTATCTGGCCAATTTGGCACTTCAATTACCTGATATCAAATTACATATCACTTGCTCATATGTGATGGTTAGTTATAATTTGTTTCTTTAAGTAATGTTCATTCTTGTTGATAATCTGTATCATTTTCATTTTCAGCATCCTGTTCATCCTGTTCCGTGTCTTCTTCTTCGTGAGTTTCATCTTTCATTTCTTCTTTTTCAGCATCTTTATTGCTCATATCTTATAAGGTAAGATATATATTTAAATACATAAAGCTTAATGCCAAGCCTACTAAAAATAAAGATCTCTAATGGATAGGTACGTTTCAAACAACACATACTCTCTTAATCTCTCTCCACTGTTCTGCACTTATCTACTTGCTATTGGAATTTATGCTTCTGCCAAATACATTTCTGGAGATGCCAAGCTGAGAAAAGAGTTTTACAAAAGTGCAGCTAGTCAGCTTGATCTACTTAAGAGCATTAGAGTGTCAGAGAAGGAAAAGGAATACGGAAACAGAATAAGATATGTAAAAGAAGGATTTGAGCCTTTGGAAAAAACAGATGCACGGTTCGAAACGGAGATGGACGAAGCAGATGTAAAGGAAGCCTAGATGGCTTTTTTCTGCGCTAGCCGTTTGTGTTCTAGAACACTTGTATATTTTGATGAAATGTCTTGTAGCAAATATCTGAAAATAGGAATAAGCCATTTAGGGAAAGACACCAGTACCAGAGCACTAAGGGTGCCATGATGAGCGTGAGTTATGGCCCTATTATGAAAAGATAGTCACAACTATGAACAGGAACATGTAGCTATGGCGTATGCGAACCTACTAGAAACTACAAGAAACAGGATGCAAAACACACGCCCTCATGTGTAAAAGAAGTGGATATACTACATAGAGGAACGTAGAAGAGAAGTTGCACAAATGCTAGCACAGGGATATAATGAGACAGACATAGCCCATTTATTAGGAGTGCATGTCTCTACCATTAGTAGAGATATTAAGGTATTAAAGCAATTATCGCAAAGGTTTGTATTCGATCTTGCAAAGGGTGATCTCGTGTATTTTTACAAACGGTGCATAGACGAAGTAGAAGAGGTTAGACGTGCAGCATGGACGATAATAAATAACAAGAAACAACCCGATTCACAACTTTTTTCTTTTACGTCAAAGCCATTATGGAGATGCAGTGTGGTTCGTGTCAATTTGAATTCAGAACTCCACCAATGGATATGGAGAATATCTTAGAGCTCAACACGCTATTCGAACAATTTATAAGGACAGTACTTCAGAACCAAGCACTTCAGGTTCAACATGCGTAAGTACCTAACTGGATATGGCTAGTTATACATATTAAAGCTATCATAAAGAACAGGATTTCTTCCATCAATACATGAAAATGGTACCCGATATGTAGCAAATATTAGATTAACCTTAGAATTACTAAGGGAAATATGTGATGCTGAAGGATGCATAGTGAGGGTTACTGGAGATTATACTGGAGGCGTGATGGGAAGGCGACATTCGTGTCTTGAAAATTAGTATCGGTATACGTTATGTTGGTCGTTAGCATATTCGAAACTTTACTGTTGCGTGAACTCCGATTGAATCCATAGATTCTCAAATATAGAAGCATATGACAAAACTGTTGATTCACTATTTGAGTATGTTGCTAAACCAATTGAATCTTCTTTCTCTTTTTCTTCTATTACTAATGATACTTGTCTGTCTGCTACTATAGTTGTTAGTTTGGTTTGTATTGATTTAAGAAGATAACGTAACTCTATATACTAATATCCCTTCAACGATTCTATTGCCTTTTCTGCTATGGAATAATCCATCCCAATCAAGATTCTAATTATGATTTCATCTTCTGCCTTTCTTTTCAGCAGATCTAATATTCCATGTTTTTGGTATTGATGGAGTATGTTTGCGTGCGAAAATATTATCAATATCTCTTCGGTTGCAGAAGATAGTACCTTTGAAATAAGGCTGAGAGTTTCTTCAGAGTCTTGAATAGTTTCAATAAACTCTCTTTTTTGATTTTCTTCGATCTCCTTTATTCTTTGTTTGGCAGGTATTGCTTTATTCCAAAAAGTATTGAAAATGTATTGCGCTTGTTCAACCACTTCCAAGGCATTGCTATAAAAGATTTGAGTCAATAGTTGTTTTTCAGACAGAGTTGTAGTGGTCATGTATTCTGATTCACTCACCGCCATGCCGCCTTTGAAACCTTCTAAATGTCTTAATTCATTTACTATCTTCATTAGTCCTTTACAGTAGTGAATGTTATCGGAGGTGATTTCAGTTATAAGCCTTATTTTGCAGCCTCACTGCCTTGCCGCAATATAGTTATCCTTATAAACATCAAACGTCATGATAATAGAAGGCCCGTACTTATCACCAAACAAATCCATGATCTCTTTTGCATTTTGCATAAATTTTACTCCCCTTCCTACTGCATTTTCAACACCATACAGGATCTCAGTTGTGGCAGTTGGTGGAGTGATGCCGTCGAACTGGTCAGTCAATTATATATTTACATTAAGCTACGTAGATATAATTAGTATTTACCACAGATTCGCGTCATCTATCCAATCTATGCAGCTACAAAAAAAGCCTCACTGTCGTCCTACTCTCGTAAGATGGCTTGAGGCATAGGGGGCAGCAGTCAATATGATGAGAGAGAATATGCAAAGCAGATGATCATCCTCCATCGATTACTAATCAATTCTTGGAAGAAGCTCGAATAGTGTCTAGTATACTGTGAATTATTTGAGCATGATCTTTTTCTTCCTTTTCGATTGAAACCCTCAGTATATGATTGTCATCTAAAGGAAATGATGCAAGTTTGATCTTCTCTCTTTCGGTAAAACTGTAAATCGCTTTACCGAAGGTGCTATCGAAATCTTTTCGCGGGCACTGTTCTTACATTATTGGTTCTGAGCTCTCTAGAGATTACACCGCCTACATTCACTCCTCTTTCTTTTAATTCTCCGGCAACACGCAATACTACTGTGGTCTTCCCGATTCCAGGACTTCCAGTTAAAACTATGATTGTCATTTCTTGATCTAATGTGACGTCGTAATGGAATCAGGGGCATAATACTTGAACCAATTATATCAATCATCCCTATTCAATACAGCGTCCTTGATCTTCGATAAGCTTCCGCCTACTATCCTGCCTACTTCTAACAACTGTTGGTCATCGGGGAAATTATTGTAGTGCTCATGATACCATCCATGAAAAAGGCCAAATACAAATCCCTGAATAAATCCAACCATAAGAACAGTTTCATTATTATCATCTTCGTATTCACTCAAAATACCATGTTGCTTATTCAAAGCAGTTTGTGGTCTTATCCTTGAAACCCATTGTGGTATTTCGGCGATTGTGCCATCAACAAAGTTATCCACCATTCCTCTTGCAGTCGGATCTAAGGAACTCATAGCTAGCTAGCTTAGGATGTCATGGTTTATAATCTGTCCTTCTCTACTTAAGCAAAAAGCACAATGAAATCAGGTCTAAATCTTATAATCATATAGTTTTTATCCTAAATCTTATCCCCTGATTTCCCCCACCCACATTTCCTGAAAGAACATTCCGATCATTGCCAATATTGTATCATTATCTTAATATCATCTACAGATGGGTTAATTCCTTTATGATCATAAAGGAAGTTAGTAATTTAACTGATACGGAATTTGAAGAACTTCGTAACATATATCTTTCAACATTTCCATTGGAAAATGCCAAACAGCTGGACATATATCTCAATCATATCTACGATATGCTCAAAAATGATAACAAGTATCATCTATATGCTGCCGTAGAAGATAACTCTATGATAGGTATCTCTTTGTTATATATTTTTGAATATTTAAAAATGGCATTACTTGACTATATGGCAGTTATCCCAAATTTTCAACGGCGGGGTATAGGTAGAAAGCTATTTGAATTCACAAATAATGAGCTTAATCGTTTTATTCCAGATAGCATAGGAATGTTGTTAGAGGTACCGAAAGAAAATGTACCTGATCCAGATGAATGGCTAAGAAGAAAGAGAAGGATCCAATTTTATTCCAGGCTAGGAGTGAAAGTATTGAAAGGCGTTAATTATTTACTTCCAATACAAGTAGATGGAGATGCAGAAGAGATGTATCTGATCATTAAACTTTCAAAGAATATAACTTGGATATCAAAAAAGAGTATAGCAGACTTCATTAATTCTGTATATACAGATGTCTATGACTATAGAAAGACTGATTTGCTTAGCAAAACCATTGCTAACATGCCAGATGTCATTGACATCGAGGACCTGAAAGTGCGAGGTTGCGGACATTGGATAGACAAATGAAACTGTTTATGCGTAATTATGAAATCTACTGTTCTATGCCATAATTTCTCTCTCGCTTTCTCGTATCATATATTTAAGTGAAGCTCGATACATTCCCGACACAGGATGATATTCATTTATTTCTCCTATAAGGTTCATGCCATTTTTTTCTAAAACCCTAATCGAGGCCTTATTTTCAGGAAAGACATAAGCATCGATTTCTTCAAATCCTAATTCAGAAAATGCATAGGAAATAATGAGTTGCACACCTGCTGTAGCTATCCCTTTACCCCAGTATTCTTCTCCAATCCAGTATCCTAGACCTGCTTTTTTATTGACTAGATCAATACCTTTGAGGCCTATAACTCCTACGAACGGCAGAGAATCATTAGTTGATGACTTCCGGTATTCTATTGCAAAATGTATGGCATTAAAGGAGTTAAAATCGCTACGGGAAGACTTGATAAAGTCTAGAGCATTTTTCATCGTATAGGGATAAGGTACATCATACAGATTTTTTGCAATTTTGTAATTCATAAAACGAGTTATTAGCTTTGAGTCATTTACTGAAAGTTCTCTTAAGTTAATAAAGGCACCATTTAATTTAGGGAAATTTCTAAATGCCATATTTTTGTTATCATTGATTATATTTCGTAATTAAAAGTGCGATGCATGATCATTATGCTACCAAAAGTGCTATAGTAACAATTTTTGCCCATGGTTTCAACCTCGAACTACAGAATGACTATCTGTTTGTATTGTTGTATATATAAATAAGCATACTGCAACAGCGAATGCAATATTACATTGGATGTTCGGGTTGGAGCTACTCATCATGGCAAGGACCATTTTATCCTAAATCTATAGAGAATTCGAGATGGCTGAAATATTACTCTAGTGTATTTGATTACGTAGAAATAGACTTATCATTTTACGGGATTCCCAATGAATTCATGGTCAAGAACCGGTATAAACGAACCCCAAGTAACTTCCGGTTCACCGTAAAATTTCCCAAAGTAATAACTCACGATAAGAGATTATATAATTTTGACAAAGATCAATTGGATCACTTTTTTGATTCTATGTCTGAATTGAAGGAGAAGTTATTGGCACTGTTAATACAATTGCCACCATCTATGCAATTGTCGAAGGACTAGATGCTACATATTACGCAGACTATATTGATAAAACAGATGTAGACCTTGATCTATTGATTAATTTAGATATGGTTGGATTCTCTTCGTTCGTCCAAGATAGAGGACCTTGTGATTGCAAGTGCTATAACACTTGTAGCAATGGCTGATAATAAGTCCAAGGAGGTAGGCTCCATCGATTAGAGATGGTTATTCAAATGTGCCTTGTATAGTCTAGACTTTCTCAACATATCTATAAAGGGTATAAGTTCATAGACTTTCATACATTATATATAGCATTACTCATCGGTCTGTTTTTAAGATTTCAGTAGAATTCTTTCTATTTCGTTAAAGAAAAATATCAAGTTTCTTATTTAGATAGTACTAAGCTGATATGGGAATGTGGTAGTTGTCGAATCATTCCCTAAGATCATTAATTAAGATTTATGGTAAACGTAAAGTCGCAAACACGATGTTTCATTTATTATCATATAGAACAGATTCGATTCAAATTTTGACATTCAAAAGATTGAATGAATAGCTATCTGACCCAAGGCAGACCTATCTAAAAGTGGATTATAGATTATGCAAAAGTTGTCATCGCATAGTCTTTACTGATAACAAAGAAATACCGGTTTTGTGTAATGATTATAAAGAAGTAAAATGCCAGGGAAGTACACCTACGTAACGTGGAAGAATGGTCGTTTAGTTAAAAGGACAAAATATTACGGCAAGCTGAATGTGCCTGAGTACGTCAGACGTGACGACAAAACTAACAAAGTAAAGCCAATGCATATGAGGGGAACAGTGAGATTCTGCCATGATCATTATTATTCAACTCATCCTGGATATGACAGTCGAATTCTTGATAGTGGTTATAGTGTAAACCAGACATGGATAGGACTCTGTAGGGCTTGGATGGGAATGGCATTATCGAATAGATATAACGACCTGCGTGGATTAGAGAAATATGCCAATATCATTCATAAATTGCAGGGCGAACTTGATATCAATAAAACAAAATTCTATAATGCTTACATCTATGATGAAGACGATGTTGAAATTGATGGAGCTCTAAGAGATGATACAATGACTGATGATGAATGGCTTGAAAGAGAGATGGGTAGGCCTATCTCATTATCGGAAGCACGAATAGCTGGTCGTATAAATCTTGGTCAGTTCTGATCTGATGTGAAAGCTCTTATATCCTGATGATTTTTTCAACCGTCATAAAATTTTGTTCAAAAGCAGATGTTAGCTATGATGAGGTAGACGGATTGCATAACAAAGTTACCTGTCGCATATATACGCCAAGAACCCTCCATAGAACCCAACAAACATAATATCTACCTAGATAATTCTATTTCTTATTTTTGGCTTTGGGCGTTTCTTCTGTATCATCTATTCCTTTCTCATTAACCGTAAAACGTATATCAGAATAAGGATGATAGGGAGAGTCAACCATCTTAGCTATTCTATTCTCACCTGATTTTCTAAGGTATATTCTATATGTAGAAGTGTGGGCAATGATGTTTCCACCCGTTGCTTTCGTTGGATCTCCAAAAAACATGTCTGGAGATGATTGCACTTGGTTAGTAATTACAACAGCTATGTTGAAAATTTCCGCCAGCCTTATTAGCTTATGCAGTATGGCATTAAGCCTCTGTTGTCTATCCGCTAGTGTGCCTCTTCCTAGATATTCAGCCCTATGTAAAGAAATAATACTGTCTATTATTACTAATTTGGCGTTAAATGCAGAAACGTATCTACCAAGATCTTCGATAATCAATTCCAAATGAGAACTATTATATACTTTACATATTGCAACATTCTTTAAAACCAACAATGGATCAAAACCTCTTGCCCTAGCGATCTGATTTAATCTCTCAGGTCTGAATGTACCTTCTGTATCGATATAGATTACACCTCCATCAAGGCCTCCTTCACTTATAGGTTGTTTTGCCATAGCACATAATGTAAAACAGACTTGTGATTTACCTGAACCAAATTCTCCATAAAATTCCGTAACAGCTTGAGTTTCTAGTCCTCCCAGCAACAACTCATCCAAAGACTTAGAACCCGTAGAGCATCTTAGCATAGCTTTCCTTTTTTCAAGAAGTAAATTAGCGCTCACAAATTCCTTTTCTAGTACTTGGGATTTTCTTAGCAGCCTCTGAGATTCCATGATATATGTTGCAGCGGTATCTTTAGAACACTCAATGTCTAGCGCTAATTGGTCAGCGCTAGTTACTGCTAACTCCAATACCGAAACTATACCCGCTTCTTTGAGTTTCTTTGCTGTCGTTGGTCCTATTCCTTCGATGTCCTTTATCTCAAGATCGGCAGCATCTCTAAATGATTCAACGTCATCGGAGATCGCAGCATTATCACTATCGACGGCAGACATATCGACATCAGAATCAGATTTGATTTTAGCTTTCTCTTTTGCCATTTACGAATGTACTATTACCAGCGTGATATTATATAAAGACAGC
Organism: Nitrososphaeraceae archaeon; assembly: GCA_009377575.1. Lineage (GTDB taxonomy): Archaea > Thermoproteota > Nitrososphaeria > Nitrososphaerales > Nitrososphaeraceae > TH5896. Next base: position 73,853 of record WHTU01000004.1, on the reverse strand, counting down.
ATAAGAATATGTTGGCAGCTTATTGCTAAAAAGAAAAATTTGATTTCATTTCAATTAGGATACGGAATATTAAACATTTAATATATAGGGATAAAAGAACCAATAAGTACTTCTCAATTGTTGTCTGTAACAAGGGGATCGTAGCATCTCTTGTATCCTGATATTTTACTTTCTATTTTCCTAATGTCTTTAGAAAGATCGAAGACATTTTCAGGCATTGTTAGATATTTGTAAGCGTAATCAGGATCATTGGTTTCTAGTTCCCCAGCTCCATGACTTGCATCAACCCATACCCTACCTTTGTCATTCTTTGTCTTTATGCTTGCCGTTTCAAATGTAGCAAGATATAAGGCTATCAAATCACCTTCAAAAGCAAAATGGGGTTTCTTTACTAGCCCACCAGTTGCTGATATTTCAATTCTCAGCTGAACTGCAGTTCGTACAGCTGTTGTCCGTGCATCTTCGTATAATCTAATTATCTCTTTGTAGCTATTGAATGTGAATGATTCCTTTACGTGAACTAGCATTACTGAGTTTGTAAGGTTAGAAGTTTTTATCAAATCAACTGTATTTTCATCTTCCCTGTTCTTTTTTACCACAGTATGTCTTGAAACGCCATTCTTCATTTCCTTCCATGGAATTTTTAGATGTTCAAGAGAACAATTAATTTTGAAGGCGAAACTTACATTATGAAGTCTAACAGGAATTTTAGCATCGTAGAACAGACTACTAGGATTATTTTGATTATTGTGGGAATTTACACTCCGTGTGATAAATTGTTGTAGTATAAACAATCCTCTTTCCGTTACCTTCCAGACAATCCCACTTCTGTCAATTACTTTCTCGATGAGCTTTAGATCAATTAAATTGCTAGTATAATAATTAACATTCTGAACTGAAATGCCTAACTGTCTAGCGATCTGTGACGGCCTATAACCATAATAAATTTTCGAAAGTATTCTTAAACTATATTTAGAACTGTTAAATACGTTCCTTATTCTTCTGATGTCCTTCTTATTGGCATCCTTCTTTTGCAACATCGCCTATCGATTGTTTCCGAAATAAGATCGTCGGAAGTGCGGAGATGTAATAACAGTAGTCAAAATCAAAATTAATCTCAAAAATTCTTTTATTTTGACCCTTCGATCTCCCTTTGACATCTGCAAGTCCAGAGCAAAAGGATGTCTCTTTTCTTGTACTCTTCTAGTTATGAAGTTTAACCGTGCCGTCCTTAGGAGAAGCAATGGTTGGGTAGGCATTTTTAATTAATTTTTTATGCAAGATCAGCATGCTGATTTTAGTCGTTCTTTTGATTATTTTGATCTTGATCTGATTTAAATTCAGTCGAAAGGTTGGGTTCTGGCAATTTCTCAGATTCCATCAATTCTCTTAACTTTGAAGCGATTAATTTCACACCTTCATCATTTTGTACTATAGGCTTCAGTATTTCATCATCTTTCTGTTTCTGTTTTTCAACTTCCAGCAATCCATCAACCTTAGCAAGTTCGTGGTCTTTTATTTCCGTCCATTCGTCGTTATACGATCCTCTAATATAGTTCCTGATATAGTCTAGAAACTCATTTACCTCATCAGTATAGTAGTCTTCAGGCTCTGGTTCCGGTACAACATTCCTGTAGTCCCTCGCTTCAGGAAATTCTACGCCGAGTCGATATACAAGATATTTCCATAATGCATCTGCTCCAACCTTTTCGACTATAGAATCTAATTCAATACGTTTTGTTAGTAGGTATGGGTCATCACCAGCTTCAAATAACTTAGGATTAGGCGAATATTCCTCTTCAACATCTTTTTCTCTTAGGTTAGGATAGCCGTTTTCTTTTAGCCATTTTATGGTATCTCTATCAATGCCCAGTCTATTAATTCTGACATACGCATTTCTCCATATGTTTATTCCATGAATATCGTAGTCTGTCAGGATGCAAACGTTCAATCCAGCCTCAACTGCCAATCGCATTAAATCCTGAACATAATCTGTGAACTGTCCAGCAGTAGCAACTAATGCTATACGATATCTTTTTGCTGCGTCGAGTAATACATCTGTAATGCCTTCTTTTTCAACGATGATTAAATCGGTTGTCTTTGTGTTTGCAAGTTCTTCTTTGCTATCAAAACTGACAGGATATACCTGATCATTAAAGTACATCATAGCTCTCGCTTTGGCAACAATCCCTAGATATTCCCTGGTAATACCTTCTGCAGGCCATAATTCTTCGATAGTTTTTCTAATCTTATTTGTCAGGCCTTCCCTGGTTGTCCCCCAATCGTATATTATCTGACCTTTGCTGTTAGTCGATTTGTTTCGAGGTTTGAATCTACCTTCTATCATTTTGGGACGCATGCGATACCATACACCCGATTGTGTAAGTCTATCTCTTATCCTTAAAGAAGGGTCTGCTTCTATTGCCCTGCGTCTATCTCGTAAGAAGTCTCTAAGGTATTCTTTATATTCGCCTTTTTTACCTCCGCCGTTGTCATCATCTTCTGACCAATCATCAGTCCACGTAGTCTTTATGCCCTCACCGTGATATGAGGGCATTTTATAGGCGAATCTAGAAACAGTTTCTGCAATAACTTTAGCATACGGCCTTAAATCGATCTTTGTCTTACCTGCGCCGCCTAACCAGTCAGGAACAGGTGTAAGTAAATTTACAAAAACTACACACGCCTTCCTTCTCCTCGAATAATAGTCACTAGTGTTAAATCCACACTCACTTAATATACCCATAATACTTGATGCAGTAAGTGCATTGCCTTTTCTATCACGCCAGGCGTACTCACCACCACTAAAATATTCTTCCCCACCATCTATAGACGGAGTATTATTGATATTACCAATGAATTTCACTTCGCCAGCATGATCAACACCAATGTCTGTTCTAGGGGCTATTACAACTTCAAGCGCATACGGGATTGTCTGGTAACCATCACTGTAACATCCTGTTACCACTTTAGCCCTCAACCTATCTGTATCAACATTGTATTTCTTTCCAATACTCCTGATTAGTTGTGTCTCACGGACTTTCTTTTTATATAGTAGTTTGAATTTAGATTCAGGTTGCATTCCTTGTCTTAATGCATCATACAACACCTGCATTAGTTTAGGACTATTAGATAATTCCTTTACAGTCATTTCTTTAAACTTGCGAGGTAAATATTTGACTTCTCTAAATGTATCTAATGCGCCCGAAACAGTAATTGACATGTCAACAATTGTCCTAACATATTGTTTGAAGTCAGCCGGTTTGTAATAGTAAATACTATTTTGCATTATAAGGAGTCAGTCCTTATAAAACTAAACTCAGTTCCTGTTTTGGCTATCATATAGTTCTCATAATAGTCTTCTAGTTCGTTTAATACTCTGTTGACATTATTCTTCCAATTCTGGTTCGCAGTTGATTCTATTGGTAGTGCTGTTTCGACTTCTGTAAATGCTGTTGCATCGCATTTAGTAGGTCCTTTTATGACAGGAGTTATCTTGGGGATAGACATGTCAATTCTTACGAAGACCTTGTATTCCTGTCCGTTAAATCTGAGGATTACTGGTTCTGGCCATTGATTATCTTCGAAGGAATATTCTGTGTTGTCCATGGCAGTCCACGATGCATATCCCATACACAGACTTCTTTTTAGGAAATCACCTTGGGAGCCGCATGTCATTCGATATTGATGCCGTTTTGTACTAGCCCATTTGGCATAATCGAATATGTATCCAAGTTCTTCAAACACCGGAATATTATCGATGTTAGAGTTTCGTACTACTAAACGGAGGATAATTCTCTCATTCTGCATGCTGTCTAGTATTGAATCTATCTTTATGCGTACTGCGATCTTTCTTACTTTTTCATCCGCAGTCGGTGCTGGATAATGATCGTTGAGCCAGTCATAACTATTATCCGTTAACTCCTTTTCACTATATTTGGGCCATTTTGTCTCTTGAATTTGTAGGTCCGCCTGTATGTTCTTAACCGTGAGATACGACATTAAATGTGATGTTGATGTTAATATTGGTCCTTTCTTTTTCTGTTTAGTGCTATTGTCAATTAGTACCTTTTCCTCTTTTCTATGCGCAATATTATTAAGGGGATTCATAAGTAACTCCGTCTTGAAATGTCTAAGCTTTCTCCACGATTATCTTAGCTCCCAACTGTCTAACCTTGACGTAGTCACCCTTTCTGATGCCTAAATTTGTTGCAAAAATTTTTGGCAACACCAAACTATATGACTGCTCACCTAGGATTCCTTGAATGCGCCTATACATATCAGGATTCCTGATATCACTAGAAGACTCCGATTCTTCTGAAAGATTCATAATTAGGGTAAATGTTAAATTGTATAAAAATAAGAAGGGTAAATAAAAAAATGACTTACCCCTTTGATTTTTTTATTACTGAACACGATCTTGACGGACTAAGAGTAATATCAGAAAAGATAACAATTGAGAAGAGAGATAGAAAAATAAAACTAAAACGAACGCGCCTTCGTAAAAAAATCCTTGAGTTCATAGCATCGAACCACTCAGTATCTGCTCCTCAACTATGCGAGAAATTCCGATTTTCAAAAGCCAACAGATTAGAACGCAGTAATGCTAGAAAATATTTGCGTAATCTAGATGCCATAGAGCTAGTAGAGATAGCTTCTGGTAAAAGCAAAAATGGTACTCCACAGAAATTCCATAAAATATCTTCAAAGGGTTTATACTACCTGTTTTCAAATAATAAAGACCTATCACAGGATATCTTAAAGCCTATCCTACAGAAACATAATCATATTTTGTTTAAATTATTTCTCTATCCATATATCCAACGCAATACTCTACTTAACGTAGACGATACAGCTGTATTTTCAACAGTATATGCATATCTATACGACTGTTGTAAGAACATCGAACAATTACTAATGCAGATTGATAATACTTACAATTCAAAGGACGGAAACCTTTTGAATCAGCTGTTTATATGGAATAATATTCCAAAGGAAGAGTATGATAAAGAGGCATTACGCGATTTCTTGATACGAAAATTCAAATCCAGATGGGATTGGTTGAGAAAAGCAGATATTAACAAAACATCTACCGGGAACATAACGGTTTCTTACAGATCAAATGCAATCCTGATTTCACTTGATCAGGATAACAATAGTGCGACTTTAACTTATAGGGGTAAGAAAGTGTACGAATTTATTGTAAATGAAATTATGACTGGCGATCGTAATGTGGGTAACCGATTAGAAAATATGTTGATAGTTTATGTTGATGAGTTTGAGACACAACCATGGAAAGGATATCTGAAGTTGCCGTTAGTCAAAGTGTATTTGGAACACTTCAAATTACTCTTACAATTACGTATCATGGAACTTGTCTTTTCATTATCATTGATATATTGGGAGAAATCACCAGCTGTGGATGTACTTGCAACAGATGAAAATTTTATTAAACAGTTAAATATGACAAAAATTCATTTTGAAAAGTGGTACGATTTCTTCCCTGCCAGAAGCTAACAGATAAAACCCTAAGACTATTGAATGATATTTTCTCAGAATTCCCTAAATGACATACTTAGTGCTTTATGCACTTATAATGTACAGATTCCATGGCTTGTTCAAAAGTCTACTAATAGCCTCTTTATCTTTAGTTGGAACTATCGGGTCTTTCATTAGTTTGGGGAAATATATATCTTGATAATACGATTGATAGTGTTTCAACATGCCATCTCGTGTGAGCGGTTGACCGTAGTTTGCTCTTCCAAGAGAAACAAAGAGCTTCGAATTTTGGTTACTGGCAAATGGGTGGATGCCTAACCACTCTTTGACGTATGGTATACAGGTAATCAGGGGCAGGGTTCTAGGAGTTGTCTTACCATGTACATGAATTACGCATATTGAATTCCGTCATGGGAGATCTTGAAATTAATATCTCCAATTCTCAGATTAATTATCTCATGGGGTCTGGCTGACGTGTCGCAAACCATCGAATGCCAGCATCTATCCCTAGCCATATGACAATATTTTAGAAATAGTACATGATCATCATATGTCCATATGTCTTCTGGTTTATATGGAGATTTTTCTCTCCGTGGTAAACCTTTTACACCCATCATACATGGAGGCGTGATCCTCTTTCTGTGATCAGGCTCATCAGAATTGTATAACCAACGAAAAAATTTCATGAATACCATTTATCTTCCATTATATGTTCCAATACTCCTATGTATGGGGTCAACCGTGAGCGGCTTCCGTAAGCTGTTAAGGTAGCCTAGCACGTCAGTTTTTGTCATCTCGGAAAAAGACTTCATGTGACCGAAAAACCTAGACAGCAAGCAGAGCTTTTTTATTTTATCGCCTTTTGTAGATTCCTGAATATTAATCTCTGCCTCTTCAGCGATGATATAATCGTGGATGATCATTGCGTTACACGAGTTTGCGTCTAAAACTTGTCTGTATAATTTTTTGATATAGTTTGATTGATTGTTGACAAGTCTTTCAAGGTTGACAGATAGTTCGTTCTCGCTCTGTTTAGTTATAGTTAATGATGTTGTGCCATGTGCGTATGAGCTTTGGATTTTCTCTTTGCGAGGGGGATTGTTCCCTTTCACCAGTCTTTATGTACCTCCCAGGCACTACACCCAGCTATAATCGTTTGGTTTTCTGGTGTATCAACCCACGACTGTAGCGCCGGGAGTGGGACTCGAACCCACGAGTCCTTGACGGACATCAGCTTACACGTAGGCCTAAGATCTCGAGGCTGACCCCTTTTAGGGTCGATGACTTACCTAGCTTGGGTACCCCGGCCCCGATCTTTATCAATCACCTTTCAATTTTATTCTTTGGATGTTCCTACTATTTTTGATAACAAGAATAGTAGGAGCGAGGAAGGAGAATTCACAGACATAATTGTGAAGAGCTTTAGACTATAATGTAATGCTAATGTGAGGGTATAAGTAATTCTTCCCAACTTTCATTTGCCAGTTTTTTTGATACCTGTAACCTATAGATTCAATATCGATATACCATTTAATTTGGCAAGACATAAGCTGTTTCTGCCAAACAAATTTAATTGGCATAAGAGAGAATTCTCGAATTGTGATCCAATCTTGGCTGTAGGTTTTTTCAAGTTGTTGTTGGTAATACCAGCTATTCCTCTAGAAAAAACTGAAGTTCTCTTTAACAGTAACAAGTACCATGTGACTATTCGTTCTTTCAATCGAAGGGAGAGCAAGGTCTCTTTTGACAAAATTGCTGAGTTCTCTACGGTTTCGGAATTTGGCTATAATTACCATATCGATTAGCCCTGTAATGTCATAAACAGCACATACGTTAGGAAATTTAGACATCGCACGTTCAACCTCCGCGATCTTTCCCTTCTGAGCAGTGACCTCTATTATCGCTGTCAAATCATATCCTAATTTTTCATGATCTACAATTGCAGAATAGGATTTTATTATTCGATGATATTGAAGTTTGTTTATTCTGGAAAGAACAGTCGGAGCTGAAACTCCTATTTGATAGGCTATCTTTCTGTACGAAAGTCTTGCATCAACTAGAACTTTTTTCAAGATCTTGGAGTCTATTTCGTCGATACTCAAAGCATATTTCCAAAGCTATTTCTAAATCATAAGTCTGATAAACCTTGTTGTATTTTTTCAGAGTAGGAATACAGTTTAGCTGGATATGGAAATGCCATAGGTTGTTGGTTCTTCCCTTTAGGTACGCAGTTTCATTTCTTCAAACGCTTTGCCTATTGTTATCACTATAATGTATTTTAAAGTCTAAATTCTGCGGTGCTTGCGATCTATTTCTGGCTTCTTTTACTTCCAATAATAAATTTCTCACTATGACTATCGGTGTCTCGTGAAATTACTCGATCTTACTGTGCGTGGCTGACTTTTTATTGACGTTCCGCCAGTAGAGGGTACATGACTTAGAATATCTACGGTTAGTGTATATTGGTATACACTCTAAGCGTATTCTATGCGTAGTCCAGAACTTTAATGTTTCAAATTCTTATTCGACATGATGGGTTTTAGCAAGCTGGTCGTAAAACCTCACAGATTTTATATTTACGAATTCAAGCATACCATATTTTGAGAGCTCTCGTCCAAATCCACTATTCTTGATACCACCAAATGGGACCCTCGGATCAGAGAGCACTACATTGTTGACAGTCACGATGCCTGATTCTACCATCCTAGAAAGTCTTTCGGCCTTGTCCAAGTTTTGTGTCCATATGCTTGCGCCTAGACCAAATTTGGAATCATTTGCAATGTTAATGGCGGCTTTTTCATCTTCAGCAACCAGTATCGGTGCGACCGGCCCGAAGGATTCCTCTTTTGCGATTTCCATATCATGATGTATTTTCCCTAACACAGTTGGGCTGTAATAGTATCCCTTACTCTTCAATCTCTCTCCACCAACAAGTAGCTCTGCTCCTTGACTAATGGCTCTTTTGACCATTCCCTCTATGGCTTCTAGACCTGAACGATTTACCAATGGTCCTACATCAGTATCCTCAGATAATGGATCTCCTACCCTAAGTTTTTCCGTTTTCTGTACAAATAGCTCAACGAACTCATCTGCAACCTTATCGACAACTATGAATCGCTTTGAAGCAATGCAACTCTGTCCACAATTGATAAAGCGACCCTTGACTGCCCCAGTAGACGCTTTTTCTATGTCAGCATCTTCACAAACTATGAATGGGTCACTCCCTCCTAGCTCGAGAACCGTCTTCTTTAGGTGGCCAGTAGCCCTCTGTGCTACTTTGGAACCGACAGGAACACTACCTGTGAAGGTAACGGCATTAGTATTCTCAGACTCTATGAGGAATTCTGCAACCCTGGAATCGCCTACTGCCGTTTGAAATACTCCTCTTGGCAATCCGACTTCTTCAAAAATTCTCTCGATTTCTATCCCACATTGCATTGTGGCACTGGCTGGCTTAAGCACAATTGTGTTTCCTGCCATGAGAGAAGGAGCTGCAAATCTCAGGGCCTGCCAGTATGGAAAGTTCCATGGCATAATGCTTGCAATAACGCCTAAGGGTTCGAAAGTAACAAAACTCTTTCTAGCATCGGTATTGATAACTTCATCTGTTGTAAATATATCCCCATGATCTGCGAAATATTCTATCGCCCAAGCACACTTTTCTACCTCTGACCTTGACTCCTTAATCGCTTTGCCCATTTCATTGGTAGCTATAGTAGCGAGTTTTTCCTTTTCCTTCCTAAGTTGACTGGCAAAGCCATACATGTAATCGGCCCTCTTCTTCCCGTTATTGTTCCCTACTAGTCTCCATTCTGTTTTGAAAGCTTCATCAGCCTGCTTTGTCATTCGAAGAAGCTGTTCTTCAGAGGGAATATCGTATTCTCTAAGAATTTCTTCCGTTGCTGGATTTAGGGTTCTGACTTTCATTTTAATCAGGCTATATATTCCGACACCGCAGCTGCTCATTGTCGCATTTAATACATTTAAGCAACATTGGAATCTCCTCTGATTTCGGTCTATATTATGCTTTGGACAATATTGTTTCAATCCGCCATGCAAAGACTCAAAATATTCGACGGCACCAATTACAAGATAGAACAAGATCCTTATGCCTACTATACATGACTAATCAAAGAGTAGTATTCTCATTACGAGTGTTAATCTGATAAAGTCTGTTTATAAAAAGTTGGACGATTAGGTGGATAGAGAGCTTGACGCATTTCTCTCTGGTCCACATCTATTTAGAGAACAACACGACATATCACAAAAGGCAGGATTTGCCTTAAGTAGGCGAGGTCAGTTACCTGATAGACTTTCGATTTTGAGTAATATTATTGGGCGATTAACTACTGTAATACTAAGGATTTAGGGAAATTAAGGTCAATAGTAAGCCCTCAATGGTGGTGATTGACAAAATAGATTCTTTTCAATCACAGAGGAAAATGGGACCTATCTATCGAGATTTTGTGAATTGGATCCGGGGCTAGACACAAATTACTGATTATGATGAACTCCACAATGATTTGCCCTCGCCTCGCTTAGTTCAATACTGGTACAGAGGCGGTTAGATTCAGGGAGAGTGTCTAAGTGATGAATCTTATACTCTACAAATTATGTCGCTCATATGCAATAGGCGATGTGAACCATCCCTTCAATTTGTCAACAATCTGTAAACATAATACCAGCAGGTTGTCTTCGGCATCAAGCGAAATCTTTGGATCAGATGAACCATTCAATCTTGTTATAAAATTATTAGGACAAACGAATGGGCCCTCAGTGAATGTGGCGTGTCCTATAACAACTAGCCGCCAACATATCAGTGAATTTGATCCGTGGATGTCTTGATATCAACAAATGCCTTTAATGTGAATCCGAAGCCGGGTACGAAGAGACCAGGGCTAGCATTAAAAAATTCTATTACTCGGTCCAAATCTAATAGATAGATGTTAGATATCTCAGAAGGATTTATTGAGATATGCTTTATTGTTTCATCATCATGCAAGTATAGCTTGTAAATTGTAACAAAAGCAGTCTTTTTCCAGCGATTGCTAACACTACTTCGACCATAGCCGTCGTTGTTTAGGTATGTGTAGCTGTCGTAATTGTCGTCGTACTCCTCTTCTACATCCATGTACATCTTACATATTTCTATGAGGGGATCGGAGTGGGTCATAAGTCCCAGCTCTTCTTGAATTCTTCGAGACGCCGCCTGAAGATAGCTCTCGTTATACTCTACTTGGGCGCTGACTGATTCGGAAAAAAGACCGCCATGCCTTCTCTTGTGAGATGCTCGTTTTTGGAGTAGAAGTCGGTTCTGACCATCAAGTATGAAGACTGAAGCGAATCTGTGGATTAAACCCCGAGAATAGACGACGTCAGGCAAGGCAGATCCTATGATATTATCTTGTTCACTGACAACCGCCAATTCCTGATTAGTAAACGGATATGGGGGATTCATATTTTTTTCTGTTGCAACAAGGTGACGTATTTCTATTCTGCTATTACGTGTTTGTGATCTGTTGTATAGATAAAAAACATTATACAATCTTCCTATAGATTAGATTGACCCTAGTACAAAGGTTGACTTCGACACTTTGAGAAAGATTACGAAATATTTACACAAGTCACATCTAACTATGACAAATATTAAATTAAACTACCCAATCTTTGGTGGTACAACACTATAAATTACTGACGTAGACCTTATGAACGACTGTGAGCTCAGCAAACGCAATCATTGAACGATATGATGAAAATCCCATACTAACTCCCAATGCGGAGAATTGGTGGGAATCAAAATCTGTGTTTAACTGTGCCTCCATATACGACGGTAAAAGGGTACATTTACTTTACCGTGCAGTCGGAGAATACAAAGATTACATTTCAAGGATTGGATACGCATCCAGCAACGATGGCTATATATTCACTAGAAATAATGATACGGCCACCGAACCGGTTGAGGAATATGAAAGATATGGCATAGAAGATCCTCGTTTGTTCCAACTGGAATCTAGAACTTATTTTACTTACGTAGTACCTTCAAATTATGTTAGAGAATTGCCAACTGTTTCTTCAGCGCTGGCAACAACTGAAGACTACCGTGAATTTAAACGACTAGGAATAGTAACCCCAATGTTGCATGATGATAAGGATGTCGTTTATTTTTCGACAAAGATGTCCCCGGCATCTGGTGATCTAAAATCATTAAACGAACATGACGGAAAATGTTATTTTTCCTTGCATAGACCTAGTTCTTGGATCGGTACGTCATATGGTGTAGAGAGACCAAGTATATGGCTCGCGGAGAGCACTAACCTAACAAATTTCCAGAAGTATTCCGTACTTTTGAAACCGGAACAGGATTGGGAAGCCGCAAAGGTCGGAGCTGGCCCTCCCCCCATTAAGACTAAGCGAGGTTGGTTAGTAATATACCACGGCGTAAGCAACTCTAAGGTCTATAGAGCAGGAGCAGCCGTCCTCGACTTAAATGAGCCTAATATAGTACTAGGCAGATGTACAAGTCCCATTCTAGAACCGGAGAGAGAGTACGAGACAAGAGGCGATGTTAATAACGTAGTATTTCCATCTGGCGCTTGTGTGATAGGCGGTAAGCTATTCCTCTACTATGGAGCAGCTGACAAGGTTTGTTGCCTTGCCACGGCTAATCTTGATTCTCTTGTCAAGTATGTTTTAGAGAGGAATTAATTGCAAGGGGCTACCGAATGGAACTAACCAGCTAGCTATTGTTCACTGGTTAAGCTATTACAATCCCTTGTTCGTGTAGAAAGAAATACGTGGCATTATTCCATCAGAACCTTCACGTGACAATAATGATCAGAGACTAGTCCCATAATCAGGTATAAAATGAATAAGAGTTATTGAATTCTCTCAATTCATGCTAATTATTCCTTTCCATTTACCTTGTGACCTCGTAACCCAGAATAAAAAATAAGGAAGAAACTTTTCTATCTCTTCAGATTTTCGCGTAGACCCATTCTTTGATCAAGAGGTGTCAATGATGTACTAGTTGCGTTGCCTGCACTTTGAGAATCCTCGTCGTTTGTTCTTGACAACGGTGATGGGCTATCTACGATACTTGAAGAATTTGTCGGACTAGTATTACAGGAGCCATCCACACATTCAGTTTTCTCACACATTCCTACACCGTCGCATGAGATACTGGTACTCTTGTCTTCGGCGTAGACTGCATTCGGATTTGTCAAAGGCATCATCATAATTCCAATTTGGACTGTCAAGACACTAGCGAAGATGCTTGCTATCAGATTGCCAGAAAATATCGTGACCATGATGCCTATGGAGCAATGATTTAGTATAATTGGGTTAGTTTAACTAGTTCTAGAGGTTAGGAAGTGTCATTTTCATAATCCCTTATTACACGAATATTTTTTTGCTCGAATCCGATGAATATATGAAACTTCGATCTGAAACAAATTCTAGATCTGAGGTATATCCAGTCACAACTTCATATCCGTTAGCTAAATTCTCTAATTGAGTTTCGTTCAGATGCGAGCATGAATTCGCACGCCTATCAATTTATCACATTTTCGGCAACGATTAGAGAATAATCCATGCTAGATCTAGTAGTATAATAGAGAACGACGCTACAATGGCGATCAGCGACGTCTCGTACTAGGATCTAATATACTAAATGTAGTCGCGGAGATAAATTATCTGTAGACGTAATCTATCTATCGAGATGTATTTTTATTTAGAGATACTAGGTTAATGACAAGAAAAATATACGGTTGAAGGCAGAATTATTGAAGGGCTATGTGGAATTGTGGAGTCGTTATTGAGGATTTTTTGACCACGCGCCTGCATTTACGTACCTGGATAAGGCTCAATTCTCTGCATTATAATTACCATATTCATCCCAACCATGAGATGCTTGGGAAGAGTTGTACGATAGGAATCGTATTTGGATTATTGATTCTATTGTTCTCGCCTTCTCATTCTAATGCAGACATGCCGGTGGGAGGTTTACAACAAAGAATAGGGAATTACGACATTAGTGTGAAAACTGATCCCCTACAGCCACGAACAGATACAACTGTTAAGATTCTTATGGCCATAACCGCTATCAACGGCGATGACGTAAGTGGAATCCCGGTGGATATAACAATCGCAGGTGACGGAAGTATACTGTCGAGTTTGGCTCGACCAATAGCTATCCCATATGGGCATTATACATATCAGTACAAATTCGAAAAACCTGGGGTTTATAGTCTGGTTGTGGATATCTATGATATTTATTTTACCGGTCGTCAAGTCTCTTTTACTTTCCCAGTTGAAGTGAAGTCCACCTTGTTTGGCTTTTGGGGTGTTTCTGATATGATGGGTTATATTCTAGTATCCTTAATTGTAATTATTGTCTCAACTATCTCTGCCATCATTATCTGGCAAAAGCACAAGACAAGGTTGAGAAGCATTCTTCACGACGATAAGAAATGAGGCTTACAACCAGAAAAGGATCTTGTTTTCGTCAATTCCAGGTTAATTTGAGATGTTATTTTGCAGTTAATTTTACCTCAAATAAAATAATGGTATGCGCGCAGATTTTCGATCTTATCCTTTAAACGAACAGCATCTAATTCAGACGTCTGTTCATGCGTAATCTTAATGGATAATCAACGGTAATAGGAGATACTCCCCCTCACAGCGAGGTATTACAATACTTTTAGGATATTCAAATTGTTCTTTATTATGTTTCATTTTGCCTTGTCGCAATATATGTACAAGAATGGGTTCAAGTATTGGAAGTTATAGTCTTGGGATAAAATATTGTCGTAGATGCGAAGTATATTTATTTCATGACGGATATATCTGTCCATGCTGTAAGTGCCCTCTAAGAACGTCACCAAACAATAGAAAGGGCAAGGAAAAATTACGTATGAAACGTACGATACAATAATAACTAGTCGCCAGTGTAACCATTAATCACTGGAAGTAGATTGCATTGATAGCACTCTAACGTGTTAAAAACAAGTCGTAGGCACTGAAGATAATCAGGTAAATCAAGCTCAATGGGAGTGATGTGCTTAAAAGCTATCAATAATAAGCATCTAGGTTTGCCTGATCCCCTTCTCATAATTTGCGGAAGTATTACAGTTGACTCTCCGAGAACAATAATCGGCCTGATAAACATGAATTTGGAGTATATTATACTATTTATGACAAGATACAAGTGAAATAATTGATGTTAGCGTCATGGCGTATTATCCAGGCCAATAAAAAGTACGGGAAAGATGAAAATGATACTCGCTAGCACTTTGGCATTTAAATAACTTCCAGGTTCGGATTACTTTGGTATTTGCTTCACATCAGTATTACATTAAGGGTGCTAGGTTCCACAAGTCTAAATACTCTAGGCATTAGCCTTTTTTTGTGATCCATTTATCCCTTTTTGCATCTTAAAGATATTTTTTACCAAGTGAATTGCCACTGTAAGAAGTAGGACGTCGTACCAAGCTATGATCTTAACAACAATCTCCGAAAATCTTCTCCTAGGTGCTTAAATCTATCAACCCTTCTTCTATCCTCCTCAGTCGCAGGGAGATTCTCTAGGAGGAATCTTTGCTGTCGTTCAGTCATCGCATCAATAGAATTCAGAATGTCCTCCATTTCGCTCTTGCGTACTTCTAGTATCAGAAGTTCTTTTGTCCTATCGGTTTGGATCAACCTAACCATATTTTATTCTCATCATCATCATTGTAATTGCAAAATCGATCTTAAATTGTTGTGGCTACGCATATACGGACGAACGTAGGCTGCTTTGCGCTTTAGAGGGATTAACCACTACTCCCTTAGTTTTCGAAGAATTATTCGTTAGTCAAACTCATTATTGTTGTCTTATGCTTCGGAAACATCCCAATCAACTTGCTTTTTGTTCCTAATTCGTAATCTTTGTAGTCAAACCCTGGCGTAACCGTACAACCAATAAGTGCGAATGATGCTCCATCATCAACCCTTGCTCCGAACCACAAACCGGCCTTGATAATCACGTGGCATTGCTCTCCATGATCGATATTATTTCCAAGCCTAATTTGTGTTAAATGACCTTCGTTGTCAATGATATATATCGTTACAGGGCTTCCCCTATAAAAGTGCCAAATTTCGTCCGATTTAAGCCTATGGAAGGCAGAAAAGTGACCTCTTCCATCTAGCAAATAGTAAATCAAAGTTACCGTAGGACGCCTATTTTCTTGTGATACTTTACTTTTGTTTTTACGACTAGATGTGTGAGTGGTGGAAAAGTTAGATCTATAAGTTTCCCTATAAAATCCGCCTTCACCAGGCAATTCTACAAGGTTCAACTTCTTTTTTATGAATTCTGATTCGGTAACCGTTAATACCGATATAGTTGGTGACGAAAATAAACTCTTGCATTTTGTTTGCGTATTTGTAAATTGCAACAAGTGACCTACTTTTTGATGGTACCTCTTGTTAGCAGTGGTAAGATATGATATTTCAAGAGGGGCTCATCGACATTTCCCCAATCCGCTTGTATCCAGGCGTAAAAAATGCATATGTGGGACAATAGGAACGGGTCAATCAATAGGTATCAAGGGGGCAAGTGACGCATGATAGCTATCTCTCTCCACTAATACAATGCTAATTTACAAATTTACTTTAAATTCTCGTAGTTGAGGTAGCTTTACCGAGTTCGAAATCTAAACTAATACTAACATGAAATCGGATAGAATTATTAAAATACTACAGATAAGTCGGACACCAAATTATTAATAATGTACCGCCTACAAAAGTAGTTATCGAATTGATTTTCCAGGACATCATGATGCAATCAAACGTTCCTGGTGATTCGTTGTCTTCCGTATTTCTGGTTCAGGATTTTGCCGTAGTCATGATTGTCGCCGCCGTCATACTCGCAGTTACTCATAAACTAAAGCAGCCTATGATTATAGGATATATAATAGCCGGTATGATAATAGGTCCACATACACCACCATTTAGCCTAATTCAAAGCATTGATACGCTAAACGCTTTTTCTGAGTTAGGAATTATTATGTTCCTTTTCGTTATTGGTACTGACTTTCCCATTGCTAAGCTAAGGTCAGTGGGTAGAATATCTATCGTAATAGCGTTAAGTGAAACAATTGGGACTATGATAATTTCGTATTATGTGGCTCAGGCCTTACAGTTCTCTTTTAGAGATTCGTTATTCCTTGCGTTAGGCATGTCTATCTCAAGTACTATAGTCATAGTAAGAATCCTAGAAGAGCTAAATATGATTAGGGATAAGTCAGCCACGCTCATGCTAGGAGTTCTGATTGTTGAAGATATTATAGCCATTACAGCCCTTGGGATATTTCAGTCCATAGCCATTGAGGGAATAAATGATAGCAATCAAACTGCATCTATAATTCAGATAGGAATCTCCGTTGCAATTGTAACTGCGTTTATCGGAATTACTCTTACCGTAGGTTCAAGATTCATTCCAAACATAATTGACAAAGTAGGAAAGACAAACGATTATGCTTTACTTCTCATCTCCATACTAGGCTTAGCTTTCGGACTCTCTTTCTTAGCATCATCTCTTGAATTGTCAGTAGCAACCGGAGCATTTCTTGCAGGGGTATTGGTTGCCGAATCCAAGAGTGCAGCAATAGCTAGAGTAGTAACAGTTCCATTAAGGGATGTATTTGCGGCACTGTTCTTTATTTCGATAGGGGCACTTATGGACATATCACAGATTCCATTCTTGATTCTCCCCGCCTTAATTCTAATTGTAACAACGTTTGCTTCAAAATTGCTGATAATAAGCGTGGTGTTACTTAAGGCTGGATATGATAAGAATACCGCATTAAGGACTGGTCTAGGTTTATCTTCTGCACGAGCTGAAATGTCCTTGGTTGTTGCTAAAGCTGGTCAGCAAAGCGGAGCTATCTCAACTAGCATATTTCCTATAATAGGCATAGTAACCATAATAACTACATTCATAACACCTTATGTCATGAGATTCGCGAAAGACTTGAAACTGTCGTCTACAGCAACATCTGACTAATTAAAAGAATTTAAAAAGTTATAGCGAAGCGTCTAAAATATCACTTCGAGTTTTAAGTGATAACAGTTGAAGTGTGCCAACGGTAACGCAAATAACAGCTCTCAAGCCAATTCTGTAATAGATGTTACAGAATTTCAAGATAATGAATCTCGTATGGTTTTTCAGTTGGATTGAAGAAAGTATCAAAAAAAAGCGATAAACTTCATCAATACAATTGCGACCTCCACTCATAATCAATATATTAGGAAAGAAGAAGAGCATCAATGCTATACTGTCTTGTTGCAAACTGTTTACAAATGTCGTGCTATGAAGAATGGTAAATCATAAATATTCTCACAAATAATAGTCCCACTGAGATGATGTGGAGCAGGTACGCTTTAATTTTAACAGTTTTATCAATACTAGTCGGGTATTCTTTTTGTACGCCTTACTGGCTATATGCACAGAAATCTGTTGCCAACAAATCGCCACTACAAAATGCAACTAGTGTATTAAGTTTAGATGTTCTTTTGGAGCCAATCCCATTTTCCGTCAAGGCAAATGATAGTTCTGCCAAATTCAAAGTATCGTTTCTAAAGCCGGGGACTAGTACATTGCAAGAGCATGTCGATTTTAATCTAAGAATATATGACAACAATAGTCGAGTATTCCAAGCAACTAATTCAACAGGTCAACCAGAGGTTCCTCTACACGTGACCGAAGGAGAAATGACGGTGCCTATGCTAAATTACAAATTCAATCAATCAGGCCAGTACAGGATCGAAATTCCCATTTATGGGATTTTATTTAATCCAATCCGACCAGAAATTGCTAACTTTACTCTTAACGTCTTAGATTAATACGGAAATACTAATACGGGCGCAGGGAAGCTTGATCGGACCCGGCCTCAAATTTGAGGCGAAGATGATCCTTTATCTAACTTTGGTTCAAAAAAATATGTACAACAGCTCCATTCTATCCTCACCAGGCAGAACAAAATCAGAATTGATGTATCTTTATTTTTGGTGTCAAAGTAGGTTCTAATTTGACGTAAATACAACTACAATCATTCAAATGAACATGAAAGCTATATATCAAAAACGTTATCTTCATTCTTGGAGAAGATACCTAGAGGGTCATCGCAACTCGTCATGTGTTAAACAAATTCCAATCTGTGTATAGAGATTTTTAGTACGTGTAGTTTCTCGTCATATATCTCTTGAGATAATGTAATAGTGAGAAATTTAGAAGATATCCAGCTTTTAAATTAAATTTCGTCGTCATGCATGTCACCATTTTTACTTTAGTAAATGTTATCCTTTATTCAGTACCTTCTATGTTTTCCTTTATCCGCGTCTTCATATCTGAGGTCATTTCCTCAACGCTTATCGCATGAGCTTCCCACGCATGTTTTATAGCCTTGGAAGTCACCTCCTCGTCCGAATCTCCAAGAATTACATAGTCACAGTCTAGACCCACGTCTCTGCATACCAGTCTCTTCATTACTGTCTGATGTTAGGCCACATTAAATTTATGAATTCTGGTTGATTTCATAGCGACCTGTTTAAGAACGAAAAATTATAAGTGTAGGAAGGTACGAACCATTGTGGTAAAAAAAGCAGGTCTATCCGTACCTAATCGATCTACTCGGATAGAGATACAAGATTTGGAGAAGAGTATTAGAGACAAATCTGCAGAAGAGATATTGAGGTGGGCCATTGAAACATATGGTGAGGGAATAGCTCTAGCTTCAAGTTTTGGAGCCGAAGACGTGGCCATAATTGATATGATGTCTAAAATTGATAGGGAGAAGACAAGGGTCTTTACATTGGACACGGGTAGACTTAACCAAGAAACATATGATATAATGGATGAGATTAGGAAGAAATATGGAATCTTGGTGCGCGTTTATTGTCCTGATCATCACGAGCTAGAGAGTATGCTCAGAACTCGTAGAATGAATTTGATGTATGAGTCTGTTGAAAATCGAAAACTCTGCTGTGAAATTAGAAAAGTTCATCCTCTTAACAGAGCCCTAAGAAATTTGTCGGGTTGGATAACCGGCTTACGAAGAGAACAGACGTTAACCAGATCTGCCATCAACAAGATAGAAATTGATTCTATTCATAACGATATAATCAAGGTTAATCCCTTAGCAGACTGGGATAACGAAATGGTTTGGAGATATATCAAGCGCAATGATGTACCCTATAATAAACTTCATGACAAAGGGTATCCAAGTATAGGATGCGAGCCATGCACTAGAGCAGTAGAACCAAACGGGGATCCACGATCAGGGAGATGGTGGTGGGAAAGTTCTGCGCATAAAGAATGTGGTTTGCACTGGGATCCTACCAGGAATAAGTGAATGAGTAATTGGCAAAAAGTGGAATGCTTCTACCTCATGGAGGTAAATTGATAAATAGATTTGATCCTCGCCAAAAAAATCTTGATGAAATGTTCTCTATAGCTATTGATACCGATATAAGGAATGACATTGAGAACATTGCTGATGGCATATTTAGCCCCTTAGAGGGATTTGTCTGTCAAACTGATTTTGAGAGTATTGTTAATCAAGGAAGATTGTCAAACGGGCTGCCATGGACTATTCCCATTGTACTCGATGTTGATAACGAAACTGCAATAAAGATGAAAGATGCAGGCGAGGTTTCGCTTGTAAATAATAGTGAAGCCTTTGGGGTTATGTCCGTCGATGATACGTATCAATTCGATAAGCTAAAAGCTGCAAAAGAGATATACCAAACCGTTGATTTGCAGCACCCAGGAGTGATGAAAACTATGAATATGAATGACGTGTTGGTAGGTGGAAAGATACATGTTTTTTCCCGAATACCTTTTTCGCAATCAAGAAAGCTTAGGAAAACTCCGTCTGAAACTAGGAATGAAATTCTAACTCGAGGCTGGAAAAGTATAGTAGGTTTTCAAACCAGAAACGTACCACACGTAGCCCACGAAACATTGCAGAAGACTGCACTTAGTCTATTTGATGGTCTATTTATCAATCCATTGATTGGTAAGAAAAAAACGGGAGACTTTAAGGACGAGGTAATACTCCAGACTTATGAAACTCTTCTTAATAGTTACTATACGAGTGGTAGTGCAATGCTTGCAACCCTTCATACAGAGATGAGGTATGCCGGTCCGAAGGAAGCAATTCACCATGCAATAATGCGCAAGAATTTTGGATGCACGCATCTCATTATTGGAAGGGATCACGCTGGTGTAGGTGACTATTATCAACCGCTGGCCGCGCAGAAGATTTTCAACGAATATCCAGACCTAGATATTGAACCAGTATTCTTTCCAGCCTTTTATTATTGTAAGAAATGTCGAGGGTATTCTAGCACAAAAATATGTCCCCACAATTCCGAAGAAAGAGAAGAACTTAGTGGTACAAAGATGAGAAAACTTGTAAGCTCCGGAACAATGCCAGCTGATCATTTAATGCGACCAGAGGTTGCCAGAGTCATACTTTCCTACACAGAGCCGTTCGTCAAATAATGAAGAAGTAGCTGGGTTGATAGGTAACAAGATTAAAAAATAAGGCTCTCAGCTCTAATTCCGACGTCATAATTAGTTAGGACGGATCCTTTGGTATCAATACCGATTTCTCTATCGCCCAAAAAAACCTCATGCGGAGTAATTTTTATCTTTTGATTATTATAATATAGACCATCACCGACAATCCGGAGCTCAGTATCATTTTCGATTCTAGCCTCAAGGTTCATATTTTCTCTGCTATTCTGTAAAAGTAGTCTCTTGGGTCGAAGATATTCTATGGTCCAGTCTCCAATTCTACTCCGTTCCGAACTCCAACCATTTTCGAATAATATCGCGGCTAATTTGTTGCTTCTATCAAAGAAATTAACATCCAATATGAGGAACCTTTGGTCCAATCTTCTAACATTGATGAGATCAAAATCATCTACAACCAATAGCCTTGAAGTATTAATGAAAGTACATCCT
Organism: Nitrososphaeraceae archaeon; assembly: GCA_009377575.1. Taxonomy (GTDB): domain Archaea; phylum Thermoproteota; class Nitrososphaeria; order Nitrososphaerales; family Nitrososphaeraceae; genus TH5896. Next base: position 52,345 of record WHTU01000004.1, on the reverse strand, counting down.
CCCAATGATACAGTGAGTTCCTTCGAGGATGTTGTCTTGAATGCAAGATCGTCATGGATCTTGCTAAAAGGGTTATTCTTGCTAAGTCTCAAAAATGTGGTATCTATCTTACCAGCTTGAAGTTTTTGATTGTGCGATGGACAGATTGCAACCATATTTTCTGGAAGGAAAACTTCTTGTCGAGGTGGAGGCTTGTCTACTTGAATCCCAGTCAAGGTGAAGTCTATGAATTCAAGAACCGGGCATCCGCAAATGACGCATCCATAAAATGCCTCCTTTTTAAGCTGGTTTTGTATCGGTTGGGGGACAACCATCTACATCTTCGAGGCCCAGCCATATATTACTAGTTTGACTTTCAGATAGAATCCACAATGTTGTTCTGAAGATTTGAGTTCTAGATTATCATGGCAGCGGTAAAAACGATTTTGGAGGATGGTACATTTTTACCCTATCTGTCTTAAGCATTGCTAATGTTCCAATCTAAAGCTGCCTAGGTATGAGTTAGACAATCAAATTCTGTACATCAAATGCATTCTTGTCTGTTTCCTTAGCTTCAATATCGGACCATCGCTTCAGTAATACATTCCTAAGATAAAGGCAAATATTCCATAACGGTTAATATCGCTATGAATGAATGGATGAGGAATAAGATGGCCTTACGAGTATTTCTTCTCTTGTCGTTGTTTAGTTTTCTTATACAATTTGGTTCCGTGATGGGACAGAATCAGGAACGCTTGCAAAATTTTCAACCAATTAAAACTACCGAGACAAAAAGTAGTGATCAAGTTACTTTTGCGTATGACGTGTCCAACGCTGATCGGCGAAACCCGGTTAATTATACTCTTCACTCTTCTATCGGAGAAAATTGGATCTTGACAATCCAGAACAACATGTCTTATGCACAAAGGGACGATGCAAAGACAATCGTTAGATTGCATGAAAAAAGTCCAAGTGAGAAGTTTGTTGAGATAGCCATGTTTGGCGGCACATCTGACAAATTTTGGACCGCAGTAAACACTGAAGAATCGGGATATATTGAAGTGTATGAGCGAGACACTGGAGGTTGGAGTAAAGATTACTCAATAGTTGTTGGACATGGAAATAACCAAGGATTATCAGTGAATAATGGGCAAAGGATAGTAACAGATAGGCTATCCCTCGATGGCTTCAATCCAAGTTACATAACAATCTATGGGAAGGATAGCTCAAATTCCCCATTGAATACCTATGCGGGTACCATTTCATTTGACTTAATTTTTGGCGACCCTTCAGAGTCTCCAGTATTTTACCTTCCATTTGCTATGCTGGTAGGCGTTGGAGGTTTGGTTGTGGCCATAGTAGTATTTAAGAAGAGAACTAATCCGCCTTAATATTCAACTAGTCCTTGAATGAGCGAAATGGTCTCAACCATGAGGTAGAAAACAACAGCAATACAAACAGAAAATGAATTGAGTCAGGAGATTAATGATTCGTGGTGCTATACCTAATTGCTGTGGTTATGTTGTTAGTTACTTCAACTGTGGTAGATATGATTTTCAATAATCACTAATTCTTGCTTATTCTCAAGTATAAGCGTCGGCTGCTCAATTCAAAGTTCGTCATCATAAATCTCAATTCTCCTGTTCCTTGATCCACGCTGACCTAATCCGAAACATTAGTGTAACCTATTTTTGACTTCGGCATCTTCTCCCGATAGTAACTACAATCGTTCTTGAGCTGACATATATCGCACCTAGGGCGTCTTGGTAGACAAATGTTTTGTCCGTACATTACAAAGGTATTGTTGATCCTCGTCCAACTTTTCCTCCTTGCAGTCTTAGCTAGTTCAATCTCTGTCATTTCCGGAGTTTTGGTATTAACAATACCAAGTCTGTTTGATATTCTATGAACATGTACATCGACAGGTATCGCAGGTTTGTTAAAACCATAGACCAACACACAGTTAGCAGTTTTACGCCCTACTCCAGGTAACTGCAAAAGTTTTTCTACGGATTCTGGAACTTTTCCCTCATATTCTTCAGTTATAATTCTCGAAACACCCTTTATTCGTTCCGCCTTGACATTGTAGAACCCTATGCTTCTGATGATCTTCTTTATTTCTTCCAAGCTTGCACCCGCTAATTCCTTGCTACTCTTAAATCGCAGAAACAGATTATGTACTATTTTGGTTGTGCTTTCATCTCTCGTACGAGCCGACAGTATGGTTCCAATTAATATTTTGAATGGGTCGCTTCCTTCTTCACATCGTAGGGATTCGAGAGCAGTAATTCTGGGTGATCTTGAAGTGCACAATGCCGCTTCCATCTTCCTAAGAACCCTCATGATCGAGACCACAATGATCATTTTCCCTTCCAGGGTTATAAATTTAATAAATAGTCAGGTATATCAAATTGGTATCATATCTTGAGATATTCTATTTGTTTTAATGTTAGCTGCAGGAAAGTGCATCTTCTTGGGACGAAAGTAAATTGCTCCAATATCTGATCAAGAAGTATCTTATTATCACCGAGTGATTTGTAAGCTAGTTCAATAGAGGGAAAAGAGTATTTGGTAGAAAAGACAACTGGTGATTCAACTACAAAGAAGCTAATCGTGCTCTGTCTGACCGGAATGCCAGGTGCAGGAAAGTCCACAGTTGCGAACTCGTTGAAGGACAAGGGGTTCCTTGTAATAACAATGGGTGACGTAATTAGAGAAGAGGCCTTGCGGCTTAAACTCGCCCTCAATGATACAAATTTAGGGAAATTGATGGTCAAGCTGCGCGAAGAGTTTGGTCCCGGCGCTGTGGCTGAATTAGTTATTAGGAAAATTGATCCAGTACTAGTATCGACACGTAATGGACATACTGCTGTTTTTATTGTTGACGGCATTAGAAGCATCGCTGAGGTAGGTGTTCTTAAACGTGTTGGGCATGTACGACTTCTTGCAATCCATGCATCAACAGATATTCGGTTTGTTCATTTAAAGGAGAGGAGAAGAACGGACGCTCCATTGGCTCAGAGTGATTTTATGGAGAGGGAGAGACGAGAATTAGACGTGGGTATAAGCGAGGCTATTGCGCTAGCTGATGAAGTTATCGCCAACAATAGGCTTACTATCAGCCAACTAGAAACAGCTGCGTTTGAAATCGTCACGAAATGGATCAATTCATTGATGTAGAATTCATAGCACTATTATCTTCTTTGCTGGATAAAAAAAAAGGGTTTTAGAGGCCATGGTAAAATACTTCAGAGTGATATCATTGTCTTTCCTAATTCCTATCTTCTGAATTTATTACTCTCTGACTCCTATAGAATATGGTTTAGGAACACTCTATCTGATAATTCTTGAGTCTGGGCTGACGGATCATTGTAGCATATACTAGTCAGTACGTTGTTGTGTGTGGTTGTATTTCTGTATAAGCTTCCGAAAGTCCTCACTCATAACAGCAGAATCATACAAAGTGCCACTATCAATACTTCTAGTAGTATCACACCTTATCCATATTATATTTCCATCAAGATCAACCTCTAACAACCTAGATCTTTGAAGGTACCCCAATGTCGCAATTATTTTTGGGGATGAAAGACGTGGCTTAAGCATTTTCTCCAATTCCCTTAGTTTAGGATATTCACCAGATTCTAATCTTTCTCCTAATTTGTGAACAAAAAAATTAATATCATCATCGCTGATTTCATTCGCTGGTCTCTGTCCAGCTCTAATCCCATGTTTTCTCTTTGATTTCTTCGTAGTTATGCTTCATTTCTGATGTTCTAAAACCTTTCTGAATATATTCAATAATCAGGCATCAAAGGTTTAACCGACATTTCCATGGGCAACAGGAAGCACTTTTGGGTTGTTAAACTCCTTTATTAAACATTCGATCTCTAATCAGGTAATGATACATAAATCCCACCGTCTTCTGGTTTGATAAAGACCTCATAAGTTTTTAACTGCTCTTCAGCAGGAGGATTCAGCGGTATTCCCTTTTCTAGACTAAAAGCGGATAAATGAAGTGGGCATGTAACTGTTCTTTCATCTTCATTCAAGATTCCCATGGATAAATCTGCATATTGGCTATGCATTAAAATAAACCAATACAATATGTTTAAAAGTCATGGGGGGTTAACCAACATAATTGAGTTCCAACAGAATTTCAGCCTATATTTCCAATGTGACTATGATGAGCAAGTTCTACCGCACAGGAATATCAACACAGATTAGTTTCCTGGAAAATCTTTGTTGAAAATGCGTACAAGATATCTGTCGACATGCTTATTGAGCAAATTAAGGAAGGTTCGATAGATGCATATGATATTCTAGGTCAGTATGGAGTGTATCTCAAGTCAACTAACAACATCTCGAATTTAACCCTAAAACAACGCGTGGTAACAGTTAAGAATTTTCTTGAATATTATGATGTCGATATAAGCCCACGAAAATTCAAGCTGAAGGTAAAGCTACCTAAGGTCGTCAGGAGGAACAAAGAGGCTCTATCGAAAGAAGATATTGTAAACATACTGAATACCTGTTCAGATATTAGACTGAAAACATATGTTATGCTTCTTTCAACAACAGGAATGAGGGCTGTTGAAGCTTTATCAATACGTATCAAAGACTTGGACTTACAATCATATCCTCCAAGACTATACGTAAGAGGAGAGTTCACGAAGACGAGATCTGACAGGACAATATTTCTGACAATAGAAGGAAGACATCAGCTATCTTCCTGGATCGACTATAAATATAGATCAAGGCGCGTTTGTTACTCTGACGATATTGGTAAGGTTATTACCGAATACAGAACACCTGAAAAGAACGATACTGACCTAATCTTCTCAGTTTATCAATCAACTAAAAACCCTAATCCAGATAATCTATATACTGACTTGTGTAGTTCTTTCGCAAAGACTCTTGATCGAATGGGTAGAGGAACGAGAGAAGAAGGTAATGAAAAACGAAGGGAGATTACTTTTCATTCTTTTAGACGCTTTGTAAAGACTACAATTTCCGATCTTGGGTACCAGGACTTCTCCGAATATTTCATTGGACATTCAGGTTCTACATATTGGACAAAGAAAGAATCAGAAAAAGCAGAGATATTTCGAAAGATCGAACCTTATTTGACTTTTCTAAACCTGCACCAACTGGAAAGAAAAGGTGCAGATATACAAAGCAAAGTAGATGAATTAGAAGAATTAAATCACTCGTTACTAGAACGGGACAGGACTAAGGACGATGCAATTGCACAATTATCAGATCAGCTTATGACGTTGACTGTTAGATTGCAGGAGATAGAAAGGAAACAACAGGTTTAAGATCATACGGGTTTTAGCGACAGCTTGTTCATGAGATTGGGTGACATAGTAAAGGAATATGATTGCAGAAAAAGCATGTTAGGCTATTGGAAGCTCTAATTGCTTTTATACCAATGTTAGTCGCTCCCTCATTTCTTAGTGCACTTCGGATTGTGATATACTATCTGATTTAATTGGTCGCATACCCGGCTATATCCGTCCAAACCAATTGAAAAATCCGTTATAGATGTTATAGGTAACTTGAACTGACGATTTTTCACAGGTTCTCATATTAGCTACCGAATGCTACTAAATAAACAAAAAGCAATATACAGGCCTAATCTCAGTTAGGACTACTATATGACATGGACTAAGATGTGTGATGCTAATTCACTAAATGATGGTGATCTTGTTAGTTTTAACTATGGTGATACCAATAGAAAGTTGCTAATAGCTAGAATAAATGGGAAGGTATATGCTACAGACGGAATTTGCACTCATGCTTATGCAGAATTGTCTAACGGCTTTTTGAACGAAGAAGAAAAAACCGTTACATGTCCACTTCATTTGTCAGCTTTTGATCTACAAAGTGGAGTTCCTAAGAATGCACCTGCTGAGATACCCTTGAAGACTTACCAAGCAAAGGAAGAAGCAGATGGAGTTTATGTATTGTTAGAATAATCCCCAGTAGAGAGTATGAGTAAGAGACCATAATTCTGTTTACGCGTTACCAGCAATACATACCAATTATTTCAGAACTTCAATGGATCACATCTCTTGTTCTGCAGTAGTTGGCTATAACTTGTCTGAATTAAACAATTGGATCAAATTATGTTAGACAGTTTAGTTCAAAATACCAAATCACATTTATACTGAGAACGGTAACAGAAATACTCTTTTCTTTAAACTTATTCAGAACTTACTATCACTAACACCGCTATAGGTAGTCTTTCTTATCTAAAGTCTTTCTCAAGAGATATTACCTTTATCAAGAGATATTACACTATTGCAAACGTATTCCTTTATTGGTTTCTATGGGTCTGAAGCAGCTACTGCTGGATCTGTAGAATATCGGATCATTGCTAACGTTTTGAGTTGGGCCGAGATTTTTAAAGTAAATGTCATGACTCATGAAGCATGGCAAATTAGTGAGAAAAGTCTCTAAGGGAATTTTAGATTGTTCTATTGGCTAATGCTTAGCTGCTCTGGACTATTCACATAATCTCTAGCTTCTTGTGTCAAGTCCTTGACGATAGGAGTACCGACGTTTATAGCCTTATCGAAACCAGTAATAACCCCTGATGAGAATGTCTTCCATCCCATACCTATTATAGCTAAGATGACTACTATCAATAAGATAAAACCAAATATCCCCATCTTGTTATGTATATAGCAGAGTTAGCTATAAGAGTTATATCATTTTCATTCTAGAAGTATGTTTGATAATATGCAAGTATTTACTCTTGTTGATCTTGAAGAAAACCGGACACCTAAAACAAGTCTTTAGTATCAAAAATTAAAGTCCGAGATGATGGCTCAACTTGAGGAGGATTGTAAAGCGCTTCAGCTTCTGGGTTCGGATCGATGCTATCTGTATTATTTTCCTGAAGTTCTGATAGTTGCTGTTTGAGTCCAGCAATAGTGTTCTGTAATTCAACCTTTTTGGCCTCCCATTCATTGATAATCTGTCGGAGCTCATCTTCTCTCTTTTTTAGTTCTATATTTCGGTCGCAGAATTGTTGATAAATTCGAACTGTGTTGCTTAATTCGGCTTTCAGTGAATTTAATTCAGCTCTGAGTCCATCATATTCTAATCTAACCCGGGGAAGATATCCGTTTGCGATCTTAAGTAGTTCCATTACTTCACCATCCCTCATTCCCGAATTCTGAGCTAGTTTGACAAGATTCACAAATGGCCAAGGATTATCCTTGATCTGGAGGTAAACCTTAGTAAATTCAGTAATATTTAAAAGCATAAAGTATTCGTGATAGTAGTCTATTGCTTCTTTAGCTTTAAGGTTTAATGCGATAGCTACTTCCAAAGGGGTCTTTTGCTGCACGTAAAGTTCGAAGGTTCTAGACGATATCGAAGCAGTCTGGTCTAATCCAGCTTTATTCAGAACTGCCTTAATCGTATTTGGAGACACTCCAGCCTCCTTTGTAATCTCTCTGTAGGTTTTCCCTTTTTCAGCTAATGCTAGAACAAGAGCTTCCTTTTGCTTTTTATCCATTACTGTCATCTTATTTGTATCTTGAATGATTTAGCTTTTGCTATCTTCTATTATGGTGTGATATTGACATGCTATTTCTTGTGATTATCTGCATCAGTTTGGTATCGAAATGAGCTCAGTCTATCTTAAGTGGCACTAGCGCATCCTATGACATTCTTGACTTCTAGTGTTTGTTGTAATAGATCTGTTGCTTGTGCATCTGTTAACATTCCTCTGGTTGCAAGAATATTAACAGAGGCACTAAATCTATCCATTATTGCACACGAAATAAAGTCATTTGATGGGTTACTATCACTAACAAATATCAATGCTACTCTTAGCTGACTTGTGAGGGCGGTCTCTATACGAAAGTTTACATTATCAAGATTTATTACCGTTTGAATTAGGTTCTGAATAGCTTCTGGTGGAGTAAGAGAGGGAAGACTTGCTCTAAAGAATATCTCATTGTTTGGAACTGCCGTATTGTCATTCCATACGACATATACACTCTTCCCGGAGGCAGCTAGCTGTGGAGAATGCGATGTTCCAAAATTATTACTTATGTTCTGCGTAGCATCAAAGTTAGCTCCATTGTCAGTATTTCTTCTAAAAAGTATGTCATTATTTCCTGGATCAGTATCTTGCCATACTAAATAGACATCGATTCCAGAAGCGGATATCTCTGGAACTGATGAGTCACCACTATTATTACTAAGGTTAATAACAGAGTCAAAACTAACTCTATTATCTGCACTTCCTCTAAAGAATATGTCTTGATCCTCAGTCCATATTACATAAATACTATTTTCGGATACTGAAATCTTTGGTTCGAATGAGTCTGCAGGATTACTACTCAGGTTCTCTGTAGCAGCAAAATTAGCTCCACGATCAGCACTAGCTCTGAAGAATACCTCCTTTGGCCCTGGAAAAGGAGCATCGTCTTCCCATACTACGTATACATTATTTCCGGATGAAGCTATCTGTGGTTTAAGAGAGCTAAGATGTGATGTTCTCAACTTCCGTTAGGAAGAAGTGATAGTTTCTCACCGCGGAGCTATCGGCCTGCCGTAACTATTGCCGGCACTTGATGCATACTAGGAATTGTTGATACGCACTAGTACTGGATGAGTAGCTTTCTTCTCGTCTTTCATCATTTTTTGCTCCCTTAGCCTATTCTTGTATTTGAAATTTCTTGGTGTTCCTCTGAGCCTGTATCCGCAGCATGGGCACCAGAGACCAATCCAATTGAGAAAAATTTCACATACTTGACAACGCTTTTGACCAGCAGCATATCGTCCTGAGCCCACTGGTTTCTGGGCTTTATGTCTAATACAGATACCTTTGCATGCCATTGGTTATCCAATTCACCTCTATTTTCCTTACCTCCTATTAATACGCAGAACATGCTTATAATATATTACAGAAATTCCCGAGTAAGTGAAAATTCGGGTGATGCAGCCGCAGAATTCCTAAGTATCTAGTTTTAGTTGATAATAATTTGGCATTTTCTTCTACTACTAGAAAAAGAATTATGTAAATTTGACCTTATAGTCAGGAATTACTTACTGTTCCTTCCATTGATGATTTGTGTTCGATTCTGGCTATACCATTGGTTTTCTCCCTTGTTCCAATTATTCTATACTCGTTCTTCTTAAGAGGACATTATTCGCTTTCATCAACATCTGAGTACCCGTCATAATTAGTAGAATCACTATTGTAATTTTCTCCATTGCTATCATCGTTATTGTCATTTGGGCCTCAACCTAGTTGAGTATTATCTGCAGAATCATTATCTTGTACATCAGTAATAGATGCCCCCGTTGTCGTACTCAACTTGACTATTGGTCACCGTTATTATATTGTCAGTGATCAACATTATTACCCCTTCTGAACCGATCGACTTACGTCAGTGTCATTTGCTCCCAGGCATTAACGATAACAGTGTCATTTGCAGGAAGAGTCACTGTAGGGTCTATGTTAACATCCTGTCCATCTGTAGTATTTGTCATGGCCCGATCCAAATCCACTGTCTGAGCGTTGATGATCTAATTGACACTTGAAAGCTGCATTGGGCCCATTACTATTATAACGACTATTAATGACATGATTAGAGCCATCCGACATGAAATAGCGTAATCGGCGTACACTATACTGCAACGAGATGTAATATTCATAAAATTCTTTCTTTTGTAGCTTTCAATGCTGACCGTTATATTCATCAGTAAAGATTTATGGGCTTTAATATACAGTTAACAATTTATTGGTTTGACAGAGTTATCTTATATCAAACCACGCCCACTGGAGATCGCCTTGATTGGCTGTGTTCTAACAAAAGAAGAAAATTACGTATGGACGCTCTCCAAGTTCATTCCACATATGCGATAGTTCCCACTTTTTGTTAATTTCACTAGTTCCTATGCTACTAACCCATCTTATTGATAATACGATTCAGCCGTTTGACAAAACTAAACTGCCTTAATTAGGAATTAAAGAAAGTCAGATGGTCAAGTTCATATCTATTATGTCATTTGGTTGTTGAAATTCGGAACATTCTTTCAGCAATATCAAAATTGCTCTTATCATATCCACACCTATCCACAAATCTGTTCTGAATTTTACATTCTTTGCCTTTAAATAGAATCTTTTGCAATTAATTAACTTCGGTGCCATACATAGTACACGTCCATCTTAAGTGATCGTAATGCGAAATGGATCTTAATGACCAGCCTAAAGCTGTCGGATATAGCAATAATAGCAATCCTCATCATAGTCGCAGCTATTGTCATATACCTTCTCAGTCCTCTGATAATCGCCGTGGTAATAATAGCCATTGCTTATTTTGTTTACAGATGGTATATAAATCGCAAAAGAATGAACAGATACGCCTGATAGGTAGATCGATTCATCGTACGGGAGATCTCAATTAACAGTTCTCGCAATAGAATAAGGAGTTGGATTTGATCATTCTCATCAAAACGAAAAATCCTATCCGGTGAATCCTCTAGAAATCTATGATAGTCGTACACACATATCATCGTACCTCGTTTTATCTGCCATTTTTATGGGATCGTCGAATCTCACTTAACGTTCCCATCACGTAGTCAAGAAGTTGCTAATCCTATCAATTTATGTAGGAATAAGAATATAGCTATCGAGTGGAATCCTTCGTACATTCAAGCAGAATTGATCAACCTTTAGAGAGAGTATTTGCCTGGCATATAAGGGAAGGCGCTTTCGAACGTCTAAAACCACCATGGGAACAATTCAAGGTAATTGGACGCAGCGGTAGCATTCAAAATAATGGGATTGTAAAGCTTCGAACAAAACTTGGGCCCCTCTCCATGAAATGGGTAGTTAAGCATGCAGAATATATCCCGGACAAGCAATTCAAAGATATCCAGATAAAAGGTGTATTCTCTTCATTTGTACATTCACATTTGTTTGAACGGTTTGGCACATCTTGTATGCTAGAGGATCGTATTGAATATTCACTTCCTGCTGGTCGAATAGGCAGATTGGCAGCACATCGATTTGTTGATAGAAATCTACGGAAGATTTTTGACTACCGTCATCGGACTATTAGTCAAGATCTTCGTACTCATTCTTTCATAAATAGTATAAGAAAAAGCGGAAGCCCATTGACTATAGCCATTACCGGCTCAAGTGGTTTTGTTGGAAGCGCGCTGATGCCATTCCTCACAACAGGTGGGCATAAAGTAGTTCCGCTTTCCAATAGTCCATACGTTCTTCCCTCTTGGCAAAAAGGTCAAGACCAAACTAGGAGTTACTTCAATCTAGATGCATTAAACAGCCATCATGTCGATGCAGTAATTAACCTTGCAGGAGAAAACATATTTGGAAAATGGACGAAGGAAAAGAAAAAAAAGTTATCTGAAAGTAGAATGAATACTACTACTACTTTGTGTGAGCGATTGGCCTCACTCGATGAGCCTCCGTCGGTATTGGTATCTGTATCTGCTATTGCGTACTATGGGAATAGGGGTGATGAGGTATTATCTGAGGATAGTCAAGCAGGTACCAGAGCATCCTCTGTTCCGAGTAAGGTTCCATCTGTTGATTATTTATCAGATTTGTGTAGACAATGGGAACATGCAACTCATATAGCAAAAGAGGCTGGGATTCGCGTGGTCAATCTGAGGCTTGGCATAGTGTTATCCTCGTCTGGAGGCCTACTCGCAAAGATTCTGCCTGTTTTCAAATGGGGTTTTGGAGGAAGGATAGGAAGAGGGAATCAATATGTAAGTTGGATTGCATTGGAGGATCTGCTCACGATTATATTATCCATGATTGCAAACGAGACTTTTAGCGGACCGGTAAACGCTGTTTCTCCTAATCCTGTTACAAACACCGATTTTACAGATACGTTAGGAAAGACCTTATCAAGGGCTACAGTCGTCGCTGTTCCCAAATTTATGCTAAGAGGGGTAGTAGGTCAAGAACTTACCGATGCATTGTTGCTTTCGAGCACACGCGTAATGCCTTCGCGTCTAATTGAATCTGGTTACCAGTTTCGCTTTCCTTATTTGGAAATGGCTTTAAGAGACACCCTAGGCAAGGATCAAGGGTAACGACACTTTTCTGGAAACCAATATTCAGACTTTACGTAGTTATTTGGCAGATTCTCGTGTATGAAATTCTGGATTCTTTTGGCTCTTATTACAACCCTATCAAGTTTTTATACTTCAAATTCACACTTCATTAGACTAATTGATCTTGAGTACGAAAATTCCACAAACCATCGAGGGAACAAGCATGATGCTTTTGTTGTTGGGAGCAATAGGACTATTGTTGACGTCAATAGGTATGACGGGAGATGCAGTTGAAGCATCATCATCAACATCATCAACAACAGATTCCACCATTCAAGATCCTGGGGAAATCAGTGCCATGATGACTCAAGCAAGTGAGGATATTCAAAATGAGTTAACCAGTCAAGGGGACAAGCTAAAGAATCAATTAGTTAGTACGTTCGGCTTTAATGAGATACAATCTCAGCTATCGCTTGGGTATCAATTCGCATTTGCAGGAAACACCTCAGGAGCAATTTCTCATGTCGAGAGTGCAGATGAAGCTTTAGAGAAAACAATCGCATCTGTATTCCGTACAGGAGAGGAGGTTACCATGATATCGCAGAACAACTCATTGGCCCTTGACAATGGCACACGACAAATACTCGCGGCCGTCGGCAGCGGACTCACAGACCTAGGGGGCGAAATAAGGGATCAACGGAATAATTTAATCGGGATGCTTCAATAGAATAGGTAGATAATCGGGTTCCTTAAAAGATCTTCAGGCTATTATTTTTATCCACATCTGACTTGTCAAGATCCAATGTAATTGGCTCGTGCCTGCATTCCTCTTATTTTGTCAACCATCTTCTGTAGACGTCTCAACAGAAAGATCTAAATTATGTCCCGCGGGAGTTGAAAATCGATTAAGTATCTATAAGCTCTATTGGTAGAGTTGCATTGGAAGGCGAAAAAATGACGTTACAGCCATGACAGTATAATTCGTGAACATGGTATTTGGTATTTTTTATGTTAGATGTAAAGACCACGTATTTTGATGAGTGGCATAATGGGCACCCTAAGAATTTCTTATTTTGAGGATTTATCTTTATTTTTTTCTTGGTATAATCGACACTCAACACAAGTTTTGTGTTAATTATGGATATAATGAATAAGATTCTTATTCACTTACTTCTCTTATTGAAATATTCAACATAACAAAATCATAGTTCACTCGTTCTGTATTCTTGTTCATACTTACCGGCAGGAAACTGCATCTCATGCAAACAATACAATCGATATTCAAAAAATATGAATCTCGAATGGATCTCTCGTATGGAACGGTATAGGAAATTGGACAAAATAAAATAAAAAGAAAATAAAGGTGAGTGGCTAATTCGTGCCTGTAATATTTTCTCCGGTGTCAGAAATGTTTTGTCCCAAAGCAAGCCTGGTTTCCAAAGTGTTGGAGATCGGAATCACCTTCTCCCCATCTGTTAACATCGTCCTTGTTGTAATGTTGTTCAGTAACTCATCCTCGAATGTAGTAGCAAGTTGTATTTCTCCTGATTGATTAAGTAAGAGAGGTTGAGGAAATGAGGTAGTTCTTAGCAGAGTTTGATTCGCTGCGTATACTTCCATTACTGCATTAATAGGAGCATCAGTCATAGACGGATCTAGCGATGAGTAATTCAGTAGTAGCTTTACCTGATTTCCTGGACTGTTGGTCAGTGGAACAAAGTGCGCATAATCTAATCTCTGCGAAACACTATTGCTACTGTAGTCCGGTTCTGGTGCAGCGGCAGCCCTTTGCGCCTCTTGCCCAGCTACCCGCTCCGAAGATGACACGTATTCTTCTTCCTGTTCTGGTTGAATTGTATCGACTTGTCCAGCTACCGTCTGCTGGATCATGCTGAGAGCAGAAAAACCAAGAATCATTAGAGCGACGATCGTTACTGCGACGGCAATTGAGGGTCTTGGGGATGAGGCGATTGTTGTTCTGATTGTATGTGGTGTAGTTCTTACTGATTTTGTAATTAGAGACCTTTGCAAAGTGTATTATTTCATCTGTATGTACGTAAGGTATATACTTGCGCAAGTTCAAATTTCTTTACAACTGAATTCAGAAAATTTTGGGGCGATATACTACTGGTGTGGTTGGGCTTAAGCGCAGAGATAGAATTGTTGTACCTGTGTCTTGAAATTTACTGGTTAGCTCAAAGTTACCCTTAGCACGACAATACTCAATGGGATACTGGATCATGACCTAGGTTGACAGATCATGCGGGCTTAATTATTCTGCAGAGTGTTATCTAACATATTCAACCTTCAAGTAATTAAAGCGAAGTGAGCACTATCATCACTATCGTCGAACCCTCATGATAACGTTAGAATTAGCTAAAACAAAGTTAAATGAACTAAATGTTCTAGTTAGATACTTATCGTTCTTACAGAACAATGGGTTTTCAGATCTAGGAAAGGGAAAAATTTTAGGTCAAGTCCAACTTCTAAAAGAACTCATTAACGAAGAGGGAAAACATCCTGAATACAGCGAGGAAATAACTCAAGAGACGAGTTCCACGTCCAACCACGAGGAGGTGGCAAACACAAATAACTACAATACCATAGCTCCTACTCTCATCGGTGACGAAGTGGAAAAGTATCTAAGGATGTAGGATCGCCATTCAATTAATTGGTCTTCTTTCAACAGAACGTTCTAGAAAGTCCCTGGATTTCGACCTCAATCTGAATTCAAACTCATGATCGCAGTTAATGCTATGTTCCGAGCATGTGGGAAAAGTGTATATGCCACAAACATAGCAATAGATTCACCTCATTATCCAGAACTCTTGCAGAAACCTTGTCTATCACCTCCCAAGAGTCAGGCTCAAGTGATATCAGCAAAATCGCAATCTCATTTCCTCTCTGAAGTACGGATCCGAGACAGTGAAACGCTTTGTGATTAGATGATTCCCAAGTCAAGGCTTGTCTGTAATCAATTTCCAAATTGGTTCTCAATAATTCTTATGATATCTCTATGGATGTCTTCCTTGCTTCGAGTTGCATCGATCACCTTCCATTTCTCTTTTTCTGCTAAGGTCAAAAAGGCTTCTCTTACCTTTTCAATAAATTCCTTCGCATGGCCGAATCGGTTCTCATTCACGGGAGTACCTCGCTTTTCGGTGAGTTGTACTGGCACGTCAAGGATGATTGTCAGGTCTGAGCGAGGCATATTTTCATCTAATATAGATAGCCATTCAATGTCTAATCCATTAACATATCCGTATACTAAATTACTTTGATAGTAACGATTCATTATCACTACATACCCATCATTGAGATGGAAATTGATCACATCTCTGATTTCATACCTGTTTGCTGCGTAAAGAAGATGTAATACCTCAGGATTAGCGGGCATCTCGGCATAATTAAGGTATTTGTCTATCAACTTGCCTACATCCGTTTGATAGTCAGGGAGATCAAAATGAGCCGTGTTTAGATGCCTCTCTTTCCTCAAATAATGACTTAACATTTGTGCTTGGGTAGTCTTGCCCGACTTTTCGATTCCTTCAAGGGTTATAATCTTCCCAATCTTCGTCTTTGACAACTGAAGTTCACTATGAAATGGCTACCTTTTACTTTTTCTCTCATTAGGAAAATCCAAAGATAGGGTCAGCTATTTGCAATGTAATTGTCACTGACCCGAATATCCACAGGTTCTGCTATAACAACGAGGTCTTTCAAAATCGATAATGTTCAGGAGGGGACATCTCTGGTATATCGAGCAATAAGGGGCGGGAAAGAGCGGACCGTTTCATCATACTATCAGGCAGTTTAGTTTGAATATTCACATTCAGAAATTTAATACCCTATTCCGCTGGATCAGGGTCCTCTTCTTCGCTTTCCTCACTTTCGTAGTCTTGTAGTTCATGAACTTCCTCCTTTATCTCTTCTCTCGCTTCATTATCTTCAGTTTCTCCACTCTTTGAATCCTCGACCATGCAAGAGAATGGCTTTTCTAAAATAAAAGCATTCTATGATATATTTTATGGTAGATTGAGAAGAATATCATGGATAATTGAAGGATTGTTTTATATTGGCTCTTAAGGTATTACTCTCTTCAAGCAAAGAAATCGATTTGAATGAGTCAAGATAAAGAAGCGATGATAGTATTAATTCTTGGAATACTTTTTTGCCTGATCATTATGATTGCATCATATTCTACCGATCATTCTAGAATCCCGTTGGTTGACCAATGGAAGGATGGAGGTGCATCGGTTCAATATGGTTTAATATTGGTCGATCGAGAGGCGAAGCAAGGATAGTTAGCTAAAGGATTTAGGCGAAGGATATCACTGCAATGCACTTTGTGAGGTGGTATTGAGAATTGAATACCCCGAGCATATTACTAAATTATTAATGTGAGGAAAATGTGGAGAACCGATTGGTAGTTGAACCGTTTGTTGAAACCTTCCCCCCATGAAGAGAATCTCCACTTTCAAGAAATTCATTGTCTCAGAGCAGAACTTACGAACCACCAAGGTATGTTTTTGCTGCGCAGTTAGTCATTCCGCAGCTCACCTTTTCGGATCCCTACTGACCTACCTAGGCTAACAGACTTTGTAATAAAATTCTATCTTATTAGTTCCTAATCCTTTAACTCGTTGGATCTTCCCCTCCTTTGTGAGGTATTTTATAGCATAACGCACGGTTCCTATATCTAACCCTACTTCTTTTTCAATATGCCTGGTGGTAACTTGTCCGCTTTGTTTCTCGATGACTGAATATACGGATTCGATAGACCCTCGGTTTGTGTTTTTTATACTCTGGTTATATCTGGTGAAATCATCGAGCGTAAGTATGTGCCATGCACTTATGTCAGTGATCGCATGGGATCGCTTGATCTGAATACTTTTAGGCATAAGCTATTGGAATTATAGAACATTTCTCTAAAAGTAATTAGTGTAAGACTTTTTACCTTACGTAATAGATCATTCAACAAAATATTAGACCTAATTTAGTTAGCCGGACTTTGATTCTCCTTCTTCCTCATTCTTCAGTCATATTCTTATGAAAGGATATGAGTCTGCCAATGAAGTCTCTATTCCCTGGTTAAAACTAGCCTTTCTGAACACTTCTGAAGTCATATTGCAGATTGATATGAGAAGAATTTCCAAGATGGAAGCAAAATGCGCGAAATCAACGAAACACCACATCCGAGCAATTCTTATCATGTTCATATAGACCACATGAATGCCCCAGTCTCATGAGAGACGAGGGGATAAGGCCCATAGACATAGAATCAACAGTTAGTATTTTACAAATTTACGATCATATCATGAGTATTTTTACTAGCATCAAATTTTACAAAATCTCCTAGTTTAACCTAACATAAATGAATCTCTGCCAAAAGTTCAAACTAAATACTATGATCCTTATTTGTGTCATTTACTGATCACAAATAGTGATTCAATTAAGTTTCTACAATAACTGAAGGTCCTCATAAATACCATTTTCTCACTTGTTCGATATTGCTTAACCGCAGCACGAAAATAGTGAGAAAACCCACCGAAAACAAGGCATTGATACTAGATGCAATTCGAGCACATCAAACAAATGGTGGAAGAGGTGGTGCTACCACGCTGAATGTGATGTACGAAGTTTATCTTTCATATGACCAAGCTCGCCACTACTTGATAGAATTACTTAAAGGTAGAATGATAGAACGTGATGTAGGTACAAAAAAATACATGGTTACTGAAAAAGGCATTCAGTATTTGGCAGCATATTATGATTTAGATAACTTAGTCAATAACGGTTAAGATCACATAACAGAGCAACGTAACTCATTGATCCTGACCACGGGAATTAGCTCCCTTCATGATCTTAAAAGATCATTAGCATGGTCATCGCAGTATCATCGCCCGAGTGACAAAGTCTGAAAAACTACGGCCCGAGTTGATATTCATGGAACATTGCTAAATTGCATAATATCTAAGACCAATCGTGTTTCTGGGATAGGAGTGTTACAAAATCAAAAATATCACAAATAATCAATTCAGAGAATGAGTGAGTTACTCTCATTATGAAATAGTGACTGCCAAACCATTTCTCCTTTTAAATTTAGTTGATTTATTGTCATGAGCAAATCTTCAACTGAGGATCGTATATCTAAAACAAGTACGAAGTAAGTAGTCAAGATTCAAAGGTCCGCCTTGAAACAGTGAAGCTGAAACTAGATTACTACACTATTACCCAACTGACAGTGTATGTAATGGATTTTCGCTATTAAGGAGGAAATGAAAAAAGATCTTCTCATCTAAATTTGAAAAGAGTAATATGAATATTTGTACTAGACTAAGGAGGAAACCGATACCAAATAACTCATGCAATTTTCAACAATAAGGCTAGTTCAATGAATTCTAGGAGAACTATCTAAAGAATAGAAAAGCAGATCATAGTGATTGATTTCTGTTAATTCTTTCTCAAATAGTCCTCCCGCAAAGATAGCATGGGTTGTTGCTTGAAGAAATATTATTAAGATAGATAATGGATAACTCATCAAGCTTTGGCACCTAATAATCCTCGTCACCACTCGGAACGTCGCTCCATCACTAATCCTTATCGAAGGAAAAATGCATCGTTAAGCAGAGTTAGTATATCGTTACCGTCAGACTTACTATCAAGATTTGACGAAAGTATGGTTAAGACAGGGTACACCGATAGATCAAAGGCATTACAAGCAGCCATGCACTATTTAGTGGATGAATACACATGGAATAGCGAAGACAAGACAGATGGTGCAGGGGCTATTGTAATGTTATACAATAATCACATATACAATCAAGATAAGAAATCAGTACACATACAACATAAGTATGCTGATATCATAAGCGCATCAATTCACCTCCATCTCGCAAATGATAACTGTCTTGAGACAATCATGGTCAAGGGGAGTATCAAGAGAATAAGGGAATTAGCAAAGCATATTTCTGAAAATCGTGGAATAAAAAGTTTGAAGGTCAATTTTGTATCGGTAGTTTAAAAAATAGATTTCTAAAATCACTGGCTAGTAAAAAATTATAACGCAAAAAAAACAAATCAATCGTGTCCTAAAAAAGACATCATTTTAACTATACAGTATATTTTTGGTCATTACGTTATTCTAATAACATCAGTCGACCCATATTACACAAATCTTAAACGTCAAAGATTTCCGATACTTGTGATAGGGATTTGGATTCTATAATTTTAATTGTCTGACGCCTTCAATAATTCTCTCATGCTCAGAAGGTATCTCAGTTGTTATGTATACTAAATGTTTGTCGTCATTCAATGGCATCGTAATCCGTTTTATTCGTTCGTACTCGGCTACTACGTACTTTCCTTTCCCGATCTTATGACTCAGTTCAGTACGTACCCTCCAAGCATTTACTGCTAACTCGAGAGATTTCTTGCTTTCGTCTTGCGTTAGTAAGTTCTTGACACCCTCACGATGATCAGAGTACATTATCTGTCCATCGTTGGTGCATATAGTAACTAATCGGATACTGGGATCAAGTTTCATTATTTGACTGTGAATGTGTCCATAATCGGTTATCATAGTTGAGAATAAGTAACTCACTCTTAAAAGACTTTCTTATATTCTCATTCAAGATGCCATAATTATACTTACCATGCATAGCAGTAAGGATCTGATAATGAAGGAGACCAGTTTGCATATCATAATGCACAATAGTATCAGTATCCATCCTTAATTTAGTACTCTTGTAAGAGAAGAGAGTATCGCATCACGATAGTGATTGCTATCAACTTTTACTTACTATGCATTTTGTCTTTACCATTTATAGTGCCAGCTTACGAGAGTAAAACTGGCAAGCGCAAACAGAGCTAAGTATATAGGAAAAGGTAGATATCTGAAATATTCTAACATACAACCTGCGGTACAGGTAACGAGTAACAGCAATAGGATAGTCGTAGCCTCGTAAGATTTTTCCAGTCTATCTGTAGCCAATCACCACCTCACACACCATCGTCCATGGGTACATTAGGTGCACGCTTCCTCATTTGAATTGCTATTTGGTCCGATTGTGTAGTTGGTAATTCCACCTTAACTTTCATAGCCTTGATTATATACGTCATTGAACAATAGGCCACAGAAAGATAGAAAATTGTGAGGCGAGTGTGCTTCTAAACAAATGTCTAATTCCAGCTATTCGTTTTGAAATATGCCCGTGAAGGGCATCTGTTACCTTGTATCAATATTATTATGGTATGATTCCATTCCGGAGGTATCTTGCAAATATCTATTAGTCATGTTTTCTATATTGTTTCTAGAGAAATGAGTACTGAAAAAAAGAAACCCATTCAAACGAGATCAAGCATTAAACGATGCGTCTAGTGGTCAGATGGGGGAAGAACCAAAATCTGATGACGTACCCGGTTCGGTTAGGGAAATGGAAAATTCCAGGCAGAAAGCTGCTCGAAGGATTTCCAAGGATGGATGATGACACTATAGGTAGTATCTTCAAGATCTGCATTATCTTCACACTAGTTAGTAGTTATTGTTCGTGTCAATTCATCAACACTCCTGTCTTCATTCGGTTTCAAGGGAGAACCTAATAAGAAATATGATTTGAATATCTATTTTGTATTTAATGTCATTAAGGATTCAATGTAACCTCAGTTATTTTTATCTAATAGATGGAAATTAAGAGTGGGGAAATAAAAAAATAATAAGTCTTCATGAGCCTGATATAACTTACATCCAACCTTGAGGACAGAGCCTTGACGGAATAAGCTAGTTGGACCCTCCGTCTTCACCATCATCTTCTCCGCCGTCGCCTCCGTTATCATCATCTCCGTCGTCTCCCCCACCCGAAGATGTTGTACCACCGGCTGTCATGTTGCCGGCTGTCATGTTGCCTGCTGTCATGTTGCCTGCTGTCATGTTGCCTGCTGTCATGTTGCCTGCTGTCATGTTGCCTGCTGTCATGTTGCCTGCTGTCATGTTGCCTGCTGTCATGTTGCCTGCTGTCATGTTTGTCTGGCCATAGATTGTTGACGCAAATCCGATGGTCAAAATCGTCGCAATTACTCCCACAGTTACCGTTGCAAAGTATTCACTCTTCATCACAGCAGAATGGAACAATATATTATATAATGATTGTATATATATCAGAGATGTAAAGTCATAAAGAAATTCACATAATTATGATATAATTGTGTAAGGAAATTTAAATGACAGGTCCATTCTATTACTACGCTTAGTATTTAGCTACATACGATTCCCTTTTCCTAGCGCAAGAGAATAAGACATTACGCTAAACCGGAATGAGCTTGATCGAACCTCACTAGTCATTGTTGTTACATTGGATAGTTTTTACTAAAGATTTTTTGAATATGTAATGTGTAATAACTCCAACACTTCTGGCTTAGCATTATACATATTTCATTAATGTATGTTGGCTCCCATGATTGATCGTATCAGTATATTGATCTGACATAGTAGGCCTATTCCAGAGAAAGGCCGGAAATTTTGGTATCATGCCTTTGCAGCGTACTCTGTATGTCAAAATATCAAGCATTCTGTTTTCGTATGATTTAGATGGCCCGATATTGACTCCTGGTCGTATAGGCTCTGAAAATTGAAAAATGGTTTTCTGATATTTGTAAGACCCTTCATGGATATCCAGTGCATCGAGTATTGTCTTCATCCTTTCCCAAATATCTGCTCTTAGTCTTAATAAAGCCCCAAAAACGTGCCTTACGCCATTATTACTGCATGCGGTTATTATCTTATCAAGATGAGCTTCAGAGTCAGTGATTAGAGGAAGTATTGGATCAATATTCACTGCACAGCAGACCCCAGCGTCAACAAATTTTCTTATTACACCGAAAATGACATCTGCTGGAGGGGTTCCAGGCTCTATGAGGCGTCTTATATTTTCGTCGCAAGTAGTAATTGACCATACCAAAAAACAATTGTCTCGGTATCCCCTGTGAAGATCCAAATCCCTCAGTATATTAATTGATTTTGTGAATACATAGTACGGCGCTTTGTATTTCTGCAGTACTTGAATACATCTACGCGTAAGTCCGTACCTTACTTCTGCCGGCTGATACGGATCCGTTGCAGACGATATCATGACAGGTTCTATTCTCTTAAATTTAGATGATTTTAGCTGACTTTCCAGAATCTCAGGAGCATTACTTTTGGCGTATATCTTGTCATAAAAATCAGGTGACCATTCATAAGTTGCATAACAATATCCGCATCGATGTTGGCATCCTTGATATGGATTTATTGTCAGACCCTTATGCTGTTTCACTACAAATGAATGAATTAATAACTTTGAACTCTTAGTTTCAAGCTTTGGAGCTATATTAGAGTGCCAAGCATCCATGCCAATAGTCACGTAATGGAGTGATTTAAGAACTGAAGTACGCTGACGGGGCTGGGGGGATTCTATGATCGAAGTATAAAACTACACACAGTATTTTATTAGAAGACGCATCGACAATTTTGAACGTGTCTTAGACCACTTGCGCCTAACCCTATTACGAAGCAAGGCACGATCTCAAACGGATCTTTAGGTTTAACAAATAATTCTGCTGTTAAGCTTGAAGGATGAAAATATTAGTCGTTAACGGTGGGCTGGTAAAATGAATTTCTATAACCATCTTATGGTGTATATATGTGTTATAGTTATTTATGTCGTATTGTTCATATAGGCATAAACCTGGATGTCTCTCGAACAACGGAGTCGGAAGGTCTCTCAGTAGCGATGGTTCTTTGTGCTATTTCGGACGACAAGTCCCTATCTCTTTTTAGATCCATTGCGAATTCTTCAGATTCTACCTCTGTTGGACACCAACCCATTGATGAAAGTCGGATTTCGATGTCATATATCAATCTAACACCCAACCAATATTACAGCCGTATCAATCGTCTTCGTTCGATGGGCCTCATCAATAGGAGGAAGGCTAGATATAGTCTTTCTTCACTGGGAAGAATACTTTATGAAACCCAGAATACAATAGATATTGCAATACAGAATCGATGGAAACTCGTAACGCTTGATTCTCTTGAATCCGCTTTTACCGAAGAAGGAATGCCTTTCGAAGACAGAAACAAATATGTCAATGCCTTACTCGGAGATCGCGTTGAGATCAAGAACATACTTCTACATAGTTATGTCAAAAAATGAGCAACTGCTATTGCTATTGAATTATAATGTAGGAAATCTGATACTTTGTTGTATAATCAATGATTGGCTTTAGTAATTGAACGAGGTGATAGGCCTGTACTATTTCTTGCGTGATCATATAACGCAAAATATTCTTTTCTGCCCAAGATTAGCTTTTGAAAGCAGATAGCTTACTATGTAAAGTAACGTACATGAATTTTTGAAGGCTATGTAATAATGCATATCGTAAATAACATCGCAATGATCAGAAATTATTGGAAAAATAGTTTGGGGAAAATAGCAATAAAATACTTCTTTATTCTTGGCATTTATTGGATGGATGCTGCTGATCAAATCTTCATAATGCAATAGTTAAATAGGGAATTTGGAAAGATTTATGCAGCAGAATTGAGATTGCTCAGAATGCATGTTTCCAATTTGCAATTTGGAATAGTCTATATCTTAACATTTGTTCTTTTCTTTTTCGCCTTTGATAATGCACTTATGCAACAAGCCCATGGTGATGGCTTGACGCAAGAAAATCTACCTCCAGCCAGCCTTGGAAATAGAGAAGGAAGCCTGTTCGTAAAGATAAGCCCCCCAATTTATACAACTACTACAGGGGGAGATGCATACATGCAATTTAGGTTATTTGATGCCAAAACAAATGAAACAGTTCAACATGTAACATATGACATTAGTGTTAGCAAAGGCGCAAACCCAGTTGAGGGCGAGAAACCACTAGTACGTGACTTTTTCCATGCACATAATGGATTGCTAACTCTAAAAGTAGAGCCAGCGAAAGGTTCGTTAACGATCTTCGGAGATAGGGACCCATTTCAAGCAGCATACGTAGCAGATCCAGGCGGGACCATAAACATAAGAGGACCTGTTTTGCAAGAAGGAGGTTTGTATAGGTTTGATATACAAATATTTGGGGTTGACAATGATAGAAACATCTTTGTCCCGGATAAAGCTCCTAAATTTGAAACATTTCTAAGCGTAGGCGATGTCTTCAATTTCGAGAATTTGAAATATGAAGGAAAGCCATTTAATACAACCCTCGTATCTTACTACGACAAGATAGATGATTTCAACTTTAATTCGACGACTGGCCAGTTCTCTTGGTCTATGCCATTCTATTATGATGTTCAGAGACTAGAGAAGAATCCGATATTCGTCCACGAGGAGATTAAGCTGCCAAAG
Source organism: Nitrososphaeraceae archaeon (assembly GCA_009377575.1). Taxonomy (GTDB): domain Archaea; phylum Thermoproteota; class Nitrososphaeria; order Nitrososphaerales; family Nitrososphaeraceae; genus TH5896. The sequence goes on along the minus strand of WHTU01000004.1, from coordinate 27,935 downwards.
GCTCTCTTCGGAAGTAGCATATTTAACGCAACTGTTAACGGACAACCAATATCTGGTAGAACTCTTGCAATTGATCCATTTACCTCTCCAAATGCGGTAATTTTGCATTATCTAATCAATAAGAATGATGTCATCAAAATAGCCAATGAATGGCAGAAGGAGCAAGGCTTGAATACGACTGCAATTGACCCGAGTAATTCTACCACTGCCGAAAGTATGCAGCCGGTGTCACTTGAAGGAGGCGGTGCTACGAACAATCAGAACGTAAGTGGTGTAATGGAATTTACACTTGCAACCAGGCAACCAGGAGCACCGACTGCCGCTGGGGACGGACCGACCAATGGCACCACCCAGGGCCAGGCTGAAGTACCTTCCACGCCTTCCGCGAATGCAACTTCTACCGATCTACTCACAGACACTGGTGGAATCCACGCCAATGTTATGTGGTCACCAGCACCTATACGAATGGGCGCTGAATCAACTGCCAAATTCAACTTTACTGACGCATTCTCCGGAGGAGCTCTTAATGCAGACGTATTGTACGATCTCTCCGTGCTTGATAGTAATGGTACACAAGTGTTTGAAAAGAAGGAATTGACCGCAAAGAATTCTCAAGATACCCAGACAATCAAGTTCCCAGCTGCGGGAACGTATCAATTGGTTCTAACCATTACAGGTCTTCAGACTCCGGCTGATGAGAAAACAGAAACTCCTCCTCCTATCGATCGTACTAGGAACGGTATAGCCAGGGGGACTGTAGTCGTCTCGGGGCCAACAACTCAGACAGCAGCGCCAGCACCAGGGCAGTCTAATAATAGCCTAACAGAACAGCAACAGCAGCTGCAGCAAAATCAGACAGCAGCGCCAGCACCAGGGCAGTCTAATAATAGCCTAACAGAACAGCAAC
>WHTU01000004.1:0-26931 GCA_009377575.1 Nitrososphaeraceae archaeon | reverse complement strand
AACAGCAGCTGCAGCAAAATCAGACAGCAGCGCCAGCACCAGGGCAAAATCCATTTGAGCAATTAGGTCAAGCAATATCAAACATATTTGGCGGTGGAAATTGATATTGACGACAATAAACAAATCCTCAAGTTGGGCTGCTTTAAGACTTTGAAAGTTGCACATCAATGCAATTGTTTAATGGACAACCAATATCTAGTAGAACTCTTGCAACTGATCCATTTACCTCTCCAAACGCTGTAATTTACATTATCTGATCAATAAGAACGATGTCATCAGTCGAGGGCCAGCATCAGACATTCGTCCATGCCCCAATTTATTTGTAAATAGGAGACCCCAAGTAATTACAAATACAGATACTTCATTTGAAATGAGTACAATTATGGGATTATCCAAATAACAGAATCAGTACCCATCCAAATTAATTGTCTCTAACTTTTTTCAATGTTTCCGTAAGCAATCTGTAACGAAATTGAACCCTACGAATTTGATAACTCTATCAATAGCAGGGCATCCGAATCAGAAATTATTATAGATCCCATTTTAGGCGCCAAACATCGTCCATTGAATTCAAGAAATAATTTATCTGATTCTTTTCTATAGGAATAAATCATCATAGTTTACTACGAAACTGCTGAATATACGCTGTCAGTTTAGAAACCAAGTAATAAAGTATTCTAAGGGGGCTAGTATACATTTATAGCAGGATTCAAAACGCCATCAATTTTTTAAGAAAATTGGAGCGAACTCCTTAGTCTTCGTCTTTGAAATCTTTCCTTAATTTGGTAGATTCCTTCAAACTATTCAGTTGAATATCATCGCTCCTTGTGATTATTCTTGAAAACGAAGGATGAGCTTCTTCCCCCAATGTGATCGCTTCTTTACCCTTTCTTAATAACGATAAAGTTAGCATATTATCAGTCAACTTTTGAGCGAATTCCGTAGCAGTTCTCAAATTGTCGAATAAACTGAGATCATCATCTTGGAGCTTAAAAAGACCTGGTTCTAACAGATCTACCTTGATCTTCTTCTTGCTACTTTTGCTAAAATTATCGTTACTGTAAATGTTGATCTCTGCAGCCGGCTTGTTGGCAAATTCCAGTCTGATGGAACCTGAATTTGTTGAGCTCAATAATCTAATTAACCCATCTACAATGTGATCACTTTCAGGGATATGAAGATGCTTTTTGCCAAGAAATACCATTGGATCTCTTGTATTTAACTATAATTTAATGCTATATATATGCATAACAGGTTCGGCTAAAATTAGATTGTACGTGCAGTTTAAAGTAAATCGAGAAGAAATAAGGATATTTTCATATTTTCTGTTACAAAAATATCGTATTATTGAAGGGAGAAATCCACGTGTGTACCATAATCGTGATGCGTCCGCATTATCACACTTGTTCAGATGTTGTACTATGTATCTTACATGAACGATGATGTGTAATTGTTATTGATTTTTGAGCTTTGTGCGCTTCTGTTGTCCAAACTACTTTGCCATTTAATTTCCAAGTCGCACCACCTAAATCTCTCCCATCGGGTCCTTGCGCTCTTGGTACATCAATTTCCAAATTGTCGAAACTAATTGTAGTGGTCATATTTGTTCCAGAAACTACCTTTTCTATCACCTGAGCTACTACTTGAGCCCATTGTCCTGATTGCTGTAGCTCGTCTTGCCGAATTTTTCTTTCTTGGCCAGATTTCACGTTACCAATCAAATCAGCTTCATTATTCACCATACAACTTATAACTAAGCAACTTTGGATTTAAACAAGTGTAATCTTGTGGCCGACCTAAAGAGTGCTATCTTCATCATCAGATAGGAACCTATCATAGTGAGCATTTTTAAACAAAGTTTGCCTATGATAATAGTCTCCTGCAAAAATGGTGTAGCGGGTTTCGGTCCCGTTCCCCGTAGCACAATTGAGGTAGAGAGGAAAGGCCAAATACGGGGCTGGCCAAAAAGAGCCTCTTGCCTGCAGGAGATACGTCGATCCACTAATAGCAGAGGGAAAAATTAGCCACCTTTAGTTCAGATAAATTTCGAGTTACTCTTAATATTGAGAAATCAGTAGTCATTTCCAAACTATTTCTTAAGGTATTAGGTTTACCTTGACTAAAAAACGCAAATATGGACCTGTTTTAACAAATAGGAGGGTTTACGACCGTTAACAGATCTGGTTAGATGTTTCAATTGTCTTAGCGTTTCATTTAAGCTACTGAAAGGAGTGAAATAATTATAAACGATTTTTCATATTTAATAAAAGGGTTTTGCAGGATGTCAGATAATACAGATAAGAATGAAGAACCCATAATGTGCAGCAAGTGCAGCGTCGCATTCCAGAGTGAAACAGAATTTATCTGGCATTACGACAAGAATCATAAATAAGATTCTTGATCGATCAGATTTCAACCAATTCAATTAGATTTTTTTCAAACTTCTGGTCGATGGAACATACATGCCTAGATTCTTACTTTCTTGTATGCAGGTAATTCATAGATTTCCAATTAGTGTTGTTTGAATACTAATATCCACTAAGCGACCCATTGAAATTGTTGATCGTAACATAATAGATGCGATAGGTTTCAGATCTGATTCTCGTAGTATATCTCCAATCCTCTGCTCACGCATACACTAACACAACCTAAAGTTAAATAAATTCCTGCAAGAACCCAGAATTAAGTCTCGAATATTATTTTTTTGAGGTGTTCTCGTTCATTTCGCCTTTCAATTGAACCGCCAATCCTTCTAATATTCGTATTAGTAGTTTCTTCTGTGTATTTTCGGTAATATTCCAATTTTCCTGTTCAGCGCGCTTGTGAGCTAATTTGTATTTGATTCCTGTCATTGTGGTTGTATACTTGTTTGCATCCACTTTTTCTCCTATGAATAGTTTCTTGCTTCATATCTAGTAACAATATGAAAAACATTTTAAAGATATACTAAATATGAAGGTGCGACGAAGAGTGCGTAATTGCTAAACGACTACATCAACTGGATATCCAATAATATTCCTACCTTCGAAAAAATTTCAACTCGTGTAGAACTTTGTTGTCTATTGTATCTTCCTATGTCTTTACATCACACGTTTATCTTGACTATGAGGTATTTTGAAAGTATAATTAGCCATGTTATCTAATTGTAGTATAGCCAAAAAGAATATGGGGTTGCCGCAAATGGAAATACTATTCCTAACTGCTCAGCTCCCATTTCCACCCGCCAGCGGAGGTCGTAGAAGGGAGTACGAGCTGATTTCAAGGTTAGGAAAAAATATCAAAATACATTTATGCTCTTTAACCATTGAGCCAGAAATAGATAGCCTAAGTTTGAGGTATTTACAGCCTTATTGTGCAAGCATAAGTCTTTTTAGAATATCAAATCCGGCGCAGCTAAATGGGCATACTCGAAGACGTCCAGGGCTAATGAACAGATATTATTCAGAAGAAGGGGTTCACGGAATTTCTCAACTGTTCATGGATCATTGTATTGATCTAGTGCATCTAGAAGGTTATTATCTGATGCAACTACTTCCAAGGAACCTAGATCTTCCCATTGTGCTTGTCGAACATAATATTGAATATTCACTTGATTTGCAAAGAACTTTTTTATCAAGATCGTCTCGAGATTTTTTTTCCAGCTGGCGTGAATACTATTTTACGTTCTTGTGGGAACGGACTTTTTGGAGAGGAGCTACAAAAGTAGTTGCCCTCACCACCGAAGATCAAGCAACGATAAAGCGATTAGAGCCCAATGTCGACGTCCAAATGATTCCTAACGGGATCGACCATGAACCCAGTATAGTACAACTGCGTTCATACGGAAGAAAGAATTTACTTGAGAATAGTATATACTCGAATATCCAAGGCGGTAAAGGTCCATCAATTCTCTTTGTATGCAATTTTGCATATGAACCAAATGTTGATGCAGCACTATACTTTTCCAAGTACATTTTTCCTTTGATTCTCAACCAGGTCCCCACTACAATACTATATCTAGTTGGTAATTCCCCACCGGCTGAAGTCTTCGCCTTAAAGAACACCAGTAGCAAATCCTCACATATCGAAGTCACCGGCTTTGTAGAATCAATTAATCCATTCTATAAAGCTGCCCAAGTTGTCGTGTGTCCTCTTAGAATAGGGGGAGGAATTAAAGTAAAGATTTTAGAGGCGTTAAAAGCTGGAAAAGCTATAGTTAGCACTTCAGTTGGGGCTCAGGGACTCAATATTAATAACCAAGCACTGTGTGTTTGTGACAAAGTATCTGATTTCGCGAGTAATGTAATCAGGTTACTCGTAAATCCCCATGAACGTTACCTGCAAGAACAGGAGGCGTTACGATTTGGGAGAACCTTCCCCACTTGGAAACAAATCGCTGAAGAGTATGAGCGCTGTTATCACAAGATTGTCTCAACTACCTATTCTGAAAATGCTTAATTTTACTTTAATTGCAATCCAGTCGTGATTTTACAGCCTGTATCAAGTTGTCCATACCTACCGGCTTCTTAATATAGCATTCTAATTCATTTAGATGAAGGAATTCGGTTTTGAATTCACTATAATATTCTTCAAAGGCTGTAATAAAACATACCTTGACTTCACCATCAATTTGGCTTATCTTATTATACAGTTCAAAACCGGTCATCTGTGGCATATTAATATCCAATAATAGTAAATCGTATGTCCCTCTCTTAAAGTTCGTTAATGCGGATATTGGATTATTGGAGACGTCTGTAATAAATCCGGCTCGGTCTAAAGCTAACTTAAGAACCTCGCAATATCATCGTCTACTATTAGAATTCTCTTATCATCAATTGCGGTAGAATTGATCCGGGAGTGAGGAGTATCATATTTTTCATTAGTAAGGGTGTGCACTCCCATGTTCCTTTCGAAGCTACCACTTGGTAGAAAAGAACGAATTAAATATGGATACTGGTTTGGGTGATTTGAGGACAATAAATACGACCTGGATCTACTCATAATCACATAGCCATTTTTTTCATCTCCAAATTGGATTCTTGATAATATGCTCTCAGATTCGGGATTGATTGCCATCCAAATTATCAGGGTGCTATTTTTATACATTCAGAGTATTTTAGGTTTTATGAGGCCTATGTATCTAAAATATAGGCATTGAAAAGGAGAATTATTAGCTATTTGTTAATTTATATCCATAGTAATAGAATTCCATGTTCCAAATTAGCTGCCCTAGTAACAAACTAATTGAAACATTAGTCATCTCAGAGGTGATTGTTCTGAGCAATTGCCATGATCAGGTAATGGTAAGTCAACTCGACGAATAGAGGGATCCTACTTGTTCTCAAGACCGGAGTAATCCCTCGAAATTCAATAATTCATTTCTGAAACTCCTATTCTCTGATCTAATTGACACTCCTACAGTTTTCATCATATCCTGCGCTTTTTTTATCCCAGGACAGGAAAATCAAAATGTCCTATTCTTCTGTATTCTCCTTAATTTGTCTAGCAAATCAAGAATCTGCTCATGGGTTAGATCAGCTTCTTTAATGTGATCTACATTCACGTTAAGTTCTTGTAATTCTTCAAATGCTTCAGTATCTTCTACTGTGTCGGTTAGTTGTTTCAATGCGAAAGGCTTTTGCATCAACTCTACTACCTGCTTAAGTTCTTTTACAGAGTGTTCTAGTGTCTCTTTCACATATGCTGATGCAAAGATTATTCTTTGGTGAGGACTGGCATTCAATATTTCTTTGGCTACCTCCATACCATTCATACCTGGCATACTATAGTCAAGAATAACGACATCATATGGAGAAACATTAGTATCGACGACTTTTCTGAATTTAGCTCCGAAATCTTGAAATGAGTCAGTTTCTGTTGCTGCCGCATCCTCCTTACTTGGTTGCAATTCTTTTGATGCCATGTTTTTTAGAGTAGTACGATAGTTCTTAAGACACTCCTCGCCATTTGACGTGACGACTACCTGATGTTTGTTTTTCTCTAACGCTTTCTTGTAAAGCGTCGAAATGTCAAGATCATCTTCAGCTATCAAAATCCGCATTTAAGAATGGTTCATATGTATTATTGGTATATATTAAGTGGTTGCTTTCCCTCTGGATAAATTCCTTGGTATTTCAATTCAAGGTGGGGCGACCATTTCCTGAGCGCGCAAGCGCAGGAAGCGCTAGAGATATTGGAGTATACATGAATTAGGTAGATAGATAGTAGTTCATACAGATCGTGAATAAGATTAAGATATAATCAAGATAATGAGCGCCAGCTTTTGAATAAAAAAGTTTCATATTTCTTGGTTACCTGACCTTTTGATACCTGCATATATCTTAACTTTCAGACATTTTTTTACACGAATCGTCAAATGCTCACGTGATGAGTTCATTAAAGTTATGGCCAAAGTATCGAGATTCAGTCATGCCAATTCGACTATAAAATAATAGTATGGCGAAGAGTGGTTCAATGTGTGAATTAAGAGAGTTCCTTAGTTATAACCAGAGATCATATTACTACAAGAGAGATCGGATCTCATTAGTGATGAGCATGTAGAATACTTTTTTGTCAAATATTTTCATATTATTCAGACTGAGTATGAAAAGTTCTTTTTCTAATGGTTGAGCGATTCATTATATAAATGAGAAGATTACTAGATATAACCTTCTTATACTGTTCACACACCTACTTAATCAAATGAATGATGATAGCACCAACAACAACAACAACAGAGAAGGGAACACCTATTCAGATACACCAGAAAAATATGGAACGAACGGAGATATATCCAAAGACTATGATACTATTCTAAAAGAGAGCGCTGTTCTTACGACGGTATCGGGGTTCCTCTTTGCATTTCTACTTAATATTTCGATAAATAGGCCAAGTGATTTCTCATTTGAAGATGGTATAATTCTTATGATAGCATTGTTTACGATAACGTTTGCTACTTCTCTTCTATCAATGCCTGTATTCTACCATCATCTACAGTATCCGTATCGCAATATTGAAAAGTTCAAACTCAGAAGCCACAGATTCATCGTATTTGGAACTGCTCCACTCTTTATCACATTGTATTTAGGACTATTGTTAGGACTAAAGTTTGGACTTCATCTAGCTTTTGATTCACCAGTAGTTGAATACTGGGCATATATGTTTTCGGTAATACCGTTTGTATCCGTTTATGTCTTCTATAGACTTAGAAAATAAATGACGCACTCAGGTCGACTCCTCCTCAAAATGTATAGTAATTCTATCTTGTTATGTCGCATAGATCCCCATCTGAATCTAATCTGTTTCTAATGGGCTAGATATTAGGATTGATTTTCGCGATTTCAAGCACTTTTTTCTTGCGTAATCGATTTACAGCGTTGTTTGATAAGTCTAGATAAAAAAGTCTGAAAAGCAAGTGCCGTAGTTGGTATTCGATTTGCAATCTGCTGCTGAAGATAGTATTAAAGAATGATATGAGAATAATTCACCAATCAAAGGTTGATCGGAATTGGAATATCTGATTAGCTAATAAGAACATATAGCAAGAGAAAATCGGTGTAAATTCTAAAACTAAAAATCCGTTAATGTAGTTCTGTGTGGTTCAATGAATGGTTGTTGAATGAGGATCATCTCATCATATCTAGATCCGTTATCAAGTCCCATACCGAATTTTGACGATTGTCAGGATCGACTTCAATCATTTTTAGAATGCAAGCATCCAGCTGATCTGTTACATTGGTATTAAACTTAGATGGGGGGGTAAACATGTGTTTGATTTCGGGGAAGAGTAGGGGAAGGCGGAAGGTTTGATTGTTGCTCCCCTTTCTTTTTCAAAGTAGAAGGATCATTTGGATTATACGGGGATGGCCGTTTTCTCGTTAACATTTCGTAAAACACTATACCTAAAGAATAGATATCGGTTCGCCCATCTATTTCATTTTTCTTGAATGCAAACCATTGTTCAGGGGAACAGTATCCCGGTGTCCCACCTATCTGTCCTTCTGACGTAACAGTGGTGAGTTCCAATGATTCCCTATCAATAGCATCTCCTTTTACAAGTCCCCAATCTGCTACTTTAATACTTGACTTAGTATCATCAGTGAACATAATATTGTCCGGCTTCAAGTCCCTATGATATACTTTTGAGCTGTGTGCCTGTGCCAATGCATTACAGATGGGCAGGATGATCTTGTTTATCGCCCAAGTCGGGTCGAAGACAAAATCCCTATCTTCATTGAATTTTTCATCCATGTATTTTCTTAACGATCCCCCCTTCAAATACTCCATTATATAATATGGTAGAAATCTGGGAGGATCACCACCTATGTTCCAGTAAAGAATAGTGACTATACTGGGATGGTTCAGCTCGGGCAATATCCTAATTTCCCTCTCAAAGCGTTCCTTACTAAGATTGTCAATCCTTGTAAGTTCTTTCAGTACACATTTGGTTGTACTAGTTGTAATGCCACCTTCTTCATGCTCTACCAATACTTCATATATTGTACCAAATGAACCGGAGCTAATAGGTCTTATTACCGTGTATTTCAATTTTTAGTTTGTGGTTAATAGAACAACAGATCATTTACATCATTGCACACAAGGACAGAAAAATTGTGGTCCATGAAGCGAACATTCAGTATCTCACAGGGCATTGGTAACACAACATGGTATAGTTAGTTTGATGGTCGATTAGAACACCAATTTACAGCTTACAGTCTACGCTAACGAGATTAAAGTCAGAGCACCGGCCTAGCCTTAAGATTAATGTTGACTGCTTTCGTGTTCCTTTAACTCTTGACGCGACTTGAATCCCTGACCACAATCATCACAAGAGTAGTATGCATCTACGTTAGTGCTGCTTTCATCAGATTTTTCACCTTTGTCTAATCTATCACTCATATTACATTTACATATGTGGCAAACTATATAATCATGTTCAAGTTACTAACTGCAATAGTTTTATAATCTCAAGGAATAAGTAATATTTCCGGAAAACATGTTCAATTCGGTAGACGTAATTGATGTCTTAACGTGTTGGAAAACCGACGTGGTGCGTTTAATTTTTATCCGTATATAATGGTTAGATACTTTCGTAGATAGGTAAAATTACATATGATTGGAACTCTACTTTACATAATACTAATCGTTATTGCTATTATTATTATAATAGCGGTACTAAAATCCCTGTTTCAATTGTTCTTTTTAATACCGTTTGATATCGACCCTAGTAGTATTGTTCTTTATGCCAAGGCAACCCTCTTACCATGAAAGTAGGACGCTCAGAAAATTAGTAGGGAATAGTTCGAAGGGCAGAGAATTATCGGTGTGTTCTCGAAAAACATTCACATCGGTCCAAAAATAAAGGTACTGTTCTTTCTTAATATTCAGGGAGTGCGTCCCACATCAAGATAAAATTGTTTTTACTGCGATTATTTCGAGATTGGAATCTTATTTGTCACCAATATCATGAGGATAGCAGCCTTTATGGTTCAACATCGAGCTGGTTATAAATGGGGAAAGCCACCATTTTTTACCACTTTTATACTATGTTGAACAAGCTTTATCATGTCTAAAAGAGAGGAAGAAAAAGCCATAGAAGCAACCAAGAAGATTGCTGAAGAAGCTAAGAGAATAGAAGATAAGCGCGATGCTGCGCAAACCCTGCAAGAAGTCGAGGGAGGCGTCGCATCAGAAGAATTTCAACAAACATTGCACAGATCGTTAGATGAAACAAAGGACAATGTAAGAAAGTCTTTAGATGAGGCAAGAACTCAAATTCCTAGATATACAGAGGTAATAAAGAACTATCAAGATCAGGCCTTACGATCCACTAGAGAATTCGTAGATGACTATATTGAATCTCAGAAGTCGATAATGGATTCTATTTTCAATTATGCATTCTGGGTTCCATACTACGAAAATGTATATAGGATGTACAGTAATTGGTTCTCGCCCAAGATCCCTTCTGAAATTTACGTTACAACGGTCAGTAATATTGCAGATAGCATCTCAGCATCAGTAAGAATAAGTAGTGACATTATCTTTGGAAATATTGATGCTTTTGGAAACGCATTCGAGCGGGTTCAACAACATACGAAAGAGCTTTCAAGAATAAATGTGAATAATGCAAAATCCATGGCGAACACAGCTAGAGAAACAGCGGCATTTTCTGTTTCAGGTAACAGACAAAGGGAAGGTTACATAAGTTAAGAAATTGAATATTCAAAAAGATCCGATTCGCGGGCGGCACCAATATCAGTAATTTCTGCTTGAAATCGTAGAAAGTTGTTGTTGGAGTACGCCGTAGCCCCCTGCACTATTTTTTTGTTCTGACATATGCGCCAAAAGGTATCAAACCAGAATTCAACAATAACATTGACAAGTAGTTAAGGGAATATTTGACATTGCATTTAAAGACATTCAAACTGTTCAAATCGCAACCATTATCTCTCTTCAATACTGCACAAACATTCTGATCGGTTTAATCGGGGAACCCTATTTCAGGTAGATATATGGGTAATTAGCTAACATGAATCCGGTCTAATTAATTTATACAACTTCTATTTAAATTTCAAATTCCTTCAAAGAGTTAGCCGTAATATCGATAAATGCTTGTTTCTCATCACAATGACTTACCACTGACCTGGGAATAATATACTCATGTTCTTTCTTGTTTTCACCAGCAATTACAACGAGGTTGCCTTTGATTTCGGCGAACACTTTTCCAATTTCTCTGCTCTGAAGGATGACCGGAATACGATGAGAGGTATAATAGTCTGAATCAAAGGAATTCTTGATGGCTTGCGCTTCACTATCATTAGTGATAATATCAGTGTCGTTAGAATATGTCATAACAAAAATTGCTCAAAAAAGTATATGACAGTTTGAAATTGGATGGTTCAGGCAACCTAAAGTTGAAAAGGCAACCACTAATCCCTTATTGACTTTTACCGTTGCTTTAAGTTTGATCTCAACAAAATATATATGTATTGAGGTAATATCGGTACTATTTTTTGGTTTCTATTGCTGGTGCTGCTCTTTTTGATCCCCGATTTATATGAGAGGATGCACAATAACCACAATAATCTTGAATATTGCCTTTAGTATGACACATACATTCACATTTACTACCTATCGAAAAACTGTTTCTTCGTTTCAATTCTGATAATACCTTCTGTAAACAACCTCTTATAAACCAATGGAGAATCGTTTAGCTACCACGGATAAATGCTCGAGGATGCTGAATGTTTTGGGATCGAACTATTATTTTCTAATCAAGGAAATCTCTAGATATCTCTGGGGAGGTAGCATTTGAAGCTAGTGAATTCCGATATAATAAAGCTCAAATAGAAGATAGCCATCGTTATGATACCACCTTGGTTAACAGAATTCAGTTTTCACCAGATGGAATTCTTTACGGTGCGCCCAAGCGTCCTTAAAATTTCTAGGTTCTTCAAGTTGCCAAGCAGAACTCCTTGATTTCTGTCACTATCAGGTTTATCTTGTAATTTGTAACTCATGTTATTGGTGTGCATCTTATTTTAATATTGACGGCTTAGAATCTCTATCTGCATTCTCATCACATGTTCTTGATTGTCATATTTCTAATTTCCTAAATATTGAGCTGATGCCTTCCGTGAGAATGAACGTCCGGTTAATGGAGTGAAGGGAGCTGTAAAGAAATTATTTGCACTATCACTCAGCTTGTTTAATTGGATCCTGCCACTGATTTCCTTGAAATGGGCTAGGTTCACTCACAGTTTTGTCTATTTACATCCACACATAGTTATTTTTCCACAAAAGAGATATACTAGAGCCATGAAGTAGAATCGCTGACGACGAATACTGCCCCGGCAAAAATTAAACCTAGCAGATGGTTTTATGTAATAGGCATTATTGTTCTCATAGCAGGCCCTGCAATATGTAGTGCAATCGTATTCTCGACTGTATTTTCTAATATAGGGAGTATCACAGAGATACCATCAATTCAGGTAGTAGTACCAGGCTCCAGTGATATCACACTTCCACAACCTGGAGAATATACAATATTCTATGAGTATCGATCTATGGTGGATAATAGGATATATTCTACCGATCAGGAGATACCAGGTATTATAGTCAATATCATATCAAAAGACACGAGAGATGAAATCCCGCTTTCTAGTCCATCCACGAGTAGCACTTATACAATAGGAGGTCGCTCAGGAATTGGACTTTTTGATTTTGCTATAGATAAACCTGGAATATATGAGCTTTCAGCATCGTATCCTGTTGCTGAAGGGCAGCAAGGGGAGCAGACGCAAGATATCGTCTTAGCTGTTATCCACAGCAGCGTTATGGAACACATATTCGGTAGTATTATGGGAACAGTTGCGGGTGCTATGGCTATTGTGTTTGTACCATTCGCAGTAGGTATCACATTCATAATTATAATTTTCTTAAAGAGACGAAAAGCAAGAACAAGAATAACAGCGTAATGATGCTGAAAAATAGAGATCCCTTAGTTTTTTAAGAATTTGTGAACATGTTTGAAATCAATGCGTATTCCATTATACGGTTACAACGAGCTAATTACATTTGTTGGTCAAATAAGACATAGGTAGACACTTCCTTGGGAATTAAAAGCGACTTATATCTGGCAATAAAAGTATCACATTCTTCGGACTGTGTGTGTCAACAAAGATTAACCGCTTCACTTCAATCGGTCTTCCGATTGTGATACTTTCTCTCTAAAGATATTATTATTCTCTATCTGGTAACAGAATAAAGAAAAATAACGTACTCTCTTCTTTAGGCTCCTTATCCTCTACTATCTGAACTACAATCTATACAATCTTCCTGATCCAGTTCTCGTTGTCAATGGCCTCGCGAACATCATCAAATAATAGAAGAGGTAAAAAAATTATGCACAAAGCATTCCATATAATTTTGATATTATTTCATTAATGATCACTTAATTGAGGCCAAAATTTGAGCCCGATATTGCAATCTATCATTCCTTGCTGTAAAATTAATGCTTCTGTATTTTTTTTACATATTATGATATTTCTTTTGGTGCTCTCCCAATGTGTCTAGGCTATCGAATTGCTGCTTACATATATCGCATGTCAGTGGATTAAGATTAGGTTCGTCATAGTCTACGCCTGGCTCGCCTTGCATATACCAGTATGGGATATATAGTATTTAAAGATAAGATAACAAGAGAAGTTATTGCACTAGATCAGACTTTTTTTGAATGACCCTTTTGTTATTTGCAAGTAAGGAGCTCTTCAAAATGAATGGCTATAACATACAATAGTGGCACAGGTCGTTGGGTTAATAACCTACATGATACGAACTTTAATAAATGATAACGCGGCAAATAGAGTGATTCCATGGGAACCAAAGGTACGACAAAATGTCAAGTTTGCAATTTTGAGGTAGAAGTAACAGAAATAATTAATGGGGCCAACTGTGATGAGCACTATTTGAGTTGTGGCCATATACAGAATGTGAGTAAACTGACAGAGCAAGATTATAATTTGTCTCAAACCTGCACTATTTGCGGGCTAACTGCTCGAAACAAAAAAGAGCTTGATGCTCATGTTAGTAACGCCCACCCCTCCTAAATTAGAACCATAATATATGTGCGTTTAGTTGATAAAATACCCTGTAATCGATAGCCAACTCATACAATTACGTTTACAAAGGGACCTAATGTATTAGCTGAAATATTAGATCGATAGGGTGCAGATGATCAGAAGAATTGACAATTGAATATTTAGAATGACCATGCTATTATACGTGTACTATTGAACATTGTAGCTGAAGTGTCAGTCGGTCACGTATTGAGCGGTAATTCAGTTTTAATTCAAGTGCGATTTCACAGATCTAATTAGGTCATTCATACCTATCGGTTCTCTAATAAAACGTTCTTCGAGTAGAATCTGGAGATGCTGTTTTGATTTCATTCTATGGGATTGGCTATTGACTTACAAGTATAAGATGATTATTGAATTCAAAGGCCAAACTTGTTTGCTTTAATTTTATCCTAACCTGGTCCGCGAAGCTGATAGTCTTTTGTTCATCTATTTCGTCTGTATGTACTTCTACCCTAGTATATTTTACTGGCTCAAGTTTTCCTTCAAAGTATCCATCAAATTCGATAAGTGACATATTTCCATATTCGTCCGCAATTGTTCGGACGGTTTCTGAATATCCTTCTAATCGAGGAAGATAGAATTTAACAGAGTTTTGAAGTATCTTTACTCTCATACAACTGATTTTAGATGTAGGCTGACTTATATTCTTGAATGACATCTGTCACTCCTAGAGCCAGATCACAACTTATGCACGAGCACCCACGAGTTCTAAGTCAGTTGCACCTATCCATGCAGTTGTCTGACTTGGTTTTCTAAGTGTGTTATTTTTAACATTAATTCCTGAATTACCGCCGCAAGATCGCCTAATAGTATGCCATGCTCTATTTCCATGTGAGTTGCGATGTCAGGTATTTCAATTTCACAATAGATGCACTTGCCTGGCTTAGGTTTCCTTTCTACCTTAATTGGCTTATCGATCTCCATGTATTTTGTGATTAGAAACAATATTTTAAGTTTGATAAGCGTATGTATTCCTTCGCGGATATGCAACCTCCGATTGAAGAGAGTGTTGCCTACTCATTTCTTTGGTATTCTAACCTTCTTTAGTTTAATATATACTTCATTATCTCAAATGCATGTTTCCAATCGGACAGGACAAATGTCCTATCTTGTGCAGACAATTGAACTGTTAAGAGCAAGCTATTTTTATTATATAGCACTACGATAGGTAGGCATATGTTCTCATATGGAATTAGGTCTTGGTCTAGATCTGGGGATTTCTTGGCCAACTTCACATTTCCTAATAGACTATTCCGAATTAACTAACACAATCGATTTAGACATCTAGTTGTCCGCAAGCTGATGTAGACTGCAGTCTAACTTGTAATACCTGCTACTAGCAATTAGGCCATTTATGAGAATCGGGTTTCTATGCATTTTGCT
Organism: Nitrososphaeraceae archaeon; assembly: GCA_009377575.1. Classification (GTDB taxonomy): domain Archaea; phylum Thermoproteota; class Nitrososphaeria; order Nitrososphaerales; family Nitrososphaeraceae; genus TH5896. The sequence continues at coordinate 11,929 of WHTU01000004.1, read as the reverse complement.
ATGTGCTTAGACAGCTACGGTATCGAGATAGTCGGCTATCTCCTCAAATGTGCAGTCAGAGCAATTCAAATATATCAAAGTCTGCATCGACGCCTTCATTTTTCATGTTAATGAATGCAGCTAACAACCTTGTTGTTGAATTAGGCTCGTCTTTTCCATTCCAGCCATGAAATGAGCAAGCGTTAGTTGCTATGATAGCTGCAGGCACAACATTTTTGAAGATACCTGTATTCATTTTCGGAGCTAATTGAAATCTCGTATATAAATTTGCTCTATAAATTTAGTTCTAATTAATGATAACGGCATAAGAAGCTTTAATTAGCGATATTAGACAACCGTATCTAGAGAAATGTCTCAAGCGTCTCCAAAGTGTGATTATAGCGATTGTCCTAATATAGGTATGACAACTTCACAATGCACAGAATGTGATAAATATTTTTGTGATGAACATAGGGAAGCTCACATTACTGAGCATGTAGACAAGAAAGAGCAATAATTTTGTGTCCCATAAGCTTTTAGCTATTGGGAATCAGAAAAAATTGGTAATGTTAGCTTGTTAATCTTCTGGCTGTTGGGCTCCGTCTAGCGTTACTTGTGAGTCAATGTTACGACAGAATCAATGAAATTAACGCGTATCCAAACACTCTTCTTCAGACCACGGTCGCTTCAATGGCATAATCTCTTGTATGCGGAGGGTTATCCGACCAGAAAACAGACCATTATATCTGTTGCAGCCAAGCTCTATCCGGGAGGCACTTTCTTACATTAGCAGACATCATTTTTTTCTGAGATACTACTTCATTTAATATGGTCTGAAATCCCTCAATATAATGAGTATTTGAGAATTTATTTATATCATTACTTATCTCGATCCGCCCTGTCCTTGGGAGATGATTTAGAACACATACTATAATTTCCGCAGCCTGTTCTATTGTATTAAATCGATATTCTTGTGGAACAAACTCTGCGAGACCACCTTCATTTGGAACCACTGGGACTAGTCCAGCAGCCATAGCTTCTAATACAGCCATGCCAAAATGCTCCCCTGCCATAGGATGAAAGTATACTCTGGATTCTCGTATGATAGAAAGAAGCTTATCTAAGCTAGCATTAATTTCAAATGTAACATAATCAGTCAAACCAAGATTTAGTACCATCTGCTGAAGTTCTGAGTAATAATCAAAAAAGTAATAGTAAAGGTTTCCAACAATTTTCATTCCTTTGCCTATATTGTTATTCTTTAATATTTTTGCGAGCTTGATTGCGTTTTCAATTTTTTTGTGAGGAGCGATTCTGGCTATCACAAGAATCGTATCATTTCTTTTATCATCGCCATTAGTCATTAATGCAACATTACTAAAAGTCTCAATATCTATTGGTGGGCTGAGTATGTAAATATTGCCTAATCCGAATGCATCAACTATTGCTCTGCGACTGAATTCAGAATTGGTAATCACTGTAGAATTTCTCATCAAATTCCAATACCCATATTTTATTATTTCAAAATACTCTTTTCTTCTGCTGAATTGAAGCGTCTTGCAATTTTTTGGATTATTGATACCTTCACGATCCATAATATCTGAAAAAATATTTGACCTTTCTGTCATGCCAAGATCTGTTTTTAAATATTCAATATTTTCAGATTCTATATGATATTTTGTACTAGGAAAGTGGCAATAAGTAATAGCATTATCTTTTGAAAAAGATGAATGATAATAAGGAGCTGCATCACCATTTGTATTTATTGTAATATCATAATTCTAATCTTCATGATCTCCTTTTTGTTGGTGTTGTCGAAGTTCTTCTAGTATGTTTATGACATTTATTTTGTTTATGCTTTTCATAATTGAGACAAGATTTTTACCATATGACTTTTCCAATTTTGATATATCAGGACTCTTTAAGGTTGTGAGGTCAAAATCTATTCCCATTTCTAGTAATGCCTGCATGGTTATAAGCGAAAGTCTTTCGGCACCACCACAGGGATTAAAATCTCCGTGTATGACATTCGCTTTCAAACAAGGCGGCCTGTCCTGGTGAGGCCAAACCGTTTCGCTATCTTTTTAGCTTGCATCTTCTCCTTCTTTCTCAGTCCATAAAGTATTTAGAGATTAACATTATACTAGATGACTCAAATTAAGAGATCACTTGTTTTGAGTATATTCCGTGCATGTTCCTTTATCTCTCACTACCGGAGTAGCTATTCAGTGCACCAAGTTATTTGCTTAAGGCATCATGGAATCCATCCTGAATCAGTTTATTTATTGTTTCAGAGGTAAAGTCGCCCATCTTCCCTGAAACGTTGTCATTGTCGTCTTTACGTTGTATTTGTACTACTTTAACTATTTTGAAAGTGTTCTTGAGTATATCAATATTTTTCTTTACCTCTTCTATGCTAAAACGCCGAGGCGTATATTCTTCTAAAATTTTGTTAATTCTGTCCCTTATCACCTCATCACGGTCTCCAAGGCTAATTAATCTTTCAATTAGATTTACGTGATCAGTAAAAAGTCCGTCTGTTTTTGCATCGTATCCGTCACTAAATGTTATATCCATCTTTCTATCTCTAACTCCATCAATATCTTCAAGTATGAAATCTTCTCCCGTAGTAGCACCATTTTCATTGGGACTGATTACATTAATTATGTACAGCTCTAAATCAGGAATTCTCTGGGCACGTCCTTGTCTATCGTCATAATCTAGATTATCACTTCCCTTTTTCTTAAGGGAATTCTCCAGATTTTGAGTACCTATCCTCTTTTCCCAAAACCTCTTATGTGCTTCTAACAATTCTCGAATAGGAGTATTGCTTAGTAATCCACCGTCCCAAAACTTTCGTCCATCAATCTCTTCATAAACATAGAATTCAGGTAAGGTCGAGCTTGCCATTAGATGTTTGATGTTTAGACCTTCGTCATATTTGACAATGATAGATTTCCCTAACAAAGAATTACCATATTGTGTTTCTCTTATTCCTTTCTCCTTCTCATAGCTGTCAAATGTGACGGTTGTTCCTTCTTTTGCATCTACGCTAATAACAAGCAACCTTGGTTCCTTTCTTTCAAGGCTAGTTGCAATAGGAAATCTAACAAATCTTTCTACACTTTTTCTCAAGGGTTCATTGTCGTAAACAAGCCATTGATTTTCAGCATCACAGAATCGCTTATCTTGTTTAGGGGGATGAATTGGTTGGAACACATTTTTGATTCCTGATTTGTAGAATGCCTTTACTGAATAATATCGTCTGGCTGCTTCTTCCGATGCAATTGATGGATTAGTCCCTTTCACTTTTTCTGCTTTCCATTGTTTTAATGCTTCTGAAATTTCAGGTGTAGGAGTGGATAAATACTTCCAAAAATCTTCAAGTCTTTCTGCCGAGCCCTTCCAAGTTCTATGTTCAAGAAAATGGCTAATGAGAATTGCTCCATTTATTGCGCCTATGGAAGTCCCTGCAATAATATCAAACAGGGACTCAGTATTATCATTGTCGCCACTACCTATTTGCTCTCTTAGTTTTTCATATAATGCTCTGAAAGCACCTGCTTGATATGCTCCAAGAGCACCACCTCCCTGTAAAACTAATGCTCTTTGAACAGTAGGAATAAACAATTTATCACCATTAGACATATCATCGAATGTATGTTAGCATAGTATATTTTGATTTGCTATTACTTAGTAAAAGGATTCTAAATCTATCAATTACCCGCTCTCAAAACGCCGATGATGCACAAGGTCATCTTGATTTTGAAAATGCTTTCCGCACATACTACATGTAAATACAGACATGGCGGTCGGAGTTACCTCTGGATAATCCTTCCTTTCTTCGCTTAGATTTACTGCCTCTTTTTCTTTTATACTCTTGTTAGATCTTGTCTCACGTATTCGAACATCTGGGTCTTGTCGTTTCTGATTACTAATCTGATTTTCTAGTTTCTTTTCTGGAATATTCTGCTCTATTGACTTTCTGATATGATAGAGATCATTGTACTGGATATAACCATCTAAGCTCTGAAATAACGAGATTGTATCTTCGTCATTGGTTATATTTTTTAAATAGCGTATTATATCGTTCTTGTAGGCAGGAAATTTCATCAATTTAATACTTTCCAATGCATCATTAAGGAACTTTGCATCTTTTATGGCTCTTTCTACAGCACGATTTATTGAAGCGGTATCAAACATTGGTTTATGTCTAGAAGTTCTGATTATACCCTTGTTGGCTTCTTTATTACTGATATCAACTGACTTCATTCTCTTGCAATATCTAATGAGGACTATTGCATATATCAATTACATACAAATAAATCTTAAATACTGCGTAGCAAATTGGTCAAGACAGGGTTGACTTGTTTCTTCTGTCCATTGACTGCCTAACAATAGGTTTTTCAACCAATATAGTGCAATCCCAGTTTGTTAGATTACTGTTGATGATGTGATGACATTTAGATTACATGTTGGATTCGGAATTAAAGAAGTTGGCACAACAGGGACAGGTTACTGGATAGCGAGAGATACAGCGTCGACCTCTTTTCTTCTTTTCCCTATCAGTCACAATACCATAAGAACTTAAGTAGATGTGTAGAAAATGATATTACTTCTAAGAAGGTTGCTTCTTTACTACAAAGATTCGGGGAGAGGGACTTGAAATACTTGCCTAACCAAACCTAATTCGACAGATGGGAAGAAGTTTTAGTTTATGTCAATTTCGTTCAATTATTTCTAAAATCCGCTTAACTTCTGCCGCGCTTCCCTCATCAGGCATCGTCAAAGTCGTTTTTTAATTTGGCTGATTCTTTTATGCTGTTTACTTGAATATCATTGCTTTTTGTTATAATTCTTGATAATGATGGTCTAGCTTCCTCACCTAGTGTGATTGCTTCTTTTCCCTTTCTTAAAAGGGAAAATGTAATTCCATTATCTGTTAGTTTTTGTGCAAATTCAGCAGCAGTTCTTAACTTATCAAATAGACCGGTTTGGTCATCTGGGACGCTGAAGAAAGTGGGTTCTAAAAGATCCAGTCGTACTACTGTTCTGTTATTGTCATCACCGTCGACTTGATCATCATTTGTATTTATTTCAATCTTCATAGCAGGTTGGTTCGCCACTTCTAATTTTATAGAGCCTGATGAAACTGAGCTCATAATTTTAAATAAGCTATCTATAATCTGATCGCTTTCAGAGACATGAAGGTGTTTTCTACCAAATAATATCATGGGTTATCCTATTCCGTTGGGAGTAAGTTGTTACCGGAACTTAGATACTGTCTTGATCCCTGTGCGCTTCCGTTATCCAAACTACTTTACCATTGAGCTTCCAAGTTGCGCCGCCCAAATCTCTGCCATCTGGTCCTTTTGCCTTTGGTATGTCAACTTCTAGATTATCAAATTCAATTGTAGTACTCATATTTGTACCAGACACCACTTTTTCCATGACCTGACTAACAATCTGTGCCCATTGACTTTCTACCTTTTGCTCTTCACCCTGTCGTGTTTTCCCCCCTTGCTCCTTCCCCATGTTTGCATGTTTACCTGTATTATTATTCAACATTTGGTATTGATATATCAACTTTGGATTTAAAGGGTGATGGGGCGCTGATCCAATGAAGCAACTCTAATTCTTCCAACCAGCATTATGCATCAAAGAAGCTTCTAATGTAAGAGAAAATAACAGTCGAAAACAGAGTGTAATTAGAGATAACAATGTTTTTGAGATTCGCTGCCTTCATTGAATATTTAGAAGTTGTTATGAGTATGGTTCGGTCTATCGCTCATTCCTTTATCGCTTCAAACGTCGTCAGCGTTTTATGAATCGACTCTACTATTTAGATCTTTTTCTGGCTGCTTGAACGTATTATGTCTTCGGTGATACTACAAACCTGACAGCATTCCGTTGTATTCACTTTAGGATCTTCTAAGGAAATCGCCCACTCCTTGGGATCTACTAGTATGAGTGTCTTTGGCACGTTTCCCTTTGCTGTAGGGTATTTCTTTACAAAGTTCTTTACATGTTCTTTATGCTTGGGGTTTTGGCAAGGCAATAGGCTGTACCACGCGAGGTTCCTAAAAACATGAGCAGTTTCACAGATAAATAGCCAAGTAACTCTTCCTTTTACTTTTATTTTTTAACCGTTTTATAATATGTTATACAAGCAATACCAGATTATGGAATCACTGAGAATAGCCATCATAACGGCACTTTCTGTTGGTCTAATTTTCTCTGTAGTGGCAATCGGTTCAACTGCCCATGCTCAACAGGGAAATACAACATCAACAACTGGTCAAATAACCAAAGGTGAGATAGTAAAGGGCGAGCTAAAAGGAGGTAATATTACAAAAGGAACCGTTCAAAATGAGACAGTCACTGGGGCGGATATTAAAGCAGCTAACATTACGGGGGCTGAGATGACTGGTGTTGATTTATCACAGGTACAGAACACGAGTTCACAGTCCTCTGGTTCTAGCCAAAATGCTAGCTCAGCAATCGCACAGCTAGATGGAGGTCAAATATCTTCTGGCAATATTAACGGAGGAAATCTAACTAAGGGCACCGTGACCGGTGGTCAAATACAAGGAGGCAAAGTTACAGGAGCTAACGTTACAGGTGCTGAAGTAACTATGGCAGATATAACAGGAGCCAATCTGACTGGAGTTAAGTTGAAGGCAGGTAGCGAGGAAGCAAGCAAGGAAGGAGAAGGACCGTTAAGCCAGATAGGTGAAACATTAGAAAAGCTTAATCCCCTGAAGTAAGGCAACACTAAAAATTCCCTTCTATCTTTGTTGAAAGAAGCTTAAAATCTTTTTTGTAGTAAAGGAACTGCACCGTAGGCGAGCAATAACTAAGTCGAATTAGCTAACTATACAACTTACTTAGGATAAGGTCGATCTCAAATCAGGATGGTTCAAAGCATCTTAAGGAGAAAAAAGTCGGGGATGGCATAAAGGTTGTTGGAAATATAAGCTCTGAGTACGATTGGAATTATTATTTGAATCTGAAGAAATGGTGTGGGATTATGAATTAGAGGATTATATAACCTTTGAAACCTATGTGAACCTAAATAGGTTATTCTCTATTATGGCAAGGGCTAAGATATACTTCCATCCGATGATTGGAGAGCACTTTGGAATGTCTGTGGTAGAGGCGATGGCCTCTGGGTTGATTCCGGTAGTTCCAAATGTAGGCGGGCAGACAGAGTTTGTTCCTGTGAAGTATCATTTTAGTACAATAGAGGAGGCGGCAGAAAAGATATCGTCTGCTTTTTATAAATCGGATCTTGAAAGAATTCAAATAAGCAATTCTGTAAACAGATTTTCAGTGTCCAATTATATAAATGAGTTTCAGCAAATAATTGGTAAGTTAAGTCCTTAGATTGAATGCTCTTATTCTTAGAATAACTGAAATCATACTTTATAGCATGTTGAATATATTAACTACATGAGTGAAGATATAGAATCAGCTCAAAAGAATCAAAAAAAGATTGGAGCAGCGGAAGAGAATCCGGAAACATCTGGTCCCGCAGAAAACCTCCGTGAAGAAGCTGCGGAGATGACAAATAAAGATCAGGACACGGAAGATCCAGTTTAGCCAAAATATTAATTTATTATTTTCTATGAAGCAGAACCGTTGCATAAGCAACAGCAATCATTATCGTTGTTCAAATGGAACCTAAAATAATATTGTCATCAACCAGCGTTTTACATATTAGAAACCTCCTAAATGATTTGTCACATAAATCTAAGATACAGCAAAGAAATTTAGAATATTATTCTTCAAGTACGTCTCCAATCATGCAGGATAGAAGTCCGGCTCAGTAGGTAGACCGTTGTGTGTCCTTACTGCGTCTTTATAAATATCATAAGGAGGGCTACTGACTTGGATTGGTTCCATTCTTGAACTCATTAAGAAGTTGATTAAAGCTTGACAGCCATTGTTCTTTAAGTTTCTCGACAGTGGATTTATGTTCGGGAGTTTGAATCCCCTCAAGAGGAATTGTATTTTCTGACACTTCATATTCATTTACGATATCTATTTGTGGTACAATACATACAACCACTATTAGTACCTACATAACCACCGCCAACCCAATTATATTTTTTTGGGTTTTTTTAATCTAGCAATCCTAGTTTACCTTTGTATAGCTATAAATACTATATTTTACTTATATGAATATGCATTTTGATTTCTTCAGCAGAAACAAATTCAAGTGTAATCTCTGCTCGAGAAAGTTCAAGACCGAAACCGAATTACAGGATCATAGAAGAATAGAACACGATATGAAGGGTCCATAAGTCCAGTCCATTCTTATATTTTGGTGAAACTTAAACACATCCTATAGTTGAATTTCTGGAAGTTATCAAAACTAACGGACAGAAGGCCGAAATTTGTAATACTTTTATCCGATGTTGTACAACTGCATTTAATATCGGACACGCCAGACATGTTCAAACAATGATTGGTTGATGGGGATTAAGCCTCTAGTGCTATTGATGTAGTGTATCAAATTATCTAGGAATCGTAGAGACAGTCAGACGTTATAAAAGAGACTTGGCGAACAAGTCAAATTGCCAACTATGATTTTTTTTCTCATAAAGTTGAGGTATGACCGTACCATTATAAGACATCAAAATTGTGTCTTTAGTACGATCTACTTTAGTGATTCATACCTATAACTATCATTTGGTCTAATCCTCTGAAGCTCCATGAACGTTTACCCTTTCACTTCTTACTTCATCTGTAACTGTTTTAGTTTCTGTGACCGGCTTCTTCTTTACAGCTACCTCTTCCTTTACATACGGTTCCTTACTTACTTGTACTTCTTCATGCTTTAATGGAATATTTACTTCTGTTTTTGAGGTTACTGGTTTCTCGTTAGTCGTTGCGGAGCCTTCAGTGACAGGTCTTCTTTCAATAGTCAATTCCTCATGAGCAAGCGGGACTTCTACCGTCTTTTTCTCAGTTATGGGCTCTTTTGTGATCTTCGCTTCTTGCGTAGATTGGGTCTTCGAAATATTTAATTTTTCACCCATCACAGGGATTCGAGTTTCGATGTCCTGAGGCATATTTGACTTCTTGAAGTTAGAATACTCGTCCCCCGTAGGGGCTGAATCTCTCACAAAGCTGTTCTTTGCTTCCTCTTCTGATACTCTAAACCTGATCATCTCTCCATCATAGCCTTCTACAAGGTATTTTGGAAGGTAGAACTTGTCTCTGTTTATCAAACCTTTTTTTGTTAGAACATACGAATCTCCAACTTCTTGGACTTCACCTAAATCTTCATCATTTGTCCCTCGAGCTTCCTTCTTAATGATATCATTCCAATCAAGCCCTTCCTCTTTATTACTGTATGACACAAATGATATTATGTTACATAAGATATAACCGTTATAATATACATATCCGCTGCAATTGTTGTACTTATAACGGTAAAGAAATATTGGTGATACCATCAGACATAAATATGGATTCCGATCTTAAAGCAACATCAAATCAGAACCAAGAAAACAGCTCGTATATGACTGTCAGACCTACGAAAATTCAATACTGTTACCTCATAGTTTCCTCAAAGTATGAAAATGAAGGTCAAAATAAAACAAGGCATATTAAATAAGAAAAAATTCAGGTTATCAACTAGATCATGTCGGTACGATTTTCTCTATCCGACCATCTGGATATTCAATGGTTAGTTTTTCTTTAGTGATATCTAGGTCCACTTTTCTGTTCTGAGTAACCTTGTATTTTTTGATAACTATCTCCCCTATTCTTACTGTCCGCTTGTTCACTACTATCTCTTCTCCCCAGATTGGAATTACTTTTTCAATCGCCGAAGTTCCATCCAGATTGGAATTGTCAACTAAAGGAATCTGTTCACAAATCGTTGATTTGGGTGTATTTTCTTGCTCTTGATGTTGCTTGTCTCTATTTCTACCTTTACGTCTGGTATAGTACTCTACTTTCGCATTTTTATTTTTGAAATTAACATTAGTCCTATCTTCTTCTAAGACATTGTCTTTTATCTTATCCTTTAATTTAGAGAGTAGCGCTCCTATATTCGTCTTATAGGATTCAAGTTCTTCATCATTAAGATATATCACCTCATACCGTACTGGTACTTGTAGCCTTTTCGTAGTAGTGAACCATCTTTTCTCTATCTTAATTTCGTCTACCACTGTCCTCTTTGATACTGAGTATTTCTCCCCAACAAGAGGTACTATATAGTCAGGTCTAACAGATGGATTAGTATCACGATTGCTATCAGTGACTGAGGACGGTTCTTCTATCGTTCTTAGTTCTGGTGACGATGAGGAATATGATGCTGCTAAGTCAGTACGATTGGTCTTTGTGCCAATTTCAGAACTTTCAGACATTAATTTTCACTCTTGGACAACGCCATTTCTTTTACGCCCTCTTTCGAAGATTTTCTTGATCGCGTAGCTTATAGCTATGGAAGCAATGAAAGTAGCAATTTTTCTTCCAATTGACAAACTCTTACTACAAATGTATATTTCAAAGTATTTAATACTAGACGTTAATGCAAGATAGCAGCATGGCTGCGCAGCTAGCTCTACATTCGCAAGAAAAAAGAGTATTTCTACCTGGTGGTCAAATTTCGTTCTAGACTTTCCATAGCAAGATAATGCTCTAATCTGTCAGCCATTTCTTCATATTCAAAGATAGTTCCCTTTAGCATGTGTTCAGTGCCATAGTCATTATTTTCTGATGCGTTCTTTATCCTGCCTCTAAATGCATCGATTACCTTCTGGACTGAGTGTAAATCATTTTCGAGCATCCTTCTTAACTCTAACATATCATTTCCTTCAAAGTCGATGTACGCCAGATCTTTAAATCGTGCAGGATCAGAAATTGGAAGCCCACCAAGAACAGTCAGACGTTCAGATAACTCTTCTGCCTGTTTTCCTATGTATGTAGCATATTCACCTAGGGTATCATGTATGTGCTTCCAGTCAGGTCCCTTTATAATTGCATGTTGCTTTCTAAGCTGTAAGAATAAAATGTAACTGCTTGCTATATCTTCATTAAGTTGATTTACAATAGTCTTGCAATATTTTTGAGGTAAACCGATTGGATTTTCTTCAATTTCTCCATACTTTTGTTTAGCGCTTATTTTTGATGATTGCATCTGTACATCATCACTTAACATGATATTTAACACTTGTAAGGTCCTATTGAATTCGAAGCATCGCAATCCAGTACTGCTGTAGGTATACAGATATGGACTAATGTGATACTATAGTGTGGTTAATGCATACCGATTTCTTTCATATCGAATATAACAGCGCATCTAGAATGTTAATCCTGTCTTTTCTGCCAAAAAAGGCAATTTAAATTTGTATTACCACGTCGCCTTGGCTTGTCATTACTACTGCTTCTTCATTATTAATTGATGGGTAATAACACGTAGATCATTAGGATTAGAAGGATTATTATTAAACATCAATACTCATACTTATTGGTGTTCGCAAACGAAAGTACTAGTAATAAGTAGCCCTAACTTGCCTACTCCTCCTCCCGATTATTTTCATCTCTGGGCTTGGTGAAGATCGAATGGAGGTTTGGAGGCTGTCGTTATGTGGGTCTCTAAAAACTTGGCCAGTAAAGCTCATGACGTGACTTTGATATCAGCTAAAGGTTCTTCCGTAGGTGAAGGACGAGGAAGGCTGCCATCCAACTTGAACATAGTAGAAACGATAGAACCAGCTTGGGAAGGAATGGCTGCTGAAGAAGCACATTATCTCATGTACAAGGAAGTACTGGAAAAAGAATATGGGAGTGGGAATGGAATAGTATGGGATAATACATGGCATTGCTTTTCCTATCTGTCTGCAAAGAAATTTCCAAAGATGAAATTAATTCATACTAATCATGGTGTAGTAGAGAGGCAAAAAGTTCCGGTTAAACAACTGCGATTTCCTAG
>WHTU01000049.1 GCA_009377575.1 Nitrososphaeraceae archaeon | reverse complement strand
CGTAAATTTCCAATAATTTCATCCCTTTTTCTGCTGTTCTGTATGTTTGCCTCCCACCTTCAAATTCGATAAGTCCATTGTCCTGTAACATTGTGAGGTATTCTCTCAGTTGAGCGAACGATAAGAATGCTTTGTACATTATTCTTGTTTTGGTAGCTCCCCCTCCGTTTGCGGCATCAAGGATGAGGCCAACGATTTCAGTTCTACTTCTGTATTTCATAATAGAATCAAACAGAACTTGTGAACTAGATATTTATGTGAACCTTCTATTACTACTAATAATTGCATTAGTATGTATTTAATTAAAATATCTAGGTATCCCATCCAGTATAACTATGTGATCTTAGAAGTAATCATTTTACTAGAAGAATGACTTCAATATCCAGAGATTTTGATAAAATTCAAATACTTCAATCCCCTGTTCATTCTCGATAATAATTTTACAGCTATCCTCATTGATTCAAATGAAAACTATAATCAATATTACTCACATAATCATGCCTACTTGTATAAATTTCTGTAATCTTATACTTATAGATAATATCTCGCACATTTCGATAAACGCAAATACCAATTCAATATGACACAATTCAATAGTCGTACATTGTTGAAGAAGAAGTATTGTATGAATACAACTTCTTAGGTGACATTGAACTAGGAGTTTAGAGATTTACTGTGTTTCTCAAAATTAATCCAAAGGGAGTGGTTACGGTTGAGCGAGATGATTAGGATCAACCATACCGAGATTGTTATTCTTCCGATCACAAGTGGGCTTCTGGAATATGATGAAATTTAAGACAAGACCAAAACAATATAAACTCTAAAGGGAATCAAGATTCGATGGCTAAAAAAGATGAGCACCTACATCGGATAGATATTACATTAGATGAAGATAGATATCAAGAGATAGTGGAAATCTGCAACAACTACAAAGCTAAGCAAGGTATGGAAATTACTCCGAAAGAATACATATTGATGCTTATAGATTCCGCTATTGGGAATGAAACTAAGTAACCAAATATCTTTACATTGTTACCTTTTACTTTGATAGTAATTAAGATATGCTTTCAGTGTAAATCCGAAGCCAGGCACGAACAGGCTCGGACTTGAGTTAAAAAACTCAACTACTTTATCTAGAGACAGAAAATAGACATTTGATATTTCATATGGATTTATTGATAGATGTTCGATCGTACCATCATCTAGCGTGCATTCATATATTGTAACAAATGCATTTTTCCTCCAGGAATTGCTAACAATACTGCCCGCGAAGCCGTAGTTATAGTCTTCATCCTTTGCATCTATATTCATTTTGCATACCTGTGTTAATCGACTACCACTAGAAGCATCATGTTCGTCGAGAATGAGTCCTAGCTCCTCATTAATTCTTCTCAGAGCAGCATCAATGTACTTTTCTCCATATGCTACCTGAGCACTAACTGATTCAGAAAAAAGACCTGCATGTCTATTTTTGTTGAATGCTCTCTTTTGTAATAAAAGTCTAGATTGAGTATCCAGGATAAAAATTGAGGCAAATCGATGTAGTAAGCCTTGATAGTATATTTTTTTAGGTACCGCTGATCCTATAATATTATCTTGTTCATTAACGATAGCCAATTGTTGGTTGTCATTGTTAAAGGATTCATAGAACATAGTGGTGTATCTGCTTGTTAAAAGACATTAGCGGATTGCATTATTACACATTAATGATCTATCATCTAGATAAATTAGAGTAAGAATCTTATAGTATAAATAGATAGATGATACTTCTATAAGGGATTCCAGAGCTAAGCTGTAGAAGTTCGTCTACTTACGACGATATCATTGACAAAGATAGCAACGACGGAACATACTGATCTATAACTATGATTATGGTTAATCCGTTCCCTCTTTGACAGCATTACCTGAAATAGGGCAGAACCAATATTGATACGAAGCGTAGTTGAAGACACTGTTTTATCATTTCATTGAATTCTTGGATAATTCATGCGATGCTTGCCCTCACTACTGCCTTATCCATTTGATTAGGAGTCGCCAGCTTGCTAATCTAGATTTCACTGAATTACCTAAGGTACTCGAGACTCTTCATGATATAGATGGAATTCATCAATATTTCCGCAAACGTTTTGCATAGTCCCATACGACATATACTGGTTCTGTCAGATCTTCAATCAGATCCTTGTCTTAACAGAAAGGATAGACTCCATTAGGGATAGAAGCCATTACAGCGCCAGTAATCAGATTTTACTCCCCTCTCTATTTAAATACACCAATTATGTAATAATATAAATGAGTTAGTACGTGTTCATTTCTATTTCACAGTAACTGATTTAGCAAGGTTGCGTGGATAGTCTGGATCTATATTCTTTACTAATGACAGGTAGTATGCTAGAATCTGAAGCGGTAGTACTTCGATAATAGGATAGATAGCATTACACTGTATGAATGGAATCTTAATAAATATATCATATACTTCATTTGGCGTATTAGAAATACCAATTATCGTAGCGCCTCTTGCTTTTACTTCATGAGCACTAGCAATATTATTATCGGAAGTAGAATCATTAGGGTTTATAATTATTACGTAGCTATTTCTATCAATTAGTGCCAATGGCCCATGTTTCAATTCGCCCGCTGCGATGCCTTCTGCGTGGATATAGGACAGTTCTTTTATTTTCAGTGCTCCTTCAAGTGCAATAGGATAATGAATTGATCTACCGAGCACATAAATATCCCGTGCATCCCGAAGTTTTTCTGCAATACCACGTATCTCAATTTCATAATCTAAAGCTTCACGAAGTGCACCAACAAGAAATTGTTTATTGACTTTAAAGCCTAGGTAACCATTGCATAATGTATCTACTATCATATAAATTAGAGACAATTGGGCCGTGAAACTTTTGGTTGCAGCTACTCCTATTTCAGGCCCGCACTCGATAGTCAAAAATGAATCGCTGATTTTGGCCAAGGACGAAGTCGGGATGTTCACAATAGAAAGTATTTTAGCTCCCACATTCTTTGCAGCTTTTACAGCCTGCAAAACGTCTGCTGTTTCGCCACTCTGAGAAAGGGCAAGTAAAACCGAAGAGTTGTCAATGCCATCAAGTGTATATTGAAATTCGCTTGATACCACAGTTTCAGCATGAATTTTTGCAAAATTTGATAATATGTGTTTAGCAATTAAAGCACAATGATAACTTGTTCCACTGCCTGTAAGAAATACAGCCTTTGAATTTTTCAGGATACTACAAAATTCCTCTATCTTATCTAAATTTTGGATCCCTATTTTTTCAACTACCGAAGGTTGTTCATGGATTTCTTTTAGGGTGTGGTGTGCATATTTTCCTTTGTCTATCGCGGCTAGTTCCCATGCTACTTGTGTAAGTGTTCGCTTTACGGTTTTTCCATCTTGATCATATATTTGAAGGGTTTTCGAATCGAGGACAACAATGTCCCTATTGTCTAAAAAAATAGCTTTGTCAGTGTATCCTATAAATCCTAGAATGTCACTTGAGATGAAATATCCTGTATCTGCTAATCCAATCACAAGTGGTTCGTTGTATCTCGATCCGCAAATCGTGCCGTCCTCAAATGCCGCGACAAACGCATAATATCCTTTTAGTCTTCTGCATGTCTCGATCATGCTACTCTTTATATTTTTGTGTTCGGCGTAGTATCTTTCGAGGAGATGTGCAATTACCTCGCTATCGGTATCGCTTTTAAAAACATGGCCCAACTCAATAAGCTCTTCCATTAACTCGCTGTGATTTTCGATAATTCCGTTGTGCACAATGGCTATACTATCTGTACAGCCGTAATGTGGATGAGCATTTTTTTCGGTAACACCGCCATGAGTAGCCCATCGGGTGTGTCCAATACCAATGTGCCCATCCATACTACTCAAGTCAAGGTTCTTATTGACATCCACTACTTTGCCTACGCCCTTCTTAAGTAAGATCTTGCCATTATTTATCGTGGCTATTCCTACACTATCATATCCTCTGTATTCCATTCGTTTAAGGCTATCAACTAATACTGGCGCTACGATTAATTGACCTTTATATCCTATAATGGAACACATAAACGGTTAATGGGCATGATCCTTATTAACCATTGTTGGTCAAAATCGGACTTGCGTTGCACCTCAAGATGCTTTTATTGATCCTTTTTGCAGTTAGAATTTCTTATAATCGTTATACTAGTCAATGAATCACATACTAAGACGATTGATATTACTATAAAACGAGATAATTTGTACTAGTAGATACATTTATGTTCATATGGTTTTCTCGTCGAGTTATAGTTTTATAGCAATCGGTATAATATTGTCAGTGCTGCAACGGGCGACATGACTGGTTAAACGGTAATTGTCTACAAATGATGTTTAAGCTCAAGGTCTATACCGGCAGAATTGAGGCAAGTACACTTTAATGCTTCTGAAGAGAGTATCGTGAAACCAGTTAGGGCCAAATAGCTGGACACAACAATGGTTGGCTATGGCACCCTGAATCATGCAAAATCGGACAACACTATTCTGCTGAACCTCAACATTATGATGATATTGCGCCAGATTTACCGAGAGGTTTTAATTCTGCTAGAGGTGGTAAAAGCACGACAGATCAAGATATCGCACTCATTATCTTTTTAAGCTATTATGATTAATTGTAAAATTGAGGATTGATTCTGCATGAAAAAAATGGAAATAATAATCCCACATAGAAAATTGAATGATGTCAGCGAGATACTAAAAAGTGCTAACACAGGTGGAATGACTCATTACAAAGTTGCAGGGAGAGGAATAACGAAGGCAGAAGCAGTTGCTGTTGGAAGAGGTACCACCCAATATACCCCCGAATTTATCCCGAGGACCAAGGTTGAAGTTATAATTAAGGACGATCAGGTTGAAACTTTGATCAACAGACTAGTCGAAAGATTTGGTGATACTTTAGGCGGAAAATTATTTATCACAGACGTACCCATTGTAGTAGATTTATCCACTAACATGCGTGGAGAATCTGCAATCTAGATCGATTGACTGAATTTAATGATTTAAATCACTTCGTGAGTTTGCTGATACTCCAGTGGTGGTTGCTATTTGATTCGGATCCGAAGCCAACATCGCATTATATTTGAAAAATGTTAAACCACGACTAAGACTATAGTTGTAGATCTATTCTATGTAGGCGGAATATTATGAATAGTTACTATACAATTCAGAGTATTGTAAACATAGAACTGGCTTAGCCAGAAGATTACGGAGAGGGATTTTCAACAAAATACATAGGTCATTTATCCTATTTGGGTGATCAACTTAGGTCCAAAAACACAAAATTCTGAATTGACTCTATTCTGAAACTCGAGGGTTATTAGGGTGTAATTAGTCAAAGCATTTTGTATCACAGTCGCCCACTCACTTTTTCGCCCTTTGCCTGCAGGAAGGTAGAACGACTAAGTGAACTCAATGATTCATTTCTCACGTCCCAACTTGAAAGCAGTAAAACCCCAAAGCCTATAATTCTTACCTGTACAAATATTTGTAAATTCAACAAGTAGAAGAAACCTTGTTTTAGCAACTCTTTATAAACCTCCAAAATATAAAATTAGCGATATATACACTGGGTTTCAGAATTGATGCCAAAAGTATTGACGACATACAAAAAATGCTTAAAGACTTAGAAGGATCAGAAGATCCTACACTATTCAACGAATGGGCGAATCGTATTGCACACACTGCAAAACAAATTTGTAATGATCCTGATTGTAAACGTATAAAGATAATCGAGACGGATCAAGGTAGACTTAATTTCGAAATTGCAGATAAAGAAGCAATCGACTGTGTTATTCAATCCATACAAAGACATTTAATAATAATGCCAGGGGCACAACAAGAGATCTTTAATAAACTGAAAACAGAATTTGAAATAAAAAAGACGGAGTATTAACTGTCAATCCGTCTGATCCCTGCTAGCTATAACGCGTAGTTTCTATTTCTATTCTTAGGATCTATCTAGATAGGAGGAACTAATGACTGCCAATGTTGCCAGGGAGAGATATCTATGAGATGCTGCATATGTGAACCCAGATAATCGGTAAGATCCAGTTCACGCTCAACCTGCTACTGAGCACTGCTGGAGCGTTACCCTGTATTTCGTGTCTCGCGGGCCCACAACAGTAACAATGCAATATAATGGGAACATTTTCAGATAGACTCCGGTTTCAATGCTCACCGCCTGATCATCAAAACGAGTAGCAGTTCCAACTAGGAACCTATTCGTTAATCACTTTCTGCTGCCTCTGCCAATCTATCTTTTTCTCGCAGTATTCCACCACTGTAAGTGAGAATTTTCATTATTGTGAGAGAATGATAGTACTTAGCTTGAATGTAAGTCTTGAATACACGTCTTGTGCCATACATGTGTTAGAAACTAGCTCAAGATTGTCAGAATGCTGGGTACAAATTGTGGCGTCTACGAGTGTGTTTTTTTGTGTAAAAAACTCTGATAGTACCATATCACTAGCGATTTCACGCTGAGGTTCAGGAACCTACGAAAGTCGGAATAATGTTCACGACACAATAAAGTCATAAAAAATTGGCGCCCGCGATACACTTTTCTATAATGTGGCACAAATGGATAGAGACAAATGACTAACCGGGTTATCGACTATTCTATTATGGTAATAATTCTTACTCTGGTCATATTTCAGCAGCACTTGACAGTGGCTAGTTCTAAAGAAGGTGCAGATAATCAGACTGCCGAATCCCGAACAGTAATTCCTGAACTACCCGTTAACAGCAACACAACTCAACCCCATTCTGAACTAGCGCCAGGAACGGAAGATCCACCGAATGATGAGGTCGTTCATTGTGCAGCTCTAGGCTGTCCTGGTAATCCTCCAAATCCGCATGGACCACCGACAGAAGAACCAGAAGGAGATGAATAAAGGCATGATTAGCAATGATCGGCTTGAGGGGGAGGATGAGAAAGGCGATAAGCATACGGTATACACAGATGGAGGGAAAATATACTTGGATAGGTTTAATGAGCCAGAAATCTAAGAAATGACTCCTCAGCAGAACATAATTGTATTAGCATCTGTCATTATCATTGTGATGGCAACTGCGGTATCAGGTTTGGTCTTTAACTCATTTGCATCAACAATCGGAATTCCAACATATGACAAAACAACGTTTCCTATAATGGATCCTAATGGCACAACGACGATTGACTACCCTGATGGTTTAGTAGTCATAAGTGTTCCATATAGAAATGGGACTACATCAACGGTCAATGACACCGCTAATCTAATGGGCACCAATATTCAAGGAAACTCATTTAAGTTTGTTGAAGACGATTCGATGGATTTCTGTATTCTGTTTAACAGTGAGAATCGACGTTGACGCCTCTTGGATATACCAAAGAGACAGTAACCGTTAAAGAGGCGTTTAAAGAAGCAATATGGGTCATCGTAAAAGAGTATATGCCGCGGATTGTTGAGGCCTTATAGAAGATTAACCAGGGCTTATGTTCAGGTATTAAACGTATAGCCATGGGGAATGGCATACTATCAGTATTGTGATAAAAATAGAGGTGATTTCGGAAACAACTCAAAATGGTAATTGGTCAGAAGTTGTAAGTGGGAAGATCAACAAAGGAATACTCAAAGTGCATTTCGAATGTCTTGAATCATACAAACAAAATAACTGATTGAGAGTATAATCTATATGTGAGTTTATAGGTACCCCTCTAACTGGTGGTAACGTATCTTGCACTAATAGCCTTCTGCTAACTTAAAATCTAAAGGCAAAGGTGACTAGAAGTACAAGATTGTAGAGGGTGGTGTTGAATTGGGTCATTCCGCTTCCATAGAAACAAAGTGCTGAAGAAAGAATACATCATGATACGGAAGGATCGATGAACCTTTCAGAGTTGTAGTAGAGATTGAAGCCCTGATTGCTTGACAAGAATGGAATGCCAGTTAGCAGTTAATTCAAAACCATTGATCAAAGAACATTATGGGATGACGATTGAGTTTCATTTGTTATGTCATTAATGCACCTATTTGTATAAGATTCCAAGATCCTATTGAAGAACATAACTACCTCTAACAATATTTTCTCGTGATTGATAATGTATAGGAAAGCGTTCTCACGGGAGCAGGCAGCTATTTTTCTTGAACAATTCCAAGAATGGTCTTACACTGCTTACAGGAAACCAAGTAACACGTAGCTTTAGGGAGACTTAATTCTTCGATATCATAGCCATTTGACTTAATGTCGGATGCGCATTTTGTACATTTTGCCATTCTTCATTTAATACAGGAACTCGTAATATCAATCTTTTCTCTCACCTTTGCCCAAGTTCTACTATCAGATTACCAGAAAAATGTATCGATTCCAATATAGCATTCATGGGCTTATCAGGTCAATATCTACTTGGATCTCACTTGATTTCCTGGTTTGTATGGATTTGTCTGTGTTCCTTTGCTACACTTTAATATCTTTTCGACCTATATATATAGAATAAAGAGCTAAAGAGTCTAGTTGGTTGGATTCAAATCGGTAAAGTGTGTGCAGAATGAACATGGCTTATGCGAAGGCGAAATATTAGAAAATGTCAACAATTCAAGAATAACAAGGATTTGCGAGTGTCAATGTCATGATAGTATGTATCAACTAACCCGAAGAATGCAGGCTACACAGAGCCAGTAATAATTCATATAAATTGAGGTCAACATTTTGAAGTAGACGCAACGGAGGAAATACAAATTAAACTACGCTTCTAGCGCACGAAAATGATTTAATATTCATAAATGCCATAGGTAACTTGTGAGAAAAAATTGTCTTGCAGCGAGATTGGATTAGATTGCTTCTATATGTGTCTGAGTTCGACTACTCTATCACAAACCGACACGTTTAGAATTACTCAGTAAAACACATATAGTTACTTTGATAATGGAGACCAAATTAGGATTGTAAGCTAACATAGCTGCAATCCACGATCCGCTTAATCCAAGTTCTAATTCAATTACTAAAAAATTAAGTTTAACTAAAACTCTGATTAACGTTGCTAGCCCAGATTCTCAAGGCATTGGAGAAGCAAGTCCTTTCGATCTTTCTTTATAATCAATTTAGCAAATTTATCTAATGTGTGAATCCTTACACGTTGAAATTCAGAAGGAATAAACCCACCATAAGCATAAAGTAAAATAATAACATGGGTTTCGGCTAATAAACAAACTTCTTCTTCTACGGCGCAATTGCTTTCTTCAATGGTATCCCTATACAATAGGAGATGTTTATGAGAATGCTGAATAATCACGTTCGCTTATTTTAGTTTATCTCTGAGTTTACACATTAACCATTCTTCAAAAGGATGTTCTTTTTCGTTATCGTAAATTAAATGCAACCATTGATATGGTATTATATATATAAATAAGTATGTCAATAAACAATATCATACTAGATTGTTTCTATACAGTAAGGTAATCTAACAAAGACCAGTATTAGAGGCTTCTTCCTTTTCCTAGCAAATTACTTATTCTATTTTTATAGATAGATTAACTAAAGTAGTTAATATGGTCAATTATATTCGATGAGGATGTCTGATCGCAATGAAACTCGTAATATTCTTTTCGAACGTTTGTTTGTATTGGAAGTCATGATACCAAAAATGGATTAAAGTCGATATGTCAATGTAGAATTGGCGGGTATTCTGGATTGATGATAAATGGAATAAAGCGAGATATTTAGATATGTAACAGTCATTACTCTTTTTCCCTCCTATTTAGCTCTATCAGTTTATCTAATGACTCAAAGAGTTTACTAAACTGGATTCTCCTTTGTTCTTGCTGCTCTGATAATATACCAACTAGTTTCCCAATATTGTTCAATAAATCAGCCAGCATGGCTAGAATGAGATCCTGTTTATCCGATACGGACGGTGCTGCTTGTGCTATTGATAGTGCTATATCGTACCGAGAAAGTGCTTCTGTAATGGCCGATCTTGTTGTCTCAGTAGTTGCTGGTGTTGTAAGTGCTTGTCCCTGCTGCTGGTCGACGTCATTAGACCGCTGAAATTCTGACCAATTCGGGCACTGATGCACTCGACCTGTCTTTAAACCTGTATCTTCCGAGTACTCTAAAGGGATCCATTTGTCCGGTGAAGGATGAGATGGCTTGGAATTACTATCAAAATAGATCCAAGCACCGCACTTATTGCGGCATGGTTGTGGTTTTCCGAACTCAGTCATATCTACTAATTTACCTCCGTTACTATTAAAGAGGCTGCCATAGCTTATTTTGCAATTTTATAAGCTCCTTATACTGGATCTATAGAAGCTCCCTCCTTCCATTATGAACATTACTGATCTATTGAGTGCGTGTATCGGTAAGAGATGTTTTGTATCTTAATGCTCTTTGAATTACAATACTTCTGAGATAGAAAGAATGTGCCGTCGGGTAAATTGCAAAATAATAGCATAGATAAATTATAGCGCATTAAAATATGCATATTCATTTACTCTCTTCTTGTTATTAGCTTAGTTTTATTATTTCGTCCCATGTTCCAGTTGCAGAAAGCATATAGTATTTACTGTTGCTCTTATGTTCAAACTGTATAATGTCTCCGCCAGCAATCTGTACTCGAAATAGATTACGTAGGAATTGCAGAAAACTAGGCCCTGCCACTATACTCTTGGTCTCCTTCTCTAGAGGTTTATCATAAAATTTTTGTAAACTCTCTTCCAGACCTGATTCACTAATTGCCTCCACCAGTATGGAAAGATCGATGTCTACCGATTTTTGCTTGTAAATTCTAAGTATAGCCATTTATCAGTAACATCTGCGGCACACATGTATATAAAAGGAAGGAATACTGTCGAAGTATAATCAAATGTAACTACCTAAATCCTTACTAAATGACCCTGGTTATCTGACTACTGTCTTGCAGTATGGTGTGGGGTTGCATATGATGCAATAAGTAGTAAAACACGTGGCCCATGATACTCGATAATATCTTCCAAGTAGTATTGATATATCGGAATAATATTATTAGCTAGTTAGAAGATAAGATAATCACGCGACGATTGAGAAAGAAAGGTAGTTCTAGGCAGCAGCTGCAGCCAAATTCTCAGAGGTATTTTATCGGATTATGAGAACACACAGTTGTGTGATCCTGATGTTCATAGGGCGCAGTTTAGGTGTCATGATTAAAGATAAATGTCTAGATCTCTGTCAGTCAGTCAGGAACTAGGATCGATCCATATATATTCTATAGTCAGTTTGACTTTTGTGAGGTTATGTTTTTTTCTGGCGCATTAAGATAATCTTTATAACAGCCATCAGAACAGTACGCTAAGACGCCAATTCCAGTACTCGAGTACTCTACTCCATCAACTAGGTTATTAAACTCTCGATCGCATGATCTGCATCGTATATACAAATTTATATAATTACTACTAGTGTAGTTTCATATAAAGTCCTTTACAATATTGGATACTCTCTGTTGGCCAGATTCAGTGAATTGATATTGCGTTAGTCTATCTTTCTAATGTAAATTTGCGTTTTCTGACGTATTTCTGGAATTCATTATTATCGGTAGGTTTTCAATTCCAAAATAACGCTTTATCCCGTTTATTGAATCAGATCGCGGCTATGATATACCTGAGCCACATTCTTTGCATTCTATGTTTGTATCTTCTACATCCCAATAAGCATCTGGATCTAATTTGATAGTGGAACCCCAACCTTACATATCAATACGGGATCGTCGTTTACATGTCAGAATATTTTCAATGTTTTTGCTGAGGTGTTATTACATCTTTTTCAGTCTTATCATATCACCTTCCCATATTTTCGATGGTTTCTTGTAATTCTTCTTTTTTGGCGGGTCAACCATATCATAATTATAGATATCTGAGCTTATATATGGAACTTAATGAGCTTGATATGTCTGATCTGGTGAGACGTGTTATGATGATATCAATTTTAGGCTTATCCATTTCATGTTTAACATCGCCTACCAAAGTAAATGGGTCAGCAAAGGTTTATTGTAGAATTTCTACATGAGTGAAATGACACAGCATACAGCAACTTACATGTAATACTCATCAACATTGACGACTATAATATTGGGATCATATGTGACCATATATAGAATCATATATAACTGTGTGTGCACATATGAAGTCTGGAACACGGAAAAAATGTGAAGTGCGAAGAGAATAAGTGAGATGGATAATATTCAGAAATTAGAATATAATCACAGTAACTTTGAAAGAAAAAAGAAAACAATGATGATATGTGACGATAACCCCGATATGCTTTTATTGTTCGGGCTAGTCTTCGAGTCAAGATATAATTTAATAATGGTAGATTCTGGCGAAGAGTGTATTGATAAGTACATAAAAGAAACAACCCGAGGTAACAAAATATCTTTGGTACTGTTGGATTATAAATTGGGGGGCATGTTGGGAGACTATGTTACCCGTAAGATAAAAGAATGCAACGAAACCAAAATTATTCTCAATTCAGCATATAATGTAGATGATGTGCTCATAAGAGATTTAGAAAACGGTAATTACATATCCAGATACACACAAAAACCATTTGACACAGATCGCTTAACTGATCTAGTGGCTGAGATCGTAAAGAATTAATTGCGATAGACTTTGGGCGTGACCAAAGCATAAAAACATTGAATCCACAAGAATAATTAACGAGAGGATTAGCAAGTAAGATCGGACGAAAAAATTGAAATCTGACTCATCGTCCCCTACTCAGGGTGAAAGCTCATCTTTCTCCTCATCTTCTTCTACATGGGAAGAGATGGATGAGTGGGGACCTGAAAAAGTACTGCAGGTTTACGATCCTGATACTGGTATGAAGGGCATCCTAGTAATTGACAATACATCCACAGGCCCAGGTAAAGGAGGAATAAGATTTGCAGAAAGTGTAAGCCCTCTAGAAGTGTTTAGATTGGCAAGAACCATGACGTGGAAGTGTGCTGCAGCTGGGCTACCTTTTGGCGGTGCAAAAGGCGGAATAGTTGCTAATCCAAATGCAGTGGATAGAGTATCCTGGATGAGATCTTTTGCAAAAATGATCAAGCCGTACTGTCCATCTCAGTATATCGCTGCCACCGATGTCGGAACCACTGAGCTAGAGATGGCGGTATTCGCACATGAGATAGGAGATATGCGCGCTTGTACTGGCAAGCCATTAGAGCTGGGTGGAATTCCACATGAATTAGGTACTACTGGTTATGGGGTAAGCGTGGCATTAGAGGCGTCTTTGGAGGTGCTAGATAGACTACCATCATCAAACTTGACTCGTGTACAATCTACACTTAAAGAGTTGGGTGACGGGTCAGAGGGAGGACGCGAAAGGACCGTAACAATACAAGGTTTTGGGAATGTTGGATCTTTTACTGCAAAATTCCTGGATGATTTACCAAGAATTAAAGTCGTCGGAGTTAGCGATGTCTCTGCTTTCATTTATGACAGGAATGGGCTAAATATTCCAAGATTAATGACAGATATGAAAGGAAAGACAAAACTGTCCGAATTGTCTAGAGACCACCACATTTCCTCGTCTTCCACCTCTGAGCATCGCTCTTCCAATTCTAATAACAACACTGCGCGTGCACATCAATACGATATTAGGGATAAAGACGAAATATTTGATGTGGATGCTGATATATTCATTCCAGCAGCTTTGGGAGGAGTTATAAATGACAAAACTGCGCCGAAACTACGTGAACATGGTGTAAAGATCATAGTAGAGGCTGCAAATATTCCAACGCTCCCCAGTGCCGATGAGTACCTAATTAAGAACGGGATCTTGATTATACCTGACTTTCTCGCTAACGCAGGTGGTGTTATAGGATCGTTTGTAGAATACCAGGGAAGGACAGAAAAAGAAGCGTTCGAACTAATTAGATATAAGATAACCAAAAACATAAGACAGGTTCTGGTAGAGGCCTTGATGCAGACAGGATCTATTCAAGATTTGGAAATTGTAAATCCCAGAAAAGTTGCTGTTGATTTGTCACAACAAGTAGTATATAGAGCTATGCTACTCAGAAAGGGGGCCATAAACGTAGCAAGAGAGGCGTATGCAAGGAAGGACAGAATATCCATTTGAAACTAAAAGATCGATCTGAACTTATTAGGATTCCTCCGCTAAAGAAACCTGATTGTGAGGTCAACAGAAGTAGATACTCTAATCACTCACTTATTCACAGGACGTCCTGCACGTTCAATCCGCAATCACTTTGTTGAGAAATATCTAGAATCAGGTACCAAACCTCTGACATGGCCTCTCCAAGGGATATCAGCAGATGATATTTATTCTGAGTCAAGAAAACAAAATTTGGCTGATCCCTATCCTCTTCTTGCAGGTCAAGGATCAAGACTACTAAAAAGAGGACAGAATGCTAAAGATATCATTAATGAAATAGTATCATCAGCAAACAGCATTATTTCATCTAGCGTGATTATGAACACATTACCCATATCAGATTCAAAAGAAAATTAACTATTAATTGTGAAAAACTACCATTACCATATACATTGTATTTTTTTATAGAATATCATCCATAATAACAATTGACAATACGGTGGTGGTGGGTCAGGTCATTGGCGATTACTCTCTTGAAGAACATCAAGAGACCATATCCATGCGCATACAGTTGACAGTGACCAATAAAAGTGATATTGTACTCTAAGCAAATCCCTATTGATTAATGACTTCACCTAACACATAACCAACCATATACGCCACAAGAGCAGCAATTCCTCCAACTCCCATCGTGCTTAAGCCAGTTCTAATCAACCCTTTTCCCACAACCTTTCCTCTTATGATCCCAATTAAGAAAAATGAGATAGCAGTGAATATTACTGAATATAAAAATCCGGTAGATGTTGTTGAAATTAAGCCCGTCCCAAATATCTGAATAAACATGAAGGGTACCAAAGGGATCAATCCAATAATATTGAATGCAACGAAAGTCGTTATTGCAGTATCTCTAGGTTTCCTCTTGTCTTCAATTAAGCCTAACTCTTCTTTCATCATTGTATCAATCCATACTTTTCTCCTAGAAGTGATAACCCTCACTATTTCGTCTAATAGTTCGTCCTTGAACCCCTTCTCCCTGTAGATATCTCTTATCTCATCCTTCTCTTGTTCTACTAGATTGTCGATCTCCCATTCTTCTCTTTTTCGCTGATTTTGTATGTACTCTCTCTGCGTTTTGGTACTAAGATAGTTTCCTATTGACATAGAAAAACCATCTGCAAGAAGATTAGCAAATCCCAAAATCAAAATAATAGAAGGTGCCAGAGAAGCACCAAAAACTCCTGCAACAATCGCAAACGTCGTCACGGCTCCATCGGTAGCACCATAGACAAAGTCTTCTACAGAAAAATTAACTCTAGGTATAAATTTACTAAATAAAGATATGACTATTTAAATATTTGAAAAAATCTCTAGTAGAAGGTACTAATTCCCTATACCTTATCTTCTGATCACTAACGCAACTCCCAATTACGTGGCAGCATTTTATTTTGGTAATCTGATATGCACAGAACCTACTGGAGCCAAAAAAAAGAAACTGCAAATGAGTGCTAAAAAAATTAGTGGCCACAATGGAATGTTCCTCCATGACTTGGCGTGCCTGAGGTTATATAGATTTTGGCGCTGTTATAACAGCCGTAGTAGTAAGTTGCTCTCAACCAATTCCCAAGAATTTGTAGTCTTCTTTTCAGTAATTCCTAATTGTTAGTAAAGAGCTATCGATGTTTTTACTACTGAAATATATATTGCACAAACTAGATTCTCCTATCCTATGTGAGGAACAAAGCGGCTTGTAAGATTACCACCATTTCAATGCAGATACTGATCCATTTGTCATGTAAGTCCACATAATTACGTAAGTCCATAACTTGTTTCTCCATTGGGATGAATAGTTTATAGCTTGGTCAATGCATTTCAGGCGTATCGTAAAGTTCAACACTCATCGGTGTATATTATAGGTCAATTCTCTATCGGCTTTCCGTCTGATGTATAGCTTGTGACTTTCTTCGGTAGACGCAATACACTCTGACTGATTTTGGTTTTATCCTCCCTCACGTTTTGGAGGGAAGCGATTATGGTATAATGATTTAAGAACCTTTAAACGTATCTCTCGTAACATTGCAAAACCTGCATTTATCAGTTATCAGTTTTCCATTTTAGGAAGGGCTTTGCGCTGCGGTTTTTTATTGACGGTTTACTACTTGAAACAATTTCGAGAATGAACATTAGATCATGGCATTTCGAATATTTCTAACACAGAACATACAGAAAGGACCAAGGTCCAGAATTTAAATCGCAATATCTATTTAATACTTAAATATGTACTCAATATATGATATTTGCTGAATATTATGCGATTGGCTACGTTTAATGTTGAAAATATGTTCGAACGTGCCTCCATAATGAATCTCTCAGATTGGAAGGAAGGAGAACTAGTACTCCAAGACTTTGCTGTTCTCACGAATTTAAGCGAAAAGCCACAATATTCGATGGCTGACAAGAAGAAGATGTTGGAAATAATGCAAAAGCGGCACAAGGGGTTAATTACATCCGGTCATAGCTTCCATATCCGTCTAAATGAGATCCGGGGAAAACTGACCAAGAAGCCGCGAAATGCCCCGGTAGAGATTGCCGTGAACGGACGTGATGATTGGATAGGCTGGTTTGAGCTTAAACGTGAGATCATAAAGGAGGCGGCTATCGAAAATACTGCACGTGTGATTCGTGAAGTCAATGGTGATGTCTTTTGTATTATAGAGGTGGAAAACCGGATCGCTGCAAATCGCTTCAATGAGTCAGTTATTCCTAAAGTAGGAGGATTGAAGTATGGCCACGTGATGCTCATAGATGGTAATGATGACCGTGGAATAGATGTTGGGATAATGACTAGGCAACCCTTTGAAATTCAATCCATTGTTAGCCATGTAGATGACATAGATGCAGAGGGTCGGATCTTCAGCCGGGATTGTCCCGAATACAAGATAATCACACCATCAAAGAATATTTTACTTGTGCTTGTCAACCATTTTAAGAGTAAAGGTTATGGTCTACAAAATGACAATGATATAAGGCGCAAACGGCAAGCCCAACGAGTTAGAGAAATTTACGAAGAGAGGCTCAAAGAGGGATTTGAATATATTGTGATTGCTGGTGATTTCAATGACACACCGAAACGTGATCCCTTGAAGCCGCTTCTTGGTAACAATTCAGACCTCGTTGATGTAATGTCACATCCCAAGTTTGTGGGTGATGGGCGCGAAGGTACGCATGGAAACGGAACTAAAGATGGTAAGCTTGATTACATCCTCATGTCACCAAAAGTTGTTACTCGAGTACAGAACTGCGGAATTGATCGCCGCGGTGTTTGGGGAGGAAAAAATGGGGATCTATTCCCTCATTTTCCAGAAATCAAAACTCCAAAAGATGCTGCATCAGATCATGCCGCTCTATGGGTGGAATTTAATCTTTAATACGAGTTTCTCAAAAAGCTGTTTTAGCGCCCAGCTCTACAGATATCTGTATATCCAGCAAAGTTCACATTGGAAAGTGCTTATATCTGACTTCAACTACAAGCCATGGAATATGATTTATGTAACAGATCAACAGAAAATTACCTCACAAGTGTTATTGAATCGAACGATATGGATTTTATCTAGATGGCGTGTGAAATTTAGAACAGATTACTGTCGGTTGAATTTTAACATGTTTCCGAGGTAATGTAATTCCATATTACATACTCTTAATTCTATGTGTAAACATTCAGTTTATAGGTGCTAAAGATTCGCTTACAGGAGCATTATCCAATTGCCTAATATTGATGTTGATGCTGAAGTGTGATGGGTTGTTCACAGAGCACTTGGGGAACGTATTCCCTTCAATCACTATCATTTCCTACCCCAGCTAAGGAGGTTCCACTCTTCCCGATTTTGAAGCGGTCCTTGGTGTTATCTGCTGTTATAAGTATATCATAATCTATTTTATCTGCCGATTTCTGAGAAGCACGGTTTGTAAACTTAAGCATCAATACGCTGAACTTCTCTCTCTCGATTGTTTGAGGGTACCATGCATAGAAAATGTTAGCTGAGCCCACAGGGGTAGAAGCGGCCCTACTGATTGTTGGATCTTCCCTTTGGGGTTGTACTGAGAGCAACTTGCCATATTGATTATAAATTTCTTGGAGTTCAGTGAAAGTTGATGCCACCTCGAAAATTTTATCCCGTATATCAGTTTCGGAACTAAGGATTATAGGCGATGGTTTGAAAGCTTCTTGGGCAGTTGCTCCGATTCCTGAACCCGACTGTGAGGTTGCATGTGTCCCAGTACCTGTCCCAGTACCTGTCCCAGTACCTGTCCCAGTACCTATCCCTGTTCCTGTGGCTATACCTCCAATTGATCCTCGTGTATTATCGTCTGGTCCTGCAGCTTGAACTGCAAAAGCTACACCCATACCTGACTCCGCTGACGCTGCGGCGGCTGCGCCTCCAGCAGCAGCAGCAGCTGCGGCAGCTACTTTGTTGCTTGGATCAGCCGCAGCAGCCGTAGCCGTCGAGTGGCAGCTTGTCATACCAGCTACCATTTTCAAAGAAACGCGTATAGCTACCAGTCTCATTTAACTTCATACTTAGCTGTCTGCTAAAACCATTTGGTCGAACCGCAGTCAAATTCTAGTCAGAGCAACGTCAAATAATCGTCAGTCTATAGTCATTCAGCAGTCGGATACAGGTCGAAGTGTTATTTGTGCTCAATTTAGTCCACATATTCGCGAGAATCTAAATATCTCTTTGCCGTATGAACTTTTAGGAGTTATTAAAATTGGGTTCAAGAATTCCGTCAACAATAAGAAAAGAGGTTATTAGAGATTGGCTTGATGGTCTTACGAGAGAGAAGATCGCAAGCAAAAATCAAATTGGAGCTGCAACAGTTAGCTCCATCATCAGTGATCTTTTACGGGAAGTTGCAGTTAATCTCAGAAGAAACAGCCTGAGTCTTGGCGACTTTGCATCCTCTTTCAGATTAAGAACCAAGATGGCCGAATGGGAGATAGCTGAGGATGCGCAGATAGAAGATTTCATTGAGGCAGTCAATGTTTACTGCTTTAGGGCTGAACTTCCTCCTGGAGATTTTGTAGATATGGTTCATAAGGTCGCATCTATAGCAAACCTATCAAAGACGCCCGTTGATAGGCTTCCATCCAAAATCTTAAAAGAACAAAGGAGGTTAAGAAGCTATCAAAATAGAGTAAAACTGATAAGGAACTTGACGGAAGTGCTGCTCTCCCAATACCAAGCTACTAAAGATGATCTTGCTGACTACAAAAATAACAAGCCGCTTCTTATCGATGAAAACAAAAGAGTGAAAATAGAAAACGAAATACTAAAAAAAGAGTCTTCTGCTTTGAGAAAAAAGAACAGTGAACAGTATATGGAACTCTATACGTACAGGTATGACGAGATGATTTCAGAAAATGAATTGAAGAAGCTCGATCTAAAATGGCTACCTCACGAAGGGAGAATCTCAGTTAAAGAACTTCATGGAATCGCTCACGAAATATATCATAGCCCCAGCAAATATATTGATATCATTAGACAGATCCGACAAAAGATGGCAGAAAAAGTGGCTGCTTGATTTGTTATGATTTGGCACAGTCAATTCCGTACTAATAATAGTGTGGTATAGGACGGCTGTGTAATCCATGTGAAAATCTCTTTTACTTTCAGATTCTTACTGGTCCGCTCGGAATAACGTAAGTCATTGCTTTGTTACCAGCTGCATTTCTTTCCTATTAAGAAGATCGATACTAGTAAAAAGGAGCAAAAAATGTTCTTAAGGACTTGTTATTTGATATACATTATGTGTATAATATAATTGATGACTAGGGTAAAGCCATTTTATAATATGAAAAAGTAGGATCATGATACTTATTCCAGAATTCATTACAAGAAAAAACTAAATTAGGAAATAAAGTTTAAGAAACTTAAGGAATCGCTTAATGCGGCGCTACTTGACCAATTCAACAAGTATACTGAACAATTTAACAGTCAAACAAAGAATTCGTGGGAACAGCTCTTAAAAATAGTACAAGCGTCATATGTTGACTCGACGCAACGAATGATAGAAACTGGCGCACAGGCTGGTCCAGCTTTTAAGACGAATCCTTTGTTAGGGACTGAACGACTACTTACCGAGGGATCAATGGTAGTTATGAAACGTATAGGATGATTTCACATTTCGACGTCAGCTACCAAATTCCAATCCGTAATGATGGAGAGAAAGATAGTACATATGACGGAGGCATAATACTACTGAGATATATGGGTTATAGCATTGGTACAGTATTACAAGCGGTTAGTACCCCGGGTCGTATGATAACCTAAAAAGGACTACAAACTAGTTATGGTCCGCATAAGTTCTATATAGATCCCAATTATCCACTTCAATTTATATGACCAGACAATCGAATCTTTGCATCAATTAATTACCTGCCGTGTTATCTGGGATTTGTGCACTTTGAATTCTGTCCTCCAAATCCATTACTAATCGTCATGTAAGTAAAGACACAAGAACATTAATTTGAAGTTGTATTGTTTATGTACACTGGTAACTATTGGAAAATAAGCAATTAGAAGATATTTCGCTATCTAAATTATCGTGAATCAGAGTTCGGGCATATACCATCTCAGAAGAGCCCTGGGTAACCTGTGAATATCTCGCGAGGGAGTTCACAATTCTGCTTCTGCTTTATTGTAATTCTGCTCTGATGCGTTTCACCAGTAGCTCTGTAGAGATTGGTTTCTTGATGAAACAACCTATGCTCTTTAGTGGATGCACTTCTCTTGCTGCGTCCACATTTATTTCTCCTGAAGTCATGAAACAGACCCTGACATTGAGGTCTTTCTGCAATAATTTCTGAGTCAACTGAAATCCATCCATCAACGGCATGTTGACGTCTATGAGCAGTAGGTCGTAAAAATCAGGTTTAAATTCCAATAACGCAGTTACGGGATTATCGAAACTATGAACTTGCATAGTTGGATCGCTGTCTTCTAATCCTATCCTTAAAGTAAAGGCAATATCGGAATTGTCATCGACAACTAAAATCCTCTTATGTAGGGGCGCATTTGATGATAGTGGTTTGGTTTTTTCATGAGGTGTCACTTGCCCAGTATTGTTGGTCCCGGAATCTGGCTCTTGACTATCCCTGGGATCTATTTGAGTCATGATATCTCCAAATTCCTTTTCACTTCAAGTATTAATACAACATCTAATGCCACAGAATAAAAATTTTATGGTGTTTTGTAATAGATAAATCTGAAATACTCAATAACCAGCCACAAATTGATCTAATCGTCTTACATGGACTATTGTAAACATAGGATTTTTAAATTGAAGTATAAACGGTCAATAAACGCTTTTCCTCCCGTATCAGTTCTGAGGAGAAGAGCTTTAGCCCCTCTTCAACACACATAACTTTTGGTTTGACACTACTCTGGATTCTTCAACCAGGTCTCCAGTATCAAAGTGTGTGCCTAATCGTTACCTTTGAGCAAGAGCGAATCCTTACTTCCGAATTTTCTATAGATTTCATCATATCTATCAATTTTATCCTTTATCAAATTACCGTTTGAACCATATAATCCAATAAAGTTAGCCCGCATGGCAAGATTCCCTTTTGAATCAAAAAATCTTATGCTATAACTCTGTCTCCCGTCAGATCGAGCTTCTTTTACGAACCTCGCTTCTTTTATCTCTTCCATGTTGAGATGTATGTGCCATGGTCCGCTTTCATCTCCAATGGTTGCCCACTTTTCTCGAATTCTAAAGGGTAAACCCTTTTCTAACCTTGCTTCACAGATTCCACTTCCACTGTTCACTGAGAGCAGAATATTTTCTTGTGAGAGTATTTCTGCAAAAAGATCCACTGCCGAGCTAATGTTCAAATCATTATTCATAAGAGCCGTTTTAACCGGACTGCTTATAGGGATTTTGCTTGAGGGAGGTATCTGACCATCCCGAGTTCATAAGCACTTTCGCTGGAATAGTCCCCCCAGTTGAGGGTCTATTTTCATCTGGTGCGAAATAATCGCATGAGGATTGTAAGCAGCCTGGTAGTCAGAGAAAAGTAGGCTATATGCAGACGCACTTTTTTTGACAGGAACATGAGAAACGGAACCTGACGCTATTAATGGGAGAGCTGCTGTCCCTCCCACCATCGCATAGTGGGTATAGCTGTTAGCCCTTTACTTGTGAGATCATCAAAAAGGCTTGATAAAAAAGGTAGGAATAAAATCCTAATCAGCGGGTATAGGCTACCCTACTAGTACTACTATTACTACTAATACTACGCGTTTGTAGGTCTTAGAGTCGCTGCTGCTGTATTTGCTGCAGTGGTAG